>CAKQTC010000001.1 GCA_934274515.1 uncultured Clostridia bacterium
TCTTGAGTTCAATCTTGACTTCATAAACTTTTTACTGACTTCCTAAAATTAACTTTACGTAAACGTAATGTTCGTTTCTGAATAAGTGTTTCAGTTTATTCTTTTTTTCTCAAAAAAATTAACTTCGTTTAATTACACTTTCTTAAACCTTTCTGTTCTTATTTCAAGGTACGTTTGCATCCCCGTTTCTTGAGGTGCTACACCATAATACTACGGAAAAAATTTACTGTCAACTGTTTAACCAAAGTTTTTTAAAAAATTTTTAAGTTTTTTTCAAACCTTTTTTTCTTCCTTGTGTCCGCGCGCGACGTGATACGACTTTTTTTGGCAAGAAACGGCTTTTTTCTCGGAGATTATTTATTGACAAGCGCGCGCGTATGATGTTATACTTATTAAGTGTTTATTTTGTTAACAAATAAGGAGGAATGACAAATGCCGGAAACCACGGTAAGAAACTACGACGTTAAGGCGGTTCCGCGTTCGGAAGCGGGCGATTATCAATCTTTCGGTTGGATTAAAAGCAAAGAACCCGTGCCTGCCGATATGACGCCGAAAAAATCCAAACAGCCCTACGTCTTGTTAAAGCGCAAATACGAGTTCGGCTCGAATTCGGCTTTGACGAACAACGAAAAGGAATACGAAAGACTCAAAAAGAAAAAATATCGTCAAAAACCCATTCTCGGTATCATTTTTTTCTTGCTCATGCTTGCCTGTCTGGTTCTTACCGGTGTAGAACTTTACTTCGGCATAAGTTCGGGGCTTGAAAAAGTCAAAGCGGACAAAGACGTTCCTGCGAACCCGGCGGATAACGCCGACAAGCCGTCGAATGCGTCCGACGAAACTCCTCCGTCCGACGAAACTCCTCCGTCCGACAACGGCGCCAAAACCGGACCGCTTGACCAAATTAAAACCATTCTCGAAACCGTCCAAAAAGATTATCTTTCCAAAATAACGGATATTTTCGACGGCAAGACGAACGCGGAAACCGGAGAATACACGAACGGCATTGCCGATAACATTGCCGCATCGATGCAACCGCCGATAAAATATTTCATCAACGCCAACAACATTGTTGCCGTTATCGCTCTCGTACTTGCGATTATTTTCATCATATTGTTTGCGGAAGTGTGCAAGATTAAGAAAAAACGCAGCGCAAAATTCGCCAAAATGAACGACTTGCTTGTCGAGTCGGAAGAAATTGCGAATGAAATGCGTCGTCGCGACCTTTCGCTTATGGGCAAGACGCAACGCAAACAGTATATGTGGACGAACATTATCGCAAACGGCATACGTCAAGCGAACGGCGCGGACGACGATGATGACGATTATTAATCCGAGAATTCAATCCGCATCTTAAACGGAAAACGGCGTTGCCTAATCGCAATGCCGTTTTTTGTTATCGATTTTCTCGTCGAGCCGTATCGGGAATTTTTTGACTCCCCCCGTTATAAATATTAAAAAACTTTGTCAACAATTTTATTACCCGATTACGTTGGTTTGTGACGGTTTCTCGCGAAAAGCCGCTTTCTTTCGAGTATCGTCGCACGGAAACGTTTTCTATAAGGGTTTTTTCCACTATATCTTTTTCGTAAGGTTCGATATTGTCCAAACATCTTTCCAAAAACGCGGTTTCCTCGCTTTTATAGCCGAATATCGCCTCTTCTTTTTTCTTGTCCTTATAATTTTTCAATAGTTCCGTTATTTTGTTTTCGTCGTATACGCCCGTTATTCTATCTCAACCTCCAACCATTCTTTGATAACGCCGCTTTGCTCCATTCGTTCGTCGTAATCGCGTTCTTCGCATATCCCTTCGAGTATCCACATTTGCATCGGTCCGAATTTGTATCCCTTTTTCACGAACAAAATCAAGTTTTTTCCGGTCTTTCCGTCATAATACTTTAGTCGTAACTCGTCGCGTTGCTCGTCCCGTATTAACGTTTCCGCGTCCGCCTTTATCTTTGTACGGTCTAATTCCGTCATACACACGATTTCCTCGTAATCGAACACCGCGCCTTTCGTCACCGTAACTTTGTTAATAATTCTCACCTCCGTCCCTCGTTTGCAAGCGAACCGTACGCCCGTTTGTATTTCGCTAAATATCTATTTGTCTAAATAATAACATTATCCTTATAAAAACGCTGTGCGTTTATGATACACCATACTGCCGCCGCGCGAAAAATGGCTTTTCGGGTCGATTTTGTACGTTTATTGTCTAAAAACGACGACATTTTCTTTTATAAAAATCTAACATAATACATATACCGCCATTCTAAGCGATTATTCCCCTTTTATCGCCCGTTTTCGCGCAACCTTCTCCCTCTTGAAAAAACGCGCGTTTATTTTATATAATAATATATATAATGGTCGCGCGCGCGTAAGAAAACGCCGTTACCCGTCCGTTATACCTATCCGCGAAAGTCAAACCTGTTTGCTCCCCTCCCGTCGGTCTTTCGACGGCGTTCGATTTTGTCGTCGTTATCTAAATCTTCGGTTGAAAAAAACGCGCTCCGGGACGGCGAACGGACATTGTTAAATTTGTATTGCTAAATTCCTTACGTTTTGCTATAATTATTGTATGCGATATTTTATTGATACGTTATCATACTTATTCGTCAAAGGTAAAGGAAAGCGTTTTCTGGCGTTTTTCTCGTTTGCACTTGTTCCGTCCGTCATACTTGCGTACGGACTTAGGACGGATTTGGTATTGAAGAACTTGTTTGATAACCCTACTTATAGCAACTGGCCGGAGTTATTTTTCGCCTATTTCCCGTCAAAACGCAGTTTTAGCACGATTTTTGTCGCGTTAATCGTTTTCGTTTTGTCTACGGCGTGCATTTCGGGCGCGGTTATTCGGCATTTTCGCGTAGGCGATTTCTCTCCGAAACAACTCGGAAAATCCTTTAACGACTACGCTCTTCCCGCGTTTTTATACACCGCGATGAACTTGATGATATATTGCGTCGCGTATTTATTGTATTCGTTTTTCGCGTATATGTGGTACACTCTCTCTTCTCCTAAGGCGTATGTTGCGCTTTCGATTCTTTCTCTAATCGCCATATCGTGCGCGGTTTTATATATCGTAAGCAGCATAACGACTTGGCTTCCGTCGATGTGTATCAAGGGCGTTTATTCGCCAAACTCGCTTTCGACGGCTTTTTATCAATCGCGCGGAAAACAAAAACTCTTCCTTCCGGGACACTTTTTTGTAATTTTTATTCTTATGATAACGGGGCTAATTTCCTATTTCGTATCCAAAGTATGGTACGTTTCTTGGATTATCAACGCTGTGGGGTTCGCTTTTTCGTATACTTTCTCGATTATTTTCATAATAACGGCGTATTTCGGGGAAAGCGGTCTTCCGAGAGAAGACGTCAAAGTAAACCCTTATAAAAGGAGATATTAATCATGCCCTTAAATCACACGTTTTCCCTTACGATGTGCAACACGAAACTTATATTGAAACTTGCGATTTTGATTATAATTTTGTTGCTTATCGTTTTCGCAGTGCTTTCATCCGTCATTATGCCTATGATTAAAGACATAATGGACATAATAAAAAGCGCGGACGTGACTCCGGAACAAATGCTTAAACATCCGTTTATCACGCTTAAAGAGCAATATATCGACAGATGTATCGACTATATTAAGACAAGTAATTGGCAACGTACGCTCGCCATCATCATTTCGGTTTATTTCTGTTTCCGCTTTTTCATAACGGTTACGCAACTTCCCCTGACCAAGGTTTTACACGAAAAGATGTGCACGGGCTATGACGTCGGATTATTTAACGCGTTCATATCGACCGGGTTCCAAAACCTACTGCTTTCGCTTATTTTATCTATAATTCATACCGTTTTTAACATCGGACTTACGCTTGGGTTCTGCTCGCTTGTTCGAGTATGTTTCGTCAACGATGCGCTTATCGGACTACCGTTCGTTTGCTTGCTTTTCATTGCGGCTTATTCTGTAAAAAGTTGTTTACTCTCGCAATGGCTGCCCGAAATTTGTGCGTCGAACACTAAAAATATTTTTGTCGGCATCAAAGCCTCGACTCGCGGAACGTTCGTTAATTTCCGTAAAAACTTCCTTTGTTTTTATACGCTTAACATAATTTGGGTCGCAATCGTCACGACGACAGCCATCCCTACTTTCGGTATGATACCCCTCGTGTCCATTCCCGTGTTTATCGTAACGCGCGCGATTTTGTCTCTTACATTGAACTTCTCGTACCACACAAAAAAGTACTTTATTGATAACGGCGCAACCGTTTACACCCCCGAAAAGCGGTTCTAATCTTGCTAAAACGCAATAAAACGTATAAAAACAGCCCGTTTTGTGCGGGCTGTTTGCTTTATAGAAAAACTTACTTTTCGACTAGGCTTGTTTTGCACCTCTAACCAACTCTTTTATTTCGAAAGCGATTTTTTCCGCGCTTTTTTCGTCGGTTTCGTCGCCTTTAAGGCATATTTCGCCTGCGTCTATCATTGCAATTACGGTTTTAAGTTCCTCTCCCGTTGCCGCGCACGCCGTTCTTTCGTCCGCGACTAAATAGTCGGTCGTTTGATTCTTCTCGTTCTCGTCCGCGATAATAACGACGTTTTTCTTCAAAGCGGACGCGCGTTTTATCGTATACGGGTTATACCTTGTCGCGACGAAATCGCATGCGTTCATGAGTTCCGCTTCTTCGACGTTTTCCGCTATTTTTATTCCTTGCTCATCCGCTTTCATAATTTCCGCGTCGCATTTTCTCACCACGAACGCAACGTCCGTCGGGGCGGTTCCCGTTTCAAAATACTTTCCTTCGGGCATAATAAGGCACAACCTTTGCGTCGGCTCGAACCCTATTCTCTGTTTCCCTTCTCCCGCGTCCGTCGGGTGATAATATTCTTCCTCGACGGGCAGCGGGTTTACGTCGATTTTTGCCGCAGGCACGTCGCGCGTCCTCAGTTCGTCCCGAACCGCGATATTGTCCGCAAAATAATGCGCTACCTCTTCCCTTACAAGGTTATAATCAAACCCTATGTCGTCCGAAAATGCGTAAATCTTAACGTTTATTCCCGAGCGTTTTATCCCCTCGGACATAGACCGCAGTATTTCCGGGTCGCTTACCGCGATTGCGCTCGGCGCATATCTAAACAGCATATTGAGCATCTTTTTTTTGCTCGCCGCGTTATACAAATACGGTTCTTTCGGTATCGGTACTTTTTTACATATTTTGTGCAAAAACTTCATTATAGGGTACCATACTTTCTTTATCAGGAACTCATACGGACGTTTTATCTTGACTTTAATTTTGTTTTCCACACGAGAAAACGGTACGTATACGGCGAGAAAAGCAACGTCTTTATTTATTTCGAGTATTACCGGAGCGAAGCGATTTTCTTTTTTTCCGTCCACGAAAATTATCGTATCTTTACCGAGCATAAGACCCTCCGTTAGTTTATCTTTTTTCTTAACATATCGAACTTTTCGAGTTTGACGTCCGTCTTAACGAAAAGTCTTTGCATTACGAATTTGCAATCCGAAACGCGGTTCCCTTTTTCATCGTATATTTCCGTTGTTTTTACCTTTTTGGCATTCGTTACCGACACGGTTTCCAGTTCGTCGCCTTCATAAAAACGGTTTCTCTGAACGATTTCGAGCAGACCTTTTTCTTCGTCGTATCCTATTACGTCCGCGCAATACCGATAATCGTTGGCGGGTTTACTCGTTTCGTAACATTGTTCCGCTTCTCCTAAATAAAAACCGCTCGTATACTCTCTATGCGTAATTTTTTCGAGTTCGGCTACAAGCGTTTCGTCGTACGGTTCGTTTCTTAAATAGTCGTCGATACGTTTTCTGTACGCTCTCACCGCCGTTCCGACGTAGTATGCGGATTTCATTCGTCCTTCTATTTTCAGCGAAGACGCTCCCGTTTCGATTATTTTGTCGAGAAACGGCATCGTGCATAAATCTTTCGAATTTAGTATATAACTTCCGCGCCCGTCTTCGGTTATCGTCATAAATCCGTCTTTACCTTTCTCTCTTATTTCGTAGTCCCATCGACACGCTTGCACGCATTCTCCGCGGTTACTGTCTCTCGGCGTGAGATAACTGCTAAGCAAACATCTGCCGCTATAACTTATGCACATCGCGCCGTGTACGAAAACCTCGATTTCCGCGTCGTCGCCGATATAGTCTTTGATTTCCTTAATCTCGTCGAGCGACAATTCTCGCGCGAGAACTATCCGTTTTACACCCTGTTTCGCCCAAAAAGCAGCCGCGTACTTGTTCGTCGTGTTCGCCTGCGTTGAAAGGTGAACGTCGAGTTTGGGGGCGGTTTTCATAACGAAATCGACTACTCCCGCATCGCTTATAATCGCGGCGTCCGCACCGAACGTTTCAAGTTTTTTAACGTATTCGCCCATCTCTCCGAAATCGGCGTTTTTCGCGAAAATATTAAGCGTAACGTACACTTTTTTCCCTAAGGAATGCGCGTAATTTATCGCGGCGGCCATCTCGGTTTCGTCAAAGTTGTCGCTAAACGCTCTAAGTCCGAAATTTTTTCCGCCAAGGTACACCGCGTCCGCGCCGAAATGTAACGCAAACGGCAGTTTATCCGCGCCGCCTACGGGCGCAAGCAATTCGGGTTTAACCATCATTTTATCTTCTCCGCAACGGCAAAGCCGTCTTCTTCGTCATAAAAACTCGTTTTTACTCTTTCGTCTGTTTTCAGTTTGTCTAGAAACTCGCGCATATTGCGTATTATCGTCCGCTGTTTATGCGGCGCGCCTTCGGCGGCTATCATTCCGTGATAGTTTACGTCGTCGATAAACACGATTCCGCCGCGTTCGAGCATTCCCATACATTCTTCGAACTGCTCTCCTAAATCGGATTTCGGTCCGTCGAGAATAACAAAGTCGTACTTGTTTCCGTCAAGGTATCTCAGCACTTCTCTGCAATCCCCTTCTATTACGGTTACGTTTGAGCCGTATCCGCTTTCCGCGAAGTTTCTTCGCGCTTCTTCCGCACGGTCCGAATCGAGTTCTACGGTCGTCAGTTTTTGCGCTCCGGCGGCGAGAGCGGTTAAACCGCTCACGCCCGTGCAAGTGCCGATTTCCAGCACTTGCAACGGCATTTTGTCGGCGATTAACGCCGACAAAAACGCCGCCGTGCGCTCGCGCATAACAGGCAGATTCCTTGCGTTTGCCTCCTCCCGCATCGCGCTTATCTTCTCTTTTACGTCCGCTTTCATTCTCTCGCCGTAACGATAACCATAGGTCTGCGCGCCAAGCGTTTTTGCAGTTTTTTAGCAACGAGTTTGCGTATCCGCACCGTTGCTTCTCCCGTTCCTACCGCTTCGAGATCCTCTCCTACCACCATCGACATAATATCGTTCGCGAGTTCTTCGGCGAGTTTCTCCCCAAGGTCAATGCCTTTTGCTCGAATAATCGGAGTTTCTTCGTCGCCCGCCCTGTTCGCAATACATACGTCAATCGCAACGCAACCGTCGCTTGCCATAATCTTTCGCTCGATCATCAATTCTTCGCTGTCGCCAAGCAGATTGTTTTTATCGACGAAATACCGTCCGCTCGGCACGTCCTGCGTACGCTTTATTCCGCTTTTGTCGATTTCGACGCAGTTGCCTAAATCGGGTATAAACACGTTTTTGTCCCCAAGTCCCATTTCGAGCGCAAGTTCTTTATGCAGTACCAAATGTCGATATTCTCCGTGCATCGGGATAAAATATTTCGGTTTTACCAGGCTAAACATAAGTTTCAATTCTTCTTTGCAAGCGTGTCCGGAAACGTGAATTTCGCTAAGCGCGCTGTAAACTATGCTTGCTCCGCGACGGGATAACTTGTTTATAACGTTATAAATCATCTTCTCGTTGCCGGGAATAGCGGACGAACTGAACAACACGCAGTCGAGTTCGTTTATCTTGACTTTCTTAAAATCGTCGTTGCTCATACGTGTAAGCGCACTGCCCGTTTCTCCCTGCGTACCCGTACATATAATGCAAAGCCTGTCGTACGGAACCTTGGATATTTTGTCTATATCGACAACCGCGTCGTCGGGATATTTAAGTTCGCCCAAAGTTCTTGCAATCTCGGCGATTTTTATCATACTCCGACCGGAAAAAGCGACTCTGCGCTTATGCTCTATCGCGCAGTTTATAATTTGTTGAACTCTATGAATATTGCTGGCAAACGTCGCCACGATTATGCGTTTGTCTTCGTTTGTCGCAAACTGCGCGTCAAGCGAACGGAACACGTTTCTTTCGCTCATACTGCAACCGTTTCTTTCGACGTTTGTCGAATCCATCATAAGAAGAAGCACGCCTTTGCTACCTATCTCGGCAATACGGGTAAGGTCTGTACATTTTCCGTCGATAGGGGTATGGTCGATTTTGAAATCGCCCGTAACGAAAATCACTCCGCGCGGCGTTGTTATCGCAAGCGCATACGAACCCGCAATCGAGTGAGTAACTCTAACGAACTCCACGCTAAAAACGCCCGCCTTAACGACTTGCCTGTCGCTAACGGTGTTTAACGACGCGTTTTTTATTTTATGTTCCGCAAGTTTGCTGTCGAGAAGTCCGAGCGCAAGGTTGCTTCCGTAAACCGGCGCTTTTAGGTCTTTAAGGAGAAAAGGCAGCGCGCCTATGTGGTCCTCGTGTCCGTGCGTAATGAAAATGCCGCGCACTCTTCCCGCGTTTTGCTTGACGTAACCGTAATCCGGAATAACCGATTCCACGCCGGGAGTTTCTTCCGTGTCAGGGAAGGTAAGCCCCGCGTCAACGATAATCATATCCTCGCCGAACTCGATTACCGTCATATTTTTTCCTATCTCGCCCACTCCGCCGAGAAAGGATATTTTTAATTTTTTTGCCATTAACTAACCTCTTTGAAAAATTATTTATATAACTAACTATCGTAAATTCATTATTTATACTAACAAAAATTATATAGTATATAAACTAAAAATTCAAGTATTTGAGTCGAATATAACTTTCCGCGCCGTTTTTTTACTACTAAAAAACGTATTTTTTGTATAAAGAACCGTTATCTTGCCGATAATTTTTCGTAAGGAGAACAAAATGAACGCAATTATTATGGCAGGCGGAAAAGGCACTAGGCTTATGCCGCTCACTCGCGACGTCCCCAAACCTTTGGTTAAACTCATCGATAAACCCGTAATGGAATACGCGATAAAATTATTAAAACAGCACGGAATAATCGACGTCGGAGTAACGGTAGGTTATCTCGCCGACAGAATAATCTCATATTTCGGCAACGGGGAAAATTTAGGAGTAAATCTCACTTATTTCGTGGAAAAAGAACCGCTCGGCACGGCAGGCGGCGTAAAAAAAGCGGCTTCCTTTTTATCCGAAGATTTTTTCGTCATTAGCGGCGACGCTTACAGCGAAATCGACTTATCCAAAGCCGCGGCGTTTCACAAAGAAAAAAAATCTCTCTTCACCGTAGTCGCTCAGCCCACCCCCCACCCGTCCGCTTTCGGCGTGATAAAAACCGATTTTTCCGGCAGAATAACCGATTTCGTGGAAAAACCGGACATCGACTTCCCTGCTCTCGTAAACACGGGAATTTACGTAATCAATCGTAAAATTCTGTCCCTTATTCCCGACGGTTTTTACGACTTCGGAAAAAACCTTCTTCCTCGGCTCGTCCATACCGCTTACGCCTACGTAGACTACGCGTTTTGGTCGGACGTAGGCACTCTTCCGTCGTATTACGAAACGAACAAATATCTAGCGGAAAAGCGAATTGCGGTATCCGAAAACATTTTTTAGGTATGATAAAAGCGACTTTTTGCAAAGTCACTTTTATTTATGTTTACGCGTTTTTATCGGATGCGTCTTCGTTCTTAAACACGTCCGTTCTGCCCGTAAGCACCGCGTTTTTTATATCCGCTATATCGTTGCGGATTTCCGCTATCGCTTTTAATTTTTCGGCAAGCGCGTCTATCGTGGATTGATATTTGTCTTCGCGTTGTTTACTCTCTTTCATCTGTTTATAAAACAACACGACGAACATTACCGCCCACACGCCCGACTCCGCCGCCATTTGTAAGATTCTTTCCCACATTTTTCCTCCGCTACGACCCCGAACCGAGTTTATCCACCTTTTCGGTCAGAATCAATATCCTTCTTATTATTTCGTTGAGTTTGCTTTCAATTTGCTCCATATTTTCTCCTTTCCGTCGTTTCGTATTCTATATCGAACCCGTCGAGCGCAAACGACGGCGACGACGATATTAAAAATATTCCCGCCTTTTCGCATCTCATATTGACTGCGACGCTTTGCGTTTTTAGGCTGCCCGTAAGCGAAAACGTTTTCACGTCGGTTTCGCTTCTTACTCCTAAGGTCATATCCGACCGCGCAAGAATGTTTATCTTCCTTATCGTTTTATCGTCGCCGCGATTGCCCAGCGTCACGACGGGACTATACCAACGAATTTGCGGTATCGCTCCGTATATCTTTCCGTCGGCGGTAAACATCGACAGGTTCATTCCCCGATACCCTGCGCTGTTCACTAGAAACAGATAACTCTTCCCGTTCACGAAACAAGGAAGAAAACTCTTTACGTCCGCTCCGCGTATTGCCGTCACCGCACCCGTGTCCGTGTCAATGCCCACGATACCGTTGTTTTTCGCACAATGCGTTTCGTCCCCGACGTCACCCGTTCCGTCGGTATACAGTTTTGCCGTAACGAAATACGTTCCGTCGTAACAAACACCTGCCGCGTAAGTCTTGTCTTCGATAAGTAACAATTCGTCGCGCCACACTTTCGTAACCGAACCGTTTTTTATCTCGAAAAACCCGTCTTCTGCAAGAAAATAAATTTTCTCCCCGTTCACCCCGACGGTTTCGGTATAAATCGGACTATGCGAAAAGAAAATTTTTGTAAGGGCATATTCGTTTCTATCGGTATAACCCGTGAGTTTATAAATCGCGTAATCGCGAAAAACGTACAAATTCTCGCCGCAAGGAACTGTTTTTTTAATCGCGCCGCCTTCGTCGGGAAACGTTATCGTAAACGCGCCTTTGCTCTCGTCTTCCCATGCGAGCGGGTTTCCCCTTTCGCTGCAACGCAATTTACTTTCGCC
This sequence comes from uncultured Clostridia bacterium, assembly GCA_934274515.1. Lineage (GTDB taxonomy): Bacteria > Bacillota > Clostridia > Christensenellales > DTU072 > CAG-1782. The sequence goes on from CAKQTC010000001.1 coordinate 11,111, forward strand.
TTTTATCGCGCCGTACACACGCCCGTTATAAACCGTCACTCCGACGAGTTTCGGTCCGGTCACCGATTTGACCTCCGCGCCGTCGTACGTTGAGATGTTTCCGTTATCGCCGTAGCAAACCAGCAAATCGCTCGTCCCGTCGTTATAATTAATCACTTCTACCGACGAAGAAGACGGTACTTGGATTTGGGAAAACGACTTATCGACGCCTATTTTCGCTTCGTACAAACCGCCGCTAGTCGGGTTGATGACGAGCCTGTAATCCTCCGCTCCGCCGGACGCGTCGTGTTTTTTATATATATACGCCTTATTTATAGTACTTCCTATCGTCACTCCCGACGGCAACAGTTGCTCGTCGATTTTCGCTACGTCCACGCCTTGCGCGCGGAACAAATTCCCGCTGCTGAGTCGTGCGTTGCACGCATATGCGGTATAGCCTAAATTCAGCGTGTCGGGTTCGGCGTTCCCGGCGATTCCCGCAAAATGCCCGACCCGATAAACCGATTTTTTCACCGCGGGATAACTTCTTACGGATATCGCACTCATTATTCCACCGCCTTTATCGTCACGCTGCGCACGTCGCCCAGAATTCGCTCGATTGCCTTTCCGAACCGACCGTCAAACACTTCCGCTTCCTTGTAACTGCCCTGACGAAAACAGTATTCCCCGGCCGTGCCTGCGGCAAGCGCGGCGAGAGAAAATTTCGGCGGCAGCGGCACGTCGTCGGCAAGCGAACTCGCTTCGGCGTGATAAGCGTAAGTAACCGTAACCGCTCCGTCTTCCTTGACCCGAACGAAATCGGGTTCCTCAAAAAAAGCAATCTTCCTGCCGTTCCTAACGATTTTTACTATGCGTTTAACTTTTCTGTTAAACTTATCGTACGCTATCTTTCCGTCGTAACACGTCGCTTCTTCCGTCGTCTTCAAATCGCAAAATTCATCGGAAATTCTGGCGATTGCTATAAGCGCACATTTGGTAAACGCGGCTTGTTCGTCCCCCGTCTGAGTAAAATCGACGGACGCGCCGACCATCTCCGCGGCTTCTTTCGCCACATCTTTAATCGTCATTTTTCCCTCCTTAAATTTTGGAAAGGCGAAGGCGTCTCGAACACTCGTTTTCAAATTCGTTTTGGGCTTTTTTTACGGAGTCGCGCTCGCTTCTTTTGTTATACTCGTCTATCTCGCGAAGTATTTTTTCTGTGTTCTCCACTCGCGTTTCATAAGCGTAGTCCAAAGTTCTTACATCGAGTTTGTCATACGGTAACGTTAATTGCCGTATACCAAACGCGTAAATATAGTATTCTTTGCTGTCCGTATCGTAATATATCTCGTACCGCTCGTCGAGTTCTTTTATCCTCGTCGCTATATCGAACAAATCCTGAGTGATTTTAACTTTCATTCGCCTCTCCCGTTAATTGTTTTTAACCTTCGGAATACGTAAGTTTCGCCTGCGTTTTCGGTCTGCGACACATAAGGTTGCAGTACTTAACGAGCGTTGCCGCGTACGCCGCTTTGCCGTAGATAGGACGCAAAATTTCGTGAGTGCTTCCTTCGACCCAACTCCAATCCGCAAGTTGCGCAAGGAAAAAGTCTTTTGTGTTAAGGAAGAACATCTCGTTGTCCGCGATAAAGGGTTCGGCGTAAATCGGAATACCGTTGTAGGCAGGTGCTTTGAACCCGTCGTCGATTACCGTTTCCACGTTAAGACGCGCGGTGTTCATCGCGTCGAGATATTTTCTCCTCATCGCGTAAGAGCCTACTATCATATCGGGCTGTTCTCCGCCGTTTTCTTCCATGTGGTCGATTACGCTTTGCAATACGCTTGCGTTCACCGCGTTTTCGGTATATTCGGACGGAAGCGCATATCCGATAACCGTACGAGTGTTTCCGTATAAACTGTTTCCGCCGCCGTTAAACAGATAAGGTATACCGTTAAGTTCGCATTTATAACTCCCGGTAAGGGTGATTATCGTATCTTTAGCGACGGTGCTCGGAACGGACTTGTCCACTTTAATTTGCTTGGCCGTCTTATTCACGAGCGTAACTTTTGCGGTAAGCACAACTTCGTTGCCGGAAACGAAGTCGACTATCATTCCTTCCACGACGTTGCGCGTATGGTCTACGCCGACGATTTGTTTTCCGTCGCCTGCCGCGGTCATTTTGCATAGCACGCCGTCGCCGTTTTGGAAAAGCATTCTGCGCAAGTTAAACTTAGCGGAATCGAGCAAACTGTCGATTTCGTAGTTAAGCACGTCCACCGCTCCGCCTGCGCCGACTTCGCTTGCTCTGAACAGTTTATCTGTGATTTCGAGATTGCCGTAAATATTAACGAGCGACGTTCTGAAATTAATGAGAGAAGGTGTTGCCGACGGCGGCAGAGTCGCGGTCTCCGCAGCGCACGCCACACCGCCGTTTATTCCGAAACGAACGGGCGCGACGACTTCTTTCCCGACAACGTTTACGCTCGATTTGTCGATTTTTTTGTAAAAAGGACTGGTTCTTTCGTTCAAACAAGTGGTCACTACGTCGAGGTACACCGAGCGAATTACTTTGTCCATATTAGATAAGTCAATCATTTTTTTCTCCTTTTGGTCGCGTGCAAGCGGTTCAATCTCGTCAAAAAGTCAAACCGCCTGCGTATAACCGATTTTATAGTTGTTTTATTATCGCTTTCGCGATTTCTCCCGCTTCTTTAACCGTTGTAGGTCTGTACGGCGGCAACGCGGGACTCTCGCCGCCCGAAAGCGAACTTATCGGCACGGATACACCGCGAATTTTCTCGATGTATTCGTTGATAATCGCTTCCCTGTTCTTTTTTTCGCTTAAAACTTTGTCAATAACCGCAGAATCCGAAGCCATTTGTTCGGGAGTAAGCATTTTTTCGTTGAGTACGCCTATAAGCGACGTTTCTATTCTTCCGTTCGTCTCCGCACTCGCCCTGCGCGCCGCCTCTTCCAAAATCTCGGGAGCGACGTTGAATTTACGCGTCAATTCCTGTTTTCGCTCCTCGTTGCTCTTTCCTATCTCTCCGAAAGATTTTTCGTATTCTTTAAGTTTTTGACTTCTTCTCGTAAACTCGCCTTCCAAAGCGACGTACGCCTTGTAAAGTTCGTTCGCGTCGGAAAATTTCCCGTAAGAATTCTCTTCAACCTTGCCGCCGATTTCGTCTTCGACGGGATTTACTAAGTTTTGTTCCTGTTCCATTTTTCTCTCCTTTAAGCCTTAATTCGTATTCCTTTTCGCCCTTTTTATCGCGGTACTCGCCGCCTTCGTCTAACCGACGCTACTCTTTGCGGGCGATTGCGTTTTTTCTGTCGAGCCTAAACCGCTCTTATTTTGCAAACCCTTCGCAACCTAACAGTCCGAGAAGTTTTCGTTTGCTTTCTTCCGTCATTTCTCCGTTTTCGCTTTCCAGCAAGTTCATTTCGTATATTTCTTTCGCTAATCCGCGTTTGTCGGATATGGTGTTTACCTGTCCGTCGTCCACGTCGAAAACTATGTTGTCTGCGGATATTTCGCTTTTACGGAACGTTTCCTTTTCTCCGCCGCTCGCGTTTTCTATCGCCGCAAGTTTTTCGTCTGTCGCGTATTCTCGGTAGACGCGGAGTATTTTCGCCGCGACCGCTTTTTGCGCGCAGCGTATGCTTTCCGTAGTCACGCACAGTCTGGCGTTGCTTTGCTCGTTGATAACGTTGAGCGCGGCTCCGCTGTAATCCGTTCCTCCGAACGCCCCTGTGACGACAAAATCGGTAATTCCGCCGATTGTGACAAATTCTTTAAGCAGTCTGTCTTCTTCTTCGCCGAACTCCGACGGAACCGACCCGAACGTGAGCATTTCGGGCTTTTCGCAACCTTGTCGGTATATTATGACCTTACCCGGCGCAATTCCTTCGTCGTCAAGGTCGTCCAAATCTACGCTGCCGTCTTCCGCGACCATCACCCCTGCCGTCATACGGTTAAAAAACTCGTGTTTACGGTTCTTGACCGCGTTATACGCACGTTGCACGGGTATCATACGCTCGACAAGGCTTATCCCGAAAAACGACGCCGGGGACGGTATTGCTACTTGTCTTACGAACGGCAACCCCCTGCTCCCGTCGGATTCGGTAACGTACGGCAATATTCCGTCGTACAAAACCTTGTCGCCCGCCGCGATTAACAGCCTTCCTTGCGGATACTCGCCGCTCGGCGCGGAATAACGCTCGATAACGAGTACGTACCCGTCCTTTTCCTTGCACGACACGCCGCCGAATTTTTCCGACGCGTACATCACGCTCGCTTTACGCTCTGATTCGTCGATTTTCACGCCCCAGTTTTCTTCCACCGCGGCAACGGGATACGCTTTTGCGTGGATAATACTTCTACAATCGAATATCCCTTTCGCGTTAAGACTGTCGGGGTATATCTCCTGCGGCGGACAAACTTCGACGTACGCGTCGCCTTCGCGCAATCCGTCCGATGAGATAACCCTGCCTTTTCGCTTATCCCACCCGATTTTATAAAACGCCGTACCGCAAATTTCCGCCCAAAACGCCGCCTCGCCGGCAAGCGAACGAAAATCGTTGTCTTCCTTAACCGTGCGTAACAGTTTAGTCGCAAACCTTGCCGTTGCCTCGTCTTCGGGCGCAGGCGACGCGGGCAAACAGGTCACGTCCGTACTCATACGATTAAACCTGGCAAGTCGCGCCTCTATCATCGGCGCGATGTGGTTAAACACCGACGTGAGTTGCCACGGGAATCGTTTCCCGACCGAAGATATCGCGCCCGTAGGAAGGGTCTCCGCGTATTGATTTCCGCGATAATAATTGATATTGATAAGCCAGGCTCGTTCGAGTTCTTTCCGCTCTTCAGCCCTTCTTTCAAAGTCCGCTTTAAGTTCGACTACCCTTTCGTCAACTTTCTTTTTTTCGCTCATTTTTACTTTCTCTCCTTGTTGTTTTCTTCAATTCGCCGATTAATCGCTCTTTCTCTTTGCTTAGTTCTTCGTTGCTCATTCTCGCGAGTTCGGTATCCTTAATCTCCATATATGCTTTAAGCGCACTTAGATCGGGCGGAACGTGTTTTACCGTGGTTTTTTCCTTGACGAGTTTCTTGTTCCCGTCTTCGTCCACCACGTACTCGCGATTAATTTCTTCCACGTCGTACCCTCGCGCTTTTTTGTAAAGTACGTCTAACATAATCTCCCCTTTTATTGATGTTCTCGCTTAACTCGGCTGATGAGTTTTCTGTAATTTTTTTCGACTTCGTTCTCTTCCCTTTTGCCCGGATTTAGCCTCGTTTTGTTCATAACGTAATATCTGAGTTCGTCCATCGCGTGGTCGTCGCGTTTGACGGGAAGGTCGTTGTTCCCCCAGTAGTAACCCTTTATTTCGCGTATCATATTGACGCAATCGGCAAAGATATAGATTTTCGCCGGGCGCGACGCGAACAACGATTTTACGGTACTTATGCCGCTGAACATATCTTTGTTTACCCTACAATCCGCTTTTATTCCTCGTTCGTAAAACAGTTCGGATACGCTTTTTACCGAACTCAGCGTCCGTTGCGTCGCCGCGCTGTCCATAAGCGTTTCCAAGTACCCTTCGGGGGTTCTGTGCCAGCCTAGTCTGTCCGCCGTTTCTTTGATTTTCGCGGCGTGGTAATCGATGTCTTTGCCTGCTTCGTAATGTTCTCCGACGACGTACACCGTTCCGTCACCGTCGCGACAATAAAAATGCGCGCTTAACGGGTTTCTCAATCCCGGGTCGATACTCATCGTGTCCTGCCATTCGGGCGGCACGTCGAACGGCTCTATGACGTGGACGTTCGGGTCGAACTCCGGGTATACGAGTCCGCCGCAAGAACGGAAGTTGCCGTAACGCCTGCTGTCGAGCGCGTCGGGCGAAAGACTTTTCGTCATCTCTTCCACTTCTTCCGCATCGAGAAAGGGGTTGTCCCCCCATTCCATTTTGACGTAATAAATTTCTTTCGACTGCCGCTTGTTAAGGTAAATCTCGTCGTACACCCAAGTTAAACCTTTGAGGGGCGTCATCGTCCCGAACAAATCCCCTTTCTTGTCAAGGACGCGCATTCGACACTCCTCGTATATATCATGAGGGGGTTCTTCGTCAAACCATACGAAATCCAAACTTGCGCCCTGAAACTTTTCCCTGCCCTGATCGGCGGATTTGAACCCGATTTTCGACAACCCGCCGAACACGTTTCTTACGACTATCGTATCGATGATTCCGACCGACGGATTGCCTTTCGTCCCCGTGTGCATAACGACGTCCTCTATCCACTCGGGGTTCAAATAATGCAGAATCTTGCTTTGCGCGACGTCGCGCTGTACTTCGTAACTCACGCTTACGACCCAACCGAAAACGTTTTCCCTGTTCTGCCTAAACGGATGTATTCCGCGCGCAAGCCAAACCGTTTCCACCGCTCCGCATTCCGTCTTTCCGCTTCGATTACCGCCGAATACCCATCGATTGCGTTTCGGGCATTTATGAAACGCCATTTGCTTATAATGCACTTTGTCGCCCGAGTTGTACCTCGACAACGCGTCGCACTTTTCGCGCGTTTGCAAAAGTCGCTCGATTTTTCTGACGTTTGCGATAATCTCGCGTTCGCTTTCCATCGGTTTCCCTCCCTCCGCCGCATATGATAAGCGATATAATTTACCGTTTTCGGCGCGTTTTGGCATAACATTGTCATATAAACGGCGAATAACGGCAGGATTTTTTCACGCAACCGACAATACTGTTGCTTATAGAATGAAAAACGCTTATAATTAACATTAATGAAAACCGTTATTCTTAGCGAAATCGACAGCACAAACGAGTACGCCAAACGCAACGCTGAAAATCTTAAAAACGGGGACGCGGTTATTGCCTTTTCGCAAACGAACGGAAAAGGCACATCGGGTCGGTCGTTCGTTTCGCCGTTCGGCGGTTTGTACGTTTCTTTCGTCGTAAAAAACGATTATCCTTTATGTCGCTCGCTCGTTACGCCTGCCGTAGCCGTTGCCGTCCAAAAAGCGGTAAAACGCGTTTTCGACGTTTCGCTCGGCATAAAGTGGGTAAACGATTTATATAAGGACGGGAAAAAAGTATGCGGAATACTATGCGAAAACCATATTTCCTGTATGATAATCGGCGTAGGAATTAACCTTTCTCCACCGAAAGACGGATTTCCTCCCGACCTTGACGTTGCCGGTGTAATCGGGGACAAAACCGTTTGTTTGTCGAAAAAAATACGCCTTGCTCGGTTAATTCGCAGATATATTTTACGGTTTTTGAAAACCGACGGCAAAAAAATGCTTTCTTCTTACCGCTCCGCGTCCGTTGTCATCGGCAAAACCGTGCAAGTATTAAGCGGCGAAGAACAAACGAAAGGCGTTGCGGCGTATATTACAGACAAAGGCTATCTCGTCGTGAATACGGACGACGGTGTGAAAACGGTATTTTCGGGAACGCTGAGAATTCTAGATTAAACCGTTTTTGAAAAGAGCCAAAATAATGACGAAAATCGGCGACGACCCGAATAAAAAATAACGATAATAAGAAATTAACGCAAAAATGATAAAATTACTTTCAAAATTTTTTATAAAAAACAGTGAAGACCTTGACAATCCGACGGTAAGGCAAAACTACGGTATACTGTGCGGCGCGGTAGGTATCGCACTTAATATTCTGCTTTCGGCGGCTAAAATTACCATGGGGTTTCTTACGGGTTCGGTATCCGTTCTCGCAGACGGCGTAAACAACGTTTCCGACGTAGGCAGCAGTACGATAACTTTACTCGGTTTTCGCATCTCGGCTAAACCCGTCGATAAAAAACACCCGTTCGGTCACGGCAGAGCGGAATATATCGGCGGTTTGATAGTCGCGGTCGCAATAATTCTCGTCGGCGCGGAACTTGCGATAAGTTCGATTAAATCCCTCGTTACTCCCCCCGAAATAACTTTTGACGTCGCAACGCTTATTATTCTCGGCGTGTCCGTTGTCGTTAAACTTTATATGGCGGGTTACAATTACCGTTACGGCAAAAAACTTTCTTCCGCCGCGCTTAAAGCAACCGGAGCGGACAGCATTTCCGACGCGGTAAGTACGACGGCGGTACTCGTTTGCGCACTCGTATGCTACTTTACCAAACTTTCGCTCGACGCTTACGTGGGACTTTTGGTTTCGGCGTTTATCGTTTTTTCGGGCGTTAAAAGCACAATGGAAATAGTAAATTTATTGTTGGGAACCGCTCCCGACCCGAAGTTCATCAAAGAAATAGTTGCGTTTACGAAAAACTATCCCGCGGTACGCGGCGTACACGACATCGTGGTGCATAATTACGGCGTAGGAAGAACGATGATATCCATGCACGCCGAAGTAGACGCAAACGAAGATATAATGGAAGCGCACGACTGCATAGACAATCTCGAACACGACCTTGGCAAAAAATTCCGTTGTATCGCGGTCATTCATATGGACCCGGTAATAACCGACGACCCGAAAGTACTATTGCTAAAAACTGCCGTTGAAAACATCGTAAAAAGCATAAACCCCGATTTTACGATACACGATTTCAGAATGAACGAAGGCTCCACGCATACAAACGTAATCTTCGACGTAGTGCTTACGTTCGACGCAATGAAAAACGAAAAAGAAATAGTAAAAATAATAACCGATAAAATCAGCGCGCTGAACCCGACGTACAACAGCGTCATCAACGTCGATTATCCTTTAACGTGAACCGCAGAGCGGCTTTCGCCTAGATGTTTCGGTTTCGCTCAGCATAACGAAAGTTAGGGTGCGACGCTTTTACTCCGCGTTACGAAGGCATTGTTCGTTCACTATTGCTTTTTTTAATATTAAGGTATATACTTATATTAAATATCAACATTAATAAGCGTTTTACAATATGATTAGAAAAACAAAAATATCCGTAGTTATTCTTTTATTAGCGTTTATCGTGGCGGCGATTTTTATCCCGACGCAAAAAATCGCTTTTGCCGACGAAATATATTCTCTTACTTACGTTTTTAACGGAAATGATATTTTTCATTCTCCCGTCGAAAAAGGCGCATCGATTTCCTCTCTCGTTTCTTACGATAATTTGTTGGAATACGTTGACGAATCCGCGCTTGTGGGTAAGAAAATAGTCTACGTCTACGAATCGAGCGGCGAACCCGTAACCGTGCCCTTTACCGTCGAAAACAACGTCCGCATCGCTATTAATCTCGTTGACACCGAACAAACGGTCACTTTCTCTTACTACTACGGTTACGGTGAAAACGACCGAGAAAAAATCGTTTATAAACTCGGCGAAAAAACCGCCGTTCCCTCCGTTGTCCACGACACGCAAGTTTTGCAAAACAAGTTTTTTACCGACAACAAACTCCATACTTACGCACATATTCCGCAGTTCGCGTCAGCCGACTTCGCGTGCTATCCTTTGCTCGATTCGCTCGTCAAAGTCACGTTTAACGGACAAGAGAAATATTGTCACTACGGTAGTACCGTATCCGATGTTTGGGGTACCCAAACTCACGCCGTGGCTAATGTTTCCTTAGATAAAGAAAAGACGAAAAAATTTGATTGCGCGTTGCTTGGCGACGTTGTTTTATACGGAGATATAGTGCGTACGCATTATCGGGTTACGTTTGACGACGGGCTTAGCAAGTACGAAACGTACGTCCCCGTAGAGTATCCTGTAGTAACTGCCGATATGTTTCCCGTATCCGCCGTGGAGTGGCGGCTTGACGAATCCAAGCGCGTGGAATATCCGCTTACGATTACCGACGACGTCGTGCTTTACTCATCGAACGGAATGAACAATCCGCTTACGAACACCGACCGCGTTTTACTTTACGTTTTTGGGGCTGTTTTGGTTGCCATGGCTGTTTGGGGTGCGGTTTACGAGCATTTGAAAACCGTTAAAAAGCGCAAAAAACGTCAAGAAAGCGTTGCTATCGAAAACGATTGTTCTGCCGAAAAAAGCGAACAAAAGTCGTGCGAAAACGACGAAAGCGTCGATCCGCCGAAAAACGACGCATAACCAACTTTTATAGCCTATAACCTTGACAAAACGGGGCAAATTTGGTATCATCTTGATAGCGTAAAAAACGCGAAAACACTATACAGAAAATATTTTTTACAAGGAGATTTTATTATGCCTAAAATGATACTTGACTGGAAAACGGCAAACGATTTCGTTACCGACGCGTTCGTTGGTGTCGGCGTTCCTCGCGAAGACGCCGCTATTTGCGCCGACGTTCTTTTGGAAAGCGACCGTCGCGGTATCGAAAGCCACGGCTGCAACCGTTTCAAACCTATCTATATAGACAGAATTAAAGCGGGTATTCAAAACCCCGTAACGAACTTTGACATCGTCAAAGAAACCCCCACCACCGCGGTTGTTGACGGACACGACGGTATGGGACAGGTTATCGGTTACAAAGCGATGGAACTCGCCATCAAAAAAGCAAAAGAATACGGCTTGGGTATGGTTGTCGTTCGTAATTCTTGCCACTACGGCATAGCGGGTTATTATCCGACGATGGCGTGCAAACACGGCTGTATCGGTTTAACCGGCACCAACGCGCGTCCTTCCGTTGCTCCTACGTTCGGCACCGAAGGTATGTTCGGAACCAATCCCCTTACCGTCGGAATTCCTTCGGACGAAGAATTCGATTTCCTTATCGACTGCGCTACTTCCATTACGCAAAACGGTAAAATCGAATACTATGCGAGAATTAACGAACCCGTTCATCCCGGCACGATTATCGACATAGACGGTAATCCCGTTGAAGGCGACGCGGGAGTTGCTCTTAAAAAAATTCGTCAAGGCACGGCTGCCCTTACCACTCTCGGCGGTATCGGCGAAGCGCTCGGCGGATACAAGGGTTACGGTTACGCTATGATAGTCGAACTTTTGAGTGCGGTTCTTCAAGACGGTAACTACGGTAAAGACCTTAACGGTACCGACGAAAACGGCAATAAAGTTCCTTATCATCTCGGACACTTCTTCATCGCTATCGACACCGACCACTTCCTCGGCGAAGAACTTTGCCGCAAAAAAACCGGCGAAATCCTCCGTTCTATCCGCGAATCGAGAAAGGCTCCCGGCTGCGAACACATTTACACCGCCGGCGAAAAAGAATACCTTATTTGGCAACAAAGAAAGGACAGCGGCGTTCCGATTAACGAAGCGGTTCAAAAAGAAATGAGTAACGTTCGTGACGAACTCGGACTTACTCAATACGTTTTCCCTTGGGAAAAATAGTCAACTTACGATACGGAAACGTAATTTTAACCGAAAAACGAAGGAAATCGAGGTTTATCCCCGATTTCCCGCTTTTTCGGGATTAAACGGAGTAACATAATACATGGCAGACAAACGTCGTTTTCACAACAGAAAACCGAAGCAAGACACTTACAAGCCGCCGTTTCCCGACGGTGTTCTTGCCGAACCGATAGAAAATCTAACTTTACGGGAAGAAACCGCCGTTTTGCTTATCGGCGCAAAAGTAACGACTATCGGCGACGTTGTTAAGCGTTGCGAAACGGATTTCTACAAAATTTGCAAGTTCAACAAGAAAAACTTACTTGACGTCAAAGCCGCGGTAAAGAAGAGAAATCTTTTCTTAAAGCCTTTACCCGTCAAAGACGTTGCTGCGGACCCCGCCCGACCCGCCCCCGACGGTCAAGACCGTCGCAATCAAAACGACGGCAAGGCGCAACAGTCGAAAGACGGACGCGATCGCGCGATATCGTCCGTATCCTCTGCTCATCCGCAACAAAATCCGTCAAAGTCCCCACAAAATCAACCAAACAAGCAAAAGCCGCAACGGCAAGACAAAAAGAACAAGTTTGAAAAAGAAGTTCCTTACGTGATGCAGACGATACCCGAACGTCCGCCGCGTCCCGTTAAAGTAGCGGTCAAGGAAGAAAGCGACCGTTACGTAAAAATAAACAAGAACGGGCTTTGGGGGTTCCGCGACAGAAACTCCAAAGATATGGCTGTTCCTGCGGTATACGACGAAGTTTTTTCTTTCAAAGAAGAACTATGTTGCGTACAAAAAGACGAAAAATTCGGGTTTATTAACCGCCAAGGCGAAGAAATCGTACCTTTGATTTACGACTGCGCGACTTCGTTCAGCGAAGGTTTGGCTTGCGTATACAAAGGCGAAAATTGCGGTTACATCGACAAAGAAAACAACGTGGTCATCGACTTTAAGTTTGACGCAGGCACGCCTGTCGTCGGCGGCGAGTGTCGTGTAAAAAAGAACGGCAAGTGGGGCGAACTTCACGTCGATAATCCGGAAGAAATACGTTGGATAATATAACTTTATTCGACAAAAAAGTTATTTTTTTACAACAAAAAAAACGCGATTGCTCGCGTTTTTTATTTATCACGATTTTATTTATTTTATTCCGATAGCGAAAAGTTTTTTGTCGCCGGTAACGACTTCAATCGAAGAAAAACCTGCTTTTTCGAACATTGCTTTTATTTCGTCGGGCGTGTTAAGTTCGTATCGTATCTCGCGTTTTACGTATTCCATGTGGTCGGTGCCGTCTTCGTACGCGTCGAGCATAACGATAAACTCGCCGTCTTTTTTTAACACGTTATAGACGTTTTGCACGGCGGCTTGTTTATTCTGCCAAAAATAAAACGTTTCCACCGCGGTAACGACGTCGAATTTCTCCGTCGGGTATGGCAAAAACGCAACGTCGCCCGTTCTTATTTGCATTTTTTCGCTCGCTACGTCTTTAACGTTGTAGTTTTTTGCGCATCTAACGGCAGTTTCGCTTATATCTATGCCGTATATTTTGCCTTTCGGCGCGAGCGCGGAGAGTTTGGATAACGTTCTGCCTCCGCCGCAACCTATATCCAAACAAACGGCGTCGGGTTTTACGTTGATTTTCGACAAACCTTCATCTGTTAGTTTGGCGTGATCCTTGTTCATGTTGCCAAGCGTGACCGCACCCCAAAATCCTTTCGGTTTTCCTGCATTTTGCAATCTTTTTTTGAGAAAAAAATTCATCTTTACTTTCTATCCTTTTCTGTAAGAGGTATCCCGTGACGTTTCGCAAACAGCACTTCCACGATTATTCCGAATTTGGTCGAATATTTCTTTTCGACAAACTCGAACCTGTACGTTTTATTGTCTATGATTAAATCTATCCCTTCGGAATTTTTTGTTACTATCGCAGGCATATTCGCTATCGGAAGTTCTGTTCTCCACTCCGCGCCGTTTCTAGTCCCGAGATACCCTATCGCGTCTTTGGTTATATAAAACTCCCCTTCGCCTTCCTTGTCGTAGTCATGTTCTTCGTCGTTGCGTTTATACAACGTTACTGGCTTTGCAATACGGAATTCTTCGTTCTCTTCGATTTCTTTTCGTACGCTCTCTCGCTCGTAATCCATCCAAAGGTCAATCCTGTCTATGCTTACCCCGTCGCCTTCTGCTATGAGATGCCCGTCGGGCGTGTAACGAACGGTATTTCCGCAGGCGCGACATCTCAGTTTGTCCCCGCTTGCCTCGTTTTCGTATTCCGCTCCGCATTTCGGACACTTGTACAAAACGTAGTTGAGATTGCTCGCAAGTTCTTTCGCTTTGAACTCGATATGATTTTCCTGTTGCCAAACATTATCGTTAAACACAAGACTGTCGCGTATTCTCTCGTAGATTTCAAGCGGTTTAAGCGTTTTTATCTCTTCTTTGGTAATAAGTACGCGTGCTTTCGCGTCAATTCTGCCACGACGAAAACCTTTGATATAACGCGGTTTCGTAGCGTACACGCCGTGCGTTTCCACTACCGCAACCGTACATTCGAGAAACTTGACGAGTTTGCCTATCGACGGATTGAGATAATACATCTGTCGCCCGTCAAGACTGCTCCGACCTTCAGGGAAAAGCGCGATATTCCTGCCCTGATCTACCGCCGCTTTCATCATCTTGATGCTCGTGAGGTCCATTGCACACTGGTTCATCGGTATCGCGCCAAACCGCTTAATAAACGGCTTTAACTGTTTCCAAGTAAACAAATCTTTTGCCGCTACCATATTAAAACGACGCGGCAAGAGCGTGCAAACTACGGGTACGATGTCAAGCGTGCTTGCATGCGGCGCGACCGCCAAAATCGGTTCCTTCACACCTTTAAGCGCACTCCCGTCCGTCTTCATTCGCCAATAAATTCTTGCGAGAAACTTTACGATATACGACGGTATCGTGTAAATAAAAAACGACGGTTTGCGAATTTTTATTTCTCCGTTCTCTCTCTTTTTCATACGCCCTCCGACTGTTTTTTCTTAGTAAATTATACCGCACGAACACGTCGTTCTCGTTAGGCTTAAACAACGCGTCCGACAAACTCTAAATAAGGTTTTCGGGGTTCAAACATTCAAGTTCGGGAACCACAAATCGCCCGTCTTTTCTTATAAGCACGTCGTCGAAGTATATCTCGCCGCCGCCGTATTCGGGTGTTTGAACAAGTACCAAGTCCCAGTGTACCGCACTCACGTTGCCGTTGTCGCAATCGTCGTAACAGCACCCCGGCGTAAAGTGAATCGAGCCGCAAATTTTTTCGTCGAATAGTATGTCGCCGATGGCGTTGTGTATGTACGGATTAAGTCCGAACGCGAATTCGCCGACGTACCGCGCGCCTTCGTCGGTATCGAAAATTTTGTTTGCCGCGGCGGTATCGTTGGCTGTGGCTTCGATAATTTTTCCGTCCTTAAAGACAAGTCTTACGTCTTTGAACTCGATACCGTTTTCTATACTCGGCGTATTGTAGTGAATGACGCCGTTTACGCTGTTTTTAATCGGTGCGGTATAAATCTCGCCGTCGGGAATGTTCATTTCGCCGCTGCATTTTTGCGACCCTACGTTTTTAATGCTGAAAGTAAGATCCGTGTCGGGCGAAACGATACGAACCTTGTCCGTTTTCGCCATATATGCCGCCATGGCGTCCATTGCCTTGTTCATCTTTGCGTAATCTAGCGTACAAACGTTAAAATACATATCTTCAAAAGCGTCCGTACTCATTTTGGCGAGTTGGCTCATTCCTTCCGTCGGCCAACGCAGAATAACCCACTTCGTCTTGCAAACCCTGCGTTCGTGGTGAACCGGGTGCTGATAAATACGTGTAAAGGCGTTCATTCTTTCGTCGGGTACGTCGCAGGTTTCCAAACTGTTATTTCCGCCGCGCAGTCCGATATAAGCGTCCATATCGTCCATACGAAACGCGTCGTACTTCGCCCAAGCGGCAAGCATTTCGTCGGTCGCACCCATAAGCAGTTCGCGCTTAATTCTGTTTTCCGAATACTCTACGAACGGCATCGCGCCGACCGCATAAACTTCGCGAATTAGGACGTTAATCATCTCAATCGGAACGCCCCAAGCCTCGATAAGGACTTTCTCGCCCTTTTTAAGGGCGCAGGAATAATTGACAAGTCCTTTTGCAAGTTTAACCATTCTTTCGTCAATAAGCATTTTACATTCCTATCCTTCGATTATTTTAACGTAAAAACTGCGATTTCTCGGCGGGTCGAACTCCGCAAAATAAACGTTTTGCCAAACGCCGAGCAAAGGTTGCGCGTTATCGATAATAATCGTTTCGCTCGCACCCATAACGCTTGATTTAACGTGTCCGTCGCTGTTCCCTTCGTCGTGACGGAATTCGGGGAACCGCGGAAAAACCTTGTCAAACGCAAAATTAACATCGCGAGCGACCCACTCGTCCGCATTCTCGTTAATGGTTATTCCTGCGGTGGTGTGCGGACAAAAAACAACGCAAATTCCGCTTTTAACGCCGCTTTCTTTTATCGCCGCTCTTACTTCGTCGGTTATATCGAAAAAACCTTTGCGTTCGGTTTTTAATTCATACTTATACAATTATTACCTCCGAGAAAATTTTCTTTCGTATTAAACTCTAAAAAATATTTTACTATAAATATAACGAATAAGTCAAGCATAGCGCAATGCGTATCCTTACTTCTTCACTCTTCCCCGCAACGCATCGCGTTGCGCTTATCGTTCGTTTTATTTAGATATAAATCGACGTATAGCCTTTTTTCGATTCTTTGACTTCTTCGGGTGTGCCGGCGACTACTATCGTTCCGCCGCCGTCGCCTCCTTCGGGTCCGAGATCGATTATGTGGTCTGCTTGTCGGATTACGTCAAGGTTGTGCTCGATGACAATTACCGTGTTTCCGCTGTCCGTTAGTTTGTTTAGTATTCCTATAAGCCGTTCCGTGTCCGCAACGTGCAAGCCTGTGGTCGGTTCGTCAAGGATATACACCGTTTTCCCTGTCGAACGTTTACTTAGTTCTGTCGCAAGTTTTATTCTTTGCGCTTCGCCGCCGCTAAACGTCGTCGCTGGTTGACCGAGTTTGATATATCCGAGTCCGACGTCGCGCAACGTCTTTACCTTGTTGTATATTCTCGGTATGTTTTGGAAAAAGTCGGTCGCTTCGTCAACCGTCATTTCAAGCACGTCGTAAATACTTTTGTCTTTGTATTTGACTTCGAGCGTTTCCCTGTTATATCTTTTTCCGCCGCAAACTTCGCACGGAACGTAAACGTCCGGCAAAAAGTGCATTTCGATTTTCAGTATTCCGTCGCCCGAACAGTTTTCGCATCGTCCGCCGCTTACGTTAAACGAGAACCTGCCGCTGCCATATCCGCGCGCTTTTGCGTCCTGCGTCTGCGAAAACAACTCTCTAATCGCGGTAAAAACGCCCGTATACGTCGCAGGATTGCTCCTCGGCGTTCTCCCTATCGGACTTTGGTCTATCGCTATCACTTTGTCTACGTGTTCAAGCCCCGTTACGTCGGCGCACTTGCCCTCTATAAGCCGCGAGCCGTTCAGTCTGTTTGCTAAATACGGATAAAGTATACCGTTGACTAAACTCGACTTTCCGCTACCGCTTACTCCGGTAACGACAATAAACTTTCCGAGAGGAAAATCAACGTTTATGTTTTTTAGATTGTTTTGTTTCGCGCCGATTACGCTTATATATTCGCCGTTACCTTTTCTATGTCTAAACGGTATTTCGATTTTTCTTCTTCCGCTTAGATAATCGCCTGTTATTGAGTTTGGGCAACTTATTATATCGTTTAGGGAACCGCTAGCGACAAGTCTGCCGCCGTTTACGCCTGCTCCGGGTCCGATGTCCACGATATAATCCGCGCTCCGTATCGTGTCTTCGTCGTGTTCGACCACGATAAGCGTATTTCCTAAATCTCTTAGTCTAAACAGCGTTTTTATAAGTCTGTCGTTATCTCTTTGGTGTAGTCCTATGCTAGGTTCGTCCAAGATGTAAAGCACGCCCGTAAGTCCGCTGCCTATTTGTGTGGCGAGTCTTATTCTTTGCGATTCTCCGCCGCTCAGCGTTCCGCTCGAACGGGACAACGTAAGGTAATCCAGTCCTACGTCCACAAGGAATTTTACCCTTTCTTTTATTTCTTTCAGTATAGGCGCGGCGACTGTTTTTTCGCGCAAACCGAGTTTAAGCGAATCGAAAAAGTATCCTAGTCTTCCGACGGGCATATCGCAAATTTCGCTGATATTCCGTCCGCAGACGGTTATCGCAAGCACGCTTTTTTTAAGTCGTCTGCCGTTGCAGGCTTCGCACGGACGAGCGGTCATTAGTTTTTCGATGTCTGCTCTCGCCGCTTCCGAACTGCTTTCCTTGTACCTGCGCGTAAGATTGTTGACGACGCCTTCGTAATCCCCGTCGTAACGCATAGAAAACGAGCGAGTGTTCGCCTCGTATTCAATCGTTTCCCCGTGCGTGCCGTATAACAGTATGTTTTGTATTTTTGAAGGTAAATTTTTATACGGCGTACTTAGCAAAAAGCCGTATCTTCTCGCAAGTGCGCGGAATTTCATCTGCGTCATCTTTCCTGCGTCCAAGTTCCAGCCCGTGCATTTAATCGCGCCGTCTTCCAGCGATATGTTCTTGTCGGGAATAAGTTTGTCAAGGTCGATTTCGCTCTTAAACCCCAGCCCGGTACACTCCGGACACGCACCGACAGGCGCGTTAAAACTAAACAAACGCGGCGTAATTTCCCCTATGCTTATACCGCATTCCGGGCAGGAATTGTTGGTCGAAAACAATTCTTCTTCGCCGTTTTCCACGGTTTCGATAACCACTAGCCCGTCTGCGTTTTTCAATGCGATTTCCACGCTGTCGGTAAGCCTTCTTCGTATATCGCCTTTCATCACAAGGCGGTCTACGACGACCGATATGTTGTGTTTTTTGTTTTTATCGAGTTTGATTTCTTCGTCGAGCGACATAACTATGCCGTCTACTTTGACCCTTGCAAAACCGTTCTTTTTAAGTTGTTCGAACTGTTTGACGTACTCGCCTTTACGGTCGCGAACAACGGGCGCGAGAACCATAAATTTCGTTCCTTCGTCCATAATCATAACCTTATCGACGATTTGGTCAAGGCTTATGCTTTTTATCTCCCGACCGCATTGCGGACAGTGCGGCACGCCGACGCGCGCGTACAAAAGCCTTAGATAATCGTAAATTTCGGTAACCGTGCCGACGGTAGACCGCGGGTTTTGCGACGTCGTCTTTTGGTCGATGCTTATCGCAGGGCTAAGCCCTTCTATGCTCTCGACGTCGGGTTTATCCATCTGTCCCAAAAATTGACGGGCATAACTCGACAGACTCTCTACGTACCGCCGTTGCCCTTCCGCGAAAATCGTGTCAAACGCTAGACTCGACTTTCCGCTACCGCTTAACCCCGTAAATACGATAAGTTTTTCTCTCGGTAACGTTAAGTTGACGTTTTTAAGGTTGTTTTGCCTTGCTCCTTTAATTACTATGTCGTTCATATATAAACCTTTGTATTCGTTAATTTTTCAATAATTGTTTTAACTCCGCTATTTGGTCGCGCAAAGTAATGCACGTTTCAAAATCAAGTTGCGCGGACGCGGTTTTCATCAACCCTTTAAGCCGCTCTATCTCTCTCGAAACTTCGCTCTTCGTTATTTTTTTCTTTTCCGTAGGCTCTTTTTGCGTGATGATTATGCTGTTTTTTATCTCTTTAATAACGGTTTTCGGCGTTATTCCGTGTTTTTCGTTATATTCTTGCTGATATTTACGGCGGCGGTCGGTTTCTTCGATTGCGCTTTGCATACTTTGCGTCATCACGTCGGCGTAAAGAATAACCCTTGCTTCCGCGTTGCGCGCCGCCCTGCCTACCGTCTGTATTATTGACGAACGCGAACGTAAAAATCCTTCCTTGTCGGCGTCGAGAATGGCTACAAGCATAACTTCGGGTATGTCTAGTCCTTCTCGTAATAAGTTTATCCCTACGATAACGTCGGTTTCTCCGCGCCTAAGCGCGTTTATTATCGTTATCCTTTCAAGACTTTCTATCTCGCTGTGCATATAGGTCGCTTTGACGCCGTGCTCGATAAGATACGCGGTCAAACTCTCGCTCATCTTCTTCGTAAGCGTAGTAACGAGAACCCTGCCGCCTTTTTTAACGGTAAAGTCGATTTCTCCGAGAAGATCGTCGATTTGCCCTTCGGTTTTCCGTATCTCGATAGGCGGATCGACAAGCCCGGTCGGTCGAAGAAGTTGCTCGACAATTTGACCCTGTTGATTTAGTTCATACTCGCCCGGCGTTGCGCTTACGCAGACAAGTTGCGAAAATCTGTCGTTAAACTCGTCAAAGGAAAGCGGTCGGTTGTCGTACGCCGCGCGTAGACGAAAACCGTACTCGACAAGATTTGTCTTACGCGCAACGTCCCCCGCGTACATCGCCCGTAGTTGCGGCAAAGTAATGTGCGATTCGTCGATGAACATTATAAAATCGTCGGGGAAGTAGTCCATTAACGTAAACGGCGGCTCGCCCGGATTCCGCCCGTCAAAATAACGCGAATAGTTCTCGATACCCGAACAGTAGCCGATTTCGCGAATCATCTCCATATCGTAACAAACGCGCTCTTTCAAACGTTGCTCTTCGATAAGTTTACCGTTGTCGCGAAAATCCGCACACTCTTTTACCATATCCTCTTGTATGCGTTTAAGCGTGTCTTCCACTTTCTCGTCCCCGATAACGTAGTGCGTCGCAGGGAAAATCGCCGCATGCGCAAGTTTGCTCGACGTTTTACCGGTTGTCGGGTCAAACTCGTACAACCCGTCTATTTCATCTCCGAAAAACTCCGCCCGTATCGCGGAAACCGAGTTGTTGCTGGGGAAAATCTCCAAAATATCGCCACGTACGCGAAACGTTGACCGCTCGAATTCGTATTCGGCACGCTTATATTGAAGTTTAACGAGTTTATCTATGATTTTATCCCTGTCCGCCGTCATCCCCGGGCGTAAAGACAACATCTGCTTGAAATATTCCTGCGGCGCGCCCAACCCGTATATGCACGAAACCGACGCAACAACGATGACGTCGCGCCTCTCTCCGAGTGACGCGGTGGCGGAATGACGAAGTTTGTCTATCTCGTCGTTGGTACTCATATCCTTTTCAATGTAGGTGTCCGTTGACGGAATATATGCCTCGGGTCGATAATAATCGTAGTAGGAGACAAAATATTCAACGCGATTATGCGGAAAAAACTCACGAAACTCGTTGCAAAGTTGCGCCGCAAGCGTTTTGTTGTGAGCAATGACAAGCGCAGGACGATTAACTTTGTTAATAACGTTCGCCATAGTAAACGTCTTACCGCTACCGGTAACGCCGAGAAGAACCTGCATTCTCAACCCGTCTTGTATCCCTTCGCACAACTTGTCAATCGCCTGCTGCTGATCGCCGCACGGCTTGTATTCGCTGATTAGTTCAAATTTATCCATAATTATTCACCGCAACGTGAAATATCGCTTTGGGCGGGCGGGTGGGCTGACGCACTTTATCTCACGGTAAAAATTCCCGAAAAGCGGGAATTCGCTTCTCGCTTTTCGCCCAAATAGGGGGACAGTGGGGGAATCTCCCCCACGAACTACCGACTCAAGCAAAATGTGTCATTTTGCTTCCTTGGAAGTCCGACTCGTGCGTGATTAGATTTTGTCCGCACAAAGCAAAGCGACTGCCGCAAAATCCCGCACGACGTGTGGTCGGACAATCTCCTACCCGAATATTGCTTGCAAAATGAACTTTATCGAGAACGACAGCGCGGCTATCGCAATCGTAAGCGCAATTCTTATGGCGAGTTTTCTACGAGAAACCTCCTTATCTCTGAGATAACTTATCCCGTTATCTTTAAGCGTAATGACGTACATTAGGTCGCCGTTTAGTTTTTTCGCTTTTTCGTAAACGAAATAGTTGTCGAGCATAAGTTTGTTAAGTGTTTCTTCCAAATCGCCTTCGCGAAAATCTACTTTGTAGGGAATACGCGAAAGCAGTTCCACAGGGGAAATAAGGCATTGTCCGCCTGCCGTGCCGCTTGCCGCCTCATATACGACGTTCATAAGTACTTTTTCTTTCTTTCCGAGTACCATTTTACCCTACCTTGCTTACGATTATCCCGAGCGCAATCATTCCTGCGATAAACGCGCCGAAAAACGCGCTTAGTCCGCATATTATCGCCGCTTTGACGTAACTAAAAGGCTTAACCGCAGATACGACTTTGTTTATGATTTGCTCCTTTCCCGTTTCGGTCGCGTCCGTTTGCTCGGTAGGTTGCTCCGACTGCTCGTCGGGTTTCGGGTCGTACGCGTTCGCGTTTTCTTTCGCTGCCGCCGCCGCTTTGGCTTCTTCTTCTCGTTTTGCCCGTTCCGCCGCCAACATCGCCTGCTTGCGTCGTTCCGCCTCTCTCGCCTCTTCTCGCCGCTCGTCTTCGCGTATCCCTTTCGGAAGTACGGTCAAACAATACACTTCGCTGTCGGCGTAGCGTATTTGGATTAATTCGTTCATTTGCAGCGTGTTAAGCGCGGTATCGATTTCTGCTTGGCTATACCCGTCAAGCGCGTCGCGAACGCTCGTCTTAGGCACCACGACGTACTCGCCTGCGGTGATATACTTCATCACCGCGTCAAACACGGTCATTATTCTTTCATTAAACATTTTTATAACTTGATGGTTTCGTTGATTTTGCGTAGCAACTCTACGTCTGTCTTTACCACTCTTCTGTCGTAACTAAGCAGTCCGTTACATTCGTCTTCGACGTCGCTCACTTCGGTATACACCGTCGCGGAAAGTCCTTTTGCAATCGCGTTCTTAATTCTTCGTCCTATAAGCGAGAACAGCGCTTCGTTAAACGTTTCTTGCGTGTAATATTTTCTGTACCCGAAAAACTTTTCCTTATTGTACATATGACCCGGCACTTTAAGGCTGTAACCGCCGTACTCGCTCAAAATAATCGGTCTGTTGTCCTTAATATCGTATTTCGGGAACCAAAACGGCGTGAAATAGATATGAAAACTATTAAAATCGCCTATGCCTTGGTCGTGCCAACCGCTTGCGTGGTCTATACTTCTCGTCGGGTCGAGTTTACGATAAAACTCGTACGCCTTAACGCTGTCGAACTGTCCCCACCCTTCGTTAAACGGCACCCACACCGCCAAACCGACGACGTTGTAGAGAGCGTCTATCATTCTCGCGCTGTCTTCGTAAAATTCGTTTCTGCCCGCTTCGTCTTCGCGAGAGAAAAACTCGTAGTTTTTCTCCGTGTCGTCTTTCATAAACTTTTTCGTTCCGAACGCCATATTCAACGCAGGCACGACCATAATGGCAGACGCCTTGTAAATACCGCCGCCGTTAATCATATCTTGCCAAACGATCATACCTAGTCTGTCGCAATGATAATACCAACGCAAAGGTTCGATTTTTATATGCTTTCTCAGCATATTAAACCCCATCTTCTTCATCGTTTCTATATCGTAAATAAGCGCTTCGTCGCTCGGCGCGGTGTAAAGCCCGTCGCTCCAATACCCTTGGTCGAGAAGCCCGTTGTGAAAATACGGTTTATTGTTCAACATCAAACGAGATATACCTTTTTCGTCCTTGCCGATACCGAACTTTCTCATTCCGAAATAGGATTTAACTTCGTCTTTGCCTGCCTTAATAACCAAATCGTAAAGTTTCGGGTTTTCCGGCGACCAACATTCGTAAGAAGACAGTTTAATTACCGCTTCGCCGTTTTCCGAGGTAACCGTCGTCACGCTGTTCTTTCCGTCGAATACTTCGAGTTCCGCCACCGTTTTTTCACGCGCGAAGTCGATACGCACTTTGAGTTCGTCATTGTCGATATCGGGCGTAAGAACGATTTTCGCTATGTAATTATCCGTAACCTGTTCGAGCCAAACAGTCTGCCAAATACCCGATTGCGGTGTGTACCAAATTCCGCCGCGCTTGTTTGACTGCTTGCCCCTTGCCTGCGTTCCCTTGTCCGTCGGGTCGGTAACTATTACTTCGACGTCGTTTTCCCCTTCTCTAATCTCGTCGGTTACGTCGAAAGTAAACGGAAAATAGCCGCCGCGGTTCTTGCCTACGGTTACGCCGTTAAGTTTAACTTCGCATAAATAATCGACCGCGCCGAAATGCAACAACGCTCTGTCGTTTTCCTTAACGAACGTAAACTTTCTGTGATAGTACAACACGTCGTTTGCTCCGACCGTTCTTTCCACTCCCGATAAAATACTTTCGGGACTGAACGGAACGATAATTTCGCCTTGGTACCCGTTAAACTCTTCGTCCGACGGATAAATAGCATATTCCCATCTTCCGTTAAGATTGAAAAAACTCTTTCTCTCCATCTGCGGACGCGGATAATCGTTAAGCGGCAAGTCTACGTTTAGTTTTTCGCCGAACGGCGTAATTAATCTTTCCATTTTGTTAATCTCCTTTATTTGTGCTTATTCTATACGCTTTTTTCTTTCCGCCGCAACCGACCTTAGCCGCGGCGGACGTCGATAATCGGCATTTGCCGTTATTTAGTGGTGGGACGTACCGTGTTTTGCGCCGAGATATTCCCGTACCCGTGCATCTTTCCGTAATCGTCTTCGCGTTCCGGTCCAAGTTCGAATATCTTTTCGTGTTTCGCCGCCGCGGTTGAGTCTACGAGTATATGCAGGTTATGTACGTTCGCGGGGTCGTAAACCGTCGTCGGTTGTCCGTATTGATAGAACGCGTCGTCGTCCGTTGCGCTCGTCGTATCTTTCATATCGCTGCCCGGCGTGGGAATAATAACCGTTTTAAGCGACTTACAACCCGTAAACGTGTCGCTGCATATTTGTTGCACTTTCGGCAAATAAACCCAGTACAGCGACGCGCAGCCCTTAAACGCGCCGTACCCGAGCGAATCGTTATAATCTTTCTTGTTATCCTTTAATTCGTACTCATACTTATAGGCGTCGCGATTTTTCATTCTTCCGTCTTTTTTGTTGATAATCGGGCTGGTTCTCAAATCCACGACTTGGAGCGAGCGACATCTTTGGAATGCGTACTGACCTATCGCTTTGAGGTTTTTCCCACCGATAAATTCTTTTATCGACGTACCGAAAAACGCGTAATCGCCGATATATTCGAGCGTGTCCACGTCTTGGAACTCGACTTCGGTAAGACTCGTACAACTATTGAACGCGTCGTGCGAAATCGTCGTATAATCTGCGGGAATATACACTTTTTGTACGCTCGTCGGCAGCGCGTAGTGCGCTATCTCGATTATGTTTTTAGGCACGTTGATATTCGATTGAACGGGCAAGCGGATATATTTGCTCCTTTCCGACCAATAGACAAGCGAATAACCTTTTACGGTATTCGACGGTTGCAAATTCGTCGAACTGTATATTTCCTGTACCGCGACTTTAACGGTAACTTCTTTACCTTCTTCGTCGGTAAAGGTGTAATCTTTTACAAGGTCGATGCTGTGGACGAAAACCGAACTGTTATATGCGCTCGTGCCGCTCGATTGTCCGCCTGCGGTGACTTCCTTGCCTTTTTTCATTTCTTCTTTGAACCCTTCGACAAGGCTTGACGGAACGAACAGCCTGAGCGGCGACGAATACGTCAAGGGGTCCTTGTTGGACTCTTCGTCTTCTTCGTTGATTTTTTCTTTTTCTCCCGCCTCGCCCGTAGCGAATAAGAAGTCCGCTTGTTTATGTCCGACCACTACTTCCAAATCTTTGCCCTTCGAGTCCTTGCGTTCGTCTTTAAGATATCCTTTCGGGACTTGTTCCATATCTTCGTTGTCGAAGAACACGCATTTCATTCTGTCGCAACCGCGGAAAACGCCCGAACCGTATTTTTCGAGTTTACCCGTAATCGTGACGGAATCGAGTTTTGTAAGGTTGCCGAACGCGCCCGAATGAAGGTATTTGAGTTGACTTTCCTTTCCTCCGAACGTCAACGTCGTCACGTCCTCGCATTGATAAAACGCGAAACAGTCCACGTCTTCGAGAGATGCGGGAAGTTCGAGGCCGGATATGCGTTTTTGATAGAAAAACGCGTTTTGTCCTATCTTTTTCAAGCCTTC
Source organism: uncultured Clostridia bacterium (assembly GCA_934274515.1). Lineage (GTDB taxonomy): Bacteria > Bacillota > Clostridia > Christensenellales > DTU072 > CAG-1782. The sequence goes on from CAKQTC010000001.1 coordinate 36,537, forward strand.
CGCGAAGAAAACGTTTTTCACATACGCTATCTTGCTTTCGTCTTTTTCGTAATTGTTTATATCGAAACAGTAGTCGGGGATAATATTAATACCGTTTTTCTCGTCTTTATCCGCCTGCATATCGATACGCGTAAGGGAAAGGCAACTCGCAAACGCTCTCGCGCCGATGAGGTTTTTGCCTTTTTCTATAACTCTGTTTCCTTCCTTGCTTTCTATCTCGTTGCCTGTGATGTCGTCTATTTGTCCTTCGAAATAGCACCCGGGTTCAAACACGACCTGCGTGAATCCCGTGTTCATAAAGCACTTATAGCCTATGTACTTCCAGTTTTTACTGACGGTAAGCGTCGTCGTGTTTACGCCGTTCTTGGCAGGCACGTTCGTCCAACCGCTATCGCGGAACGCAAGATTGCCGAGATATTCTACTTTTGACGGCAAACTAAACGTGTTGTTCTTTCCTAGCACCTTAGTTTCGTAAAACGCGTAGTCGCCGATATATTTAAGCGCGCTGTCCCCGTTAAACGTAAGACTTTCCATTTTCGTACAACGCCAAAACGCGCCGTAACCTATCTCTTCGACGAATTTCCCTACGGTCGCGGTTTTTATCGTGTTAAACCCCTTAAACGCAAGTTCTCTTATGCCGACAACGGGATATTCCGTATAAGATACTTTCGGTTCGTATACGGGAAGTCCGTAATTACCTTTGGTTTCCGTATACGATATGTCTTCTATCACTACCGTGTCCGGTATGTCGAGTACCGAAAAGTGCGTCGCTTCGTTATTCTTAAAATCACGGTTGGTTATTTTAACTCCGACGTTAAAATTGTACACGTTGCCTGCCGAATATTCGTACTCTATAGGCGTTTCCAGTTGTACCACTTCGAACTGATACATTCTTTCATAATGAGCGTAAAGCGTCATATCGCACCAAAAATAATATTTGTCCGTGCTTTTTACCAGTTCGCCTTCGCCGTTCGGTTTCGTATACCAACCGGCAAATATCCAGCCGCCGTTTTTCCTAGGTCCTACTATCGTGTCCGCTGTGTAATCGGGGCTTACGACGTTAACGTAGTTAAGTTCCGTCGAGTAATAAACTTTGCTCGGAGCCGCGTTCTTGATTGCGAGTTTTTCTTCGGCGATGTTCGGGTTGCTCATTCGATAGTCTACGTTCATTTCGTTTAACGTAAGACTAAACTGCGGACGAACGGATACGCTTATAACGTTTTCCAAGCCTTCCGTCCATTTCATTTTAGTGGTTTCTCCGCCGTTCATATACATAACGTTGTTTATCGTGTATTCGATAACGCCGCTAAGCGCGTTCTCTTCCACTTCAAACATTATTTTCGTTTGGGTAGCGTCCGAACCCTTGGCAAACTTCGTACTGTCGTATTTGACGTTGTTGATTTTTACCGAACTTACGGGAAGTTTATCGGGATTGTCGTACTTTAACACGATATAATACTGTTCGAGGTCGTTCAACGCCATCGGGTTAGTGCAATCTTTGTTAAACAGATACTCCTTGCTTTCAAGGTACCCGTCCGTTGCTTTGATTGTTTCCAATCCCGTGATTACAGGCGCTTTGACTTTCGTGTTATCGCGTCCGAGTATTTTGTCGATAATTTCACACCCGGCAAGCGTCGTCGCGACAGCCGCAAACACTACGACAATCGCAATACAAAGCCACGCTTTCTTTTTCATAAACATCTCTCCTTTCCGTGTTCCGTTTTCGGATTATTTCTTTAATTTAAGCACAAGCAGTACTATCCCTGCCGCAAGCACCACTCCGCAAGCGGCGATTATGTAATAATAATACGTCTTAAACTCTTTTTTGCCGTCGTCGGGATTATCCTTCGGCGGTTCGGGTTTCGGTTCCGTCGTAACCGCAGTCTTCTTACTGTACTGCGTTACGCTGAGTTTCTTGTTTCTTATCTCGACGTTAATCGAAGTCGTACTCTTCCTCAATGTATAACTGTCTTGGATAAAAACGCCGTCTATATACAGGTCGTAGGCGTCCCTGTATCCGTCTTTCATCTTGATTACGCCCGCTTCTCCCTGTAAATAAATCGTGGAGCCGTCGTCCGAAAAACTAAGCCCGGTCACTTCGAGCAACCCCGTGTCAACCTTTACTTCGGGTCGGTTATCGTCCGGTTTCTTCCCGAACTCAACGTCATAGGTTATTTCAAAAACTATCGTTGACTTATACCTTATTTCGAGTTTTTCCTTAGCGGTACGGTTAAACGTCGCCCTTGGCACAGACGTTCCGTTTTGATAAAGATTTATATCGTCCGCCACCCCGACGAACGGCGTTTTATCGATGTATACTTCCAAAACTTTTGCGGTGACGATTTTGTTGTTCGTGTCCACCGTATAATCGGAATGACTAAACGTAAGCGACGCGCCCGTTACCTCGTAAGCCGTTATTTTTTTTGTAAACCGCACTTCGTTAAGATTCTTTGCGTCCTTCGGCGTAAACAAAACGTTAAACGTGTTCGTTCCGCGCCTAAGTTCTCGCGAGCCGATAAACGTTATCGTCCCCTGTACCGTGCGTATCGCGTCGTTAAGCGTAGCGGTCGCGTTCACGTCGTCGGAGGTAAGTTCTCTCGCTCCCGTAAACACTGTATACGCGTCTTCCGCCGAAACTATCGGCGTGCCTTTCGTTATTACCATGGTGGCGGATATTCCCGCCGTCCTCCCTGTCGGATACACTACCGTCGCGCTCACGGCATAACGCCCTACGTCCGTGTGCGCGTTGTTCACGTACTCTATCCGCACCCCGTCCTCGACGTCGTTTATCGTAATCGTCTTTTCTCTTCCGTCGTAAACGAAACTCGCGTCGGACATTGTATACGATTTATAACCTTTTATTACTTCTACCGTTCCTTTTTCTATTCTTCCGCTCTCTATCGTATAATCGTCGAAAGAAAACCTGCCGCCCACCGAATAAAAATCTCCTTCTTTCGCCGTTAAGGGATTATAATCGGTAACGGAAGCAAACGTAAACCCTTTAAGCGAATACGGCGAAACGTTTATATCGTTGCCTTTCAACCCGTCTATCACGAACGCAGCGGACGGCATATTTTCGTACTGTCGAACCTGTCCGCCGGGAATATAAACTCTTATTCCGTTTAACGGTGATTTATTGACGATAACTCCGAGTTTCTCCGTTCCGTCGAAAGTATAGTTCGGCGACCCTCCGGCTACGAGAGAAACCGTGTACCTGTCGGCATGCAACAGTTCCGTTTCGTTTATGCCCTGTTTCACCGCTTTAACGACGTTAATCGCGCTCTCGTCCTCCCCGGGCGCAAATCCGCTTAGCGAATAAGTTATTCTGTTCGACTGCTCTCTGCCTGCGTAAGTAATCGCCGTTTCCGCAGAGTCAATCGTCTTCCCGTCGAGCCGCCACGTCGCTTTCAACGCTCGTTTCGTAACGGTAACGGTAAACGGTTTCGTCAGCGTGAACACGTAATTCTTCGGTTGCACGAGTTCGTTCGTCGTTACTTCGTACTGCCCGATGGTAAAATACTTGCCGCTGCCGCCCGATTTCAAAACGAATCTTATCGTTTCGACAAGCCCTGTTTCCGCTATCTCGTACCCCGTAAGACCTATCTCGTCGCTCCTTATTTCGAGCATTCCCGTATCCGTCGTATACTCGCCGTACGCCCCGTATTGAAACGACATATTGCTTATCGTAACGGATACCGCAAGCGGTTTTACTTCTATCTCGAACGCCCCGGAAGTTATCTCGTAATCGGGATTGACGCTTGTGGGAACGACGGTGTATTTTTCCGTTTCCGCCACCGACCCGAACTCCATTCCTATCGAGTTTGTAAACCTATACGCTATCTCTTTTTCGTCGAGCGAACCGCTTCCGCCGTCGGCATAACTTATCGTAACCGCAGGAACTATCGCTTTACCGTTATAAACGTATTCTCTTGCGACGGTGAGAATTGCCGCGCGCGCTTTCACGGTAACCGCGGCGGTTGCTCGCGCAGAGGCAAAGTTCCCGTCGCCGACGAACTCCGCCACCGCAACGTAACTCCCTGCATGCACCATCTCGTTTACCTTAATCCCGTTTTGCGTAAAATACACGCTTATTTTCGGATTTTCGGGCATTTTTTCCGTTGAATAACCGTATTCTTCAGCCGCCTTGTCGGTTCCGTCGTAAACGAATTCGTAACTCGGCTTATCAAACTTTATCTTAGGCGAAATCAACGTCACTTCCGCAAAAAGCGAATACTCCGTCACGAAATAATTGTTTTCGTCGTCGCCGAGCGGCGTAACCGTCGCCACAACCGTGTAATACCCTACTTCCTTTATCTCGCCGACTTCTTTTCCGCCCGAAATAATTTTATAAACGACCCCGACGTTTATCTCGCCGAAAGCGTCCGCAGGCAAGGCGTAATCTATTGCCGCGCCCGTGTATTCCGTTAAAATGTCTTTGTATTCCGTTTCCGCGTAAACCGTCGTCAAAGACGCTTTACCTATCGTAAGACGCCCGTCCGTCACGGCAAAATCGTAATTCTCCGCCGCGCCCGTTATCGTAAGCGACACGTCGTACGTTCCCGCGGTAAGCGTTTCCGCGCCGCCTTTAAGCGTAGGCGCGAACGTGACGTACTCCGTCACCGCCGAAAACTCTTCGTTCTCCACAGGTACGACCGCGGTAAACCCGAAATCGTCCGGATTGAAAACGTACCCGTAATCTTTGTTGACGTCCCCTACGGTAATTTTTATCACCGCTTTATTAATCGTTAGGTTGGCAAAATACGGCTTGGTTTCGTAATTTTTATGCGAAACAACCGCTTTTATCGAATAAACGCCTGCCTTAACCGCCCCGTTCCCTTCGTACGCGACTTTCGCCCCGCTCGGTTCTCCGTCAACGTATATGCTCTTCCCCGTTCCGTCGTAAACGAATGTTCCGTTGCCAAAAACTATACCGGTAAACTCCGCTTTCGTTACTTGTAAAATGCCGTTTTCCACCGTTATATCGTAGTTGTAAAGAAATTTTAACGCACATATTACATTGTAACTCCCGACGTCCGAGCCGTTCGTGTAATCGGTAGAAAATAAATCGTTAAAGGTAAATCCGCTTTCTTCTACGATTTGTTTGCTCGTCTTGTCTTTGTCCGCCCCGACCGTTCCCGTCATAATCAACATTTCCGTTCCCAAAGACGCTATATCAAACTCCGACCCGTACGTTATCGACGCGTTCTTCACGGATACCGTAAGCGCAACCTTGTTTACCGTTATCGTTCTCTCGAAAGTAATCGTTTCGTAATCGTTGGAAACAAGATAAATCTTTTGAACGTACGTTCCGCAATCCGCTATCGCCGACGGTAAGCCGTTTTTAGTGACGGTATACGAAATTACGAACCCTTTTCCCTGCAATTCGGCGTAGTTGTTCGGCTTAGGCTCGTCCGTTATCTCTCGTCCGGAATAATCATACGACTTGTCCGTCGCCGCAAAATCGATTTCGCCGCCATAATCAGACTTCGTTATCGTAACGGTAATCGGCTCGAATTCGGTCGTAATCACGTCGTCGCCGTATGCCGTGGCGCGTAAGATATATTCCCCCGCCGATATAAGGTTTTCCGCCGAATACGTCGCTCCGCCGTATTCCCAAGAAAAACGCATACTCACTCCGCTTTCCGTTTGATAAACGCTCTCCGCTATTTCCGAGGCGGAATATCCGTCCGCTTTGTACCCGAACGAGCGTAGCGCGTCGCCGTTTATCGTAACGCACCCGTCCGCCGCAACGCGATATCGCACGCCCTTTCTTCTCACTTCGGGCGCGTTTTCTTCTTTGCCGACTTCGTATCCGAATATCGTCGTCACGTCAAACCCGTCCGCTTTAAGGTCGAAATAGCCGCACCCGTCGCTAACCGTTTCGCCGTCGCTTATCCTGTATCCGTTCGCCGCGCAAAAAGCAATGCCGCCTTCTCCGTCCGAATAAAACTCGTTGCCGTAAATCGCCGCGCTGTAAGTAATCGAACCGCCGTTCGTTTCGCAAAAAGCATAGTTGCTTCCGACGAAAGAATTGCTTAGCGTAATCGTTCCGTCGTTCCTACGTGTAAATCCGCTCGTAAAATTATTGCTCGACAAGGAAAAAACGTTCACTCTTTCGAGCAATCCGCCGTTTTCTACCGATGAACAAACCCCGTAAGATAAGTTCTCTTTATCTGAAAGCGTAATCGTAATATCTTTAACGGAACCGTACACCGCGCCGAACGGCGCAACGAAGGCGTTGACGAAAGCGTGTCCGAGAAAATCTAAATCGAGTTTTACGTCGGGCGCGGTCAAAGCCAAAACTTTGTCGCTTGACAATACGTTGTTGAGAATTATGTCGTTTACTACTATCGCGCGTTTTCCCGCGACGTTTTTTGCCCCGTCAAGCAACAACGCGGCAAGGCTTGCGGCGTCGTTTACTACGTACGGGTCGGTTTCCGTTCCGTTGCCTTTCACTTCCGACGGTACCACGGCGGTAAAGGGACTTCCCGTGTATCCATCGCCGCCGAAGCCCTGTTCGACGGTCACGGCGGCGGTCAAGGTTACGCTCGCAAACGGGTCGAAATCGGTCTTCGCAAATATATGCCCGTTTTTACTTACGGTAAGTTTAACCGTTCCTACGCTCGGCAAATCCGTACCGGAAGAAAAATTTGTCCCGAACACGTCGCCGCCGAGTTTCGCATAATATCCGTCCTGCGTTTCGTCGCTCGTCGTCGCAAAAACCAACCGTTTTACGTCGTGCATGTCCGCGATTACAAACGGATCCGTTTCCGTCCCCGCCGCGCCGAATAATGTTTTAACGAACGGTATCTCTCCGCTTTTGATGTAAAATCCGTCAACCAACGCCGCGTAATCCGTTCCCGTTGCGCCGTTCGCGTCGTACACCGTGGCAGTGCTTGCGCCGTCGGTACTTACGCTTGTAAAAGAGGTTTTTACCTTCATATCGTGTGAATCTTTAACGGTAACGTTCGCGCCTACGTTCAGTATCGTTCCGCAGTTTTCGACGGTCGCGTTGTTTGCTCCGCTCCCGAACGGCTCGATTATAAATTCGTAATCGGAATTAACGACGAAAGACGCCATACTGTTTTTTACCGTCGCACCCGAATAGTTTATCGTTGTTACCGTTCCCGTATACGGCACGCTCCCCGTTCCTCCCGCGGTTTCGGCGGGTTTCGGCATAGAGCGTATCGCTCCGCTTACAAAACAGTTTTCCACCGTTCCGTAGTTGTCTAAAACAAACGGGTAACCGCCCGTGACGGTAAGATAACTCGTCGCGTTGCCGATATATCCGCGGTTTTTTTCCACCGCGTTGCCGTCCTTCAGTACGCCGTAAATATCGACGTCGGTTAGGCGTCCTTCGACCTTTTTCGCCAAAAGCGATTTACCTGTAACCGAGGCGTCCGACAAATAAAACGAACTTGCGTTGCCGTTAAGGGAGGAAAACAGCGTTCCCGTAAGATTTTTTACGGCGAAACCGTTGCCTTTGAATTCGCCGTTAAATTCCGTAGTAAAAACGTTTCCGTCGGGCGCGGTCACGTCCGCGTAAAGCATAACCGTTTTACCCGTGAAATTTTTGCCTTCTCGGGATAATGCCGCAATCGACGAAAAATCTTCGTCCGAACGCACGCAAAAAACGTCCGTTTCGTCGTAAGAAAAAGCATAAGAATGTTTCGCTTGCGGAACGAGCGAAAGCGCGAAAATAAGCGTGACGAAAAGTATAACCGCCGCCGCAATAGTTTTTCTCGTTATCTTTACATCGCTCGCGCGTCCGTGCATAAAACTCCTTATATAAATTTTATTTATGTAATTATAACATAACAAAAAAGGCAATGCAATAGCATTACCCTAATTTTTATCGGTCTTAAAGAGTGCGTTAAGTTATGCTCGCCTGATTCTGATTATTTCCTTTACGGACGAAAAGACCTGCAAAACAAACCCGATAAACACGGGAATATAAAATACCGCTATTCTCCAAAACAGCACTGCCCAAAACAAAATTCCACCGTCGATATGCGCCGCAAATATGGCGTAGAACGATAGTTCCGCTATCCCCGCTCCACCCGGAGTAGGCGCGAAACTCGACGCATAATTTACAAACAAACACAGTACTAGGGTTTCCCAATACGTCACATCGGGCACCCCTAACGCGCGCATAACAAAAAACGGAACGGAATTGTTGGCGAACATTTCGATGAGTGCGCCGAGCGCGATTACCACGATTACGCTTTTGTTTGCGCTAAGGTACTTAACGCCGCTTAAAAACTGCGTTACGTTCCTGTTTACTTTCTCTTCGGCTTTTTCGCGGTTCTTTACGATTTTCATTTTGCAGAGCAAACCGATAACGCCGTCGGATATTTTTCTGCCGACCTTAGGTTTGAAAGCGCATATAAGCATAAACGAAGGAATTATAAGTCCGGCGAAAACGCTTGCTATCGCCGCCGCCATTACGTACGGGTTTGTCACTATTCCGCTTGACGCAAGAATGACGATAACCGCTATCGCTACCGAGAAAAATCGGATAATATGCCTTGACATCGTCACGGCGCAACTTTCGCCCGACGACAACCCTTTTTTGTGAAGATAAACCACTTGAAACGGTTCTCCGCCCGAAGCCCAAGGCGTGACTCTGTCGAAATAACGCCCCAACAAAGACGCTCCGACGCACGCGACGAACGGACAGTTCGTTTTGAGTTTACGCGTAAGCACTCTAAATACGACTATATCGGTGGCTACGATGACGAAATACGCCAAAACCGCATACGCGGTGTAAAAAGGATGTTCTCCTAAAAGTCGTAACGCTTCCTTCCCCGACATCGGGTCGCCCGACTTGTCTTCAAACAGTATCATACCGAGTATAACCGCCGCGCTTATCGCAACGAACAAAATATACCCGAACACTTTTTGCCGAATTTTTTTCTTTTTTTCTTTTTCCGGGTCGATTTTTTCCGCCGGACCGCTTTGACAAACGACTTCTTCTACTTCCGACGGCAACGAATTTTCCGCGTTCTTCGTTTCCGCTAGCGTTACTTTTTCGTCGGTCGAAATCCTTTCTTCGACCGTTATCGAAGTTGCGTTATCGCCGTCGTCCGCGTTTTCCGCAACGGACGGTTTTTTCTTGTCTTCAAAATCCATATTAACATTATACCCGAAATCGTAAAAAACGCAACCCCCGAACAATACGTCGCTAAATGCTTTGTAACACCGTTCTTATTCCGTCCGCCGCCGCACTCGTTATTCCGCCGGCATATCCCGCGCCCTCCCCGATAGGATATAGCCCGTCCATGCTCGACGTTCCTTTTTCGTCGCGTAAAATTCTCACGGGCGAACTGCTCCGCGTTTCCGCCCCGGTAAGTACCGCGTCGGGTGCGTCAAAACCTCTGATTTTTCTTGCCGCAAGCGGAAGACCGTTTTTAATTCCGTCCGCTATTTTCCTGGGCAAAACTTCTCGTAAATCTCCCAAAACATACCCCGTTTCCACGCTCGGCAACACGCCGCTCGGCGTCGTTCCGCTCCGCCCCGTAAGAAAATCGCCCACCGTCTGCACCACGGGTCTATATCCGCCCGTCAGTTCATACACCCTTCTCTCGACAGCCCTTTGATATTCTGCTCCGGCGAGCGGGTGGTCGCTCCCGAAATCTTTTTCCGTCACGTTTATCAACAACGCCGAGTTGGAATTTACGCCGTCCCTTGCGTGATAACTCATTCCGTTTACGCATACGCCGTTCTCTTCGCTCGACGCGTTTATCACCTTGCCGCCCGGACACATACAAAACGTATACAACGAGCCGCTTTCCTTTGCGTCAACCGCGATTTTATAATCCGCCGCAGGCATAACTTCCGCAAACTTTCCATACTGCGCAAAATTTATTTCCTTACTTAAATGTTCGATACGGGTTCCTATACTATACGTTTTGGAAGTCATTTTGAGCCCTTTGCGGTATAACATTTCAAACGTATCTCTTGCGGAATGTCCTATTGCGAGATAAATTCTGTCACAAGGGATTTCCCCTTTGGTCGTGATTGCCGCGGTTACTTTTCCGGCAACGGTTTTTATATCCGTCAAGCGGCAGTTAAACAAGAAAGTTCCGCCTAGGGATTTGATTTTTTCTCGTAGAGTACGCACCGTGTCGATTAGTTTATCCGTGCCGACGTGCGGTTTGGACAGGTATGCGATTTCTTCGGGCGCGCCGCACGAAACGAACTCGTTTATCACGGCTTTTACGAAGTCGTTGTTGACCCCGGTGTTGAGTTTGCCGTCGCTAAACGCTCCTGCTCCCCCTTCGCCGAACTGCACGTTGCTTTCGGTGTCGAGCGACAGTGTTTTTATAAACTTTTCCGTTTTTTCGACGCGTTTATCCAAACTGTCGCCGCGTTCGACGACGACGGGTTTCGCTCCGAGCAAAGCGAGCGTAAGCGCGGCAAAAAGCCCGGCGGGACCGCTTCCCACCACGACAGGGTTGCAATTTATGGTTTTCCCTATGGTCATATGTTCGATTTTAGGTATGTTCTTTTCGTCATACGGCGTTCCTTTACCTATGAACAAACGTTCATTCTCGACCTCGACCGCTACCCTGTAATTATAAAGCACGTTGTCTTTTTTTCGTGCGTCCACGCTTTTTTTGACGATGACGTACCTTTTTACGCTTTTTGCGCCCAGTTTTTTCGCGGCAAGCGTTTCCACGGGCGTTTTATCGAGTACGGAAACGGAAAAATCGACTGCAATCATACGCTTCCCCCTGCCTTTATGCCGCTTGCGAACGCATAGTGGAGATTGTATCCGCCGCACGCGCCGTCCACGTCAAGCACTTCTCCGCACGCATATAACCCTTTTTTCTTCTTGCTTTGCATATTTTCGTCAAATTCCGATGCGTTTAGTCCTCCGCAAACCGCCTGCGCCTGCTTTACGTCGCCCGTTCGCGCGTTTTTCACGACAAAGTTTTTCACGCATTCCGCTACGGTTATTCCCCTGCGCGCTGCTTGTTTTTCCACGCTCTGCGCTATCGCTTTGTGAAGTAAACTCTCCGCTCCGCCGCGTTTTACGTTTTCTTTTACCTCGTAAAGCGACAAATCCGGCGCGAAATCTACCGACAAGTCGCAAACGACTCTCCGCCTTGCGATATATGCCGATATGCTCATAGATACTATTCCGCTGAGTCCGTTGTCTTTGAAAAGCAGTTCTCCCTGCTCGCTTTCTCTCTTTTCGCCGTTCTCGTATACGGTAAGCGCGCATTTCGCCCTTAGCCCGGACAGTCCTTTTATATCCGTCGTATCGGTAACGAGCGGAACGAGAGACGGACGCCTCGGCGTACTTTTATGCCCGAATTTTTCGTAGAGATAACCGCTTTCCGTTCCTTTCGTCGCGTTGCTTCCCGTTGCCAAAAGCACGTTTCTGCCTTTATATCCGCCAACGACGAACAATCCGTCTTTTTCGTCAATCGTATTTACTTCTTTGCCTAAAACGACGTCACCGTCGTAGTTTTTACGCAAAAACCAAACCACCGAAAGCGCGCTTTCCGAATACGGATAAATCCTGCCCCCGACGTCTTTCGTCGCAAGTCCGAGGGACGCGAAAAAGCCCGTCACGTCGATTTTTATCGTTTCCGCTACGTCGGGCGTATTGTAAAAACAAACGCGCATATCCGCATTACTCAAATTGCACTTGCCGTTACCAGTCATAAGTATTTTTTTTGCGAGTTTATCTTCTTTTTCGATTACGACAACGCTTTTTCCGTTTCTTCTCGCGGTAATAGCCGCGCTCATTCCGCCGGCACCGCCGCCGATTACAATAAGGTCGTATACTTTTTCCATAAATTAAATTATATCTCATTTATTCTAAATAATCAATATTTGACCATATTACAATATGATGATATCGACATATTCGCATATTTTCTTAGTCTTTATCGTTAATTTTTAAGATTACAGTATAGTTTTATAGTTATAATCAAAAGAAAAAACACAGTCGCAAGGCATTTGTAGGTATTTTCGCGTAGTATTTCGACCAAAACGGCGGTTTACTCTGCAATACGATTGAATTGCAACGCTTATTTATGTTATACTTAATTATATAAATGTACGAAAACCTAATCTCCGCCGCGTCGAACGCGCTCGAAACTTACGACGAAACGGCGGAACTTATCGAATACCCGGAAGTCCAGGCGGATAAAGCGTATTACTTGTCCGTTCTTTCGCGTTACAATTCGCTTAACGCGCTTATGAAAAGCCTTACCGAACTTAAAAACGCGTTACACGAACGAGAAACCGCCGTCTTAGCCGCAAAACAAACGGATAACGCCGACGAAAAAGCACTTTTCGTCGAAGAAATAAATCTACTTACGAAAAAAACCGAAGAAAAAGCAAACGTCGTCGCCGCCATTTTGGGCGGAGAAGCGACAACCGAAACCGCCGTCTGTAAGTTCGTAGCAAACGGCGAATACTCGGCAAAATACGGCGAAACGCTCTTTTCCGCGCTTTTCGCTTACATTAACTCTTGCTCGATGAAAATCACGGACGTGAAAAAGAACTTTCGGCAAGGCGAGCCGAACGCGAGAGAAATAACTTTTTCGGCGTACGGGGCGGACGCGTACGCGAAAATCGAACTTTTTAAGGGCGTGCATAAAATTTTCATCGCGTCCGCCCGTAGAGAAGAACTTGCCGTGCTATGTGCAAAAAAATCCGACGAAAAGTTTATTTTTGACGAAAAAGACGTGAAAATCGACTTGTTCCATTCGAGCGGCGCAGGCGGACAAAACGTCAATAAAGTAGAAACCGCCGTTCGAGCGACGCATATCCCGACAAATACCGTAATCGTATGCCAAGACGAACGCTCGCAACTTAAAAACAAACGTCGCGCGCTTGCTTCCCTCGAAGAAAAACTCGTCAAAAATCACGCCGTCGAAGAGAAAAAACGTCTTGAAAAAGCGTTTAACTCGTCGTTAAAGAAAAAATCGGCGGTTTCGTACAACGTATCGGACGGTTTGCTTTCCGACGAAAGAATACAAACGGGCGCGTTCGCTTTCCCGACTACCGAAAAAAAATTTGCGGAATACGTTAATTCGCTTTTCGCGACAAGGAATAAAAATTGACACCGACGACATTTACGCTCGACGCCGAAAAAAAATATCTTTCAAGCACTCGAAAAGCCTACAAAACCGAGAGTTTTATCCGTCTTACGCGAAAAACCGTTTCGGCGGACGCGTTCATAACAAAAATCGCGGAAACCGCGTTCGTTCACTGCGTCAACGTCCCTGCGCGACGTTCGTGTATGGTAGAAACCGCCGACAAAGCCTTTACCGCTTTTTTTATTCAAGGCGCGCCGTCGAACGACAGAATAGAAAGCGGCGACCTGATTTTCTATAAGTTTTTATCCAAAACCACCGTTGAAAGCGGTACGGACAGGCAACTTGCCGACTATCTCGACGCGCACCAAACGATGGAATTCACTTTCCGCGAAACGAGCGATTTACCCGACGCGAGCGACCTTAATCGACTTTATCTCATAAGCGAAACGACCGCCGTAAACTTCCCGTTGCTTAACGCCGTTCAACGAAAAATAGTCGAAACCGAAAACGCCAACGTACTCGTTCAAGGCGTGGCGGGCAGCGGAAAAACCAACGTTTGCGTGGAAAAAATTGTATATTGCGCTTGCAGGGGTTACCGCGGGAAACTGCTTTACACCACGTTTTCGCGCGGACTTTTGTCGGAAACGAAAACGAGAGCGGACGCGTTTGTGCGTTCGATTAAAAGTTTTCTGTCCTCTTACGAAAAAGGCGAAATCGTTTTTCTAGACAAAAACCATAAAAAAGCGATGGAAAACAAACTCGGTATCGTTTTTACAAACGACGGCGACGAGGAAAACGCGCAAGCATTGCGCCGTATAGCCGATTTCCTCGAAAAAAAAGTGGATTATTACCTTATCGAAGACGTTTATGCGGAAAAATTCGGGAGGAAAAAAGTTGCCGACGAAAATACGTTTTTACACGAATATATCGGCGACGTGAAAAACTATCGTCTTTCGGGCGCACTCGAAAAAATCAAATATCTCTCGCCCGAACTCATCTATAAAGAAATTTACGGTATGATTTTCGGCAAACACGACCTTGACGCGCCGAAAAACATGCTTACTCGCGACGAATACGTCGCCGAACGGAAAGACAGTTTTTCTCGCGCCGAATGTGACGTCATTTATACTGTCGCTACCGATTACTCCGCGTTTCTCGATAGAAACGGCTACACGGACAACAACGCTATGTCGCGGCAAATCGCCTCGACCGTTTCTGCCCCCGTTTATTCCGTCGGAATTATCGACGAAGCGCAGGATTTTACGCAAATTAACCTATTTATGTTAAAAAAACTATGTGTAAAACTGTTTTGCGTAGGCGACGCGTTGCAAATGATAAATCCCTCTTATTTCGGATTCGGCTACGTTAAACGACTTATGTATGGCGACGTAACCGGCGTAAACGAACTTGTTCATAACTATCGCAGTTCACCGAAAATCGAAAGAATCGCGGAAAAACTCGGAGAACTCAACGTCAAACGGTTCGGAACGCATAGTTTTGTCCTTAAAGGGGAAGCGGTTAAATCGGACGTTCCGTCCGAAGCGATTTTCGTTAAAGACAAAACTTTCGTAAAAAGCCTTGAAGACAAGCGGTACGAAAACGTGACCGTCGTCGTCGCTTCGGCAAAGAAAAAGGAAGAACTGCGCAAAAAACTCGGAAAAACCGAAATACTCACCGTATCCGAAGCGAAAGGACTGGAAAGAAACGCTGTCGTTTTATGCGACGTGCTCAGCGACAATATCGATAAATGGAATTATCTATATTCTATGACGCTAAGCAGAAAAACCGCCGACGAAAATTCGGTGTTTCGCTACTATTTTAATCTTTTTTACGTCGGAATATCTCGTGCAAAACAGTATCTAATAGTGGCGGAAAGCACGCCTCCTAAGTTTTTTGACGAACTGTTTAACGAGTGTTTCGAGCGAAAAGACAAAAATTCGGCGATTGCGTTTTTGGGCGACGTTGCAGGAAAAATCACGCTTGACGACGACGAACTCGTCGAGCGTATTCGCCGTTTTATCGAACTCGAACAATACGAAAACGCACGTTTTGCGGCGGACAGAATATCCGACGACGCACTTATGCGTGCAGAAAAAGACCGTATCGACGTAAACGAAAAATTTCTCCGCTACGGGCGTATCAAAGACGCGGGAATCGAATATTGGAAGCGCGGTCTCGAACAAGACGCTAAGGATATGTTCATTCTTTCAAACAACGAAAAACTTATTCCTTTAATCGACGCGGTAAAGAATAAAGGCGGCGTTTCGCTTGACGCGGAAATCGTGCGTTTCTTCCCCGACGTATTCGACAACGCGGTTGCCACAGAACTTATTTTAGACACGTTAATAAACGAATATAACTCGATTAGGGATACACAAAAAGCGATAAGCGATACCTTTAAGACGAAAAGGAGTAAAAAATGACAGACACAAAAGAACTTAACGAACTGATTGAAAGTTTTATTTCATATCGCAATCTTCTTCTTCCTTTGCAAGAAAACTTAAAGCAGGTAGCGTCGTCCTATCAATCGATAAAAGACGACCTCGGCTTAATCGAGCGAACTCTCGGCGGCAACGTCGCAGGGCAACTCGACAAAATTCAATCGACGTTACTTATGCAAGCGAAAAGCGGCAAAGAACTCACCGAAAAAATCGGCGCATACGCGGAAAGCGGCGACAAATTCGCTAAATCCGTAGCCGCGCTTAATCAGTCGTTTTCTCTCGTCACGGAAAAACTGCAAGCAGTAACGGAAATCGAAAACGCGGCGGAAAATCTCATTGCAAAACTCGACGGAATCATCAACGAAAAACGCGCTAATTATAATCTCAAAGATTTGCAAAAATCACTTGATTCCTACAATAAAAACGTGGAAAGAATTAGTGAATTTATCAATAAAGACGTTGCTTCCGTTATGCAGGAAAACGCGCGAAAAATCGAAGAATTACGTAAACAAAACGAACTTCTTTCGGCTACCGTAGGCAAACAAGGCGAGTCGGTTGCCGAACTCACCGCAGTTTACTCCGCCACGTCTTCCCTGCTTCGCAAAACCGTGGAAAGCGGCAGCGTAAACGAAGAGTACCTTTTTGACGCATTCGACAAATGGGCGGCAGACAGAAAAGTTAAAATAAAGAAAAAATAATTATGTCGAACGAGTTTTACGATAAACTTCTTAATGCGATTGTTGCCGACGACGTAATTTCTTACGCGAAATGTGAAAGCGAGGTTTCTTGCGGCGGTTTCCTATTCGGCAGATTTCCCGTTTTGTCCGCAATGTACCTTCTTCGCGCGAAAAAACTCGTCCGCATCTACGAAGAAAAATACATCAAAATCAACTCTTTTTCCGCCGTTGACGAAACCAAAGGCGAACCCGTCGTTTTGTCCGACGCTTTCCGTTTAATCGCAGGAAAATGCCTTCGCCTGTACCTTGACGAAGTCGTTACCCCTTGCGAAATTTTATTGTTGTCGGGCGACGAAAAACGCCTTCAACGCCTCTATCCCCTTTCCCATTCGTCAACCGCCGTTAAGCGTCGCTTGGAAGAAATTTATTCGATTAAATACGCTTTATCTCTTAAATGCGAACGCGACGAAATCGTTATGGATAAACGTCCGCGCACGCGCAAAGAAAAAAAGAAAATCGCCGTTGCCGTTATCGGCGTCGTTCTCACAATCGCGATTATCGTCAGCACGCCGTTCGTGGTAAACGTTTTTTATCCGTTCATCAACGTACCCGATAAACCGAGTTCTCCCGATACCCCCGACAATCCCGTTTCTCCGGATAATCCCGACAATCCGTCCGCTCCCGAAAACGGCAAATATTATTTGGTAAACGACGTTAAAGATATAAACTTCACGTCAAACAACGTATACACTCTGTCGTCCGACATAAAAATGTCAGCGGAAGCGCTGTCCGACATGACTTGCACGATTAAGGGCGACGGCAAAAAAATCATCGTTACGGGCGCAAAACCGATGTTTGAAACGTTTTCCGGAACGCTCGAAAACACCGTTATCGAAGTTAATCTAAACGGCGAAATTACGTCGGACTATGCTGTTATCGCTAAAAATAACTACGGAACCATTAGAAACGTAACCGTCAATATCGGCGGAAAGATAACGGTAAACGGAACAAAAGAATCGGAAAAATCGGACGGCGTTCGCCTTGCCGGCATTGCGATAAACAACGGCTCTCAAAAAAATAAAGGCGTCATCGAGAGTTGCACCGTATCTGCTAACCTGATTCTCAAAGGCACCGTCGCATCCGACGCGTCGTTTTCGGGAATAACCGCGCGAAACAACTACACGGTACAAAAATGTACGCTTAACGGCTCAATCGAATCGGAAACCGTAGACGTTGCGGGAATTTGCGATTCGAACTTCCTTTTGCTACGCGAATGTGTAAACAACGCCGCGATTACACAGACGTCGGCGGAGCAAACCTGGTCGCCGTTCGTTGCAGGGATAAACGCGCATAATTACTACGCCGTGGAAAACTGTATAAACAACGGCGCGCTCACTTCCTTATCGACTTGTACCGTAACCGACGACGTGTATCCTACGGCGAGCGTAGGCGGTATTGCGATAACTAACGCCACGGGAACATACGCCAACGGGCAAACCGTAGTTTTATACGAATGTAAAAATAACGGCGAACTAACCGCGGAAACCAAACACGCAAATATATGTATAGGCGGTATAGCGGCGCGTTGTTACGGAATGATTCAACGCGCGACAAACTACGGCGACATAAACGCAAAATCAAATCACGCTTCACAAGACAGCGCGGTCGGCGGCATCGCCGGCATATCCTGCGGCAACATTATCGGCGGTTATTCCAAATCGAAAATCAGCCTTGACGGCACGTTCAAATCGGGTGGAATAAGCGGTTTTGCCAAAAACGAAATCATAAACTCCACCGTATATTCCGGTATAATCAAGCAATGTATATCCGAAAGCGAAATCGTCATTAGTCCGTCTTCCAAAGCCTCTTTTATCGGCGGTCTTGTCGGATACGTTGACGAAACGCTTACTTACCAAGGCACGTCGCTCGAAGGTTATACCGCAAATATGGTTACTCAATCCTACTTTTTAGGAACCCTTACATCCACTTCTGCCGACAAAGTTTACCTCGGGTCCGTCATAGGCGGTTGCGACGAGCATATTGCATACGAGCGTAGTACGGACAATAAACGTCAATACTTCGAAGACAACTACGTCACCGACAACCATCTAACGGGGATAGGCGCGATCAAAAACGGCGACGCGTATTCCGACGGAAACAACACGGGAACGAGCAAAGCGACGCTATCGGAAATTCAGCAACAGGACAACTATAAAACCATTATGTCCGCGCTTAAATCTTTACTCGCTACCCCACCCGAACAGGAATAAGGGAGGGTTCTTACGAGTTATGTTTGCCTTACGGCAAGTGCTGATTTCGCTTTGCGAAAATTTATGGATATGTTAAATTTATCCGAAACTATCCGCCGACAGGCTAAAAATAACGCTGTTTACAACGCAAACAACACAAAACGGCTGTTAAAAATCAAATTTTAACAGCCGTTTTATTATTGTGTTTACTTAAATTATTTATGAAGAATAACGATGATATTGTTGCTTTTCCCGAACGCTTTAAGTCTTTGTTTGACTTCGTTGTTTAGCAGGTTTGCTTGGACTTTGACTATTCTCATCGGCGCGGCAGAGTTTACGGTTTCGCCCGTTATTTGACGAACGGCGTTTATTACGCTTACGGAAACCGCGACGTATTCTTCGTCGTCTACTCTGTCGAGTTCTTTCACGTTGCCGGCTCTGTCGGTGCTAAGCACGCACAGTTTTTCGCCTTTGAGTTTAACTCTTAGATTAGGCATAAGCGCGCTAAGCGAGTTGTTAATTTTTGTAATCAACAAGTCGCTTGCGTGTCCGTCTATTACGGAATTGACGTCGGTAAGGCTCTTTTGCGCTTCCGCTTGTTCTTTGCCTAGTTCGGCTATTTTTTCTTCCAAAACAGCGTCCAAATTGATTTTATTCGACAGTTCGTTATATTCTCTCGTTCTGTCTTCGAGCAGCCCGGCGAGTTCTTTCGCAACAGCCACGTTGCTCTCCAACGCGTCGCGCGCCGCACCCGTTTCTTCCATTACGTCGGTAAGCGCGTTAATTTCGCAACCGTATTTGACGATTGCTTGTTCGTACGACGCGATTTCTTCTTCAATACTCACCGCCGCTTTATCTTCGAGAATTTCGCCCTTAACCGCGTCATAGTCCGTGCCGAGCAACAGTTTCGCGTTGTAACTCTCGGACGAAGAAAGCGTTTTCGCATAAGACAGCAAAACTTCGCGTTTTCTCGCCGCTTCTTCGTTTTTCGCTTTGATTTCGTCGAGTTCGGTTTGTTTGTCGCTAATTAAACGTCCGATAGCAACCATCTCGTCTTGCGCTTTCAGACGTTTTTGTTCTGTTTTCCTTATTTCTCTCACGATTTCGTCGTATTCATCCGCCGCAACGCGTATGCACACTTCGGTATAATCGAGTTCCTTTCCGTCCTTTACAAACAACCGCTTTCTTCCGTTAAGCGCGGCGAGTTCAACCCTGATTCCGTCGATTTCAGCGTCAAGTTCCGCAGATTTAGCGTTGGTTTCGTTAAGCGAAAGGTATAACTCGTCTTCTTTTATTTCTGTCGCGATTACTCCGTCAAGCAACGCAAGCGCGGAGTCTGCTTCGATTTTTTTCTTTATATACCCGAATTCTTTTTCGTAAGACGCTATGTCTTTTTTGAGATCGTCCGCCGCCGCTTTCTTTTCGGGTACGACCCTTCCTTCGGTTTCGTCAAGCCGCGCTTTAATCGTTTTAATCGCTTTGCTCGCTCGTTCTTCGATTTCGGTAAGCGCCTTAACGTCGGTTAACGCCGCGCCTATTCTCGCTATCAGAGCAATTTCGCTTTCGAGTGCGTTCGTCAATTCTTCGTGGTTCTTAACGCCGTTTTCTTCGTAAAGTTTGCTAAGTGCGGCGACTTTTGCCTTTTTCGTCTGTTCCAAACTCGTTATATAACTCGTCGAAGTCATTTCCGTACTTTCATACGCGCCGAGTCTAAGATTGATTTTGTCGAGTTTTTCGGCGTATTCGGCGGCAATTCCGTTAAACCGTTCGATTTCTTTCGTTATTTCCGTTTCTTTAATTTTAAGCGTCGCAATCGCCGCTTCCGCATCGGCTTTGTCCGAAACGGGCGCGGAACAAACGGGACATTTCGCACCGTAAGGAATGGCGTCAAGCCCGTCGTAGAACTTTTCTTGCGCCTTGATATCGTTAAGTTCTTTCGTTTTCGCGTTTAACGCGTCGTTACATTTTTTTGCGTAAGCGACAAGCGTTTCTTTGGCGTTTTCCAACGCCGCGCGATTTTCGACACAGTTCCGTTTCAGGTCGGTATTTTCGGTTATTTTCTTGTCGATTGCCCCGATTTCCTGCAAAAGCGTTGCGCTTAAAATTTGGTCGCGGTACAGGGCTTGCTTGTTTCTTTCGCGGTCGTTGTAATCGTTGATAACCGCCGCGGGCGTCCTTCTCGTTTCTCCGTCGGACAGCAACCGACCGAGATTTTCGCGGCAAAGTTCCAGTTCCGCCGCGTTATACGCATAATCTTCTTGCAACCCTTTTATGACGCGCTCGTCTTCTTCGAGCGATTTTTCGAGTTCGGCAAGAGCGGCGCGTTTTTCTTTTATCGCTATTTCGAAACACGCTCCCTCGCGCACCGCTTTGCGATATTTAGCGTTCAGTCTGATTTCCGCAAGTTCGGTTTTATCGGATTTAATCTTTTCCGCAAGCGCGGCGAATTCTTGTTCTTTTTCTTCGAGTTCTGCCGTAAGCGTCGCGATACGGTCGTCGGTTTCTTTACAAACGGCGTTTATCTTTTCCGTAACGTACGCGTCGTTTTTCCCCGATTCGCGGTTTTCTTTGATAAATTCGTCGAAAGCCTCGTTAAGCGCGCGCACTCTTGCGTTTAGCGCGAGAAACTCTTCTTCTTTCTTTGCGTGAACTTTTCTTCCCGCTTTGATTTCCGCCTCGCGATTCGCTTCGTCTTCGGCGGACGCATCGAGTTGCTCTTTTATGCTTTGCGCTTCCTTTTCCGCTTTGCCTACCGCGTCCAACACGGTAAAGTGTTCTTTTATCGCGCGACTGCGCTCGAGACGCTTTTTGTCGTTTTCTATTCTGGTTGTTTTCGACTTTTCTCTTTCGAGAAGTTCTTTCACGTCTTCGAGTTTTTTAGCGGTGGTTTCCGCGATTTTCCCCGCGCTGATTATTTCCGCGACCCTTGCCGTGTCCGCTTCGAGATGCGCTATCTCTTCTCCGATTTCGGCAAGGCGTTCTTTCCCGTTTACGCAACCGGTAAGCAAGCCTTTAAGCACTTCCGATTTGATTTCCAGCGCTTCGATTTCTCTACGATATTCGTCCGCGCTGCCGAGCGCGGTGTCTTCGGTGAGTTTAAGGTCGTCAAACACGGATTGCGTGTATTTTTCGACGTCGGTGGTAATTCCTTCGTACGCGGCGTGTTTGCTTGCAACGCCGAATTCCAACCACTGCCCCTGCGTAATGCGAATTACCCCTGCGAGAGTCTTTTCTATCTCGGCGTCGGGTATCTCTTTTTCTCCGATTTTGAGAGAAACCGTGTTATTTTCAAAATCGCGGTCTATTACGTAAGTTTCGTCTTCGTAAACGAATTCAAACTTAATTTCGCCTTTATACAACGCTTCGTTGCCGAAAAAAGCGTAACCGACGTATTGTTTTAGATTTTCCGCCGTGTTAATCGGGTACAAATCTTTGAGATCGTCGAAGACAAAAACTTCGTCGTTTGTTCCGATGCCGATACAGGTAAGTTTAACAGGTGTCATATTCTCTCCTCCGAAATAGTCGTTTCTTGCCGTCGATTATTCACTATATGCCGCCCTCTTGAAAAATTTTCCGTGAAAATTACTTCCAAAAATTGCGATTTCGTGTTATAATTCAAACTCAACGTAGAATTCGTTTGCGCTTAAACGCGTGTACGCATTTATACTAGTTATATCAGTTTTTTATTATACAACGCAAAAACGCTTTTTGCAATAATAAAAAGCGATTATTTTACGCAATATTGAACTTTGGAGAAAAAATGGCGGAAATTAAACTCGGCGGCGATTACGTTAAACAGGCGTTTACACAGGTAGATAACTTGTTTTTGTCCGGTTATCTCGCCGCGGCGAACGGCGACGACGTAAAAATTTATCTTACGGGGCTTATGCTCGCCTCGACCGACGGCGACTGCGATTTTGTCCCGAAAATCTCCGCTCTTTTGAAACTTCCGGAAACTCGCGTCGCGGAAGGGTTTTCTTACTGGGAAAAACAAGGTCTTGTGGAAAAACGCGGCGACAGCGTCTATTATCTCTCGGTAAAAACTCCGTTACCGCCCGTTATCCGTTTCAGCGCGCAAAAATTCAAAACGTTCACCGAAGAAACCGTGCGTATTTTCCCCGATAAAGTGCTTACCCCGAACGAATGTAACCGCTATTTCGAGTTTATGACGACTTCCGGTATGGAAATAAACGCGATGCTGCTCATTATGCAATACTGCAAAGAACAAGGCGGCGGACGAACGAGTACGGACTACGTTTTGGCTGTTGCGAACGCCTGGGCAAAAGACGGTCTGCTTAAAGAAAAACAGATTATCGCAAAAGTGGACGAAATGGAAGCCTGCTCGGAAGACCTTAGACAGGTTTTCGACGCGCTCGGCGTTAAACGCGCTCCGAACGTTGACGACCGACAACTTTTTGCGTCCTGGCAAAAAGAATACGGGTTCTCTCTCGGCGCGATATTGACGGCGGCAAAAAGTCTGAAAAAACGCGGCGGAACCGAGCGGCTTAACGCAT
This sequence comes from uncultured Clostridia bacterium, assembly GCA_934274515.1. GTDB lineage: Bacteria > Bacillota > Clostridia > Christensenellales > DTU072 > CAG-1782. Next base: position 59,479 of record CAKQTC010000001.1, read on the forward strand.
ACTTGCTCGAACTCGCGTCCGCTCAGGCAATATCGCCCTCGGAAATCGACGAATACGCAAAGAAAAAACAGTTCGTTCGCGACCTGTGCGTGAAAATTTGCAAAAATATCGGCGTGTATTACGCAGACACGGACAGCGTGGCAAACGTCTACGTCCTGCCTTGGATAAATCACGGTTTCGACGCGGAAGCACTCGAAAAAATCTCGAAATATTGCTTTTTGCGCAACGCGAGAGATTTAGAAACGATGGGGCAAATGGTGGATAAATTTGCCTCGAAAGGCATTTTCTCCGCAAAAGACATCGACGCGTACGTGGACAGACAAGTCTTGCTCGATACAAAAATAAGACAAGTCTACGACAAATGCGGTTTCATCGGCGCGATAAGCAACAAAGACCGCGAAAACTACCGCTCGTGGGAAGAATGGGGGTTCGGCACGGACGTGATATTCGCCGTGGCGGAAACGTTTTCGGATAAAAACTTCCCTATGCCGAGTATAAACAGAACGCTCGGAGAACTAAAAACACGCGGCATTTTCTCCGTGGAAGACGCAAAAAACTACGTCGAGAAAAAACGAGAAAACAAACCGTCGCAAAACAAAGACGCCGACGGATATGAAAAACATCAGTACACGGAAGAACAGTTAAAACATGCTTTCGTAAACTTTGAAAATTGGGACTAAAACGCTATGACCGAAAAAGAAAACGCGATTAAAAAAATACGATTAATGCGGCAGGAAACCGAAAAACGTCACAAAGAAACGGTCGAGAAAATGAGAAACGACCCTTCTTTCGACAAACTATACCGCAAAATCAACTCGCTTAAATGGGATTTTATCCGCGAAAAAAACGCCGACAAACGCTCCGCGATTGAAAAAGAAATCGAAAACTCCGAAAAAGAAATTAGGAGTTTAACTGCGAGTTTAGGCTCCGATATCGACGTGTTCAGTGTTCCGTACTCGTGCGATAAATGCTCGGATACCGGTATTGCCGACGGTAAAATATGCATATGTGCGGAAAAAATACGGATAGCCGACGCATTGAAAAACAATTCTGTAATCGCGCCCTGCGCGAACGGACTTAAAGCAATAGATTTTTCATATTACGGAAAAGACGAAAAAAATAAGAAAAGGGACGCGTTTGTTATAGACAAGGGACTGGAAAAAGGATATAAAATTTTCCTATTTGCCGGAAAAACCGGCACGGGGAAAACGTATTTTGCAGGCTCGATTGTCCGCGGAATGCTTGAAAACGGAAAAGAGATTACGGCGGCGAGCGCGATAAAACTCAATAAGATATTGCTTGCTTATCACCTTGCTCCGCTTGACGGAAAGAAAGAAATTTACGAACGGTTGACGGAAACGGACGTTATGTTAATCGACGATTTGGGCGCGGAACAGGTGCTTAACAACGTGACGATACCGTACCTACTAGAACTGTTGACGGAACGCGCGGACAACAAAAAAGTAACGATAATTACCACGAATTTAAGTCCGAGCGAACTTGAAAAGCGATACGGGCAACGTATAGTGAGCAGGCTTTTAGACAAAAAACTTTCTATGGCTTACCTGTTTGGCGGCGACGACCTACGCCTGAGTGGGAAATAAACTCGCGATAAAAGCGCAAGTTGAACCGATAAAAACGCAATCAAGACATAACTAATAACAAAAAAACGATTGACTTACCAAACAAAAGGTGCTAGAATAGATAACGCTATGGGGGCATGGCTCAGTTGGTAGAGCGATGCGTTCGCAACGCATAGGCCAGGGGTTCGAATCCCCTTGTCTCCACCATCAAGACACACGCAAAAGGAGCGTATAAAACTCCGCTGCGTGTGTCTTTTTCTATGCAAAACAGGGGTAAATTGCCGTTTTTATGGTAGTTTACCCTTTTTGTTGTTTCTTCGCTCATCGCCGTAGGGATTTGTTCTTCACTCGCTTTGGAAAACCGCAATCCTTTAACGATTGCACAAAAAGGATTTTTGCACGATAAGGAGCGTATGATTTTTTTCCGACTTAATCAACGAAAAAAATGACCGACCGCACTCTTACGAACGCAGTCGGTCGTTTGCTTATAAGGTTTCTCTTACTGTTATTCCGCACTCGAACTCGATTTCGATTTCCTTGTTGGACAGCACAGTGATTTTCCTTACAAGGCTTTTGAACATCACTCGGTCGAACTCTTCAAGTATCTTTCCTTTCTGTAGCAGTTTGGTCACTTCTTCGATTCGGTAAGATGCGAGTTGGACTTTTCCTTGCTCGGACAGTATCTCTTCTTTTCTCATAAGCAGTTGGTCTATTTTCATTCCGACCTGTTGGCTTTGCTGTTCATACTCTTTATCGGTAATCTCTCCGTTGTTCCTTTTCATCAGCAGTTCCATCATCTGCTCTTGTAGTTTTTCTATCTCGACATTCACTTCATTTATCGCTGTCGCACAGGAGTCCGTTATTTCGCTCATGGTCGCACTTTGAAGTTTTTCGAGTATTTGTTCCTTGTCCCCTATAAGTTCGTTCAGCGCCCTTACAAACGCTTTCTCAAGGGCTTCTTCCTTGATAGGTCGACTCTTGCAGTATTCCGCTCCTGTGTTTTCGTGTCTTTTGCACACCCATATGTAGTACTTCTTATATTTGTTGTACTGTTGGTGTCTTCGGTAGGTTTCCCCGCATTCGCCGCATACTATCATTCCGCTGAACGGATATTTACCTGAAAACTTTCCGCATCCCGTTTCACCTGTACTTCGTAGCGACTGCCTGTTTTGGAACTCTTGCTGTACCATGTCGAATGTCTCTTTCGATATGATAGCCGCATGGCTATCTTCCACATACCAGCTCTGCGCGAATCCTTCGTTTTTAATTCGCCTTGGGGATAGAAAGTCTGGAAGATATGTTTTTTGCAGGTGGCAATCGCCCTTGTACTTTTCATTTTGCAGTATCGACTTCACCGTGGAAGGATGCCATGTTTCTCTGCCTGACGGCGATGCTATACCATCTCGCTCAAGTCCTTCAGCGATTTCTTTCAGACTTTTACCATCAAGAAACTCCGCATATATCCTTCTGACCGTTATTGCCTCTTCTGGCACTATTTTCAGCACCGTTCCCTTCTTGTCTCTCGTATATCCAAGGAAGTGTTTCGTGTTAAGAATCACTTTCCCCTCTTGGAACTTTTTCTTGACGCTCCACCTAATATTATTGGATATGCTCCGGCTTTCTTCTTCCGCAAGGCTTGCCATTATCGTAAGAACGAACTCGCTCCGCTCTTGTAGCGTGTCAAGGTTTTCTTTCTCGAATATGATTCCGATGCCGTCCGCTTTCAGTTTTCTTGCCGTCTGTACGCAGTCGAGTGTGTTTCTTGCGAATCGGCTGACCGATTTCGTAATTATAAGGTCTATCTTTCCGTCTTCGCAGTCCTTTATCATTCGTTTGAACTGCACTCGTTTGGTATTTTTACCGCTCAAACCGGGGTCGGCATAGATGTCAACCATCGTCCAATCATCATGGCTTGCAATGAGTTTGGTGAAGTGGTCTACCTGTGCCTCGTAACTGCTCTCCTGTTCTTCGTGGTCGGTCGACACTCGTGCATATGCAGCCACTCGTATTTTAGGCTTTTGTCCCATCGCTACCGACATAGGGTCAAGCCGTTCGACTCTTGTTTTCGCTGGTATAATCGTAATTTTGGGTTTAGTGTTTGCACAGTTTTCCATTGACATTTCCCGCCCTCCCGTTTGTATATTCTTTTCGTTCCGATATGCTACACCAAACAAAACGAACGGTATAAAATGACCGTTCGTTTTGTTTAATAAACGTAGACGTTTCAAAAAAGACGAGGCGTTTATTATTGTTATTCGGATAGGTTATCTTCTTCTGTGGCGGCGGCTTCTTGGGATATGGCAAGTTTTTCGTTGTCAAGAGATTCGGTTTGCGTTTCCGCGCCTTCCGCTACGAGTGCGGCGTTATTCATTTCTGCGGTGTCTTTTGCCAAAATTTCCGCGATTTTCGTTTTGTCGAGTTTAAGTCTGCTGAAAATCAATATCCCTGCACCGACAAACATGACTACGCCTACGCAAAGTATCCAACCGATACCTGCCGCCGCTTCCGGCGTTTGTTCCGCGTTACCGCTCACAAAACCGACTGCCGTTAATAACGACGTGGAAACTGCCGTTACTATTCCCTGCCCTGCTTTATAGCAGAACGTCATCACGCCTGCGTAAGTACCCGTTTGGTCTTTGCCCGTTTTGTCTTTTTGCAGCACAACAACGTCGCCTACGAGCGCAAGCGGCATCGAGTACAACACGCCCGTTCCCGCTCCGGCAATCATGAGCGACGGCGCTAAAAAGACCACTCCGAGCCAACTTTTTCCGCCGCCTTTTGCAAGCAGTTCGTTAATCGGCGCGCGACAAAGGAACGCGATAAACAGCAAGGCACAGCCGACGAAACTGATTAATAGTCCCGTAAACATCGAAAATTCTTTGCTCTTTTTCTTTGCGAGTTTCGCCCAAACGGGTTGACATCCTATTGTCATAAGCAAGAGCGCGCCCATAAGAACGTACATTTGCGTAGTCGCAAGGTCGAACGTGAACGTGAAAACGTTAAACCCGAGTGAGATTATAAGCGTTGCGCTCATCATCGCCACTACATATCCGATAGCGATGATGCGCATTTCCTTTATCCTAAACGTACCGAAAAAGTTGCGCAAAACGCCTCCAAGTGTGATTTGTCCCGCTTCTTCGCGTTTTTTGCGCAGAAGTTGTCTTGTAGCGTGACAAGACGGTTTCTCTCCGAGTTCGTTTTCGAGTTCTTCTCTGCACTCCGCCATTGTAAATTTGATTTTAGGAGCGTTTAAGTCGATGCCTTTTTCCGCCGCTTCCTTTTCTTCTCTCACGCGCAAAATCTTGACATATCTACGCGTTTCCAACAGCAAGAACGCACTCGTGACCAAACAAATGGCGTTTGCGACCCACGAAAAATCAATGTATCCTTGCGCGACTTGTTGCCCTTTTCTAAATTCCAAACCGACGAGATTGTTCGCGATTATTTCCGCTTCGGTCAACGCTTCTTTCGTCTTGAAAATAAGCGTATTCCCATCGTAATATCCTGCGTATTTGTTTTGAAACGCGCCCATAATAACTACCGGTAACAGCATACCGACTATGTAAAAAACCGAACGAACCGCCTGAATTACGGTGCGCTCGTTATAGTCCGTACTCATCTCCACGCTGAACGCGCCGATGGGCGTATAATACATCGTATTAAAAGTCCTTAATAAAACAAGGAAAACGGTAAACCACACAAACGTGCCTGCGGTGCCGAGCGACGAGTACGGAACGTACCAAACCGCGACCGACGTAGCCATCATTCCGAGCAAACCGATAAGCATAAACAAGTGGCGTTTCCCGAACGTCTTGTTGTTAAAATGGTCGGAAATATACCCCATTATCGGGTCGCTGATAGCGTCGCAAATAACCGCTATCCCCACCGCTATTCCCATAAGCGTAGCAAACCCTTTACCCAGTCCGGGTAATGCCATCGTCCCGAAAGAAACGATATAAGTGGCAACGGTGCAACTTACAAGACTGTACCCTAAATCACCCAGTCCCAAAGCAATCATATCGAGTTTGGTTACTTTTGCGCCGCCGCTTCCCTTTCTCGCTCTCTTAGCGAAAAGATTATGCGCCATTTTTTCTCTCTCCTTAATTTATTTTCTTATATTAAATTATAACAAACAACTAAATATTTGTAAATATTTGAATTATTTTGCGATTTTTCGTCGCCTCCCTTCCGCTCTCCTCCCCCGTAAAAACAGTTTCCCTTTTCACATACTTCATTATAAGGCTACCATAGTTCGTTTTAGGGTAGCCCTAAATTGATTTTCAAGTGCATTATCTACAATCGACAAGCCATTTTTAACGGTCACCTTCTCTCCGCTCGACGCGCCGGTGTCACATCAAGTAATTTGTCACGTTTCCGTGTTGTAATAGTTCAACATAAGTTCGAGCAGTATTCTTATTTTTTCGTCACGTTCCTTATCGGTGCTAAGTATGTTACCCCTGACCGACAATTTTTGCCACAAGCCGAGTATGGATTGCGTGGATGCAAAATAAAAATCAAAAAAATTCTCTATTCCCCGAACCGTTCCGTCCCTTCTCCCCGCCTTGTAAGCAAGTTCGAATATTTTATAAAATTCAAGCATTATATCATCGTAACGCTGCCTGTCCTTTTCCTCGAACTCGTCGTTTATGAATAATGCGTCTAGCATTATCAAAAACCGCGAAAAATGCTCGTCGCCTATTACCATCTTCGGATAATACCGCGTCAGTAATTCGAGTTGCTTTATCCCCGTATACTCGTTTATCTCGTCGTAATACGCCCTGAGTTCCGCCAACCGCTTTTCCCATAGCCGTATCGCCGCCTCGATTATAAGCGTGTTCTTCCCTAGAAAATATCTGTAAACCGACGCCGTGCCTACTTCCGCCTTTTCCGCAATTTCCAACAGCGTAACGCCTTTTATTCCCTTTTCGAGAAACATTCCCGACGCTACTTCGATTACATGGTCCTTATGTTTATCTATTACTCCCATCCGTCCACCTTCGTTTTTTTTGAGTGTTAAACTCTCATTTTCATAATAATGATAGCACAAGTTTCAAAAAATGACAATACCGAAAAAAAATTAAGATTAAAATATAGAAAAACGGTTTGTTTGCAAACCGTTTTAACACAAACCGAAAAATGTATAAATCGCGGCGGGGCGGGTGGGCGGGAGCCGCGTCAATTCCCGTCGGTAAGTTCTTTTTTGTTGATTTTTTCCTTAATCGACGCAAAAAACGCTTTAATTCGCGCGTTAAGTTTAGCCGCTGTTTCCGTTTCTGTGAGTTTATGGACAAAGTAATAGATAATCGTCATTCCGGTATATCCGATAACCATAAAGAAATAACATCTTATATAAGGATTGTTGTACCCGACAAGCACCGCTGCGCGATACGCTATCCCGACTTCGGGCGGACGTCCCGTAAAACAATAATTTGCGTTCGGGTTTATTCCCGTAAAAATCAATGCGAGATTAACGGCGTGTGCTACGGTGATCATAACCATCATAATAAGCCACATTTTCCACGGTTGTCGCGATGAGCATTTGACGTGGTTAAATTTAAGATACAAGACGGCTACCACGATATAGAGAGAATGTGCTAAAAATGTTCCCCAAATCGTATAATCGTAAAAATAATAGACGTTGTTTTCCGCTATCGGAGCAAGTAGCGTATAAATAGGTCCGGTGGTAGCGAAGTACATAACGTATTTATCAAGCGTCGTGTTTTTTTTCTTTTTCAACAACGCTATCGGCAAAATAAAATTGTTAAGGTCGCACGGATAAAGCGGAAGGTTTTTGAATACGCTGCGCCAACCCTCCGTCGGCACGTATTGAAAAACGTCCACGACGCAACTTATCGTCGCGCTTATACCCACACAACACAGTAAAAAAATCGTCTGCACCTTATGCGATTTGTCTTTGAATATATTGTAAAAGCATACCAACAATATTATCGGTAAAAGTAAATACAATATATGAACCACGTTAAAATACGCATACATAATGCTAATATTGTATTACAAATACGCTTATTTGTCAATTAACCCTGCATACGTCCGCCGTTTGCGTTCGATACCGACAAAAAAACGGATATGATAAGAAAAATTCCTTTTTCTCCGCAAAATCTACTCCGTAAAAAAGAAAAACTCCGCGATTGCGGAGTTTTTACCGTTTTAATCGAATTGTCGATATTAGTCTACAAGTTCGAGAATGCACTGACTGGCGTTGTCCCCGCGACGGTTCGCGAGTTTTATGATACGAGTGTATCCGCCGCCTTGTCCGAGTTCTTGCTCTCTCTTGTCATACTTAGGAGCGTATTCTCCGAAGAGTTTTTCAATCAACGGATGATTGATGTCTGCAGTTCTCATACGGAACGCTTCTTTGCTTTCTTTGTCGCCTTTTACTTCCTGTAAATCGGGCAACATCGACATAAGTCTTCTTCTTGCGGCGAGTTTCTTCGGTCCGTCGTTCGTGAATTCTACCGCTACTTTCTCGTCTTTCTGGTTGGTCTTTTCTTTGGTTACCTTTACCGTATCCGCGTAATTTCTTACGGCAAGAGTAATCATTTTCTCAGCGACTTTTCTTACTTCTTTGGCTCTTTCAACCGTCGTTTCGATTTTGCCGTACCAAAGCAGTTGCGCCGCTTGGCTGTAAACAAGTTCGATTCTCTGATCGGTTCTCTTGCCTAATTTACGATTTTGTGCCATTTATACTCTTTCTCCTTACTCGTCTTTGTTGTAAAGGCTAAGCCCCATATTTTTGAGTTTCATAATAACTTCATCGAGCGATTTGCGTCCGAGATTTCTCACTTTGAGCATATCGTCTTCGCTACGCTTAATCAGGTCTTCAACCGTCGTGATACCCGCTCTCTTCAAGCAGTTAAGCGGACGTACGCTAAGGTCGAGATCTTCGATGTTCATATTAAGCGTCTTTTGTTGTTCGTTGTTGTCCTTGCTTACAAGAATATCGATTTCGTCCATGTTGTCGATAAGGTTGATAAACAGTTTCATATGGTCGCTCATAATCTTTGCAGCAAGACTTATTACCTTTCTAGGCGAACTTGCCGCGTTGGTTCTTACGTCAACCGTGAGTTTATCATAGTTAATATCTTGTTTTACACGAGTAGGAACAACCGAGTAACTTGCGCTTACTACGGGCGAGAACAACGAGTCAATCGGAATGTACCCGATGGGCTGTTGCGCTACGGGCTTATTATCGACCGCGGGAACGTATCCGCATCCCGTGCCGATGGTAAGCGTCATATCGAACGAATAACCGTCTTCCAACGTACAAATGTACTGATCGGGGTTCATTATTTCGATGTCGCTGTTAAGTTCGATGTCGCCCGCGGTGATTACGCCGCCTACTTCTTTATGAAGTTTAACTTTTTGAGTCTCAAACGTTTCTTCGGAATATACCTTTACTGCTATTTCTTTCAGATTTAGGATGATTTCCGCAACGTCTTCTTTAACGCCCGCTACCGTGCTGAATTCGTGTTTTACGCCTTCGATTTCCACTCCGATAATCGCCGCGCCCGGAAGTGCGGTGCAAAGTATTCTTCTAAGACAGTTTCCGATAGTAATTCCGTATCCTCTTTCGAGCGGCTCGACCACGAAAAGCGAATGAGCGTCTTCTTCGATAACGGTTTCCGTCAGTTTAGGTTTTTCTATTTCCATCATTTTGGTAAATCCTCCTTAACCGGTCGTATTATTTAGAATACAACTCGACAATCATATGCTCTGCGATTTGCATATCGATGTCTTCTCTGGTTGGCAACGCCGTGATGCTTCCTTTAAGCGTTTCGGGGTTGAATTCAAGCCACTTTACGCTGTTGGATATCTTTGAATTCTTCAATTCTTTGAAGAACGGCATTTCCTGCTTGTTACTCTTTACTTCGATTACGTCTCCCACTTTTATGAGATAACTGGGAATGTTGACGCATTTGCCGTTTACGGTAATATGTCCGTGATTGACAAGTTGTCTTGCTTGCGCTCTGCTTACGCCGATGCCCATTCTATATGCTACGTTGTCCAAACGACGTTCGAGCAAGATAAGCATATTGTCACCCGTTACTCCGCGGAGTTTTTCTGCCATAAGATAATATTTATGGAACTGTTTTTCCGTAAGTCCGTATATTCTCTTCGCTTTCTGTTTTTCTCTCAACTGAATGCTGTACGGAGTGGGTTTCTTCTTCATTCCGCCATGAATTCCCGGCGGCGTGTTACGCTTGATAAAAACGCATTTTTCCGAAAAACATTTGTCGCCTTTAAGGAAAAGTTTGCATCCTTCGCGTCTGCATTGACGACAATCCGGTCCTGTATATTTAGCCATTGTTACTACACCTCCTGATTACAGCCTTCTGCGTTTAGGCGGACGGCATCCGTTGTGCGGTATCGGGCTTACGTCTTTTATCATCGTGATGTCAACTTCGCAAGCCTGTATTGCACGAATACTCGGTTCTCTTCCCTGTCCGGTGCCCTTAACGTAGACTTCTACTTTTCTTATGCCGTGCAACTTCGCTTCGTTTACCGCTTTTTCGGTAGCCTGCGTCGCCGCATAAGCGGTTTCTTTTCTCGCGCCTTTGTATCCGAGAACGCCTGCGGAAGCCCAACTTATCGCGTTGCCTTGCATGTCCGTTACGGTTACTATCGTGTTGTTATGCGTGGTATATACGTGTACTTGACCTTTTTCGATACGTTTTAGGTCTTTTCTCTTTTTAATAGCAGATTTTCTTACAGCCATTTTTGCCTCCTATACTACGCTTTCTTAGAACGGCTTACGGTACGCTTCGGTCCTTTGCGCGTGCGTGCGTTCTGTTTCGTGCTTTGTCCTCTTACGGGAAGACCCTTTCTGTGTCTTACTCCTCTGTAACAGCCGATGTCTTTAAGTCTTTTTATATCCAAAAAGACCTGTCTTCTAAGGTCGCCTTCTACCATTACGTGAGTTTCTATATATTCACGAATAGCGGCTACCTGATCTTCGGCAAGGTCTTTAACTCTTATATCGGGGTTTACGCCGGTCGCTTCCAAAATTTTGTTGGAAGTAACTCTGCCGATACCGTAGATATAAGTCAATCCGATTTCTACTCTTTTTTCACGGGGTAAATCTACACCTGCAATACGAGCCATCTAAAACTAACCTCCATAATCCTTTTAAGTTTTTCTTTGTTTATCTATGTCAATCAATGAAGGAAACCGTCTTTTTTTGGTGGTAAACGGTTCAGCCGCCTTCGATATTGAATTCGCTTTTCTTCCCCGCCGCGGCTTAAACGCTCCGTCGCGGGTGCCTTCTAAAAAACCGTGCTATAACCCGCTTCTCTCCGTTTCGGAAAAGCGAGTTATAGTTCGTCGTCTTTTTTCGCTACTTTATCGTATGAAAATTACTCTCTATACTAATAGCGTTTGACATTATACCATACCACATACGGGTTTGGCAAACGATTTAGCCTTGTTTTTGTTTGTGTTTCGGATATTTCGAGCAAATTACCATTACTCTTCCGTTCCTTCTGATGATTTTGCATTTATCGCAAATAGGTTTTACCGACGGTCTGACTTTCATTTTTAACCTCCGCTTTTTTTGTTTTTTCTCAAGATTTATCTCTTTTTCTCTCTGAATACTATTCTGCCCTTGTTCAAGTCGTAAGGACTCATTTCTACCTTAACCGGGTCGCCTACGCACACCTTTATCGTATGCTGACGCATCTTTCCGCATAAATACGCGGTGATGATATGCCCGTTTACTAGTTTAACCTTGAAGGTCGTTCCCGGTAACAACTCGGTAACAACGCCTTCTACTTCGATTACGTCGTCTTTCGACATCTTGCTCCTCCGCTTTCTACGAGTTATATTTGCGCAGCGCTTTATACACTTCCGCGTCGCATATCTTGTTTCCGATTCGCATCTTTTCCGCTACGCTTTCGAGTATCTCGTCCGTTACGCGTAAATGCTTTATCTTCTTCTTCTTCGGCGCGCTCAACTTCCTTATGTCGCCGTCCACAATCGCAACGTAATCGTCGTCGATTATCTCCGATACCATAAAATAGTTTCCTTCGTCGCGTCCCGCTCGACTGTATACCACCGTTCCGACGGTAATAGGTCTTTCCATTCCTTTCTCCATTAGAGCGTCAATATCTCTACTCCGTCATCCTTTATCACGAGCGTGTTCTCGTAATGCGCCGACGGCTTGCCGTCGTCCGTCACCACCGTCCAACCGTCGCTCCCGTAACATACCTCGTACGTCCCGAGATTTATCATCGGCTCGACCGCTATCGTCATATTCTTAAACAAACGCAGCCCTCTGCCTTCGATGCCGAAGTTCGGTACGTTCGGGTCTTCGTGTACCGACGTCCCTATTCCGTGTCCTACAAGGTCGCGAACGACCCCGTACCCGAAACTCTCCGCATAACTTTGTATCGCGTGTCCTAGCGTTCCGAGCCTCGTCCCCGCTTTGAGGACTTTAACCCCTTCGAAGAAACTCTGTTTCGTTACTTCCGCAAGTTTCCTTTTCTCAGGCGATACGTTCCCGATGCAAACCGTTCTCGCAGCGTCGGTATGTACTCCGTGCATTCCCACTCCGCAGTCCAGTTTCAACAGCACGCCGTCTTCTACTATTCTCTTCTTCGACGGTATCCCGTGTACGACTTCTTCGTCTATGGATATACACACGCTCGCAGGGAACCCGTCGCATCCGAGGAATGACGGCACTCCGCCTTCTTTCTTGATGTACTCGTACGCGATTCTGTCGAGTTCATAGGTGCTTATTCCGACTTTCGCTCTCTCTTCGAGAAGTTTCAGTACGTCTCCGAGCACCTTACCCGCTTTTCTCATTGCGGCGATTTGCTCTTCGCTTTTAACGGTTACCACTCAAAACCTTCTTTACGTCTTCGTAAACGGCGTCGATAGTCCTGTTTCCGTCTACCGTAACAAGTTTGTTCCTCTTTTCGTAAAAATCGATAAGAGGTGCGGTCTGTTTTTGATAGACGTCAAGACGTGCCTTTACGGTTTCTTCGTTGTCGTCCGCTCTTTGATACAGTTTTCCGCCGCACTTGTTGCAAGTATCCGACTTGTGCGTGGATACGTGGTAACTTTCTCCGCACGCGCACATTCTTCTGCCACTTATTCTGTCGGTAATAACCCCGAAATCCACATCGATGTTTATCACGACGTCGATGTCCGCGAGTTTTTCCAACGCCTCGGCTTGCGCGACGGTACGAGGGAACCCGTCGAGAAGAAAACCGTTTTTGCAATCTTCTTTACGGATTCTGTCCGCCACTATTCCGACGACTACCTCGTCGGGAACGAGTTGCCCTTTGTCGATGAACGACTTGGCAAACTTCCCGAGTTCGGTGCCTTCTTTAATATTTGCTCTGAGCGCGTCGCCCGTAGAGATATGCGCTATTCCGTATTCTTTTGCGATTTTCGTCGCTTGCGAGCCTTTTCCCGCTCCGGGGGCTCCGAGTAATATCAATTTCATTATTTCAAAAATCCTCTGTTATTCTTGACGAGCAACTGACTTTGCAACTGTTTGTCGAGTTCTAGCGCAACGCTTACCACGATTAGCAATCCCGTCGCCGTAAACGCTCCGTTTAGTCCGATTTCTCCGAATCCGCTTATACGCAGGATATAGGTCGGAATAAGCGCGACGAACCCGAGGTACAACGCTCCGAAAAGCGTAATGCGGTTGTTAATCTTTTTGAGATAATCGCTTGTCGATTTTCCGGGTCTGATACCGGGGATAAATCCGCCGTTTTGCTGTATCATTCTCGCGATGTCGTCCGGATTAAACTGTATCTGCGCATAGAAATACGCGAAGAATATAATCAAGAAAAACATAACTACGCCGTACAGATAACCGCCTACGCCCATCCATTTGTACCACCATTGTACGAATCCGCTCTGAACGCTCGGATCTGCAAACTGCATTATCATTTGAGGGAACATAATCAAACTGGACGCAAAGATTATCGGCATAACGCCGCCGCTGTTTACCTTAATCGGAATGTTCGTTGATTGTCCGCCGTACATCTTGTTGCCTTTGATTTGCTTTGCATACTGCACGGGTATGCGTCTTTCGCTACTATCGACGAAAACGATAAGCCCGAACAGAAGAACCAAAAGCGCAAGGAACGCAAACAAGAACCAAACTCCGTCGTAAGTACCTGCTTTCGCCTGTTCCGGTATCTTATGTATCATCGCGCTCCACAGATCGCCTCCGAGGGTGGAAATAATACCCACGAAGATGATAAGGCTCGTTCCGTTTCCGATACCGTATTCGGTAATTCTTTCTCCCAGCCACATTACGAACGCACTACCGCCGGTAAGGATTATTACGATGAATATCATCGTGAACACCTGACTGGTCGTTCCGCTTCCGAACACGCCCGAGATACTCGATCTCCAACTAACGACGATACCTATCGCTTGGATAATTCCGAGCACTATCGACATATAGCGGGAGTATTGGTTGATTTTCTTTCTTCCGTCTTCTCCGTCTTTACTTAACTTCTCGAGTTTAGGAATAATAAGCGTAAGAAGTTGCATAATGATGGATGCGTTGATGAACGGGACGATACCTAGCGCAAACAACGTACCGTTTTGCAGCGAGCCGCCCGTTATCGTATTTAACATTGAGAGAAGGTTGTTCTGGTTGTCGCACAGTTCTTTCCATACGGTAAAGTTAATGCCCGGAACCGGGATGAACGAACCTAATCTGTAAACCAACAGCAGTAATAGGGTTATTATAATTTTTTTACGTATGCTCTTATCGGCGAACGCGTTTTTCAGGGTCTGAAACATTACAGTACCTCGACTTTACCGCCTGCTTCCGTGATTTTTTTGGCAGCGGATTCGGTAAATTTCTTGGCTTGCACGGTCAAACTTTTCGTAAGTTCGCCGTCGCCGAGAACTTTAAGTCCGTACTCCTCTATTTTGCTTATAATACCCTTTTCCCTTAATACTTCTGCGTTTACAACTGCTCCGTTGTCGAAATTGCTTTCGAGGGTAGCGATGTTTACGATAGAATAAACTTTCTTAAACAGCGCGTTCTTAAATCCTCTCTTCGGGATTCTACGCGTAAGGGGCATCGTGCCGCCTTCAAAGCCGGGTCTTACGCCGCCGCCGCTTCTCGCCCATTGACCTTTGTGTCCTTTACCGGAGGTTTTCCCCAGCCCGGAACCGATACCTCTTCCGAGTCTCTTTTCCGTCGTGTTCGCGCCTTGCGCGGGAGTTAGATTGTGTAATTTCATTGTCTGCCTCCATTATATTTCTTCGACTTTTACCAGATGGCTTACTTTCGTAATCATTCCTCTGATTGCCGGCGTATCTTCGTGTACTACCGTCTTGCCGATTTTGCTGAGTCCGAGTGCCTTTACGGTCGCTTGTTGCTTAACTACGCGTCCGATAGTGGATTTTACCAAAGTGATTTTTAATTGCGCCATAGTAAACCTCCTTTTTACAGACTTTCTACGTCGATGCCGCGAATACGCGCTACTTCTTCGGCAGTTCTCACTCTGCTGAGTCCGTCTATCGTCGCTTTTACACAGTTAATCGGATTGTTGCTACCGATACTCTTGGTACGAATGTTTTTAATTCCCGTTACTTCGAGTACCGCACGCACGGGTCCGCCGGCGATAACTCCGGTACCTTGTTCGGCGGGCATAAGCATTACTTTGCCTCTTCCGAAAATACCTTGTATCGCGTGAGGTATCGTTTCGTCTACGATGGAAATGTTTACCATGTTCTTGATGGCGGCTTTGTTCGCTTTCTCGATTGCTTCGGGTACTTCCTTTGCTTTTCCGAGTCCGCAACCTACTCTGTTCTTTCCGTCGCCGACTACTACCAACGCGGCAAAACGCATATTTCTTCCGCCCTTAACGACTTTGGTAACTCTGTTTACGGATACCGTCTTTTTGATGAACTCGTCTTTGGGCTCTCTGCTGAATTTTTCGTTTCTTGCCATAATACCTCCTAGATTTCAAGTCCGGCTTCTCTTGCGCCGTCCGCTACTGCGGCAACTCTACCGGTGTAGAGGTATCCGCCTCTGTCGAATACTACTTTCTTTATTCCCTTCTCTGCCGCTCTCTCGGCAAGTACTTTGCCTACGAGTTTGCTCGCCTGGGTTTTGTTCATATCCGCGATTTGCGCCGCTATCTCTTTGTCGAGGGTGCTTGCGCTGACCAACGTATGTCCGTTTCCGTCGTTAGCCGTGTCGTCGATAATCTGCGCGTAGATATTGTTCAGAGACCTGTACACGTTCAAACGCGGTTTCTCCGCCGTTCCGGCAATATAATAACGCATACGATCGTGTCTTGCTTTTCTTTTTTCGTTTTTATCGATTTTGCTAATCATATTACGCTCCTAATCTTATTTACCGTTTGCCTTTCCTTCTTTACGAAGAATGGTCTCGTTGCTGTAATGTATTCCGTAGCCGTGGTACGGTTCGGGTTTTCTAACCGCTTTGATGTTCGCGGCTATCTGCCCGACGAGTTCTTTGTCAATGCCTTTTACCGTAATTTCGGTTATGGTCGGACATTCGAACTTAATGCCTTCGGGCGCCTCGATTTTTACGGGATGAGAATATCCTACGTTAAGTACAAGGTCCTTTCCGGTAACTTGCGCCTTATAACCTACGCCTGCGATAACCAGACCTTTCTGGTATCCGTGAGAAACGCCGTGTACCATATTGTTGATAAGCGCTCTGTAAAGACCGTGAGCCGCTTTGGTGGATTTGATTTCGTTATCTCTGGTAACGTGTATCATCCCGTCTTCTACCGCTACTTTGATGTGCGGGTTTTCGATTTTTTGCGAAAGCGTCCCGAGTTTGCCCGTAACGGTTACTACGCCGTTTTCAAAAGTTACGTTCGCGCCGTCTTCGATTTTAATCGGTAATCTACCTATTCTTGACATAAATAACCTCCCTTTGTTACCAAATGTAAGCGAGTACTTCGCCGCCCGCTTTCATTGCGCGGGCTTTTTTGTCGGTCATTATGCCTTTCGACGTGGAAATAACCGCTATACCGAGACCGTTGAGTACCTTGGGAAGTTGATCGTATCTGGCATAGATACGGAGTCCCGGACGGGATATTCTTTTTAGTCCGGAAATAACTCTTTCTTTGTTCTTTCCGTATTTGAGTTCGATTACAATGCTGTCCTGAACGCTGTTTTCTTCCTTTACTACGGTCGCGCTCTTAATATATCCCTCTTCAACGAGAATTTCGGCAATCGCCTTCTTAATGTTGGATGCGGGTACGGTTACGGTGTCAAGTTTCGCCGTAAGTCCGTTTCTTATTCTGGTCAGCATATCTGCAATAGGATCTGTCATAGCCATATTATATATACCTCCTCTGTTACCAACTTGCTTTCTTCACGCCGGGGATTTCGCCTTTATAGGCAAGTTCCCTGAAACATATTCTGCAAATGCCGTATTTTTTGAGAACAGCGTGAGGTCTGCCGCAGATGCTACAACGGGTGTATTCTCTGGTGGAAAACTTTTGCTTTCTCTGTTGCTTGTTTATCATCGCTTTCTTTGCCATTGTTTACCTCCTACTTCTCGAACGGCATTCCGAGTTGTTTCAACAACTCTTTTGCTTCTTCGTCGGTTTTAGCCGTCGTTACGAAACAAACGTCGAAACCTCTTACTTTTTCGATTTGGTCGTAAGAAATTTCCGGGAAGATGAGTTGCTCTTTTACGCCCATAGCGTAGTTACCTCTGCCGTCAAACGAGTCCGCGGGTACGCCCTTAAAGTCACGTACTCGGGGAAGCGCGATGCTTACGAGTTTGTCAAAGAAGTTCCACATTCTTTCGCCTCTGAGCGTAACCTTTGCTCCGACCACCATGTTTTCACGAACTTTGAAGTTCGCAACCGATTTCTTCGCTTTGGTCTGTATCGCTTTTTGTCCGGCGATTTTTTCAAGTTCGCTTACGGCAATTTGAATACTCTTCGAGTTATCCTTAATATCGCCGAGACGCATGTTGAGCGTGATTTTTTCAAGTCTGGGAACTTGCATCACGTTCTTGTAGCCGAACGTCTTTTCGAGTGCCGGTACTACTTCTTTGTCGTAACGGATTTTAACTCTGTTTACATATTTGTCAGCCATCTGTCAGCCCTCCTACTCTGCGTCGGTCGTCGCGGGTGCGGTTTCTTCCGCAACGGTTTCAACCGGCTTTACTTCTTCGGCGGGAGCGTCAACCTTTTTCTTTCTTCTCGTCGTCGCTTTTGCCTTCGTTTTCTTTTCTTCTTTCGCTTTCTTGGTTTCGAGAACCGCTCCGCACTTAGCACAGATACGTACTTTCTTTCCGTCCGCTTCGCCCGTACGAATTCTCGTCGCCTTTCCGCAAGCGGCACATACCGCCATAACGTTACTGATGTCGGTAGACTTCGGCAACTCGATTATGCCCGCTCTGTCGTTGGCTTTTCTCGCTCTTACCGCTTTCTTTACGACGCTAAGGTCTTTTCCTTCTACGGTAACGCGTCCTGCCTCTCTGTCTACGGCTACGATTTGTCCGAATTTGCCTTTATCGTTTCCTGCGATGATTTTTACGTAATCGCCTTTTTTAACGCCTAAACTCATTGTCTACCTCCTTACAGCACTTCGGGAGCGAGAGAGATGATTTTCATATAATCTTTTTCTCTCAATTCTCTTGCTATTGGTCCAAAGATACGGGTTCCTACCGGGTTCTTGTCCGCTCCGATAATAACCGCAGCGTTGTCGTCAAACTTGATATGAGAACCGTCCGCTCTCATTATGCCTTTGGTCGTTCTTACGATAACCGCTTTGACTACTTGCCCTTTCTTTACCGAACCGTTAGGGATAACGGATTTAACGGACGCTACGATTACGTCGCCGATGTTTCCGCTTCTTACGAACGAGCCGCCCATAACCTTTATACACATTATCTCCTTGGCGCCGGAGTTGTCTGCGACTTTCAATCTGGTTTGTGCTTGTATCATTTCCGCTTCCTCCTGTTATTTAGCCTTTTCGATAATCTCGGCAACGCGCCAGCATTTATCTTTGGATAAAGGTCTGGTTTCGGTAATCTTAACTTTATCGCCGATGCGACATTCGTTAAGTTCGTCGTGCGCCTTGAATTTCTTGGTCTTGGTGATGTATTTTTTATAGAGCGGATGTTTTACTTTGGCTACTACCGCGACAACAACGGTTTTGTCCATTTTGTCGCTTACTACCAAGCCTATTCTGCTCTTTCTCAAACTTCTTTCTTCCATTTCCGGTTCCTCCTAATTACTTCTTCGCACTCTTCTTGGACGCCTTAACCGGCTCGAAAGAAATACCGAGTTCTCTCTGACGAAGAATCGTCTTGATCTTGGCAATGTCTTTTTTACATTCGACCATAACCGTAGGATTGCTGAGTTGCTGAGTCGCGTGTTTGAAACGAAGATTGAATAACTCTACTTTCTTTTCGGCGAGTTTATCTTGAAGTTCTTGCGTGCTCATTTCAAAAAACTTTGCGCTTTTCATTATTGTTCTCCTCCTTCGGAAAGGTCCGCTTTCTTAACAAACTTACACTTAATCGGAAGTTTGTTCGCAGCGAGTCTGAGTGCTTCTCTTGCTACGTCTTCGGGTATTCCTGCCATTTCAAACAGTACTCTGTCGGGTTTTACTACCGCTACCCAGTATTCCGGGCTACCTTTTCCCGAACCCATTCTGGTTTCGGCAGGCTTTTTCGTAACGGGTTTGTGCGGGAAAATGTTTACCCATACCTGTCCGCCACGCTTGATGTATCTGGTCATCGCGACACGCGCCGCTTCGATTTGGTTGCTGGTTATCCAACTAGGTTCCATAGCGACGAGAGCGTATTCGCCGTAAGCGATCTTGTTTCCTTTGTTCGCTCTACCGGTCATTCTGCCTCTCTGTTGCTTTCTTCTTTTTACTCTCTTAGGCATTAACATAATCAGTCATTACCTCCTTTATTTTGCTTTGCAAAAACTTCACCTTTGTAAATCCAAACTTTTACGCCGATAATTCCGTAGGTCGTCTTTGCTTCGGCAAAGCCGTAATCGATGTTCGCTCTCAACGTTTGAAGAGGAATGCTTCCTTCGCTGTAATGCTCGCTTCTCGCAATTTCCGCTCCGTCCAAACGTCCGCTTACCATCGTTTTGATACCCTTCGCGCCCGCTTTCATGGCTCTTCCCATTACTTGTTTCATAGCGCGACGGAACTGTATTCTCTTTTCAAGGCTCGCCGCTATGCTTTCCGCCGCGAGTTGCGCGTCGATGTCAACTTTTTTAACTTCGAGAACGTTGATGTTCACCGCTTTGATGTTGACGATTTTTTCTACGATTTTCTTGATGTCCGCAATTCCCGCCGCGTCTTTGCCGATTGCTACGCCCGGTCTGCCGCAGAAAATGTTTACCGTAATCGTATTTGCCGCTCTCTCGATAGAGATTTTGCTGATGGACGCGTTAAAATATTTCGCTTTAAGCGTCCTTCTGATTTCGTTGTCTTCTTTAAGGAAGGTTGCGAAACTCTTTTTGTCGGCATACCACTGAGTATCCCAACCGGAGATTACGCCCACTCTTAAACCGTGCGGATTAACTTTTTGTCCCATTTCGCTTGCCTCCTTTATTTGATTTCGTCAAGTATGACCGTGATGTGGCTCGTTCTTTTCAGAAGTCCGCCCGCTCTGCCGTGCGCCTTAGGTATGTACCTTTTCAGCGTAGGTCCTTGGTCCGCGTAACATTCCGCTACGTACAACGCGTCCGTGCTCATTCCGAGATTGTTTTCGGCGTTCGCGCCCGCGCTCTTAACGACTTTGAGTATCGGTTCGCTAGAAGATTTGTTCAAGTTTTCGAGAATTGCTACCGCTTCTCTGTATTTCTTGCCTCTGATAACGTCCAGTACCGCTCTTACTTTATAGGGAGAAATACGAATGTACTTGGCTTTTGCCATAGGTCTTCTGTCTTTTTTCTCCGCTCTTTGCACTGCTTTTGCGTAAGTTCTGCCCATGTGTTACCTCCTAGTTCTTTCCGCCTGTCGTCTTGCTTCCGGCATGTCCGCGGAACGTACGGGTCGGCGCGAATTCTCCGAGTTTCAACCCGACCATATCTTCGGTGACGTATACGGGAACGTGTTTTTTTCCGTCATGTACCGCGATAGTATGTCCGACAAACTCGGGGTATATCGTGGAGGCACGCGACCACGTCTTGATTACTTTCTTTTCGTTCGCCTCGTTCATCGCAAGAATTTTCTTTTTCAGACTTTCCGCAACATAAGGCATTTTGTTCGCTCTACTCATTTGCGTCCTCCTAGTTTATACGTTTAATGATGAATCTCGAAGAAGGTTTCTTCTTTCTGCGGGTCTTGTAACCGAGAGCGGGTTTACCCCACGGAGTTACAGGTCCGGGCAAGCCGATCGGGCTCTTTCCTTCACCGCCGCCGTGCTTGTGGTCGCAAGGATTCATTACGACGCCGCGTACGGTCGGTTTAACGCCCATATGTCTTTTTCTGCCCGCTTTACCCAAACTTACGATTTCGTGTTCGAGATTGCCTACCTGACCGATTGTCGCGCGACATTCGAGCGGTACGTAACGCATTTCGCCGCTAGGCATACGCAACGTCGCTTTGCCGTTTTCTTTCGCCATAAGTTGCGCCGCGCTACCTGCGCTTCTCGCTATCTGTCCGCCGCGTTTCGGTTGGAACTCGATGTTATGCACCATCGTACCTACGGGAATGTCTTTGAGCATCAAGCAGTTTCCTACTTTAATGTCCGCGTTTTCTCCGCTGACGATTTTGTCGCCCACGCTAAGCCCGAGAGGCGCGAGAATGTATCTCTTTTCGCCGTCCGCATACGCTACGAGCGCGATGTTTGCGGAACGGTTCGGGTCGTATTCGATCGTCTTTACCGTAGCGGGAACGTTGTCTTTGTTACGCTTAAAGTCGATGATACGATATTTTTGTCTGTTTCCTCCGCCGATGTGTCTGACGGTTATTCTGCCTGCCGCATTTCTTCCGCCCGTCTTGTTTTTGCTTTCGAGCAAACTCTTTTCGGGCTTGATTGCCGTGATTTCCGCAAAGTCACTTACCGTGTATTGTCTGCGGCCGGGGGTTATTGCCTTAAATCTTTTAATACCCATTTGGAACCTCCCTTGTTACGATAAACTTTCGAAGAATTCGATAGGTTTGCTGTCCTTGGTTAACTTTACGTAAGCCTTTCTGAACGCGGACTGTCTGCCTTCGTTTCTTCCCATACGTTTGATTTTTCCGTCGTAGTTGACTACGTTCACTCTGGCAACCTTTACGCCGAACGCCTGCTCTACGGCATTCTTTACGTCGAATTTCGTAGCGTTTTTGTCAACGATGAACGTGTAGTTCTTTTCGGGTATCCCGGCATAACTCTTTTCGCTGAGTACCGGTTTCTTAATAATGTCGTACGCTGTCATTATTCGTTTGCCTCCTCGATTACCTTAATAGCGTCTACCGTGACGAACACTTTACCCGCTCTTACCAAATCGTACACGTTGATGAGGGTCGCGTCGCAAACTTCCGCCTCGGGAAGGTTGTTGGTCGCTCTGACAACGTTTTCGTTTTGCGAGCCGAGTACGAACAGCGCTTTCTTTCCGGCGTCGAGGTTTTTGCAAACTTCCGCCATCAATTTCGTTTTGCCTTCGGCAAGTTCGATTTTGTCGAGAACGACGAGTTCGTTTTGGTTAACTTTCTGACTGAGAGTGCTTACCATTGCGGCAGCCTTCATTCTCTTGTTTATTTTCTTGGAGAAATCTCTCGGCTTCGGTGCAAACACGACTCCGCCGTGTCTCCATTGCGGCGAACGGATACTTCCCTGTCTTGCTCTGCCTGTGCCTTTTTGTCTCCACGGCTTAATTCCGCCCCCTCTTACTTCCGTACGCGTAAGAGTGCTTTTCGTGCCTTGTCTTTTGTTTGCGAGTTGCGCAACGACGACTTGGTGTATAAGGGCCTCGTTATATTCCGCTCCGAAAACTCTATCGCTTACGGTAACGGTGCCTACTTCTTCTCCTAACGTATTAAAAACCTTTAATTCCATATCTCTACCTCCTACGCCTTGACAATCACAAGACTGCCCTTAGGTCCGGGAATTCCGCCTTTTACGAAAAGCAGGTTTCTCGCGGCGTCAATGCGAACGACTTCAAGATTCTTGATGGTGACTTGTTCGTTACCGTATTGTCCTGCCATGTGCTTGTTCTTGAAAACTCTGCTCGGGTCGGAGTTCGCACTCATGGAACCTACCGATCTGTGTATAGGTCCGGTACCGTGAGACATAGAGCCGACTCTTTGCTGATTCCATCTCTGAATAACGCCGGTATAACCTCTACCTCTGGTCTTTCCCACAACCGCGACTTTGTCGCCTACCGCGAACTTGTCGCAAGTAACGGTGTCGCCCACGTTGTAACTGTCCGTATTTTCAAAACGGAACTCGTGAAGAAACTTCTTCGGAGCAACGCCCGCTTTCGCGAAATGTCCCGCCAAAGGTTTGGTAACGTTTTTGCACTTTCCGTCTCTGTTTTGCTTAGCGTCCGCAAAACCGAGTTGAACGGAAGCGTAACCTTCTTTTTCTACGGTCTTGATTTGTACTACCGCGCAAGGTCCCGCCTCGATAACGGTAACGGGAATCATCGTGCCTTTTTCCGTAAATATTTGGCTCATTCCCAACTTGCGTCCTAAAATGCCTTTGTTCATATAAGCCTCCTATTATAACTTAATTTGAATATCTACGCCTGCGGGAAGATCGAGTTTCATAAGAGCCTCCGTCGTTTTGCCCGTAGCGTTGTAGATGTCGATAAGTCTTTTGTGCGTACGCAATTCGAACTGCTCTCTCGCGTCCTTGTACTTGTGCGTAGCGCGCAAAATCGTAACGATTTCTTTCTCTGTCGGCAACGGAATCGGACCCGAAACGCTTGCGCCGGTACGCTTTACCGCGTCAACGATTTTAGCCGCCGAGTTGTCGATCAGATTGTGGTCATAGGCTTTGAGTTTTATCCTAATCTTTTGACCTGCCATTTTTCTTACCTCCTGTATTTTTGCCTAACGATTTTTTTGCCGTATCTCGGTTCGGGTCGGCTGCCCTCGCCTCAGTTAGTCGCGCCGTCTTGCGACGCGTAAGTCCGTGGAAACTATCCGTGTGTGTCCGGTAACCTCCCACATCTCCCCTTACGGCAAACGCTATTGTATCACAAGCAAATCGTCGTTGTCAAACGTATTACACAGTATTTTTAATAAAAAAACTAATTTTTTTCGGCAAATTAAATGTTTTGTCTTCGGAACCACGCCGTGCGTGTCGCGTTAATGCCGTTCGGACTTACGTTTTTCTCTTCGTCGCGACGGCATACCGTAAATTCTTTGTGCGTTTATGGAGATTTTGTCGCGCGCAACGTTTATTTCGGCGATTCGTCCCTTTTTGTCGAAACTAAGCGTTACGTCTTCGGCGAAAATTTTTTTGTACTTGCGTCCATACTCGCCTATATATTGCCCTATATATTATAGAACGCGCGCTCGCGCGCGTAAAGTCTTTAACGCAAGAATACAACGAAGCGGCGCGTCGATAACGACGCGCCGCTGTATCTTTATTCCGTCTTGGTGTTGTCTTTGAATTTATATTTTTCCTGATAATAGGACATTGCCTCGCAATCGAATGAGCCGTCCGTATCTACGGTAATCATCGTGCAGCCGCGCTGGCTTCTTTCTTTCCAAATGGACGGGTACGCGAGGTAGTCGATGCTTTTCCCGTAGGTAAGGCGAACGGTTTGTCCGTTTTTGGTATAGAACAGCGAGAAGTTGTTATAATGGTCGTGGCCGCAGAACACGCCTTGCAAGCCGTTTTCCGCGCCCTGTTCAAAGAAGTTATCCTGCGCCATTCCGCAGAATACGCCGAACGTTTCCACGCCTTCGGAGTTTTTCTTCATCGTTTCACCCATGCTACCGTACTCGTATTTGACGTGTTCGGTGTCTTTTTGACCGTTTTCGTAGTATTCTTTATACGCGTCGCGGTATTCGACGAGCGGAATATGGAAAAACGCCAAACTCTTTACGTCTTTTGCCGTCGCGTCTATATTCTTGTTTTCGGCGTTGATTTTTTTCATACCTTTTACAAACCAGTCCACTTGGTCTTGGTGAATGTTGTCGTATTTCCAAAGCACGCCCAAGGCGTCGCCGTTGGTATAACTGTGGCTATCGAGCGTAACGAGCGCTTGCGTAACGATACCTTTGCTGTTTTTAACTTTGATAATCGAGTTTCCGCAACCTGCTATGTCTTTCGGACCGCGCTGATAAAGGCAGGTGGTAAGTTCTTTATTTTTTATCGCGTTTTCGTAATAGTCGTTTATTTCTTCGCGCGTATAGTAACTGTACGCTTCGGTATCGTGGTTGCCGAAAGCAAACGTCCAGTACACGCCGAGATTTTCCATAAGTTTAGCGAAAATACGCGTGGCGTTGAGATTGTTAAACGAACCGGATGCGTACGGAACGGGGAACGCGATGTCGCCCGTTACGATTATAAGGTCGGGTTTTTCTTCCGTCACCATAGACGCGACGGCGTTAATCGCCCAGGTATCTTTTTTGACGGAAAGCAGTCCGCCGCCGATATGCACGTCGGTGAGTTGCATCACTCTAAACTCTCTGTCGGTGGTAAAGCACCAGTACCCGTCCGCGTCTTTTTGCGGCGTCAATCTGTCCGAGCCGTATTCTACTTTCTTCCAATTTTCGACTTGTTTTTCCAACGCTTCCACGCCCGAATTGTTAAGAATCAAACCTAAGGCGAAAATTAACGCGATAAATAGCACGATAAGCAGGACGATTCCCACTCCGAGTATTGCTCTCGCTCCTTTCTGTTCTTTCGTAAGCGGTAACTTTTTACGTTTCGGTTGTTTTACGTTACTCTTTCCCATTCTGCCTCCGCCGCCCGTCGCATATCGCTTATATACGGTCGTTAATCTAATTAATATATTTACTATTATAACTAACGCGCGTCGCTTTTGTCAATACTCATTGTCAACGCTTTCGAATTGTTTAACGCCCGTCTGCCGTTAAACGTTCGTTTCTCGTTTACTCGTCGCAAACAACCTCTTTTCGGCGCGTTCGGGTACCCGTTTCGCCGTCTTTTTCACACGCCGTTTTATGCGCGTATCCGTAGATACAAACAAGCCGCCCGTTTTTATCTAATTCGGTATATTTTGTGGTAGCGAAAAATTGTTTCAACAAAATATTGTGGTAAAAAATAAAAAAATTTCCTTAAAGTACTTTACAAGAAGAACGGTTTATGATAAAATTCATCTTAGTCGTCGCACAAGAAGCGGCGCGGGAGGAACGGTATGGTGATAGGCGGATTGCAAAAACTTACGCTTCTCGATTATCCGTCAAAAGTTGCCTGCACGATTTTCGCACACGGTTGTAACTTTCGTTGTCCGTTCTGCCATAACTCGGCACTCGTCGTCGAGAAGCCGATTGACGCGATAAGTACGGAAGAGATATTTTCTTTTCTTAAAAAGCGGATAGGGGTACTCGACGGAGTATGCGTTACGGGCGGAGAGCCGCTTTTACAAAAGGACGTGGGCGAGTTCTTGAAACGGGTTAAATCGTTCGGGTATTCGGTTAAACTCGACACCAACGGCAGTTTCCCCGAAAAACTCTCTTCGCTTATCGAAGAAAAACTCGTAGACTACGTTGCGATGGACGTAAAAAACAGTCCCGACAGGTACGTTTTCACGGCGGGAGAACGGGTGGACGTAAATAGAATCGACGAGAGCATCGCTTTGCTTAAATCGGGGGTTGTGGATTACGAGTTTCGCACGACGATAATAAAAGGTCACCACGACGAAGAAAGCGTAGCGTCGCTTGCCGAGTGGATAAAGGGTGCAAAGCGATATTATCTTCAAAATTTCGTTGACAGCGGCGCGCTTATAGGAAAAGCGGAAGGCGTGGACGAAAATAAAATGCGGGCGTTTCTCGCGATAGCGAAAAAGTACGTCCCGAACGCGGAACTTCGCGGAATGTAGCGTAATTTTACCTACGTCCCCGACTGCAAAGCGGCTCAGCCGAATAAAATATAAAAAAAATACAAGAATATAAATAGTTTTAACGGAGGAAACAATGTACAAGGTCATTAAGAGAGACGGAAAAATTTGCGAATTTGACATTGCCAAAATCAGCGAAGCCATCAGAAAAGCGTTCGAGTCCGTAGAAAAGGAGTATCATCCTACGGTCATCGACCTGCTTGCGCTCAAAGTTACAAGCGATTTTACGCCTAAAATCAAAGACGGCAAAATCGCGGTAGAAGATATACAGGACAGCGTGGAAGACGTGCTTGTTCAAGCAGGGTTTGCCGACGTAGCAAAGTCCTATATCCTTTATCGCAAACAGAGAGAGAAACTGCGTAATCTTAAATCGACGGTACTCGACTACAAATCCCTCGTAAACGATTATCTTAAAATATCCGACTGGCGCGTTAAGGAAAACAGCACGGTTACCTACTCGGTTGGCGGACTTATCCTTTCCAACTCCGGCGCGATAACGGCAAACTACTGGCTTAGCGAAATCTACGACGAAGAAATCGCTTCCGCTCACCGCAACGCGGATATTCACATTCACGACCTCAGTATGCTCACGGGATACTGCGCCGGTTGGTCGCTTAAACAACTTATCAAAGAAGGGTTGGGCGGCGTTCCCGGAAAAATCACGTCGTCGCCGGCGGCTCATCTTTCCACGTTGTGCAACCAAATGGTCAACTTCCTCGGAATAATGCAAAACGAATGGGCAGGCGCGCAAGCGTTCTCGTCGTTCGACACCTATCTCGCTCCTTTCGTAAAGGCGGACAATCTTTCGTACAAAGAAGTTAAACAGTGTATTCAATCGTTCATCTACGGCGTCAACACTCCGTCCCGTTGGGGAACGCAAGCGCCGTTTACCAACATTACTCTCGACTGGGTTGTTCCGAACGACCTTGCCGAACTTAACGCGCTTGTCGGCGGAAAAGAAATGGATTTCAAGTACAAAGACTGCGTAAAAGAAATGGCTATGGTAAACAAGGCTTTCATCGAAATAATGATAGAAGGCGACGCCAACGGCAGAGGATTTCAATATCCTATCCCGACGTATTCCATTACTCGCGACTTTGACTGGTCGGAAACGGAAAACAACAAACTGCTTTTCGAGATGACCGCAAAATACGGCACGCCTTATTTCAGCAACTACATCAACAGCGATATGGAGCCGTCCGACGTCCGCAGTATGTGCTGTCGTCTGCGTCTTGACCTGCGCGAACTTCGCAAAAAATCCGGCGGATTCTTCGGCAGCGGCGAATCGACGGGTTCGGTCGGCGTAGTTACCGTCAATATGCCGAGAATAGCCTACCTTGCGGCAAACGAAGAAGATTTCTTCAAGCGTCTTACCCGTCTTATGGACATTAGCGCACGCAGTCTTAAAATTAAGAGAACGGTTATTACCAAACTTCTCGAAGGCGGACTTTATCCCTACACGAAAAAATATCTCGGCACGTTCAACAACCACTTCTCCACCATCGGACTTATCGGTATGAACGAAGTCGGACTTAACGCGAAATGGCTGAGAAAAGACATGACGCACAAAGAAACGCAAGAATTCACGAAAAAAGTTCTTACGTTTATGCGTGAAAAACTAAGCGATTATCAAGAAAAATACGGCGACCTCTACAATCTCGAAGCGACCCCGGCGGAATCCACGACGTATCGTCTTGCAAAACACGATAAAGAACGTTATCCCGACATTATCACCGCTTCGGAAAACGGCAAAACTCCGTATTACACCAACTCGTCGCACTTGCCCGTAGGTTTCTCTTCCGACATTTTCGACGCGCTCGATATTCAAGACGAATTGCAGACTCTTTACACGTCGGGCACCGTGTTCCACGCGTTTTTAGGAGAAAAACTCCCCGACTGGCAAGCGGCGGCCAATCTCGTAAGGAAGATTGCGGAAAACTATAAACTCCCCTATTACACGATGTCGCCTACCTACTCGGTATGCAAAAACCACGGTTACCTTTCCGGCGAACATTTCAAATGCCCCGTATGCGGCGAAACCGCGGAAGTATACAGCAGAATTACCGGTTACTACCGCCCCGTACAAAACTGGAACGACGGTAAACGCGAAGAATACGAAGAAAGAAAAGAATACGACATCGCTACTTCCGTCTTGAAACGTTCTCACGCCTGCTCTTGCGAAAACAGCGAATCGGCTTCCGTACAGGCGGATAAAGGAACCGAAAACGCGATTATTCTCTTCGCTACGAAAACTTGCCCGAACTGTAAAATGAGCGCGACGATGCTCGAAAAAGCGGGAATCGAGTTCGTTAAGGTATACGCCGAAGACAACAGAGATGAAGTCGCGAAGTTCGGGATTGTGCAAGCGCCTACTCTCGTAGTAATCAAAAACGGCGAAATAACGAAATATCAAAACGCAAGCAACATCAAAAAATACATCGAAAGCGTAAAGGACTAATCAAATGACCGATATTATAGTAATCGGCGGCGGCGCGGCAGGAATGACTGCCGCGTTGTACGCGTTAAGAAACGGCAAGAGCGTAACGGTTTTTGAAAAAGAAACCGTCGGCGGACAGATAGCGTCTTCTCCGCGGGTGGAGAATTTTCCGACGCACAAAAAAATAAGCGGCATCGACCTATCCGATATGCTGTACGAGCAAATAACCGATCTCGGCGCGGAATTCGAACTCGCTACCGTAACGGCTGTCGAAAAAGAAGAAGAAG
Organism: uncultured Clostridia bacterium; assembly: GCA_934274515.1. Lineage (GTDB taxonomy): Bacteria > Bacillota > Clostridia > Christensenellales > DTU072 > CAG-1782. Next base: position 88,778 of record CAKQTC010000001.1, read on the forward strand.
GAAAATTCAAAATCACCGCCGACGACGGCGTTTACTATGCAAAAGCGGTTATCGTAGCGGCGGGCGTCAAGCATAAACACATAAATCTTCCCGGCGAAGAAGAACTCACGGGCAAAGGCGTGTCGTACTGCGCTGTGTGCGACGGAGCTTTTTTCTCCGGCGAAGAAGTCGCGTTAATCGGCGACGGCAACACCGCCCTTCAATACGGTATTCTTCTTTCCGAATACTGCAAAAAAGTCTACGTCTGCACTTGGTTCGACAAATTCTTCGGCGACGCCGCGCTCGTAAAAGTGCTTAAAAAACTCGACAACGTCGAAATTATTCCCAACGTTTGCCTTACCGCGTTCAAAGGAACGGACGAACTCGACGGACTTACGTTTACTCGCAGAGAAGAAAAAACGACTTTCGACCTTCTCGTCAAAGGTTGCTTTATCGCAATCGGGCAAATCCCCGACAACAAAGCATACTCTCGCCTTGCCGACCTTGACAAGGACGGATACATCGTCGCCGACGAAACGGGAACGACGAAAACCTCCGGACTGTACGCCGCAGGCGATTGCAGAACGAAAAAAGTAAGACAACTCACCACCGCCGTTGCGGACGGCGCGAACTGCGCAATGAACGCCTGCGCGTACATCGCCTCGCTGTAACTCCTTATTTATATCGATAATAACCTAAAAGCCGCTCTGTTCGAGCGGCTTGTTTTTAATGAAAAGCGATAATTTTGCTCTATGAAAAATTTACTTCTCTACCGAAAAAACGTATTCGGTGACCGAAGTAAACTTTTCTCCTTTTTTAAGAGTAATCGACGGAAATTCGGGTACGTTGCACGCGTTGGGATATCCTTGCGTTTCTAGACACAAAGTGGACCGGCAGGGTAACTTAACTCGCGTAGGCAGGGATCCGTCAAGGAAATTCCCCGTATAAAGTTGCACGCACGGTCTATCGGTATACACTTCCATTATCCTTCCCGATTTATGAGAAACCGCGCGAGCGCAAAGTTCTTTCCCGTCACATTTTTTATCGATTATGTAGTTAAAATCATATCCGCCGTGAGCGTTTTCAAAATATTTATGCGGCGTTTTTATGTCTTTTCCTATGGTTTTCGGTGTGGAAAAATCAAACGCCGTACCCGTAACGTGCGCTATTTCACCGTGACAAATCAATTCGTCGTCGGATACCGTAATACGGTGAGAATTAAGATAAAGTTCGGTTTCAAGCACGCTGTTAAAATCCGCGTCAAGATTAAAGTACGCGTGGTTCGTAGGGTTGAACACGGTATCCGCGTCCGTAGCCGCGTTATAGCGGATTTGTAGAGCGTTTTCATCGGTCAAAGCGTAAGTGACGGTAAGCGTAAGCGTTCCGGGATACCCTTCTTCGCCGTCGGGCGAAACGTATGTAAGGTTAAGTTCGTTCCCGTTTTCGTCGGGAATTTCGGCAGTAAAAATCCTGCTGTCGAACCCGACTTTTCCGCCGTGCAGGCAGTTTTTCGCGTCGTTTGCGAAAAGTTTATATTCTTTTCCGTTAAGGGTAAACCGCGCGTCGCCGATACGATTGACCGTCCTGCCGATAATCGCGTTAAAATACGGGTTTTCTCCCCTGTATCCTTCCGGCGAAGAAAATCCGGCGACTATGTCTTCCGCAACGCCGTTTCTATTCGGCGTAAAAAGTCTGTGCAAACGCGCGCCGAACGTGATTACGTCGGCATACAATCCGTTTTTGTTCGTTATTCGATAATTTTCTATACCGGTTTCCGTTTTTTCGATAAGTTTAACGCTCATTTTATCTCTCTCCGTTTTTGCTTAAAGTATAGCACGCTTTCTGCCTAAACACAATACCTAAACCCATAAACGCGCCGCGGATCTTACGAAAAATAACGCAATTCGTCCTCACAACGCGATTTAGGTATTGAAATACCGACGATATTATGATATTATATAATTAACTAATTATATACTAAAAAAGCGCGCTCCGCGACGGGAGAAAATATGAAAAAAAGATTGTTTATATTAATTTTTGCTTTAATTACCGTTCTGTTCTCGGTTGCCTTTTCGGCGTGTTCGCAAACGAAACCCGACGGCGAAACTCTCGGAAAATATTACAAAATAGCCGCGGACGGAACATCTGACCCTTTGCGATGGATAGAACTTAAAGAAAACGGACGGTTCTCGAACGAAACAAAACTAAGCGGCGCGTACACCGTTAAAGGAGAAAACATAACCTTAACCGCCGCAGGCGAAAAAACTCTCGTCGGCACGATAAAAAAAGGCGAAATAAAACTTAACGACGGCGAAATTTACTGCAAAGAAGGCGTTACCCCGTCAAACTTCGTCCGTAAAGAAGACGTCTATTATACCGTAACTTTCGACACAAACGGCGGCACGGTAATCCCCTCTCAAAACGTAAAATCCGGCACGCGAGCGGCAGACCCCGACCAACCGACGAAAAAAGGGTTCGTTTTTTACGGTTGGTATACCGATAATACATATTCCGTCAAGTGGAATTTTAAGACGAACTTGGTCGAATCCGACGTCACGATTTATGCGAAAATGGTCGCCGAACAAGGCAAAATTACCGAAATAACCGTTAAAAACGGCGAAAATTCGCTCGAATCTAAAATCGACGGCGACAATGTTTTTCTTTTAGCGGAGCAACAAATTTCCTCTGTCAACCTAGCGGACGCGATTACGCTTAACGACGAAACCGCTACTTGGAAAATCTATTCCGATAAAAAAATGCAAAAAGAACTCGCCGATAAAGTCCTTTCTCTCGAAAACGGCGACAACGTTTTCTATATAAAAACCACGTCGAAAGACGGGTTCCAAACGTTCTCGTATATATTGAACGCGCATAGAAAACACGACGTTGAAATATCGTTTTTCTTCGATGAAAAGAGCGAAACTCCCCTCGCTACGCTTACCGTTTCCACTTACAGTCCGATACCGTCCGACGCTCTCGACAATCTGTCGGTCACGGGTTATACCGTTCTCGGGTGGAAAGACAGACACGAAAACGACGTCGTCCTTGGCGAAAACGGTTCGGTTTTCACCGAAAAGACATCGCTCTATGCGGTTTACAAGCCGAACGGGTACTCCGTTACTTACGACGCGAACGGCGGTACGACGAAAGCGACCAAACAAATCGTCGATTACAACTCGGACTACACGCTCGAAATTCCCGTACGCGAAGGATACGCGTTTACGGGGTGGACAATCGGCGAAACGCTCGTCACCGACGCAACCGGAAAGTGTCTTGCTCCCTACTCTTTCTCCGACGAAATTACGGTAAAAGCGGTCTGGCAAATCAATTCCTACTACGTTTTCGTCAACAATAACGACGAGGCAGGGTCGGTCGTTTCTTCTCGTAAAATAGGCGCGGGGTCGGTGGAATACAACCTTAACTACGGCAAAGTTATGGACGTGGCTGCGGACAAACTCGTGTACCACGTTCCCGAACGACAAGGCTATATCTTCGGCGGATGGTTCCTTTCTCCCGATTGCGACGGAACGCCTTACGAATTCAACGATGAAATCGATAAGAAAACCGTTCTCTATGCAAAATGGATAGACATCGGCGACGCTACTCCTCTTTACGGCGGCACGAAAAAAACTATCTCCGTCCCGTCCGCAACCGACGAAAACAAATACTGCGCTTTCTACCCTCTTACGGACAATTCCGATAGCGTCGCTTACCTTGGCACGTTCCCGACAATCGGTTATCTTTACGACGATGAGAAAAAACTCATTGCTTCATCGTCCGACGGCAACGAACTCTTCTCTTACGAGTTTGAACGCAACAAACTTTACTATATGCGTTTTGCGGGGAAATACCGCGAAGGGGTTACCGAAATCGCAATTAACGGCACCAAAACTCCCGATATAAGCGGCGAAATAATAGACGAAAAACTCAATTATTCGGAAAGCGTGACTCTTACGGTCGTTCCGCGCCCTGCTCCTTTCGTATGGCTCGGTTGGTTTTCGGACGGCAAAAAAGTAAGCGACGATAACGATTATTCGTATACGTTTAACGTGCCGGCAAAAAACGCCGTTCTTACGCCTAAATGGGCAAAGATAACGGCGACTCCGTCGGATGAAAAAGCAGGAACGACTAGCGTACCGCAAAAAACGCTGTTTGTAGGCGAACAAGTTACCGTGACCGCCGCGACGAACGGCGGATACGTTTGGCTCGGTTGGTTTAACGGTGACGACGCACTTACCAAAGACAAGAGTTTTACCTATACGTTCGACGCAACCGAAAAAGGTGCGAATTTCACCGCAAAATGGGTCAAACTTTCTCTCGTTAATTCCGATGAGAACGCAGGAACGATAACTCCCGTTGACGAAATCGCGTTCGTCCAAGGAGAAACGTTTTCCGCTACGGCTGTCGGCAACAACGGGTATGCTTTTCTCGGTTGGTTTATAAACGGCGAAAAAGTAAGTCAAAAAGACGCGTTTTCCTACGACTTCACCGTTCCCGCTACCGATTTGACGATAACGGCGCGTTGGTGCTCGATTACGGCGGTCAGTTCCGACGAAACTCTCGGCACGGTTCGTTTTCTCGAAAACAAGCCTTTCCTTCCCGGTGAAGACGCGGAGGTTACCGCTACGGGTAAGAACGGCTCGGTTTGGCTCGGTTGGTTTATAAACGGCGAAAAAGTAAGTTTAGACAATTCGTTTACTTACAAGTTTTCCGTTCCCGAAAGCGACGTTGCGCTTGTCGCGAAATGGGACAAAATCGTCGTGAACAAGTCCTGCGACGGCGGCGAAATTATCATACCGCAAAAAGTTATTCTTCTCGGCGAAAAAGCGGAATTATCCGCTACCGTGAACGACGGTTTCGCTTTTCTCGGTTGGTTTGACGATTCGTCGGATTCTATCGTCTGCGACAAGGTCGATTATGCGTTTAAGGTGTCCGAGAACAACCTCAGACTGTCGGCGCGTTGGTCGTTTATCCGCGTTGAGGCGAATATTCCCGAAGCAGGGACGTTCGATTTGCCGAAACGGGCTTATACCGTCGGCGAAAAAATAAGAATCGACGCAACGACGAACGACGGATATTCTTTCATCGGGTTCTATGAAAAAGACGAGCGAATAAGCAAAGAAAACGAAAGTTATATCGAAATCACGGTAGGCGAAACCTCTCGCGCGATTGTCGCGAAATGGGCGATTGACGACGCGGCTGCCGTATCGAAAAACGTCAACGGCGGCGTAGTTCGCTCTGCGGTCAACGGCGTTGCGGACGGGAAAGAATTGACTCTCACCGCTATCGTCTACCCCGACTTCGGTTGGCTCGGTTGGTTCATCGGCGAAACGAAAATAAGCGACGGAAACGACCTTTCGGTTACCGTTCCGTATCCCGAACAAAAAACGGTTTATACCGCTAAGTTCGTCAAATGCGAAACTCACGTTTTCGACCAAAATTGCAAATGTACTGTTTGCGGACGAACGATTCACGACGAAGTCGATTGTTTCTGCTCGCGTTGCGGCATAGGTTTGCACACGAAACAGGACGGCGGATACTGTCGCCATTCCGACAATATTTATATGGGGTTCTATCCGCAAACGAAAGTTGACGACAAGATTTTGATTTCCTATCTTAATTACAAAACCGACGCGGACTCGCTAAACGGTTGGTCGTCGTTCGATTTCAAAGTGAACGGCGCTGTTTCCGATTACGCTTTTTACACGGACGCGGTCGTAGGCGAAACCAAATACAGGGGCGTGTATTTCAATCACTACCGCCCGTTTAACGACACTTATGACGGCATCGCTTCGCAGTCTAATCAAGACGAAAACGGGTACTACGAAAAAACGGTTTACTGGTTTAAGTACGAACCGATTAAATGGAATCTGATTTACATCCTCGAGAATTCTAACATCGCGAGGATAATTTCCGAACTTATTCTCGACTGCGGCAACTTTGAAAAAACGTCCAACGAGTGGTTCGTCGAAAAATTCATACCCGTTGCGTTTGACGAAAACGTAGCGAACGTATTCGGCGAACATCATTATCGGGACGCCGATGTTCCGAGCGAATTCGACATGTCCTCTACCCACCACGGTTTCAATTTCGACAAGAAAGTCGCCGACGAGAAAAGGATTAAACGAGGAACAGACTACGCGAAAGCGCTCGGACTGTTCGTGACCGACAAAACGGGAGCGTCCGATTATCTATTGTTTAGGGGAAACGACGACGATAAACAACCCGTTGTTCTTAGCGACGGCTCGATTAGCGAAAAAGACAATCGCGACGCCGATTGCGGTATTTTGCCATTGCTTATAATAACTTTGAAAAAAGCAGATGTACGTTAAACGCGTTATAAATTTCGTTAGGCGCGTTATTTCAGCCGATTGATTTAAGAGCCGACCGGGAACCGTCTTCTAAGGCGGTTTCCTATTATAAACGCAAAAATAATTTTTATCGTGTCGAAAGGTATAAAGGGTAAAACGCAAGCAAACAGCGCGTATTTTACGGTAACGGTTTGCGATTTGCTCGCCACGAACACGAACCACGCCGTCCCGAACGCGTATAAAACGACAAGTCCGACAAACGCGGCAATCGCTTTAAGCAAATTTTTATCTCCGAAAACGCCCGTTATTATCCGATAAACCAGCGCAAGCACGACGAACCCGACGATATAACCGCCCGTCGCGCCGGAAAGCGCGCCTATCCCGCCTTTGAAACCCGAAAAAACGGGCGCGCCGAACGCACCGAGAAGAACATAACACGCAACGGCAATCGTCCCCTTTTTCCCTCCTAAGAAAAACAGCGCGAAGAATACGCCGAAGGTCTGCAACGTAAACGGCACCGCCGCGGGAACGGTAATGAAAGAGCAGACTGCGATAAGCGCGACGTTAAGCGCGATAAACGCAACGTCCCTTGTCGCGATTTTGCCGTTTTTCTTCGGTTTTTCTTTCGCTACGCTTTGGTTGACTTCTTTCATATCGCCATTTTATATTTTTTTTGCGTAAAAGTAAAATAGATTGCCGTAAAAAGCGCAGTTTACTCGAAGAGCAATCTTTTTCGCCGTTTAGACAAGCGAGCCGTAATAAAGGTCTTTATAAAAACCGCCTTTTTTAAGCAGTTCTTCGTGCGTGCCTTTATCTATGACGTTACCGTCTTTCATTACGAGTATCAAGTCGGCGTGTTTTATCGTCGAAAGCCTGTGCGCTACTACAAAACTCGTTTTTCCGTTCATAAGCAGGTCGAACGCCTTATTGATTTTGACTTCCGTCATCACGTCCACCGCGCTCGTCGCTTCGTCGAGTATCAGCATCTTCGGCTCGCTCAACATTACTCTCGTTATACAAAGCAGTTGCTTTTCCCCTTGCGACAAACTTTCATCGCTTATTTCGGTATCGAGTCCCTTGCTCATTCTCGATATAAACCCGTCGGATTTGCATATTTTTGCCGCTTTTAGTATCTCTTCATCGCTAATATCGCTACCCAAAGTAAGATTTTCGCGTACGGTCGCTTTCCTTATCCAACTCTCTTGCAACACCATACCGTAACTACGACGCAGCGACTTGCGCGTTGCCGTTTGTATATCCGTCCCGTCCACGTCTATCTCGCCTTTGTCCACGTCGTAGAACCGCATAAGCAGGTTAATGAGCGTGGTTTTGCCGCAACCGGTCGGTCCGACTATTGCGACGTGTTTGCCTTTATCGACGGATAAATTAAAGTTTTTAATGAGTTCTCTCGTTTTGTCATAGGAAAAATACACGTTTTTAATCTCCACGCGACCTTCCCCTTTAATCGTTTTTCCTCCTTCGTCCGACGCTTCTTCTTCGGCGTCAAGCAGAGCGAAAATCCTGTTCGCGCCTACCGCGGACGATTGTAGTTCGCTTATTACTCCCGATATTTCGTTAAACGGTTTTGCGTACTGACTTGCGTAATTGAGCAGGCAGGTTAATGCCCCGGCGGTTATCGCTCCGCCTACGGTAATCACGTTCGCCGCGCGAAGTCCGCCCACAAGAGCGACTGCCGCATAAACGAATGCGTTTATAAACCTTGTCGTCGGGTTCGTAAGCGACGAGAAAAACATTGCGCTGTGCGCAGTTTTCGTTAGTTTATCGTCAATTTCGGCGAATTTCTCCTCCATATTCTTTTCTTGGGAATACGCTTTTATCGTCTTGCAGTTTCCGACCGTTTCTTCGATAAACGTAGTCACGTCGGCTTTGAGTTTTGCCTGCACAGCAAACTTTTTACGCGTTCTTCCCGTAATGAATTTTGCGCTTACGAGCGACGCGGGCGTAAGCGCGACCACAATCAAAGCGACTATCGGGTTATAGACAATCATCATTATTATCGTTCCGATTATCGTTACCCCGCCGGTGAAAAGTTGCGTAAAGGCAAGCAAAAGCCCGTCGGACAACGCTTCCGCGTCCGCTATCATACTGCTCACGATTTCTCCCGACGGTTTCGCGTCGAAATACCCCAACGGCAATCTCTGCATTTTAGCGATTATGTCGTTACGCATATTCATAACGGTCAAAAACGCGATGCGATTGTTTATAAGCCCTTGCGTGTACTGCGCAACCGTAGCGCCTGCCGCAAGTCCGCCTAAAATTCCGAGATATTTTCCGAGCAAAGCAAAATCAACGGCGTTTTTCCCGACAAACAAATCGACTATTCTTCCGACGAATACCGGGACAAGCAACGCGCAAACCGCATACGCAGCCGAACAAATCAACCCGAAAACCAACGTTATCGAATGGCGTTTAACGTACTTCCATATTCGTTTTAGCGGTAAATTTTTCATTATTCCGCCCCCTTGTCCGCATTTTGCAAATCGTAAATTTCTTTATACAACTCACACCCGACGAGCAGTTCGTCATGCGTTCCGCACGCGACGACTTTGCCGTCGTCCATCACGAGTATCCTGTCCGCATTAGCAAGATTGTTCGCCCTTTGGCTAGTAAGTATGACCGTCTTGTTAAGCGACCTTATACCGTCGCGCAATCTCCGCTCGGTAATGTTGTCCAACGCGCTCGCCGCATCGTCTAAAAGCAAAATTTCCGCGTCTTTATATAACGCGCGCGCTACGGATAACCTCTGTTTCTGTCCGCCCGAAAAATTACTTCCGCCTCGCCGCACCGCTTCTCGCAAGCAGTCTTTCTTGCTCGCTATCACGTCCTTGCTTTGCGATATTTCGATTGCTTTTTTAAGTTTTTCTTCGTCCTTATTCCCGAAACAAACGTTATTTTCTATCGTGTCTTCAAGCAAAAACGGCTTTTGCATAACGACCGCTATCTTGCTCATTAACTGCTCTTTCGGGTATCTTTTTACGTCTATTCCGTCTACCAAAACCTCGCCTTCCGTTGCGTCGTAAAATCTCGGAATAAGCGATAGGATAGAACTTTTGCCGCTTGCCGTGCCTCCTAAGATGCCGAGCGTTTCCCCTTTTTTCACCTTAAAACTTACGTCCTCCACGGCTTTTGCCGCGTTGTCGTAACTAAGTGAAACGTTCTTAAATTCCACCGCGACGTCGTCGTTCGTTATTGTGACGGGTTCGATTGCAAACGTCTGCGAAGGAGTTACGAGAAGAAGTTCTTTTATCCTCTTGCCGCTCGCTCCCGCACGAGATAGCGTGATGATGAGGTTTGCCAACTTAATTAATTCGACCAGGATTTGCGACAAGTAATTGTACAGCGCGACGACCTGTCCTTTTGTCAGTTCCCCCGTATTCACGCGCAATGCGCCGACGTACATAAGAGCGATTATCGCGACGTTTATTATTGCGTAAGTAAGCGGATTGAGCAGCGCGGATATTCTTCCTGCCGCTATTTGATAGTTTGCATATCTTTTGTCGGCTGCGGCGAATTTTGCCGTTTCGTCGTCTTCTTTTGCGAAAGCGCGCAGCACTCTGACTCCGGATACGTTTTCGCCTGTGAGTAACGTCAGGTTGTCGAGTCCCGACTGCGAGCGTTTATACATTTTTATCCCGACGAGTAAAATTGCAAAGACGATGACGAGCAGAACGGGAACCGCTATAGCAAACACCGTTGCTCCGACGGCGTCCACCAAAAACGCCGCGACGACCGCGCCGAACACGACGAACGGCGACCGTAAAAGCAGTCGCAACGTCATATTCACGCCCGTTTGAAGCCTGTCTACATCTCCCGTTAGGCGAGTTATTATATTCGCCGTGCCTTGTTTGTCAAGGTCGGAAAAAGAGAGTTCTCCGATTTTTTTATATAACGCGCGCCTTACGGCGGACGCAAACCCGGTCGCGCTTGCCGCGCTCATATATTGACTCAGCACCGCGAACCCGAGTCCGGCAAGACCGAGCGCAACCAGTATCAGACACCGCACCAAGATAAATTTCCCGTCGGCTGTCGGTATTCCTTCGTCGATTATTTGCGCTACGAACAGCGGAACGAACAGTTCAAAAACCGCTTCGCATAATTTAAGCGGCGGAGCAAGTAAAGTCTGTGCTTTTTTGTGTTTGAAAAAAGGTAAAAAAGTTTTCATACCCGATACGTTTCCCGATTTAACGAATAATCCTGATTATTTTCTGTTGCGGTACGCGCTAAAAACAAACGACGGCAAAATTTGTTCAAGAACGGGCTTAAACGCATAAATAAGGCTTTTTAGTCCCCTATCCGTCCTGTTTTTCAAATTAATCTTCGTAAGCGCAATCGCATTTTTCATTCCGATTTTCTTTTCTATATATATTGTCGGCAAAAAAGCGCCTTTCTTTCCCTCGAGAATAAGTTGTTGAATAAAAATTCCCGTTATTCGCTCGGAAACGAACATTCTTTTTTCGCGAAACCTGTCTTTGATTTTATCTAAAACACCGAAAACGAACTCGCAATAACGGTTAAACGTCGCTTTGTCGAACACAAACATATTATAAAAATACTCGTTTTTACCGAAAACATACTCCTTGCACGCTTGCGAATATTCGGGGAAAAATTCGTTAATTGCGTCAATCATCGCGTCCATATCTTTTTCGTCGTGAGCGTTTTTATAGTGCTCATACACCGAAACTTCTTTCATCGGTTTCGGCGCGATAAAATCGTTTTCTCTTAAAATCGCAAGTAGTTTTTCGTGTGAATAACCTATCTTTTCAAAGTAATTTTTGCCTATTTTTTTCGCAGTGTAAAAGTTACGTTTTTTGTCGGAAAAAACAAAATGTCTACGATAATGCATAAGCCCGAAATAGTCGCTTTCGAGATTTTTCCATGCCCAGTATACCGCCGTCATCTCGTTATAAACAGGGTTAAGTGCGGATATGTTGTCCCCGGTGTCGTCCCCGACGGTGTTCTCTTCGAGCCACTTTTTGCTCTCTCCGTCCGTAATCGCCCTGCCTGCGTTAATCGGCAAAAAATCTTCGCTTTCGATAAGCGGACTTTGTTTGTGGTAAACGACGAGAATTTTAATTTTTTCCATACCGACAGTATACTCGCGCGCGACGCTTTTGTCAACTTTGCTTGAGTTCTCGGTTCCGCTATTCCGAATTTTTTTCCGAGCGAATCTACATCGTAAATATTTATGCCCGTCATCGTCCGTTTTTCTCGCTCTTCCGTTGACTAAATGACTCTCAAATGATAAAATATTACAAAAAATAATAATAGTTTCACGAAAACGCGAGGTCAAATGTATAACGAAAAAATGCTTAAACTCGGCTCGAACCGCTCTGTCATTCGGGAACTGTTCGAGTACGGCAAAACTCTTGCGGAAAAAGTCGGCAAGGAAAACGTGTTCGACTATTCTCTCGGCAACCCGAGCGTACCGGCGCCCGAAGAAGTGCGCGACGCCCTTCAATCGCTTATCGCCATCCCCGACAGTACCGTCATCCACGGTTACACTTCGGCGCAAGGCGACGCTACCGTACGACAAGCCGTTTCCGATTACATTAACGAACGCTTCGACGTAAATATGCGCCCCGACCTTATTTATATGACGGTAGGTGCGGCGGCATCCCTGACCGTCACACTCAAAGCACTCGTCGAAGAAAACGACGAATTCATAGTCTTTGCTCCGTTCTTCCCCGAATACCGCGTGTTCGTCGAAGGAACAGGCGCGTCGCTTACCGTCGTCCCCAACGACGTCGATATGTCGCTCGACCTTGCTTCGTTTGAAAAAGCCGTCACAAAAAACACCAAAGGCGTAATCATAAACTCGCCCAACAACCCTTCCGGCGCGGTTTATTCGGAAGAACAAATTAAAACTTTATGTGCGATTTTGGTATCCAAACAGAAGGAATTCGGTCACCCTATCTTTCTTATTTCGGATGAACCGTATCGTGAGATAGTCTATGACGGCGTTAGCGTACCGTATATTATGAATTATTACGACAACTCTATAGTCTGTTATAGTTATTCCAAGTCGTTGTCCTTACCCGGGGAGCGACTCGGGTACATTGCGCTCAATCCCAAGTGCGCCGACGTACAAAACCTATACTTCGCGATATGCGGAGCGGGGCGCGTTTTGGGATACGTTTGCGCACCGAGTTTATTCCAAAAAGCGGTGGCAAAGTGCGTTCGTCTTACCGGGGACGTGAACGAATACAAAAAAAATCGCGACTTGCTTACAAGCGCGCTTACGTCTTACGGGTACGAATTTGTCCGTCCGCAAGGTGCGTTTTATCTGTTCATTAAGGCATTCGGCGGCGACGCAAACGCGTTTAGCGAGCAAGCGAAAAAACTCGGACTGTTGCTTGTTCCTTCGGACAGTTTCGGCGTGCGCGGTTACGTCCGAGCGTCGTACTGCGTTTCGTACGATATGATTAAGCGGTCGCTTCCCGCGTTTAAGAAACTTGCGGAGATTTACGCACGATGAGAATGAGATTGCGCTCGAACGCTTACGAACGCTTAACCGCGTGCGGCAAATGGTATATTCCGACCAAAGACGAAGGCAGGAACGTAAAAGACGTGATTAAGGAGCGAGAACTTCTCGATTTCTCTTCGTTATACGGCTCGGACGAGCCGATATATCTTGAAATAGGTTGCGGTCAAGGCGGTTTTTTGTGTGAAAAAGCGATGCAAAATCCGCATAATCACTATCTGGGCGTAGAAAAAATTGCCAACGTTATCCTTTCCGGGGCGGAAAAAGCGCGCCGTGAAAACCTCGAAAACGTTCGGTTTTTACGCGCAAACGCAGAGTGTCTTATTAAGTACCTGCCCGAAAATTCGGTAAATGAGATTTACCTTAATTTCTCCACTCCGTTGCCGAATAAAGGGTATGCGAAACAACGTCTTACTTCTCCGCGTTATCTCGATATTTACAAAAATCTACTTATCAAAAAAGGGCGCATTTATCAAAAAACCGACAATCGCGATTTTTTTGATTTTTCTCTTGAACAGTTTGAAAATAATGGGTTTTCAATCGTATCGAAAACAGAAAATTTACACGAAAACGGCGAAGTCGGAATTGTCACCGAATACGAGAGAAAGTTTATTTCTCTCGGTATGCCGATTTATGCGATTTGCGCAGAAAAAAAGGACTAAATATGTATACGCTAAAACTTAAACCGGGCGAAGAAAAGCGTATCCTCCACCATCCGTGGGTTTACGCCAACGAAGTCGCCAAAATCGAAGGCAAAGACAAGCAAGGCAGCGTAGCCAAAGTCGTATCGTTTGACGGCAGGTTCGTCGGATACGGGTTTATCAATCACCTGTCGAAAATCATCGTTCGTATAATAAGTCGCGACGAAACCCCTATCGACCGCGAGTTCTTTCTAAACCGCATCAAAAAGGCGAAGGAAGAACGCGAAAACGAAGGATATTCGGACAATTACCGCGTCGTTTTCGGAGAAAGCGACCTGCTCCCGGCATTAATCGTGGACAAATACGGCGATCATCTCGTCGTACAGTTTTTATCGCTGGGTATGGACGTCCGAAAGGAACTCATAACCGACGTGCTTGTCGAACTTTTCCGTCCGTCGTGTATATACGAGCGCAGCGACGTTGCCGTCCGCGAAAAAGAAGGTCTGCCCCTCGTCAAGGGCGTTCTTTACGGGACGCTTAACCCCGACCTGACAATTACGGAAAACGGCGTAAAAATGCGCATCGATGTCGCGAACGGGCAAAAAACGGGTTATTTCCTCGACCAAAAGGAAAATCGCGCCGCGCTCAAACCCTACGTTAACGGCAAAACCGTACTCGACTGTTTTTGCAACCAAGGCGGATTTTCACTTTGCGCGGCAAAATTCGGAGCGAAGGAAGTTTTTGCAGCCGACGTAAGCGAACTCGCGCTCGATTCTGTCAAAACCAACGCCGCGCTTAACGGGTTACACAACGTCGTCACCGTACAGGCGGACGTGTTCGAACTGCTACGCGAATACAAACGCGACGGTAAAAAATTCGACGTCATCGTGCTGGATCCGCCTGCGTTTACCAAAACGGCAGACACCGTGCGCGACGCGTATCGCGGCTATTTGGATATAAATATGCTCGCGCTTAAATTGCTTAACGAAAACGGCGTGCTAGTTACTTGCAGTTGCTCGCAACATCTAACCGTACCGAATTTTTTACAGATGGTATCCGAAGCGAGTATTCGCTCTAAAACCGCCGTAAAACTCGTTGAATTTCGCACGCAAGCGCGCGACCACGCAACCCTGCTCGGTCTTGACGAGGCGTTGTATTTGAAAGTTGCTTTCCTAAGAAAATGTTAATATCGGTTAATTAGATAACCGACAAAACAAACTAATTTATAGACTAATTTTATAAGGAGATATTTATGCAAAAAATTATTTTAGGGATAGACGGAATGATGTGCGGAATGTGCGAAAGCCACGTTAACGACGCAATAAGAAAAGCGGTTAAAGTCAAATCGGTAAACTCGTCGCATATAGACAAACGAACCGAAATCATTGCCGACGACGACGTAAACACGGACGCTATCAAAGACGCCGTAACCGCGCAAGGTTATACAGTAACAAGTGCGTCTGTCGAGCCGTACAAGAAAAAATCTTTTTTCTCCGTTTTCAAAAAATAACTCGAAGCCGCTTCTCGGCAAAAATTAAAAAAGGTCAACCAAAAATCGAATAAAAAAACCGCGAATGTATCGCGGTTTTTATTAACGGTTTCGTTAAAATACAGACGGATTTTATTTATCTTCTTTTTTTTCTTCGTCTTGTTTTCTTTGATAGTAGTTTTTGTACCCGATTTTTTCGTTGTCGGCGGTGTCCCATTTTTTACCGCCGACCGCAAGCACAGAAAGCAGTGCCGCAGACGTAATCACCACTGCGATTATCGGCAAAACGAGTTTATCGTCGATTATCGTTCCGACCAAGGCAAGCACTCCGCCGATAATAAGCACCGCGCCGACGAAAATATAAAACTTTTTCGCGCCGCCTATCGTCTTAGAGAACAATCCCCTTATAATAAACAGCAATCCGAGCGCGCCGGCAAATGCCGCTATCAACCACGAAAGATTGAGATTTTTGAACTTATCGGGCATCACTACCGACAAAAGCCATACCACCGCCGCAACGACAAACAATAACGCAACAAGTATTTTGAATATGCTTTTTTTCTTCATTTTTTACTCCTATTAATAAACTATATTTCGATTTACGGTTATCTTAAAATAACGCTATGGGATACCGCACACACTTTTTCGCCTTCGGCAAGCACTATATCTTCCGCATGCTCGTACTCTCTTACGAAATCGCCTACCCTAAGGTTAAATTTGTCCGTTCCTTCCTTTGCGGACAGTACGGTATACTTTCCGGGAATAATCTTCCCTTTCTTCTGCACGACGTAAGTAACGCCGCGTTCGAGTATCACGTCGTCGCCCGTATGCGTTATCTTCACTTCGCCGTCCGAGCCTGTTTCTTTTTCGTCGTAGGTGTACCTAACGCCTTTTTTAACGAACACGTTGTCCGCTTTTCCCGTCGGCTTTTTGTCAAGTTTCGCTTTAAGCACGGCAATTATCACGGCAAGCACTACCAGCAATACGCTTTCACAAATAATTACGATTTTTTCCGGCGTCATATCAATCTCCTCCGTATGTTATAAATAGATATACAAACAGCGCAATCGCGCCCAAAATTCCAAGGACGAGCGCGCCTACTCTGAGCGGCGAAATCGGCACCTTGCCTGCAACTTTGCCGTTTCGTCCGTTAACGAAAAAGTTATAAATTTTCTTCTTAAACCCGTAATGCCCTATGTACATCGGGAGCAAAACGTACTTATACGTGACGTTTTTACAGTGCATATTCGCGTCAAACGAACTTACCACGTCGTAGTCGTAGCCCGACAAAATCTGCTGTTTTACGTTGTCGTACATTATGTTTCGCGCGACTTGCCAACACGCTTTTCCGTCGCGGTTATACTGCGTCGCAGTGAAACCGTATAGGTAATCGGCGGCGTAGTTTTGCGAGTTGTTCGTGTCGTAAGGCTGTAAATCGTTAAGCGTTCTTTGCCGAATGTTATCCGCGGCTTGCACTAAAACGTCGTCGAAACTTCTATTATGCTTTCCCGAAATCGGGAAGTAACGTATCCGTCGTTCGCTTACCGTTTTGCCGTTTACGGTTTTCGTAACGTAGTAGTATTTTCCGAGCACGCCTTTATAATCGGTAATCGTCTCCGCGTCAAACGTGAACGCGGGAGAATAGTTGCCGTGCATTCCTTCGGGTTTTACGCTTTTCTTGAACTTCGACGGTGCAAAAACTTTCTTCTTCGCCCATCGAATAACCTGCTCTTTCGCCTGCGTTTTCGTCAACAAAAACGGCAAGACCGCATCGGGGCGCATGCCGCTCATCTCTTCACATTCGACAACGTTGCTCGTTCCGCAAAACGGACATTCTTTGCTTATCTCGGAGCGGGAAATAACCGTCGTCGCACCGCAGTTCGTACAACGAAAAACCCGCGTTTCCTTCGCCCACGCATTCGTGCCGTTGTCAAACAACAAGTTTATATCTTTTTCTTCGCAAACGTCGTTTTCTTCGAGTTTTTCTTCCTCGCCGCAGTACGGGCATTTAAGACCGTGAACTTCGGGAGAATAGACCATATTCGCTCCGCACGACGGGCATTTTTTTATAGTCGTTTCCGCGTTTTTGTTTTCGTCGATTTTTTCTTTTTCTCGCTCGAATAAATCGTCAACGGATTCCGGACCTGTCATTCTTTTCTTTCTCCGCTATATCGCTAAATCTTCTCTCCGCATTCGGGACAGAACTTCGTGCCGGGTTTGAACTTCGTTCCGCATTTCGGGCAAACCGTCTTGATTGCATAACCGCATTCGGGACAAAACTTGCTCTTCGCTACGATATCCGCTTTGCAAGACGGGCATTTGATTGTCGACTCCGCGGACGTAGGAGCGGAACTTGTAGCCATATTGCCGAACATATGACCCATTTGCATACCCATTCCGACGCCCATTCCCGCGCCCATTGCCGAACCCGCCATTCCGGGGTTCTTCGCTGCGTCGCGCAGTGCGTCCGCTTGCGCTTTCTTTACATAAATATCCATATTCTTCCCTAATATCCCGAGCGTGGTGCTTTCGTCCAAAGCCTTTTCGAGTGCCTCCGGCATAGAAAAGTTTTCAAAGTTAAACGCAGGGACTTCCACTCCGACGTCTTTAAGCGCGGAAGAAAGTTGTTTCGCGACGATTTCTCCGAGTTCGATAAGGTTGCCCGCCATATCGAGAACGGGTATTTTGCTCTCTCCGATAATATCGGTAATACGCGTGACGACCATACTTCTAAGCCACTCGGATATGTCTGCCGTTTTGTAACTAGGCACCGTCCCCGACAACTCTTTCATAAACACGTACGGGTCGATAACTCTGAACGAGTAGGTTCCGAACGCGCGCACTCTAACCGCTCCGTAGTCCGCGTCGCGTATGATAATCGGGTTTTTCGTCCCCCATTTTTGATTTGTAAACTGTTTCGTGTTGACGAAGAAAACGTCGGACTTGAACGGCGATTCAAACCCGTATTTCCAACTCATCAACCTTGTAAGCACAGGCACGTTGTCCGTGTCGAGCGTATAGAACCCCGGCAAAAAAACGTCCGCCATTCTGCCTTTGTCGCAGAATATACAAGCCTGACTTTCCCGTACGGTTAGTTTAGAACCGCGCGTAATGTAATCCTTTTTAAGGTCGTAACGATACACGATGGTATCGGTTGTGTTGTCTTTCCATTCGACTAGTTTAAGAATACCCATAAGATATACCTCTGTATTTGATTTGATAATTTAATAATATACTAAAAAATCGTGTTTTGTCAATATTCTCGACACAAAAAAACACGCCTTTTCGAGCGTGTTTCGTATAAGAGTGCGTACAACCGAAGGTGCTTATGAATTTAGTT
Organism: uncultured Clostridia bacterium; assembly: GCA_934274515.1. GTDB lineage: Bacteria > Bacillota > Clostridia > Christensenellales > DTU072 > CAG-1782. The sequence continues at coordinate 107,040 of CAKQTC010000001.1, forward strand.
TACAGTAAATTGCTTATTCTGTACCTATCGGTACTTATTCCGCATCTTTCAAAATATTCTTTATACTTATCTTTATTCGCACCGTTTTTAATGACGAACGTGATAACCGCTCCGCCCGTAGCAAACACAGTCGATGCCGGTTGTGTCGGAGGAAGCAGGCTTTCAAACGTGATTTTTATAAGTTCCGGACAGTTCAAAAACGCGTTTGCGCCGATACGATCGACTTTATCGGGTATAATAAAAGAAGTAAATTTCGCAGTCTTTCCGCTTCCGCCGTCAAAACAATTATCACCTATATGCGTTACTGCCGTACCGATAGAAATGCTTTCCGCGGTCGTGGACGCAAACGCTTTCTTCCCCAAAACGGTAACGCTGTTCGGTAACGCGATTTTTTTGCCCGAAAATCCGAAAAACGTTTCGTCCTCGACTTCCTTATAAGCCGAGTTTCTTTCAAATTCTATCTCGTTGATTTTCGAATTGTAAAACGCTCTTCTACCGATAAAACCGACTGTACGGGGAACAACAAATGTTTGCCCGTCCGAGGCGAAAAGATTTTTCGTTTCCGTAAACGCAAACGAGCCGATTTTGGTTAAGTTCGACGGCAGAACCACTTCGTTGCCGCTGTAATTCGCAAATGCGTAATCGGCAATCTCTCTTACGCTCGTAGCGCTTAAATCCACCGTTGCCTTTACCCCCTTAAACGCAGACGCGCCTATCGAAATGAGTCCTTCTTTAAGCGTTATTTTTTCTATTTTGCTTGCCCCCGTAAACGCGTTGTTTTCAAGCGCGAAATCGTTTTTCGAGATGAGCGAAACGACTTTAAGCGACGCGTTCACAATGCTTGTATCGAAGTAATATCTTAGCGTGACGGCTTGTCCGACGTCGCCGACAAGCGACGGTAAAACGAGGGTTTCGAGTTTTACGCAACCTTTGAACGCGCGCTCTCCTATCGATTTGATTTCGGTCAAGTCCGCTTTAATCGCGGTAAGCGAAGTGCAACCCGAAAAGGCGTCTTTCCCTATGGACGAAATCTTTTTCTTATACTCTGTTTCTTTTACGTAATTCGCTCCGTAAAACACATTCTCGGCGATTACGTCATCGTCGCTTACCACTACTTTAAGGCTAGTCGGTTTGCTCGAACCGAACGCATCGGTAAATTTGTTGCCATTCAACGCGTCTAGCGACGAAAAACTTATTTGGTCAAGGGAAGTCATTCCGAAAAATGCGTGTTTCGGTATCACAACGACGCTTTCAGGTATTACTAAACTCGTGACATAACTGTTTTCAAACATTCTTGACGCCATCTCGGTCGTTCCGTACGGAATTACGACGTCGGTCAAATTTCCCTTGTATTTCGTCATAACGGTCGTCCCGGCAATAAACGTAAATTCATCGGGGTTATAGATATATATTTTTACGCCCGTAAACTCGGATTGTCCGATTACGACGTAATTGTTTTTCTTTTCGGGTACGAGTTTTACCGTCGCTTTCCCTTCGGCCGAAAACGCGACCGTTTTTATAAGTTCGTTTTCGTATACTGTCGAGCCGAAATGCACTTTGACGTCTTCGGTCGTTCCTTTCTGCGCGATAAACTGATCGGGCACGGTCGTACCCGTAAGGTCGAGTTGCATCGGATTAAGGTAAATCGTCGCCTTAAAAGCGTAGTCTTCATAGTTCTTTTCATCATCGTTGAACAACGCTTCCGCTACGAATTTTCTTCCCTTAATCGTAGCCGCGTCACCTTCGTAAACAAGGGCGAGTTCGCCGATTTTTTCTCCGGGATACGTCCATTTTATTTTGTCCGCCTTGTATCCCGTAAACGCTATTTCTTTTAGCGTCATCCCGTAGCGATACGTCTTGCCTTCTTCGGTTTTTACCTGTTTTTCGTCAAAATCGCTCGCGGTATATTTCGCCTTGTTTATGACGAAATTCGCGCTGAGTTCCGTGACTTCGTTTGTTCCGATAACGAACTTAAAATCGCCTTTTTCGTTATTCCCTTTGTTATAGTAAAATACGGCGGTAATCGAATATTTGCCTGCGTTTACGATAGGCTCCGAAAGTTCGTTTCCCGACTTATCAAAGTATTTTACGCTTACGTCATCGGGCAGGGTTTTGCCTTTTTCAAGCGTAATTTCGGGGATTATCCCCTTCCCGTCATATGTCTTCGAAACGGCGTTGAACGACACTCCGTCGAGTTCCACCGTATCGGGTTTTACCTCGAAGGTCTTTATCAGGGCGGGTATTTTTTCGTAGTTGTTGCCTAGTTTTACGTCCTTAAACGCGAATTCCGCACGAATTTCGTAGTTCCCCGCGTGCAAAACCGCATCCGCGATTTTTCCGTTCCGTTTTATCGAATACGTTACTTCGAGTTTTTCGTCCGCCTCTTCGAGGAAAAACTCGCTTTCCTTTCCGTCGTACGTTTTTTCGGTTGCGACTTGTGCGAATTTTAGTTTTCTTACGTCGTATTTTGCCTGTTTTACAGTAAGCGTGAGATACGGCGTTTTCGGTGCGTTATAGTTTTTGTCGTACCCGCTCGGCATAACGTACGTCGCGGTTATTTCGTATTTCCCGACGTTAAGCACTCCGCCGAAATCGTTTAGATTAACGAGTTGTTCTCCGCGTTTTATTTCATACTCTATCGTATATCGCCCGTTAAACTCGTTTTTTACGCCGTTCGGGGAGCCGTTTTCGATTTTAACGGCGTACGCCGCTCCGCTCCCGACGGTTAGTTCCCTGCCGTAAACTATCTCGTTTATCGAATTGCCGTTTCCGTCCCGCAAAACGAGCGAGCCGCTTTCGAGGTCCGCTTTTTTTATTCTAACCGGTATGCGAAAATACTTCGACGCGTTTTTCCCGTCCGCAAGTTTGTCGAACGTCAATATTTCGTGGTCCGTCGCAAAAGCGTAATTATTAACCGCGTCGTCGTCCGCGAATATTCGTGCGTAGTATTCGTAACTGCCTGCGTCGATAAATTCGGGCGCGGCGGTTCTCTCCGTATAATCGTCGCCGTTTTCTTTTTTGTCGTAAAAAACTATTTTTGCGCCGTAGGGAAGCCCTTTCGCGCCTGCAACGACTTTTTCGCCGTCGTAAACTTTGTCGATTACGTTAATTCCGTAATCGGAAAGCAAAATCATTCCTTTTTCTATCGTGTATTTACAACTTAACGAGCCGATTTCTTCATAGTTTTTATCGCTACCGTGAAAAGTCGCGGTAGCGACGTACTCCCCTACCGCTTTCGCAACGTTGTTTTCATACGTCACACTCACTCCTTCGGGTAACGTTCCCGAAACGGAAACCACTTGATTCGTACCGTTATACCGAAGCACTCTCGACGGGAAAGACACGCCGGACATATCGTAGCGCGCCTTTTCGACGGTAAGCACGGCGGTTAAATCGTCACATTCGAGAATATACCCGTCCGGGAGCGTTACTTCCGCGGTAACTTCGTACGTTCCCGCATCGATCGCACCGTTGAATTCTTTGCCGCCACAGGTGTATTTTATCGACGTTCCTTTCGGGATAACTCCCGTCGGACCGATAAAAAACGCGCTGCCGTCGTAGACCGCCGTCGTGTCCGAAAACACGAGTTTTACCCTAACGCCTTTGCTTACGATAACTTTTATACGAACGGTAAACTTATCGGAAGCAACGATTAACGAGCCTTCGCCCTCATTAAGCGCAACGAGCGTGTTGCCTTTAATCGTCAAAACGTCGGGATTTTCCACGGAATACGCAAGATCCCCGTTTCCTTTTTTTTCCACGAGAGTTCTTATATCGATGGTTTGACCGGGTTTCATCGTGACGGTTTCGTTTTTCGCTTCGAGCGACGTTATTTCGCCGTTGCAACCGAAGAAAAGCGCGGCGAAAATAACCGTTATCGCCGCGACAAACATTCTTATCGTCAATCTTTTTCTATCCAAAGATTTTTCTCTCACCGCTTCTCCTTCACAAAAAACCGATAGTCGCTTTTCGCCGCTTTTATGCGCGCGGTCCCATGGGAGGTCTTCCTCTCCGTTTCGGTTCGTTCGGCATTCCTTTTACGCCTTTTCCCGAAGCGACCGTCATCATAAACTTATCGAACGCCGCCTGCCCTTCGTCGGTGTTTTTGAACACAGCCGTACATTCGAGTATGCGGAAACACGTTTCGTCCACTCTGTCGAGTATTGCTTTGCGCGATTCTTCCTCGTTAAGCCCTTTCCCTTCGCTAGCCATCGCCTGTACAAACAAATTAGCGTGTTTGCTAAGCACCGGATCGTCGAAAATCTTTTTAAGGTCGGGTTCTTTTTGACGGATTTCTTTCATCAAAGCGTAAAGTTCGCGTTTTAACCGTCCGGGCAGGATAAACAAACCCATCGCCTCGATAAGTCCTATCGCCTCTTTCTTGATATTGTGCATATCTTCCGTCGGGTGAAAAATGCCGTAAGGGTGTTTCGCGTCCGTGCGATTGTTCCTTAATATAAGGTCGATTACGTACTCTCTGCCGTCAACGTACGCTATCGGAGTAACCGCATTGTGACGTTCTTCGCCCGTCGCGCATATTATGTTCACGCTCTCGTCTGAATAATTTTCCCACGCTTCGGTAATTTTCCACGCCCTTTCCGCAACCGCAAGACGGTCAAGCCCTTTGACCGTGACTACGCTGTTGTACCAGTTTTTAACGCCTATGCTGATGCCGTTCGCCGCTTCGTACATCTTGCGCATACCCGCAAAAAACATCGGCAATACCTTTCGTCCGCCTTGATAATGGTCGTGAGCGAGAATCGAGCCGCCTACTATCGGAAGAGCGGCGTTCGAGCCGAGAAAATAATGTGGCATTTTGCTGACAAACTCGGTAAGTCGTTTCATTGTGTCAGCCGTTATTTTCATCGGAATATGCTCGTCACGGAAAACGATGCAATGTTCGTCGTAATAAACGTACGGCGAGTATTGCATGTGCCAGTGTTCGCCGTTTAGCGTAAACGGAACTACTCTAAGCGTCTGACGAGCAGGGTGTACGGGCGTACCGCAGAACCCTAAATTTTCAAGGCAAATCATACATTTAGGGTATTTCTTTCCCTTGAACGCTTTTTCAGCAAGCACCTGTTTGGGGTCCTTTTCGGGCTTTGATAGGTTAATCGTAATCGCGATTTTGCCTTTTGTCCCGTCCGCGTACCAACAAATGTTTTTCCGTATGTCGTTAAGACGAATATAGTTGTTTTTGATAGATAAATCGTATAAATAGTTCGATGCCTCGATGGGTCCGTATTTATCGTAAACGTTTTGGAAATTCGTCACGACTTCCCCTGCCGGCGGCGTAACGAAACCGATGATTTTCGTTTCAAACCGCAATTCCGAACCTTCTTCCGCTATGCCGTGTTCGATGCCGTAACGTACGAGTTCGTCGGTTATATCTTCGAGCGGACGCGTTTCGGGCTCGACGTCTTCGGGTTCGACTTGAAAAAGTTCGTACAAAGAGTTACGCGCGTACGTTTTGTCTTCGAGTCCGAGACGAAGTTCTTTTTCTGCATAAAAAAGCAAATCTTCGATGTTTTTAACTGTGCTGTTCATTACCGTTTTCCTTTTACTTTCGCTAAATATATCGTCTTGTACGCAAAGTTTTGTTGCTAATATTTTTTTTGCGTGTTATACTGTTTTTACCTAATCAAGTATAACATACAGGAGCGCAATATGGCAAGGACTTTAACGAAAGAAACGCTTTGGGCTAACCCCGTTTTTCTCTCTTTTGCAAAAAAATTATACAGCGCGGATCTTAAATCTGTCTGTGCTAGATACGCCGCTCTCGCGGAAGGACTAGACGGAGATATCCGCTTGTTTTCTTCCCCCGGCAGAGCGGAACTCGTCGGTAACCACACCGACCACAACCACGGCTTGGTTATCGCAGGTTCCATCGATCTCGACGTCGCTTGTGCGGCGGTAAAAACCGACGACGGCATAATTACCGTGGTAAGCGAAGGTTACGACCCGTTCACCGTAAACGTAAACGACCTTCCCGTAGACGGGCAACTCTTCGGCAGCACGAAAGCACTCGTCCGCGGCGTCGTAAAAGGCTTTATCAACAACGGTTATAACGTCGGCGGTTTCACCGCACACGCGTCCAGTAATATTTTTAAGGGCGCAGGCGTGAGCAGCAGTGCCGCGTTCGAACTCCTCATCTGCGAAATTTTGAACAAACTCTACAACGACGGCAAAATCGGTTACACCGAAAAAGCGATTATCTCGCGCTTTGCGGAGAACGTATACTTCGGCAAACCGTCGGGACTTATGGACCAACTCACCATCTCTCGCGGCGACGTCAGTTTTATGAACTTCGGCACGGAAATCCCTACCGCGGAAACCGCCGACTGGAACTTCGACGACGTTTCGCTCGTGATTATCAACTGCGGCGGAGACCACTGCAATCTCACCGGAGAATACTCCGCAATTCGCTCGGAAATGGAATCGGTCGCCGCTTACTTCGATAAAAAGGTTTTAGGCGACGTCAACGAAGAAAAATTCAAAGCCGCCATCCCCGATTTAAGACACAAATTTTCAGGAAGAGCCGTCCTCCGCTCCATTCACTTCTTTGAAGAAAACCATAGAGTAAGAGATACCGAAAAAGCAATAATAAACGGCAATAAAGCCGCGTTCCTCAAAAATATTACCGAAAGCGGTTTGTCAAGTTATATGCTACTCCAAAACTGCTATCCGGCAGGCGACGTTCTTCAACCCGTTTCGCTTGCTCTCGCAATCGCCTTTAGACACGACGATACTCTTGCTTGCAGAGTCCACGGAGGCGGATTTGCGGGTACTATACTTGCGTTTGTGGATACCGTAAACAGCGCTTCATACGTAAAAGAAATGGCTAAAATATTCGGCGACGAAAACGTATTTTGCATTAAAATAAGAAAACTCGGCGCAACGGAAATCGAGTATTGATATCGAGTATAAAAAAAGGAGTAACAATGAGAAACCTTACAATGCTGACCGACCTGTACCAACTCACTATGATGAACGCGTACATGCAGACGGGCAAAGACGACGTAATGAGTAACTTCGACGTATTTTATCGTCAAAAAGAATATCTCGACTTCGCGATATGCGCGGGGCTCGAACAAGTAATCGACTACGTCAACAATCTTCACTTTGAAGACGACGACGTAGAGTATCTCCGTTCTCTCGGAATTTTCGGAGAAGATTTTCTCGAACGGTTAAAATCTTTCCGTTTTACCGGTTCGATTTGCGCAATAAGAGAAGGCGAAGTAATCTTCCCGGGAGAACCGATTTTGACGGTCACCGCACCGCTTTTTCAAGCGCAGTTGGTGGAAACCGCCATTCTTAACATCATCAACCACCAAACTTTGATTGCTACGAAAGCGTTTAAGATTTGCCACGAAGCAAAAGGCGTGGTAATGGAGTTCGGACTACGAAGAGCGCAAGGTCCGGACGCCGGTATATACGGCGCGCGCGCGGCGATTATCGGCGGTTGTGCGTCTACGAGCAACGTGCTTACCGCTAAGATGTACGGCGTTCCTTGCGCAGGCACGCACGCGCACAGTTGGGTAATGAGTTTCGACACGGAACTCGAAGCGTTTAGAGAATACGCGAGAATTTATCCGAACAACTGCCTGTTGCTCGTCGATACTTACGACACGCTCCGTTCGGGTATTCCAAACGCGATTAAGGTGTTCGACGAAATGAAAGCGAAAGGGCTAAAACCGCTCGGCATAAGGCTTGACAGCGGCGACCTTGCGTACCTTACGAAAAAGGCGCGTAAGATGCTTGACGACGCGGGACACTCCGATTGCAAAATCTGCGTAAGCGGCGATCTCGACGAATACATTTTGTCGTCGCTCGACCAGCAGGGCGCAAAAATCGACAGTTACGGCGTAGGCACCAAACTCATCACGTCGTCCTTGGTCCCCGCTCTCGGCGGCGTTTACAAACTAAGCGCACTCGAAGAAAACGGACACTGGGAAGCGAAAATCAAACTTTCGGACACTACGGAAAAAATCACGAACCCGGGAATAAAAACGACTTACAGAATTTACGACGAAGACAGAATGGCTTTCGCCGACTTGATTTGTTTGAAAAACGAAGTTTTCGACACAACAAAACCGCTCACTCTGTTCCACCCGATAGAAACGTGGAAAAAAACCACGATAGAAAAATACTCTATGCGTAACTTGATGGTAGAAGTTTTCAAAGACGGGAAACAAGTCTATACGTCGCCGTCGCTTAAAGAAATCGCGGAATATTCGAGACTGGTTAGAAGCGAATTTTGGGAAGAATACCTACGTCTTATGAACCCGAACATCTATAAAGTGGACCTTAGCGACTCGCTGTACAACCTGAAAAAGTTTCTCACTTTCTCTCACAGCGCAAAAAAACAATAAATAACATAAAAAGCATACTTTACGTCGTCTTGTTTTTCGCCCACCGCTCTAACGGCGTGCGATAGGAACAATTACCGAGAAAGTATGCTTTTTTTATTAACGCTATTCGATTTGTTTTCGGATATTTTATGCCCTTGCAAACGTAAAACACAAGATTTCTTTCGGGTTTGCTTGGCTTAACGCGGCGGCGCAGGCGTTCATCGTTGCGCCCGTGGTCACCAGGTCGTCGATAAGCAGCACCCTTTTCCCGATTATTTTTTCTTTCTTGTCGCAAACGAACGCGTTTTCTACGTTACGTTTTCTGTCTTCGATGTTTACGTCGGTTTGGTCGTGCGCTTTCCCTACGCGTTTAAGCGCGTTCGCTACGGGCAATTCGAGTTCTTCCGACAAAAACGTCGCCGTGTGTTTCATATGGTCGTAACCCCTTTTTCGAAGATTGCTCTTTGAACAGGGAACGTACGCTATGCAATCGCATCCTTTTCCGATGATTTTATACAATTCGGCAATGTATTTTGCCATCGGTCGCGTTAGATGCGGAGCGTCGCTGTCTTTCGCTCGCAAAATGATTTTTCTCGCTAGCCCGTTGTACGAAAACGCGGAATAAACCGTCCGCTCTCCGTACGAAGCGTCGAATTTTTCGTTTTGTTCCATCGCCGACGCACATTCAAAACATAACCCGTTTATGTCGTCGTTTATCTCCTTGTCACAATAAAGACAAGTTACGCCCGTCGGAAACAGGCTATCCAAAACCGCGTCGATTAATCTCTTAATACCCTTCATTTCCCCACAAAAGTTCTGCTTTGCCTCTATTTTTTAGTAGTAAATGCCGTAAAAGCGAATAGCGTTTCGCCGTGTAAGTATTGTTTATCGCATACCTAAGCGTGCTTTCGTCTCCGATAATTACCACCATTTTTTTCGCTCGCGTAACCGCCGTATAAATAAGGTTACGCGTGAGCAACATCGGCGAAATGCGCCCCAAAACAATCACAACGACGGGAAATTCGCTTCCCTGCGATTTATGTACGCTTATACAATACGCCAAAGTAAGTTCGTCAAGCGCGCTTCCGTCGTAGTTTACCGTGCGCCCGTCGTCGTATTCGACGGTGATTCCGTCTTTCCTTACGCAATCGACTATTCCTATATCGCCGTTAAAAACGCCCGTCCCTTTCCTGTCCGCACCAAACTTCTTTGTCCACTCTAATTGATAGTTGTTCGATGTCTGCATAACCCTGTCCCCTACGCGGAACTTCTCGTCCTTATGCCTATACTCCGCTCCGTACGGGTTCAATTCTTCTTGTAACAATGCGTTCAATACTTCCACTCCGATTTCGCTTTTCTTTACCGGAGTAAGCACTTGCACGTCTTTTTCATCCACGCTCATAAATTTCGGTATGCGAGTTTTTACCATAGTTAAAACGTCATTTTGGATACTCTTAATATCGGTTTTGGTAGACATAAAAAAGTCTTTTGCGTCTTTTACTATCGGCATCTCGCCGCGGTTTATCCTATGCGCGTTACTTACGATGTTACTTCTTACCGACTGTCTGTAAACTTCGGTAAGGAAAACTACGTTTATTATTCCGCTGTTTATTACGTCGCTTAAAATGTTGCCGCAGGCGACGCTCGGAAGTTGGTCTTTATCTCCTACGAGTACGAGTCGCGCGCCGAGCGGAATTGCTTTGACGAGGGCGGAAAAGATATAAATATCCGCCATACTTATTTCGTCCACGATAATTACGTCCGCATTAAGCGGTGAACTTTCGTCGTAGCACGCGTGGTTGCTTATTCCGTCCATACCCAGCAGGCGGTGTATGGTCTTTGCTTCTACTCCCGTCGCTTCCATCATACGTTTACTCGCCCTACCCGTCGGTGCGCACAACGCGGCTTTTTTTCCGCGGTTTTCGAGAATCGTGACTATGCCTTTGATAAGCGTCGTCTTTCCCGTCCCCGGTCCGCCCGTTATTACGCTGACGCCGTTATCGAACACGCTTTTTATCGCCGCTCTTTGCGTAACGTCGAGTATTACGTCCGTTTGTCGTTCAAATACTTCGAGTTCTCTTGTCACGTCAACGTCGTTTTTTTGAACCGTCAAATTAAGTTTAACGAGTTTTGCGGCGATTAAATTTTCGGTATTGTAATTAAGGCTGCTCGCAACGAGTATTTGCCCGTCTACTTCTTCTTTTTTCAAATCGAACATCCCGAAGTAGCAGTTTTCCACGAGGCTTTTGTCTATGTCGAGCAATTTCGTTGCGTCGTTTATCACGGTTTCCTGCGGCAAACAGGTGTGTCCGCCTTTTGCCGCTCCGTCGCTTAAAACGTGTTTTATCCCTGCCGATATCCGAAACTCGCTGTTTCTCGCAAGTCCGATATTGAGCGCGATTTTGTCCGCTTTCACAAATCCCACTCCCTCGATGTCGGTGACGAGAACATATGGATTTGCTTTAAGCACGTCTATCGTGCTTTCTCCGTATTTTCGGTAGATTTTAAGCGCAAGGTTCATCGAAACGTCGTGTTTTTGCAAAAAAAGAATGCTCTCTTTCATTCTGCGCGTTTCTTCGTAACACGCGATAATTTCCATAAGTTTTTTTCGCCCTATCCCGCTGACTTCGATTAGTCTTTCGGGGCAGTCGTCGAGTATATCGAGCGTTGCCGAACCGAATTTATTCACGATTTCTTTCGCAAGTTTTTCCCCTATCCCCTTGAAGAGTCCGCTCGACAGGTATTTAACAATCCCGTACGGGTCTTCGGGGCGAACGAACTCCACGTCCGTCACCGCAAACTGCTCGCCGTATTTACGATTTTCTTTGAAATCTCCCGATATTTTCAGCAGTTCGCCTTCGCTTATAGGCGGAAAAATGCCGACCGCGACAAAAACGTCGCTATCGGCATCGAAAAGTACTACGGTATAACCGTTTTCTTCGTTTGAATAAATTATCTCGGCTACTTTCCCTGTATACGTCATTTACTCAATAATTTTTTTATCTCCCCTGTTTTGTCGGTCCGTTCCCAAACGTAAGTCGATTTGCCGAAGTGACCGTATTTCGCCGTGTCAAAGTACTGCGGTTTGTTAAGTTTCAATGCGGTAATTATCGCAAGCGGACGAAAATCGAACACTTTGCCGACGATTTTTTCGAGTTCGTCATCGCCGACAACACCGGTTCCCGAAGTGTTAATATCGATGCTGACGGGGTTTGCCTTCCCGATAGCGTAAGCGACCTGAATTTCGCAGGCTTTGCACGCGCCTGCCGCAACGAGATTTTTCGCAACGTATCTTGCGTAATACGTCGCGCTCCTGTCTACTTTCGTCGGGTCTTTTCCGCTGAAACAACCGCCGCCGTGCGGAATAAATCCGCCGTAGGTATCGACTATTATCTTCCTACCCGTAAGCCCGCTGTCGCCTTTCGGCCCGCCGACGATAAATCTTCCCGTCGGGTTGATGTAAAACTTCGTTTTTTCGTCGATAAGTTTTTCGTCAATCGTCGGAAGAATAACAAGCCTTTTCATATCGTCGCGTAACGTTTCTACGTCAACGTCCGCGTCGTGTTGCGTGGAAAGTACGACAGTGTCCACTCTGAACGGTTTACCGTCGTCGCCGTATTCTACTGTAACTTGCGCCTTTCCGTCCGGACGAAGATACCCGACAAGTCCGCTTTTCCTTGCTTCCGTAAGTTTTTCGCACAGTTTATGACTAAGAACGAGTGCAAGAGGCATATATTCGGGCGTTTCGCTCCCGGCATAGCCGAACATAAGTCCTTGGTCGCCTGCCCCTATCGTGTCGAAAAGTTCTTCCGTCGTTTTATGCTCGATACTGTTATCTACGCCCAGAGCGATGTCGGGAGACTGCGTGGTGACCCTTTGTTCGATTTTTACGGTTTTATAGTTAAACCCGTACTCGTCCTTATCGTACCCGATTTTCTTAATCGTTTCTCTCGCAACCTTGTCTATATCGACTTTTGCCGTCGTGGTTATCTCTCCCATAACAAGCAAAAAATCTTCGCAGCAACAACACTCGCACGCCACTCTCGCATTTTCGTCTTGACCGAGTATTTCGTCGAGAATCGCGTCGCTTATCTGATCGCATACCTTGTCGGGATGCCCTTCGGTTACGCTTTCCGAAGTAAAAAATCTGTTCATTTCTTTCTCCTTAAACTTGTTAAAAAAGGGCGCTATGCAATAGATTATAGGTACCCAAACTACGCATTCGCCCTTTGTTTCTCTTACGTAACGGACGTTTTATTCATTCGTAAAATCGTCCGCCTTTCCCTTGCCGCCTTAATTGTTGTCGGTAGCGATATCCTCTTCGGCTTCGATGATTTCTTCCGTTCTGTCTTCGTCGAAGTTGTCTTCTTTTATATCCGCTTTATCGTAGAGCGGACTTTCGAGTTTGATATTTGCGTATCTCTTCATACCGGTTCCGGCAGGGATAAGTTTACCTATGATTACGTTTTCTTTCAAACCGACAAGGTGGTCTCTCTTGCTCTTGATTGCCGCGTCGGTAAGCACTCTTGCGGTTTCTTGGAAACTTGCCGCCGACAAGAACGAGTCGGTCGCGAGCGCCGCTTTACTTATACCGAGCAGAACTCTCATTGCCGTTGCGGGCATTCCGCCGCTTTCAAGCGCTCTTTCGTTCGCTTCTTCGAGCGTTGAAATGTCTACGAGTTCGTTCAGGATAAGGTCTGTGTCGTTCGGGTTCTTTACTCTGACTTTACGCAACATCTTTCTTACGATTACTTCGATGTGTTTGTCGTTGATATGAACGCCGTTCGAACGGTATGCGTTTTGAATTTCTTTGATTATCATTTCCTGAACGCCGTTTACGCCTTTCGTCCTCAAAATGTCGTGCGGATCTACGCTACCTACGTATAACGGGTCGCCTGCGTTTACGTTTTGTCCTTCTTCGACGAGAAGTTTTACGCCGAACGGTATCTTGTAGTCGAAGGTTTTGTCTTCGCCCGTAACGTATACCATACGGTTATTACCTTCTTCCTTGACGCTGACTTTACCTTTAACGTCGGCAACCATCGCCTGTCCCTTAGGTTTACGCGCTTCGACAAGTTCCACGACACGGGGAAGACCCTGCGTGATGTCCGCGCTCGACGCAACGCCGCCGGTGTGGAAGGTTCTCATCGTCAACTGCGTTCCCGGTTCACCGATGGATTGCGCAGCGATAATACCTACCGCCTCGCCGATTTTTACCGGGTTCGTGCTTGCCATGTTCGCACCGTAACACTTAGCGCATACGCCGCGTTTCGACTTACAGGTAAGTATTGTTCTTATCCAAACTTCGCCGTTTTCGCCTACTGCTTTAACGATTTCGTCCGCTTTTTCTTCTCTTATCATTTCGCCCGCTTTGACGATAATTTCGCCGGTTTCGGGATTAACGATGTCGTTTACCGACGTTCTGCCGGTAATTCTTTCGGCAAGCCCCTCGATAAGCAGATGGTTCATATCGTACAACGCTTTTACGGGCATTCCTTTCTTATCGCCGCAATCGTCCTCGTTAATGATTACGTCTTGGCTTACGTCTACAAGACGACGGGTAAGGTAACCGGAGTCTGCCGTTTTCAACGCGGTATCCGCTCCGCCCTTTCTTGCGCCGTGCGAAGATATAAAGTATTCCAAAACCGACAACCCTTCACGGAAGGAAGATTTAACCGGGATTTCGATAGTTTTACCGGTCGGGTCCGCCATAAGTCCACGCATACCCGAAAGTTGCTTAATCTGTTGCATGCTACCACGCGCGCCCGAATCCGCCATCATCCAAATCGGGTTCGTTTTGTCGAAGTTTACGAAGTTTTGTTGCAAATCTCTCGAAACTTCGTCGGTCGCGTCGCTCCATACCTTAATAACTTGCGCATATCTTTCGTCTTCCGTCGCCAAACCGCGCGCGAAGTTCTTTTCGATTGCGAGAACTTTGTCTTCCGCCGCTTTAAGTATTTCTTGCTTGTTGCCAGGGATTTTCATATCGAACACGCTCGTCGTTATCGCGCCGACGGTCGAGTATTTGTACCCGAGAGCCTTAACCTTGTCGAGAACTTTGCTGACTTCGGTCGCACCTTTCTTCTTGAAACACTTGTTTACGATTTCTCCCAAGCCTTTCTTTTTAATGACGAACTGTATTTCGAGATCGAGTTGGTCAAGCGGCGTTTTTCTTTCGACAAATCCGAGATCCTGCGGTATCGCTTCGTTGAATATTATCTTACCGACGGTGGTAACGACGAGTTTATGATACTTTACTCCGTCGATTTCTTTGCTCATTCGTACTCGTATCCAGTCTTGCAGTTTGATACTGTGTAATTGATACGCCATCTTCGCTTCGTCGGAATCTTTGAACGTTCTTAAATGCGCGATTTCTTCCGGATCGGTCGGTTTTTCCGTTTTTTCAAACGTAAGATAGTAAGAACCGAGTACCATATCCTGCGTAGGCGTAACGATGGAATTACCGTCGCTGAGTTTCAAGATGTTGTTGCTCGCGAGCATAAGTATTCTCGCTTCCGCTTGCGCTTCGATGCTGAGCGGAACGTGTACCGCCATTTGGTCGCCGTCGAAGTCCGCGTTGAACGCCGTACAAGCAAGCGGATGAAGTTTAATCGCTCTACCCTCTACTAGTACCGGCTCGAACGCTTGAATACCGAGTCTATGCAGCGTAGGCGCACGGTTAAGCAATACCGGGTGGTCTTTGATGACTTCTTCGAGTACGTCCCATACTTCGGGTCTTACTCTGTCAACCGCACGTTTCGCGCTCTTTATATTGTGACAAATTTCTTTTTCTTGCAGTTTTTGGTATACGAACGGCTTGAAAAGTTCGAGCGCCATTTCTTTCGGAAGTCCGCATTGATACATTTTAAGTTCGGGCCCTACGACGATAACCGAACGACCGGAATAGTCTACACGCTTACCGAGAAGGTTTTGACGGAAACGTCCGTTCTTCCCTCTAAGGAATTCGCTCAAACATTTGAGTTGCCTGTTGCCCGCGCCCGTAATGGGTTTGCCGTGTCTGCCGTTGTCTATCAACGCGTCAACCGCTTCTTGCAACATTCTCTTCTCGTTGCGAACAACGATTTCCGGCGCGCCGCCTTCTATCATCTTTTTAAGACGATTGTTACGGTTAATAACCCTTCTGTAAAGTTCGTTAAGGTCGCTCGCGGCAAATCTTCCGCCGTCAAGCGGCACCATAGGACGAAGGTCGGGGGGAAGTACCGGGATAACGTCCATAACCATCCATTCGGGTTTGTTGCCCGATTTATAGAACGCTTCTACGATTTCCAGCCTTTTCGCGATTCTCGCGCGTTTAAGACTTTCTTCCTTTTCTTGCGCAAGTTGCGCTTTGAGTTCGTCTCTTTCTTTCGCTATGTCGATTTCTTGAAGAAGAATTTTCAAACTCTCCGCTCCCATGCCGACTACGCAACAGTTGGGTCCGAATTCGTCTACCGCTTTACGGTATTCTTCGTCTTTGATTACCTGTTTCTTGAAAAAGTTCGTCCTGCCGGGGTCGAGAACTATCATCGCTCCGAAGTAGATTACCTGCTCTACCTGTTTCGGACTCATATTGAGTATCGTGCTTATTCTGCTCGGCACGCCGCGGAAATACCATATATGCGTAACCGGCGCGGCAAGTTCGATATGCCCCATTCTCTCTCTGCGGACTTTCGCTTTCGTAAGTTCTACGCCGCACTTGTCGCAAGTAACGCCCTTGTATCTTACCCTTTTGTATTTTCCGCAGTGACATTCGTAGTCCTTGGTAGGTCCGAAAATTCTTTCACAGAACAAACCGTCTCTTTCGGGTTTTTGGGTTCTGTAATTAATGGTTTCGGGCTTCGTAACTTCGCCGTGCGACCATTCTCTTATCTTTTCGGGTGACGCTATGCTTATTTGTATCGAATCAAAATTGTTAATTTCTACCATATCTCACCTCTTATATATCGTTGTCGTCGAAGGTGCTGTTGAGAATGTCTTCGTCGTTCATTCCGCTGTCGTCTACTTCTATCGCACCCATAAGGTCTTTGAGATCCGTTTCGTCGTCGTCTTCGTCGTCGTCAAAACTCTTCTTCGCAGTTTCCATAAGTTCACTGCCGTCACCGAGAATATCGTTAAGATCGTACTCGTCTTGCGCAAGTCCGCTTCCGCCGAGTATATCGCCGTAATCGGTCATGCCGCCGAGTCCGAGCGTATCGTCGTCGTCGTAAAGTTTGTCTTTCGCGAGTTCGTCTTTCTGCTCGGCTTCAAACAAATCGACTTCCTGTACTTCTTCTTTAACGGGACGAATAGGTCTGTCGAGTTCTCTGTCGTCGTCGTACGTTTCGGGAAGATTGATTTCTTCGTCGTCGTCCGTAAACAGTTTAACTTCGAGTCCCAACGCCTGAATTTCTTTCTTCAATACTTTGAACGCCTCGGGAATACCCGGTTCTGTCGTAACGTTC
Source organism: uncultured Clostridia bacterium (assembly GCA_934274515.1). Classification (GTDB taxonomy): domain Bacteria; phylum Bacillota; class Clostridia; order Christensenellales; family DTU072; genus CAG-1782. The sequence goes on from CAKQTC010000001.1 coordinate 123,832, forward strand.
GCTTTTATGATACTGTCGAAAACTTTTTGTCTGCCGACGATATCGTCCGACTTAACGGTAAGCACTTCTTGCAGAATATGGCTCGCGCCGTACGCTTCCAACGCCCAAACTTCCATTTCACCGAAACGCTGTCCGCCGAATTGCGCTTTACCGCCCAAAGGCTGCTGCGTAACAAGACTGTACGGTCCCGTGCTTCTCGCGTGGATTTTGTCGTCTACAAGGTGGTTAAGTTTAAGCATATACATATAGCCGACGGTAACTTCGTTCTCAAACGGTTCACCCGTTCTGCCGTCGTAAAGTTGTACCTTGCCGTCAACGTAGGTGTTGCCGTTTCCGTCGGTTTTCGCAAGCCCGTTTTGCATAAACAGGTCTTTGATGTCGTTTTCCGACGCGCCGTCGAATACCGGCGTAGCAACTTTGATGCCGAGCAGTTTGGCTACAAGCCCCAAGTGAACTTCGAGAACCTGTCCGATGTTCATACGCGAAGGAACGCCTAGCGGGTTGAGTACGATTTGCAAAGGCGTGCCGTCAGCAAGGAAAGGCATATCTTCTTTCGGGAGAACTCTCGAAATAACGCCCTTGTTTCCGTGACGCCCTGCCATCTTGTCGCCGACGGAGATTTTACGTTTTTGCGCAATGTAAACTCTGATGAGTTTGTTTACGCCGGGGTCGAGTTCGTCTTTATTCTCTCTCGTGAGAATTTTAACGCCTACTACGATACCGCCGCAACCGTGAGGTACTTTCAACGAAACGTCGCGGACTTCTCTCGATTTCTCTCCGAAAATCGCTCTCAAAAGTCTTTCTTCCGGTGTAAGTTCGGTTTCGCCCTTAGGCGTAACTTTACCTACGAGATAATCGCCGCTCTTGACTTCCGAACCTATCATTACGATACCTTCTTCGTCAAGGTTTTTGAGCAGGTCGTCGCTTACGTTCGGTATATCTCTCGTGATGTTTTCTTCGCCGAGTTTGGTATCTCTCGCTTCGAGTTCGTACTCTTCTATGTGAATTGTCGTGAATATATCGTGTTTTACGAGTTCTTCGCTGATAAGGATAGCGTCTTCGTAGTTGTAACCTTCCCACGTCATAAAGCCGATGAGAATGTTACGCCCGAGCGCGAGTTCTCCGTCCTTGGTAGCGGGACCGTCGCTCAATACGTCGCCTTTAAGCACTCTGTCGTGCTTGCTTACAATAGGTTTTTGGTTTACGCAAGTATCCTGGTTGCTTCTCTTGAACTTCAAAAGTTCGTAAACGTCTTCGCCGCCTTCGTCCGCAGTAACTACGATTTCGTCCGCGGTAACCGATTTAACGACGCCGTTTCTCTTTGCGATTACGCAAACGCCGCTGTCGTACGCGACTTTGTATTCCATACCCGTACCTACGATAGGCGCTTCGGGTCTTAAAAGCGGTACTGCCTGACGTTGCATGTTGCTTCCCATAAGCGCACGGTTCGCGTCGTCGTTTTCAAGGAACGGGATAAGGCTTGCCGCAACGGATACGAGTTGTTTCGGGTCAACGTCCATATAATCTACTTTGTCGGACGGATATTCTTTAATATCGTCACGATAACGGCAGGTTACACGCGGATTGACGAATCTGCTGTTTTCGTCGAGTTCTTCGTTTGCCTGCGCTACGACGTATTTGTCTTCTTCGTCCGCCGTAAGATAACTTACTTCGTCCGTAACGACGTGCGTGACTTTATCAACTTTACGATACGGTGCTTCGATAAACCCGTATTCGTTTATTTTCGCGTAGGAACTGAGCGACGTGATAAGTCCGATGTTCTGTCCTTCCGGCGTTTCTATCGGACACATTCTGCCGTAGTGCGAGTGGTGAACGTCACGAACTTCGAATCCCGCTCTGTCACGGTTAAGTCCGCCGGGTCCGAGCGCGGAAAGTTTACGCTTGTGGGTAAGTTCCGCTATCGGGTTCGGTTGGTCCATAAACTGCGACAACTGGCTGCTGCCGAAAAATTCGCGTATCGCGCTCGATACGGGTCTTATGTTGATAAGGGACTGCGGAGTAACTTCCGTCGGATCCTGCACGATGCTCATTCTTTCTTTAACCACTCTTTCGAGCCTTGCGATACCGATACGGAACTGATTATGCAGCAGTTCTCCTACCGAACGCACTCTCCTGTTGGAAAGGTGGTCGATGTCGTCCGTCGGATAGAAACCGTAACGCATGGAAAGGTTGTAGTTGACGGACGCGACGATATCGTCGAGCGTGATGTGATTAACGACAAGGTCGTCTTTCGCCGCGGCGAGCGCCGCTTTAAGCGCGTTTTCGTCGTCCGAGTAATTTTCCAGTATAGGCGTAAGAGCGGGGTAATAAACCTTTTCTTTAATGCCTATTTCCGCCGGGTCGAAGGAAACGAACGCGCCGAGATCGACCACGTTGTTACCGATGATTTTGAACTCTTTGTCGTTTTCGGTAGCGTCGTCGCGTTCGGTGGAAACGTAAACTACGTTTATACCGGCATTTTGAATGGCTTGCGCTTTTTCGTCGTCGATGTATTCGCCCGCCTCGGCAATGATTTCGCCGTCGGGAGAAATGGCGTCGCGAGTAAGCGTTCTGCCGAATATTCTCGATTCGACGGATAGTTTTTTGTTATATTTATATCTTCCGACGTGATGAATATCATAACGACGAGAATCGTAAAAAGTGTTTCTGATAAGAATTTCCACACCGTTGTCGGTAGGCGTTTCACCGGGTTTCATACGACGATACAATTCGTATTTGGCAAGTTGCATCGTGTTCATATCGGCGTCTTTTTGCATGGTGGCTTCAATCATCGGATCGTTGTCGAACAGTTCGCGCAGTTCCTCGTTCGTGCCGTAACCGAGCGCTCTGAGCAGGCAGGTCGCCGTGATTTTACGGTTTTTGTCCACCCTCACGGAAAGCACGTTCGTCGCGTCTTGCTCGAATTCGAGCCACGCGCCTCTTGTCGGGATAACCGTCGTGTTGTAACGTTGAACGCCGTTTTTGTCGGTGGCGGCTACCGTGTAAACGCCCGGACTTCTGACAAGTTGGCTTACCACGACTCTTTCCGCGCCGTTAATGATAAACGTCCCCTTGTCGGTCATCTTCGGGATATCTCCCATAAAGATGTTTTTTTCTTGCATAACGCCCGTATCCTTGAACGTCAAACGAACGGTAACGTGAAGGGGGAACGTATAAGTAGCGTCCCTTTCCTTACATTCGTCGATTGTATACTTGCAAGGACCGTCGGTCGTATGATTAAGGAATTCGAGTTCGAACTTGCCGCTGTAATCGGTGATAGGCGAAAAATCTTCGAAAACTTCTCTTATTCCGTCGCGAACGAAAGCGTCGTAAGATTCTTTCTGGACTTCGATAAGATAGGGCATATCGAGAATCGGTTTAATTTTGGAAAACGTCCATCTTTCGGTTTTGCCGCACATAACCTTGTGAATTCTTTGAGACATCGCATTGCTCCTTATAAAAAAATTCTTTCAAAACGTACTTTTTCTTCGTAAAAAGTTCGATTTTATGCCAAAACACGCACATTCCCCCTATCCCCGAAATTTCCATTTCCGAGAGTAAGGGTATAATTATGCATAATATTTAAGCATTGTAGCATTATACAGCAATAGTCAAGCGAAGTCAAACGTTTTTATATAAAATATATAAAATAATTTTTTCCGACACAATAATGTATATTCAAAACAATTTACGCTCGCCGCTTACGTAAACAACGTTGCCGCTCGTCGTTTGCGACAGGGCGAGGTTCAACCTCGTTGCGCCTATTTTCGGGTTCGGATATTGACAAAATATCTTCGTCGTGATACTATGTGATTATGATACGAATTAAAAATGCGGGCGTGCGACGTTTGCCGGCATTTTGTTCCGTACCGCAACAAAATGGTTTTTGTTAAAATCGCGTTTTTCGCATAACTAAATAAAAGGAGCAACAGATGGAAGAAAACGAAAACAAGGTCATCGAATCGTCCGCAACGGACTGCGGCGAATGCGCTTGCAAAAAGAAAGCGGGCAAGAAAGAAAAAGAACCCTCCCCTTTTGCGGGAATTAAAGAGCAAAAAGGGTTAAAAGCGAAAATTAAATTCTTTTTTGAGGTTCTCGATAAATACCCTACCGTAAAACAGGCGGTTTTGTTCCTGTTATTTAGTTTTATCTGCGGTACGACGCAAATGATTATCACGTTTGCTTTGCCCGCTATTTTAAGAGCGATAAGTCCCGAAACGATGGGACCCGGCACCGGGTTCGATTTCTTCGTATTCTACTACGCCAAGCCCGGTTTAGGCGAATTTATCGGGTTCCTTGTCGGATCTATTTGGGGACAAACGCTTACGTTTATTCTTAACCGCAAAAAAACGTTTAACGTGCCGGACCACGTCGTGTTCAGAGCAATCGCTTACACCGTTATGGCTGTTTTGATTGTCATTATGCAGACGGCTATCGGCGGCGGAATATCCACCGGATTCAAAAACGCGTTCCCGAACGCAAACGACAGTTTGATTGCCGTATACAACCTTATCGGACAGGTGGTTGCCGGCATTGCCGCGCTCGTCGTGAGTTTCCTCGGAAACAAGTTCTTCATAATGCGTCAATGGAAATCCAAAAAGCCCGCCTCGGTCGAAAGCGAAGCGATAATCGACGGCGAAGCGCAAGCGGAAGCGGCGGCTACCGAAGAAAACGACAAAGAATAATTTATGCGATTAGACAAGTTTCTTAAAGTTGCGCGTATAATAAAACGCCGTACCGTCGCGAACGAGGCTTGCAGTCACGACCGTGTGAGCGTGAACGGAAAAGACGCCAAACCCTCCAAGGAAGTCAAGGTCGGCGACGTCGTTACCGTCGGGTTCGGAGATAAAAAACTTACGTTTCGGGTGCTTGAAGTTCCCGAAGGCAACGTCCCGAAAAACGGCAGCGGAATGTTGTACGAAATAATCGATTAAAACGAAAGAGAAGAACCGCCTCGAAACCTTACGGGCGGTTCTTTTATAAAAAGCAACCGTTTTTCGCAACAACACAAAAAGGAGAAAAGATTATGTTTGACGTAATTATCGCCGCAAACGGCAAAGGAACCCGCGCGAACACCGATAAACTCGCCGCGGCATTAGGAGAAAGCACCGTTCTCGCGCATACGATAAACGCTTTTCGGAATTTGAACTGCGTCAACAAAATCATACTCGTAAGCGACCTTGACTACGATTTCCCGTCGGTAACGAAAATAAACGGCGGTTCTACGCGCGCGGAGTCGGTGAAAAACGGGCTACGCAACGCAACGAGCGAATACGTCCTCATTCACGACGGGGCGCGCCCGTTCGTCTCGCGCGACCTTATATTAAAGATTATGTCGGACACCGTTACTTACGGCTCGTCCGTCCCGTTTACCCCCGTCACCGACAGCATTCGCAAAATTGAAAACGGCGCGATAACGGTCGTAGACAGACGTGATTACGTTACGGTACAAACGCCGCAAGGATACTTGCGCGAAGAGATAACCGCCGCGTACGAAAAAACGGACGAAACCGCCCTTTCTCTCGACGAAAGCGAACTGTTTTCCCGTTACGTTCGCCCGGCTCATTTTACGCAAGGAGAACCGACGAACAAGAAAATAACTTCCCCGTTCGACGTGTTCGGATACAATATGCGTACCGGTACGGGATTTGACGTCCACAGGTACGAACAAAACGGAAAACCTCTTATACTTGGCGGAATAAGAGTTCCGTTCGACAAGGGCGTAGCCGCTCACAGTGACGGCGACGCGGTAATTCACGCCGTCATGGACGCGCTTCTTTCCGTCGCAAACCAACCCGATATAGGCGTCCTCTTCCCCGACGACGACCCTGCTTACGAAAATGCCGATAGCGCGGAACTTTTGACAAAGGTTAAATCGATATTAGACGATAAAAATCTGCATATAAACAACGTTTCCGCAACGATAATCGCGCAATCGCCGAAACTTAAAAACTATCTTCCGCTTATGCAAAATCGCATCGAAGAGATTTTGCGATTGAGTCGCGGCACGGTTTCCCTGTCGGCAACGACTACCGAAAATCTCGGCATCATCGGTGAAAACAAAGCGGTTGCGGTTTTTGCCTGCGTGTCGGCATATTAACTATCGCTGTTTCATTAAATAAAAACGCCGTTAAAAAAACATCGATTTTTTTAACGGCGTTATGTTTTTATCTACAAAAACCGACTAATTCATATTATACTCGGGCTCGCAAGTCATACGAATACCGAGTTTACGCAGCGTTTGCATCTCGTTTTCTTCGAGCATAACCGTGCTGTGCGCCTCGCATCCGTTGAGAATATCGAGATTTTTCATAATTTCCGCAATGGTGGTATTCATCGGAATACTGACCGCCAAAGCGACGAGAACGTCGTTAAGGTTCAGCGCATAGCGTTTGTCTTTCAACGTGTCTTTTTTCAAACTTTGGATAGGCTCGATTACCCACGGAGAAAGAAGCAGTTGTTTTTGGCTTACGTTGACGTATTTTTTCATGGCGTTGACGACGACTGCCGCCGCCGCGTCCATTGCTTCGCCGTTGCGTCCCCTTACGATAGAGCCGTCGGGAAGTTGCAACGCGCAAGCGGGACATTTGCGGTCCTTTTGCTTTCTAAGCGCGGCTTCCACGACCTTTCTGTCCGACGTGGTAAGCCCTTGGCTCGACATAAGCATCTCCGCCCTTTGTACGGTTTCTTTCGACGCTCTGCCTTGCTTGTAATCGCAAAGCGTTTGATAATACCGCCTTATGATTTCCTGCTTGCTCGCCTCTCTTACGACTTCGTCGTCGATTATCGCATAGCCTATCATATTAACGCCCATATCGGTAGGAGATTTGTAAATATCTTCTCCTAAGATGCGCTTCAATATGTTTTTAACCACGGGAAAAACCGCTATATCGCGGTTATAATTAACCGTGCTTACGCCGTATGCGTCGAGATGATACGAATCAATCATATTGAAATCTTGCAAATCCGCCGTTGCCGCCTCGTACGCCACGTTCACGGGGTGAGAAAGGGGTAAATTCCATACGGGGAAAGATTCGAACTTGGCGTATCCTGCCTTAATTCCCCTTTTGTACTCGTGGTAAATTTGCGACAAACACGTGGCGAGTTTTCCGCTACCGGGACCCGGCGCGGTCACCACTACGAGCGGTCTCGTCGTTTCTATAAACGGGTTTGCTCCGTACCCTTCGTCGCTCACTATCGTATCGACGTCGGAAGGATAACCTTTCGTCAACTTGTGAATGTAGACTTTTTCGCCCATTCTTTCGAGTTTGTTTCGGAAAAGTTCGGCGACTCTTTGTCCGCTGTACTGCGTGATCACTATACTGCTGACGTATATGCCTATACTGCGGAGATTACCGACAAGTCTTAATAAATCCGCGTCGTAAGTAATACCGAAATCCGCTCTTCTCTTGTTTTGTTCGAGCGCAGGCGCGCTTATGCAAAATATAACTTCGAGTTTGTCTTTGAGCGTAAGGAGCATTTTCGTCTTTACGTTAGGGTCAAACCCGGGAAGTATTCTCGCCGCGTGCAAATCGTCGAAAAGTTTACCGCCGAATTCGAGGTAAACTTTGTCGAAACGACTGATACGCTCTCTTATTTTTTCCGCCTGCTTGGATATGTACGCGGCATTGTCAAAACCTATTTTCATTTGTTCCATCCGTTTTTCCGTCTATACCAAACCTTGCGCCATCATAGCACCGGCTACTTTCAAAAATCCCGCGATGTTCGCCCCTGCTACAAGATTACCTTCCATTCCGTACTCTTTCGCCGCGGAACTTATATTCGCATAGATGTTTTCCATAATACCTTTAAGTTTGGCGTCAACCTCCTCGAACGTCCAACTGTATCTCGCGCTGTTTTGGCACATTTCGAGCGCACTGGTGGCAACGCCGCCGGCGTTTGCCGCTTTTGCGGGCCCGAAGAATACGTCGCTGTTTTGGAAAACCGCGATAGCCTCGGGCGTAGACGGCATATTCGCGCCCTCGCATACGCATTTCACCCCGTTCTTAACGAGCAGACGCGCGCTTTCTTCGTTGATTTCGTTTTGCGTCGCGCAGGGAAGAGCAACGTCGCACTTAACTCCCCAAATTCCGCTGCAACCCTCGTGATATTCCGCTTCGGGGTGCTTAACGAGATATTCTTTTATTCTCTTTCTTTCGACTTCTTTAATTTGCTTGATATAAGCAAGGTCAATGCCGTTCTTATCGTAAATATAACCGTTACTGTCGCTCATCGCCACGACTTTCGCGCCGTATTCGGTCGCTTTTTGGTTGGCATAAATCGCAACGTTGCCGCTACCGGAAATAACCACCGTCTTGCCTTTCAAGCCGTCGCCGTGGTCTTTAAGCAAGGCTTCGGTAAAATAACACAGACCGAATCCCGTCGCCTCGGTACGCGCAAGACTTCCGCCGTAAGTAAGTCCCTTCCCGGTAAGAACGCCCTCGTACTTGTTGGTAAGCCTCTTGTATTGTCCGTAGAGAAAACCGATTTCTCTTCCGCCTACTCCTATATCCCCTGCCGGTACGTCAACGTCCGCTCCGATGTATTTACTGAGTTCGGTCATAAAACTTTGACAGAACCGCATAACTTCCATATCCGATTTGCCGTGAGGGTCGAAGTCGCTACCGCCCTTGCCGCCGCCGATAGGAAGCCCCGTAAGCGAGTTTTTGAAAATCTGTTCAAACCCTAAAAATTTAATAATTCCTTCGTAAACCGACGGGTGAAAACGCAAACCGCCCTTATACGGTCCGATTGCGCTGTTAAATTGAATACGGAATCCGCGATTGACCTGTACTTTACCGCTGTCGTCAACCCACGGTACGCGGAACTTGATAATTCTTTCGGGTTCTACAATGCTCGCCATTATCCCCCTTTCGATAAATTCCGGGTGTTTGTCTATTACGGGTTCGAGAGATTCGAGAACTTCGATTACCGCTTGGTGAAATTCGGGTTCGTTCGGATTTCTTTTTTTCACGTTTTCGTAAATTTCGATAAGCGCTTGATTTTTAAGTTTCATTATTACCTTTCTCCTTTTTATTTTTCTTGTCGTACGTCGCGTATACGCGCAAATATACCTTTGTTTTGTATGATATCATTACGGGCGCGCGCTTGTCAAATTTATACAAAATTTTTCGACATTTTTCTTGCCTTAAAAATTCTTTTTTGCAAAACGCTTTTGTTCCTCGCCGATTAGTCGTATAATTGTCCTATGGAAAAAGTTTTTCACACTCTTAATCCCGTTTTCGACAAAAACAGCCGCGTACTCATCCTCGGAAGTTTTCCTTCGCCCGCGTCGAGAGAAATCGGCTTTTATTACGGACATAAACAAAACCGCTTCTGGCGCGTATTGAGCGAAATTCTCGGCGAACCCGTACCTCCGTCCGCCGAAGACAAAACCAAATTATTGCTAAAACGCAAAATCGCTCTTTGGGACGTGATTTATTCGTGCGAAATAAACGGCGCAAGCGACGTAAGCATAAAAAACGCCGTCCCGAACGACTTCTCTGTCATTACAAGCGCGGCGAATATCAAACAAGTCTTTACCACCGGCAAAACCGCCGCCGCGCTCTACCGCCGCTTTACGGGTCAAGACGCATTCGCCCTGCCCAGTCCAAGCCCGGCTAATTGCGCCGCGTCCTTAGATACGCTCGTAGCGGCATATCGCGCCATACTCGATTACTTGGATTGATTGTCAATATCGACTTCGACGGTTTCGGGTTCCGTTTTAACGGTTTCGGGTTTCTTTTTCTTAGCAAATAAGTTACACTCGCACGATTGAAAACCTTTGACGTTTTTGCTTTTCAGTCTGTCCGCGGCAATAAAAAGCGGCGTTCCCAAGGCGTAAACGAACACGCTTTGCGTAAGCAACAACGACGCCATATTTAGGACGTATCCCGTATCGAAATCGAACAAAAACCACATCGCGGGAAGAACCAACGCATTGACAAGCACGGGCGGCAACCCGCCTAAAAATATTTTCAGCGGTTTGTTTTTTATTTTTTTGCCTACAATATAAGTAAGAGTTGCCGCAATCAAAGTCGCGCAAGAACCGATAATTATATCGTAAAATCCGAACGGCGACCCGATATTCGACAGGATACAACCTATAAACAGCGCGGGTATCGCCTCGGGATAAAGCAACGGTAAAATCGTAAGAGCCTCTCCTATTCTCACTTGGAAAATGCCGTAAGCAAGGGGCATACACGCGTAAGTAAGCGCTACGTACAGCGCGCAAATAACCGCAGCGCGGGCAATTATAAGAGTTTTGGAATTTTTCAAAATTAAAATACCTCGGTTTTTTTATGTATGAAGTGTTCTCCGAAAACCTTCATTGTCGATATGTTAGCACCGCAGAAAAATATTGTCAAGCATATTGACATTTTGTCCAAATCTGTCATAATAAATTTGGGGGATATAAAGGAGTTATTATGAAAAAGAAACTTTTTATCGTGGTTTTTATGATTATCGCGACGTTGACAATCGCGCTAACAGCCGTCGCATGTACTCCTGACAAAATCGAAAAAATCGTCGGGACGTACGAACTCGTTCTCGATACGTTCACGCAGTACGAACAGCCTACCGTGGACAAAATGAAAGAATACGGCGTAAAATCTTATATCGTTCTTACGGGAAACGACTTCGGATACTACGTTTATCAAAGCAAAGACGTCGCTCCGTACGCGATACAGGTTAAACTTAAATACGATAAAAACGACGAGGGAAAAATCACGTCGATATCCTACACCACCGAGGAATACGCAAAGCCGAATTCTCTCCACGTCGATTCCAAAAAAGACGTTTATCTCGTTATTCGAATGACGCTCGTGACAAAAATTATCGACGGGTACGAAACGCAATACAAGAAAGTAAGCGACAAAACCGACCTTTCGTACGTTAAAAGCGTTTATCCCGATATTCCCGTGTACGGCTACAATCTGAAAAAATACAACGCCCTGTATTACGCGGAACTTACCCCTAGCGAAAACAACGATTACGCCGCGTATATTTACGACTACTACGACGTTGATTCTTCCGCAAAAACGGCTACGCGTTACTACGCGCTTAAATCCGACAAAAAAGCGTACGTCGTGGAAAAATTGGAAGTTAGGTTTGACAAAAACGCGGAAACGAACGTCCCCGTTAAAATGACGATAGGCGAAACCGAGTTTTCTCTCGAAGACGGCGCGCCCGCAAGAAAAACAACCGTAGTCGTAGACGGCGCGGACTTCGAAGTAAAGGAAATGCTGTTCAACTGCAACTATCTCGAACTAAAACCGAGCGATTACGAAAAGTACTTTAACGACTTAATCGCCAAATACGAAACTTCGCTCATTCCCCCGTCCGAAGAACCTTCCGCGCAGAATTAATCGATTGCCTTATGTATAAAATCAAAAAAGCGAGAAAATTCTCGCTTTTTTTCTTGGTATCGGATTAAAGAGCACCCGACTGAAACGAGCGCGCCGAGGCGAGTTCGTTACGTTTATCGCCCAAATCGGTTTTATTAAAATCTCGTATCGTCTTCGGCTTTGTCAAAATCGGTATAAATCGGTCCTTCTACGACGGGTATGTCTTCGCCGTCGGACGAGTGCGTCGTATCGACGGGTCTTATGCGGTCGTAGTATGCGGCAAACGCTGTCGCTTGGTACGGCGCGACCCAAATTTCAAGTATGCCGAACGTTAACGCGGCAAGAAGGTGCCACCCGATAAAACTGAGGTGGAACACGAATATTTCCCATTTTCTCCCGCGCGTCATATCGACGCATTTATCCATTGCGTCACGATAATATATCCCCGGGTTATCCGCAAATACAAACCCTATCGTCGAGTATCTAATCGCAATTATAATTCCCGGCACGACAAAACAAATCGTCCCTAAAGCGACGTATATCGCTATAAGCGCGTACGCTTTGATTTTTTCTATCCAATCTTTGGTTCTGTAATAGCGAAAAACCGTTTCGTCGCGAGTCGTTCCGCCCCTGGACACCGTAAGATATTTTGCGGCAAGTCCTGCTTCAAACGGCATCATAAACACCCATACTATCGCCGAAAAAATGCCGGACAGCGCGCCAAGTACTCCGTACGTCGCGCTCGACGAATCAAACGCACCCTGTATCCCCGAAAAAATCCCGGTCACTATGCTCGCAGGCAGCGCAATCAAAACTCCCGTAAAGAACAACGCGACGGCGTTGCCTTTTACCGCGGCTCTACCTTTCGCTTTCGATTCTATTCTATCTCTATACATTCCGTATTTACTCCTGTTACGATTTTAGTATCTGTCGTTGTAGCGGTCATACCCTTTTTGGCGACGTTTTTTTTCGACTATTCTGTCTTCCCTTACCGAATTGCGAATATATCCGTTCTGCTTAAATTCGAGTATTAACGCTAACGCGCCTACCGAAAACACTATTTGACAAAGAAACGCGATTATTCCCATTCCGCCGCATTTTTTAATGTCGTATATAAGGGTTATTATCACGCACAACGCCGCCACCGCGAACAGTGCGTAACTTATAATTCCGCCGTCGTTTTTCATTAGGAGAAATCCGCCGACGCACGCGCCTATCGCTAAAAGCATTAGCAGTCCTCCACCGAATAAGTTAAGGTTGTAATTCACTCGAAACGCGCGGTTCACAAAGTGCATTATTATGCTTATTACGATAACCGCCACGATGGCGATAACTATCCATTGCCACGTTTCGATTGCAAGCAGCGAGCCAAAGTTCGTCATAAAAGCCTCCTATTTAGGTATTTTGTAAATTTTTTATAATCTCGTCTATTTTATGCGCGGTTTGCACGAACATTTCCGCGGTAAACCCTTTCGTCGTCATCGCCGCCGTGCCTATTCTTACGCCGCTCGTTTGCATAGGCGAACGCGTTTCGTTCGGCACGCAGTTTTTGTTAAGCGTAATTCCGTGCGCGTCGCACGCTTCCTGCACCTGCTTTCCGCTGACGCCCTTATCTGTAAGGTCTACAAGGAACAAGTGATTATCCGTTCCTTCGGTAACTACCTTGTATCCCATCTTGACGAACTCGTCCGCCATTGTTTTACAGTTAGCGACGACCTTTCCGATGTATTCTTTATATTCGGGCCGAAGAGCCTCTTCCGCCGCGATTGCCTTACCTGCGATGACGTGTTGCAACGGTCCTCCCTGCGTCCCCGGGAAAATCGCGCTGTCGATTTTTTTCGCAAGTTCTTCCCTACAAAAGATAAGTCCGCCGCGCGGTCCGCGAAGAGTTTTGTGCGTCGTAGTGGTAACCACGTCCGCATGTCCGAACGGGGTAGGATGATAGCCCGTCGCAACAAGGCCCGCGATGTGCGCTATGTCAACCATTAACAGCGCGCCGCATTCTTTCGCAATCGTACCGAACTTTTCGAAGTCGATTATTCTCGAATACGCGCTCGCCCCCGCAACGATAAGTTTCGGTTTTACTTCTAACGCTTTATTTCTAACGTCGTCGTAGTCTATATATCCTTTTGCGTCCACGCCGTAAAAGTGAAAATCGTACAGTTTTCCGCTTGCGTTTACGCCTGAACCGTGCGTAAGGTGACTGCCGTTGTTGAGTTCCATACTCAATACTCTGTCGCCGGTATTAAGCAACGCGAAGTACACGGCAAGGTTCGCGCTCGAACCGCTGTGCGGCTGCACGTTGACGTGGTAATCGGTATTAAAAACTTTTTGCCACGTTTTTTGACAGTAAGTTTCTATTTCGTCCACGACTTCGCAACCGCCGTAGTATCTTTTCGCAGGGTAACCTTCGCTGTACTTGTTGGTAAGACAACTTCCTACCGCGCGCATTATATCGTCGCTGCAAAAATTTTCGCTTGCGATTAATTCTATGTTGTTTTTCTGCCTTTCTTCTTCTTTTTTTATTAAGTCGAATACAATACTCATTCCGTCTTTACCTTCTCTTGTAATTATTTTTTTATGTTGGTTTTTGTAATTATACCGCATAACCGTGACAAAATAATATTTTGTCGGCAACGGTCGTTGCAGAGCGTCTTTCATGCGTCAAGCCGCGGTTTCTTGTTGCAATACTGCGTGAAAATACTTGCAAATGCTTCGCGCTTGCGTGTTTTTCTGTATTATAACAATGAAACCTGACAAAATAGCATTTTGTCGGCAACGGTCGTTGCAGTGCGTCTTTCCTGCGTCAAGCCGCGATTTCTTGTTGCAATACTGCGTGAAAATACTTGCAAATGCTTCGCGCTTGCGTATTTTCACTTGTATTATAACAGACAATATATAAAAGGTAAACAGATTTATTGATTTTACCTGCTCGAATATCCGAAATAACTCGACGTTTTGTCACGAACCACGGAGAATTACGCCCGTTTCCCGTATCCTCTGACCGCATAAACGCGCCGCTATCTCGGACGCAAGCACGAGATTATGTTGAAAATCACCGCGCTTTATGCTATAATTCTTTCCGAATAAGAAAACAAAAACAAATTTATAGGAGATTTCCGATGAAACTAACTTTTATAGAACACGCATGCGTAATGTTGGAGCATAACGGTAAAGTCGTAGTCATCGACCCGTTTACGAGCGACGCCGATGCCGTTATCCGTAAATATCCGCATTTTATGCACCCCGATTTCATTGCTCTTACTCACGGACACGACGACCACACCGCCGCGCTGACTTCGATAGTCGGCAAAAATACCACGATAATAGGCATAGTGGAGATTTGTTCTTACCTTAATTCCTTGGGTTTCGCAAAAACCGTCGGTATGAACTTCGGCGGCACCGTCGCTTTCGACGATATTGCGTTTACTCTCGTGCCTGCCGTTCACTCCTCCTCCAACAAAGGGGTTTATCTCGGTCAACCGGCAGGGTTCGTGATAAAACTCGGCGACAAAACGGTATACCACGCCGGCGATACCGACCTTTTCGGCGATATGTCGCTTATAAATCGGTTCCTTAACCCGTCGATAGGACTTATCCCGATAGGCGGCAGGTTCACTATGGACGTGAAAAAAGCCGCGGTTTGTTGCAACGAATACTTCGATTTCGACGCGGTAATTCCTATTCATTACAATACGTTTCCGCCGATAAAAGCGGACGAAAAGGAATTCGTTTCGCTTGTAAAAACGAAAACTATCCCCTTGCTCCCGACGGAAAGCGTTGATTTTGATTGACAAATATTCTATTTAGGTATAAAACTGCTTTATTATTATTTATTTTAAGGAGATAAAATAATGAAAATCGACATTTTTTCGGGTTTTTTAGGCGCAGGCAAAACCACGCTCATAAAAAAACTCGTCAAAGAAGCCTATCAAGGCGAAAAAATAGTCCTTATCGAAAACGAATTCGGCGAAATCGGCATAGACGGCGGATTCCTTCGCGACGCAGGCGTCGAAATCACCGAAATGAACAGCGGTTGCATTTGTTGCAGCCTGGTCGGCGACTTCGCCAAAGCACTTAAACAAGTTACCGAAAAATTCTCCCCCGACAGAATAGTAATCGAACCGTCGGGCGTAGGAAAACTAAGCGACGTCGAAAAAGCAGTGGAAAAAGGTCTTGACAATATCGCAATCAATTCCAAAACCACCGTCATAAACGCAAAAAAATGCCTTATGTACGCCAAAAACTTCGGAGAGTTCTTCCTTGACCAACTGGAAAACGCGGATTGCGTCGTTCTTAGCCATACCGACGACACGTCGGAAGACAAAATCGCCGCCGCTCTCGCGTTCGTTAAAGAACATAACCCGAACGCCGTAATCGTCACTACCCCCGTTTCCGAACTAAACGGTAAAAATATCCTCGCCGCTATGGAACAACGCGCTTCGTTGGAAAAAATGACGGGCGACCTTATGTGCGAAACGCACGAACGTCATCACGACGAAGAACACGAACACGAGCATTGCTGTCATCATCACGACGAAGAGCACGAACACGAGCATTGCTGTCACCATCACGACGAAGAGCACGAACACGAGCATTGCTGTCATCATCACGACGAAGAGCACGAACACGAACATTGTTGTCACCATCACGACGAAGAGCACGAACACGAACATTGTTGTCATCATCACGACGAAGAACACGAACATCACCATCATCATGCGGACGAAGTTTTCGTTTCTTGGGGTAAAGAAACTGCAAAGGTTTTTGACGCGGAAGAACTGCGCGAAATACTTGCGTCGCTTGCCGACGAAGGAAGGTTCGGGCTTGTGCTTAGGGCGAAAGGTATCGTCAACGGCAAAAACGGCTGGTTACATTTCGACTATGTTCCCGAAGGTGTGGACGTACGCAACGGCGGAGCGGACGTTATCGGAAAAATATGCGTAATCGGCAGCAAACTTAACGAGGATGCGCTCGGCGACGCGTTCGGGCTGTAATTAAGGAGTAAAATATGTCACACGAAGTAGGCGTATATTTTTTCTGCGGATTTCTCGAAGCGGGAAAAACTACTTTTATATCGAACGCGCTTAAAAGCGAAGAACTCGACACCGGCGAGAATACGGCATTGTTGGTTTTTGAAGACGGCGAAGTCGAATATGACGAAAAAGCGATGAAGTCCGTCACCGTTTATCGGCTCGAAAAGACCGCGCTTACCGTCGAACGTTTGTCCGCTATCGAAAAAGAAGGCGATTTTACCAGAGTTTTCGTCGAATACAACGGTATGTGGGAAGTCGGAGATTTTCTTGACGCTCTGCCCGATAATTGGGTGATTTGTCAACTTATGACGATTTTCGACTGCACCACCGTACAGATTTTTAACGCGAACCTACGGCAACTCGTATTCGACAAAATTCAATACGCAGACCTTATCGTGTTTAATCGTTACAAAACAGGCGAAGACAAAACGCCGTATCACAAAATCGTACGCGGCATTTCGAGAAATAACGAGATTATTTATGAAAACGAACAAGGTTTTATCGAGCGCGACGATATAGTAGACCCTCTTCCCTTCGACGTCAACGCGCCGATAATCGAGATTGCCGACCGCGACTACGCGTATTTTTACCGCGAACTCACGGAAAATATGCAGTCTTTCCACGGCAAAACCGTGCGGTTTTTGTGCGTGACCGCTTATGACCGTTCGCTCGGAAAAAGCACCGTCGTAGTCGGCAGGCATATTATGACTTGCTGCGAAGCGGATACCAAATACTGCGGTTTGGTATGCGAACATAACGGTTCACGGATTTTTTCTACGGGAGAATGGTATATACTTACCGCAAAAATATGCGTTACTAAACACAAAGTTTACGGCGGCGTAGGTCCCGTTCTTCTCGCTATGAAATTTGAAAAAGCCGCCGAGCCCGCCCCCGAAGATGTTTTGACGACTTTTTATTGATTTAAGAAAAAAAACGTATTTTGCAACCGTAACGGTTGACGTTAGACGGCAAAAAAACAACCTCGAACTACGCTCTCGGCAATTAAAAAAATCGTTATTTGTCGAAAATACAAAAAAACGCTTGTCATAATCGTTTTCCTGTGTTAGAATAGTTTAGCAAAAAAGTTATTTTTTTAAGGAGTGGTTATAATGTTCGGATTACTTGCGGCTACTGCCGCGGCTGACGTATACTTTGCATTCTGTATCGTATTTATGGTACTTCTCGTCCTCGCCGCTATCGCGATGATTGCCATCGTTTTGATGCAACGCGGCAACGAAGACAACGGAATGGGCGCAATTACCGGCGGAAGCGACACTTTCTTCGGCAATCATAAGTCCAGAAGTATCGACGGCAAGTTCAAACTCGCTACCGTAATCGTAGCGGCAAGTATGCTCGTCTTCTCTATTTTGTTCTTCGTATTCCAAGTTCTTCTCCAAACGAAAAACTAATACGAAATCGTACCGAAACGAAAAAAATCAAGCGCGTTCGAATAAACGAACGCGCTTTTCCTTTTTATTTTTCCTTTACCTAGCGGTGCCGCTACGATTACGTTTTACTTTTGTTCCCCTTCCGACGGCGGCTTTTTTTCGGGATAATAGTTTACTTTAATCCCCGTCCCTTCGAGCGGTTTTTTCGCTTTCATCGAATAAGGCAACGTTATTTCCGTTATCGAAGTTCCGTCAAAACACTTTTCTTCGAGCAAGTTGAGTTTACTGTTTTCGGACACGAAAACGGCGTTTATTCCCGAACAACCGCCAAAAGCGTTTTCCCCGACGTTACGAACGCTGTCTGGCAAGTCTATTTCGGTAAGTCCTTTGCAGTCGGCGAACGCGTCGTGGTTTATGCTTTGTAACGACTTCGGCAAGGTTATGCTTCTAAGCGACAGGCAGTTTTGAAAAGCGTTCGGTCTTATATTGACGATGCCTTGCGGAAGGTTTACCGTTTTCAGCGCGACGCACTGGTAGAAAAATCGGGAAGCAAGATTGTCCGCCATACTGTTTTCCTCAAATTGCACTTCGATAAGACTTCTGCAATCGGCAAACGCTCTTTGGTTGTTAAGCATATACACGTTAGGAATAACGACACTCACAATCGACGTTTTTTCAAACGCTTTTTCCGCCATATCGCGTACGGGCAAGCCGTTATGATTGTTCGGTAAAACCAAGTCCCCCGTCAACACGTTTTTGTCGCGTGCGTCGATTTCGTAGTACTCGTTTCCGTAGTTATCTTTTCGGAGCGTATAGGTAAAATACCCGTCGGGCGTAGGCGAAACCGTATTTTTAATCCATTTTGCGTAAAGCGTGGCGTTTTTTGTCATTTTTTCGGCTGATTGCCAGTCGTGAAACACGGTGCGCTTTTCGTCGTCGAACCACGCGACAAACGTATATCCTTCTTTTTTCGGTTTTTCGACAGGCATAGGCACGACAGCGTCGGCGTCGCCGTTAAAATCGGGAACGTAACTTCCGCCGTCGGAGTCGAACTTCACGGTAAACTTTTTAGCCTTCGTTTCGTATTTGTACTCGCTGTAAACGGGTATATCTTCGGTTACGTTTTTCAAATCGTCCGCAGTAAGCGCACGCGGTTTATCCTTTTCTTCGTACACAACCCAACGCTTGGAAACGATGACCGTGTAATGCCCTGCGTCCGATGACGGAAAGCGGTCGGGCAATTCGGGCACCTGAGAGAAATCAAGACTTCCGCCGTAAGGAACGATAAACGTTTTTACCACGTCGTTTTTATCGTGCATAAACGTGACGACTCTGTCTTTTTTTACCGCATAGACGTAAAACGTTTTTTGCTTGGACTTCACACCGTTCCCGTCCACTCTTACGATAACGGCGTAGGAATGTTCTTTTTCTACCGTTATAGTTCGATTGTCGGTTACGGTAACCGCCGAATTAGACGGCAATTCGTAAACGTGAACGGACACGGACAAGTCGTATTTGTTCTTGTAATCGTTGTATTTTTCTATTTCGTAAGGAAGATAATATTCGCCGCTCGGCGCATCCGTCACGTCCTCCGCCTTTATGTTAATATCGGACGGAAGTTCGTTTTCGGTACAGCCTATCGCCGTAAAGATAATCGCAAGCAAAAAAAATATTATCGCTATCGTCGTTTTTTTATTCATTTCGCATACAATTATAACTCATAAATAAGGTTTTGTAAATATTTCATATTGTTATAAGAAAAGAAAAACAACCCGACGAACGGGTTGTCCTTTTCTCACGTCGAGGCAGTAACCGTTACTCTGCGACTACCGCGATTTTGATTTTGGCTATCGTTTCTTTGTAACACCAAACTTCCGCGTCGTATTCGCCTACGTTTTTTATTCCGGAAGGAACCGTGATTTTCTTTTTGTCTACGGTAAATCCGCTTTTTGCAAGCGCGTCCGCTACGTCGGCGGTCGTTACGCTGCCGTACATTTTCCCTTCAAAACATCTTACGGGAACTTTAACCGTAAGCCCGTTTATTTTAGCGTGCAAAGCGCGCGCTTCCGCTTCGATTTCCGCCTTGCGTTTTTCCTCGTTGGCTATTCTCTGTTTACGCTCGTTTTGCGCGTCTTTGGTCGCCATTTGCGCCATTTTTTTCGGAATAAGAAAATTTTTCGCGTATCCGTCGTTTACTTCGGCTATGTCGCCTTTCTTCCCTATCGGTTTAACGTCTTGCAACAGTATAACTTTCATTTTTTACCACTTCTCCCTACATTTATTCGATTTAGATTGATTATATTAAAAAAAGCCCTTTTTGTCAAATGAATAAAACCCGACGCAAATAAAGATACTACGAGCGTAAAAGGAGAAAAATGATATGATGCAACTTAAATGTACCACGAGCAACTGCCAACATAACCTTAAATGTCACTGCAACGCAGGCGTAATCGGAATGAACGAAAAAGGCGTATGCGCAAGCAAAATTAAACGCGCCGGCGGCGCGCTCGAACAAACTTTTCGCGAACTCGAAGCCGCCGACGAACTATTAAGCGACGCCCCGAGCGCAGTCAGGTGCGAAGCAATCTGCATATATAACGAAGACGGCTACTGCCGCGCGACAAGCATACTCGTAAACGACGTTATGATGAATACGAAATGCGCAACAAGAATAAAAAAATAACGCAAAATCGGGCGATAGCCGGTGCAACGCCACGTTGCCGACGGGACGGCTCTGCCGTCCGTCATGTTGAGCGTAGCCGAAACATCTAGGCGATAGCCGCAATGCCGTCCGTCATGTTGAACGTAGTCGAAACATCTAGGCGATAGCCGCAGTATACAGAAAAAGCATTTTTTCCGCGACTTACCTTGCTCGATTACAGGATGCAACGCCACGTTGCCGACAGAAAAAGCATTTCGTTCCGCGACTTACCTTGCTCGATTACAGGATGCAACGCCACGTTGCCGACAGAAAAAGCATTTCGTTCCGCGACATACTTTGCTCGATTACAGGATGCAACGTCACGTTGCCACGTTGCCACGTTGCCGCTTGCGCTAGACCCTTCGACGTTGCTTAGGGTGACGTGTCTTACAATTCATACACCATACTTTCGTAGGGTCTAAGCGTACATTCGCATAGAGATTTCGGGCTGTCGTCGTAATTTTGCATTACGATTTTGCTTTCTTTCTCTTTAAGTTCGTTCGGGACGACAAAGTAAACTTCTTTATCGGAATAGTTCGCGATAACGACGTATTTCTTGCCGTTATATTCCCTTTCGTACGTCCATACGTTTCTGTCTTTCGGGTAATACTGCTTATACGTACCGTGGCGAATGATCTCGTTGCCTAAGCGGAACGCGTTGAGTTGTTTATAAAAATACCATATTCCGTCTTTATCGTTGAGCGCCTGTTCGACGTTAATCTCTTTATAATTCGGATTAACGGGCATCCAAGGCGTTCCCGTAGTAAATCCCGCGTTCTCTTTATCGCTCCACTGCATCGGAGCGCGCGCGTGATCTCTCGCTTTTTTGTTTAACGCCCACTTCACTATCGGAAGCAAAAACGGCGCAAATTTCTTGACGGTGTCGTATATTCTTATCGAAACTATATCCCTATAATCCTTTCTTCTCAACTTGGCAAAATTAGTCATTCCGATTTCTTGCCCTTGATAGATATACGGCGTGCCTTTAAGGAAGAAAATACTCATAGCAAGCATTTTGGCTACCTTTTCTCTGTATTCAAGTTTCCCATACCTAGGCAAAGAACGCGGATAGTCGTGGTTTTCTATATACAGCGAATTCCAACAAGTATCGGGGAGGGCTTGCCACGAAGAGAATATTTCTTTCCATTTTACAAGGCTAAACTTTTTGGGAACGGTAGTTAAAAACGAGTCTACTTTTGTTTGATGTTCAAACGTAAACACGCAGTCGAGTTCTTCTCTCGATTCGTCCACCGCTTCAAACGCGTTGTCGATGGTTATTCCCTGCGCCTCGCCCACGGTCATCGTATCGTATTTTGAAAAACTTCTTTGGTTAAGTTCGTGTATATATTCGTGATAATGCGGTCCGATTACGAAATGTTCGTCGCCGCAAACCGCCGGGTTAAACTTTCCGTCGGGAAAATCGGGGTCTTTGGATATGTAAGTAATTACGTCGCAACGGAATCCGTCCACTCCTTTTTCAAACCAATAATTGCATATATCCGCCACTTCCTGTCTTACTTTCGGGTTATCCCAGTTAAGGTCGGGCTGCTTTTTGCTGAATAGGTGCAAATAAAACTCTTTGGTCGTTTCGTCGTATTCCCACGCCGAACCCGTAAATCTGCTCGTCCAGTTATTCGGCGGTTTTTTCCCGTTTTTTCCTTTCCCTTTCTTCCAAATATAATAATCTCTGTACGGATTGTCTTTCGACGAACGGGATTGCTTAAACCATTCGTGTTCGTCGCTCGAATGGTTGACGACAAGGTCCATTACAAGTTTAATTCCCCTTGCGTGCATACCGTCTATCATTTCTTGCCAGTCTTCGAGCGTGCCGAATTCGTCCATTATGTCGCGATAATTGCTTATATCGTACCCGTTATCGTCGTTTGGCGATTTATAGCACGGCGAAAGCCATACGCACGTCACACCTAAATCTTTTAGGTAGTCGAGTTTGCTTATAATTCCGCGAATATCTCCTATTCCGTCTCCGTTGCTGTCGCAGAAACTTCTCGGATAAATTTGATAAACGACTGCGTCTTTGTACCAACGTGTCTTTGCCATTAATATATGTCCCTCCCGAATAATAATTTTTGTCTTTGTCGCAGGCGTTGCCTACGTCTAACTGCCTTGTTTCGTCCTTTCCTACGCTTATTTAAGACGTATTTTCACCGTCGGCACAACGCCCGTGCAACTTTGCGTAACGTCCGCGGGCGAGTTCGACAGACCGCTTATTTTTACTATGGCGGCATTGTCGTAACCGCCTCCGAACGGCGATCTCGTCCACCATTCGCATTTCAGTCTGTCCGCCGCGTTCGCTTCGTAGTTTATCTTAATACCCATAATCTTTGCGTAATCGGTGTATTGTTTGCTGCCTACGGCATACATATTAAGTTCCTTTCTCGAAAGCAAGTATACGTTGTCTCTCGTGTTTTCGCAAACGTTAGCGTATTCGTTCATCGCGCTTTCCTTGCTGTTGTCTACGGTAGATACTTTTATATTCTTTTTCTGTACGCTACCGAACGCCCTGTTGTAGAACGCGTCGTTAAGCCACGCGCGTATACTGCTATTCATATAACTGTTATTATTGTTTACCGAGTACTCTTGACTGTCGAGGACATATTTCGACAAGATAGAAGCCAAAGTTCCGTTGCTAGAAAGAACCTGCCATTCGATAAGTTCGTACTTAAACCAATAAATTTTCTTCGTCACGTAACCGTTGTTTTGCTGTTGCGAAACGGATTTGGTCGAACTTGTCGGACGATACGAAGTAAAATATACGCCGCGGTATCTGTCGTTGCCGTACACAACGTCGTTATACCACATATAATCCTGCTCGTTTGTCGTCCAACTCTTTACTTTGTACGAAGTCCAACTTCCGCTGTTTGACGCGGTCGGCACGTCGGTTATCTTTGCGTTAAGTCGGGCAATCAACTCCGTCCCTTTGACTTCCGTCTGCGGATAAGAACCGAAATAAACTTTCTGTTTGTCGTTGCCGTCGTCGTGCATGCAATAACCGAGCGCGTTTGAGCCGTGTACTTCTCTTCCGCATACCCTGCACACGCAGTTCTCGTCTACCTCGTGTACCGTCGTGCCGCATTTTTTACAAACGCAATCTTCGATGTCGTGCTCGGTCTTTCCGCAAACGATACAAGTGCAGTATATATCCATATTGTGACATTCCGCTCCGCACTTGGTGCAAATACAATTTTCGTCGGGTTTATGGTCGTTACACAACGAGAACCTTGCTATATAAACTACGTCGTCGCGCGTAAGCGTAATCACGTAATCCGCCTGATCGCTTTGTTTTATTCCGTTTACGAACCATCCGTCGAACAGATACCCGATTTTCCGCTCCGCGACTATCGTAGTTTCTTCTCCTACGACGTACGTTCCGTCCATTCCTCTTACGGTTCCGCCTTCCGCGTTGTCGGTAACGATAACGGTTCTGCTCCACACCGCGATAAACTCTTTCTTCCCGCGCGTAACGACGTACGTCATAGTACTTCCGCCGCCGGCAAGCAGTTTATCTCCGTTGTACCACCCGACAAAGGTATATCCTTTTCTCGTCGTTGCCGCAAGCGTGATTTCGTCGCCTATGTTTATTCCGTCCACGCCGCTCACGTCGCCCGCTTCGTCGCTGCTCTTTACTACGGTAACGGGGCAAACCATCCACCTTGCCTCGTAAACTACCGTTTCCTCCGTTATGGTAAATTCGCGGACCGCTTTACCCAGTTCGTTCGGGTCGAGTACGTCGTTAGCGTACCATCCGACAAACGCATACCCTTTTCTCGTCGTCGCCGCAAGCGTTATCTTCTGTCCGAGTACCGTTCCGCCGACTATCGAATTCGTTTCGCCCGCTTCGTCAACGTTCTTAATCACGCTAACGGGACAGACAATCCACTTCGCCGTCAACGTCAACGGCTCGTTCTCTCCGCTTGTTGTCGTCGTTTCGGGTATATCGTACTTACATTCGGGGGCACCCGAAATCAACGTTTCGCCGTTATACCAACCGATAAACGTATATCCGTCGTTAATCGTGGCATAAAGATTGATTGAATTTTCTTTTAGGTCGCTCGCTCGCACTTCGCCGGCTTGTTCTATATTTTTTTCAAGCGCGATTGTCGTTTTCGGCACCCATTTTGCCGTGTAAACTTTGTAGTCTAAGGTCACTTCCACTTCGTAAGCGACGGTATGCGCTATCTTCTTTTCGTTTAGATACCAGCCGTCGAAAACGTATCCGTCGTTGGTTTCGGCTTCGAGCGTAACCTTGCCGCCGACTACCGTCCCTCCGCGCGGAAGGATAGCCCTGCCTGCCGTTTCGTCGTTCGTCGTTACGTCAAACTTCCTGTTCACCCATCTCGCTTCGTACGTTTCCGCATTTTCCGTTATCTTAAACGTATAGTCGTATTCGCCTTTTTTGCTCACTTGTTCGTTTTTGTTAAACCATCCGACAAACGTATATCCGTCGTTTGTTTCCGCGGTTACCGTCACGACTTGATTTAACCTTGTCTTTAACGGCACGCCTACTACGCTACCTGCGTTTTCATCGTTTCTATTAATCGTCACGGGGAATTTTATCCACTTCGCCGTATAGACGACGGGGGTTTCTTCTACGATAATCTCACATTCTTCCGCGGCATTTACCAAAGTTTCCCCTTTGAACCAACCGACAAACGTGTATCCGTCGTTTGTTTCCGCGGTTAACGTCGCTTGCTGCCCTACTCTCGTAATATCCGATACTCTCACGACGCCGGCGGCTTGTTCGCTGCTTTCAGCGATAACCGGTCGAGCGAGCCATCTCGCTTCGTACGTTGACGGGTCTTTCGTCACGGTTAACTCATACGTCGGCTCGGACGTAATCATAGTTCCCGTTGCGTTAAACCACCCGATAAACGCGTATCCGTCGTTTGTTTCCGCAGCAATCGTCGCTTTATCGCCGACTTTCGTTACCTGTTCGAGCGTGTCTGTCACCGTGCCTGCCGCAGAAATGTTTTTCTTGACGGTAATCGGCATCGCAACGCACCACGTCGCGGTATAAATTACGTTTTCTTCGGTTACCGTCACGTTGCAATCGGTTTGTTCCGTGATAATCTCCGTGCCTTTGTACCAACCGAGCCAAACGTATCCTTCATTGAGTGCGGCGCGCAAAGTTATTTCTTTGCCGATTTCAATCGTTCCGACGACGGACGTCGAACCCGCGTCAACGACGTTTCTCGTTATTCCTATCGGATTGTTTATCCATACCGCTCGGTACGTCTTTCCCTGTTCGTCTTTTACCGTTATCGAATAATCGGAAGAAACGTCCTCTCCTCTCTCGTTAACCCATTTTAAGAACACGAACCCGTTCTCCGTCGTCGCGGCGGTCATAGTAACGGTATCGACGTCAACCGTTCCGCCGTTTATCTCTACTCGTCCGCAAGAAGACTCCGAGTACACGCCGTCGTCGAACACGACCGCGCTCGCGGAAACGTTGCACTTAGTCCATTTTGCCGTGTACGTTGTCGAATCGCTTTCAGGCACGGTTACGTTGAGTGAGAACGCGCGCGCTCCGAGCAGGTTCTCGTCCTTATCGAACCACCCGACAAACTTGTATCCCGATTTGCTTACCGCGGTAATCGTCGCTTGTTTCGTCGCTACGGTGTTTTCGCTTATCATAACCGTACCGCCGCCGCCTTCCGTGGACAACGTTATCGGACACGTTATCCATTTTGCGGTGTAACTAGCCGTATTTTCGCCTGGTACGTCTACTTCCACCGAGTACGCTCTATCGCCTACAAGCATACCGCTTTCGTCTAACCACCCTACCCACGTATAGGCGGAATTAACCGCGGCGGTAATCGTCGCTTTACCGCCGACTATTGTTTGTTGCGTAACGGAAACCGCGCCCGCGGGTATCGCCTTTACGGAAATCGTACAGGGTTTCCACTTCGCGATAAGTTCATATTTGTCCGTATACGAAAGCGTGAACGTATATTCGAGTTCTTTGGTAATCGGTGCGTCGTCGGCACCTTTAAGGAACCACCCGAAGAACGTATATCCGTCGTTGGTGGACGCATAAACGGTGACTTGCTCCCCGTACGTCGTGGCAATATCTTCTATTCCTATCGCGTTTCCGCCTTCGATATACTTTTCGTCTACGGAAACCGTCACCGGACAAATAATCCATCTCGGTATAATCGTGCGCTTCGTTTCGGTCAGCGTGAACGAATAACTCATACTCGTCCCTTCGCTTACTTTCGTTTCCCCTTCGTACCAACCTAAGAACGTGTATCCCTCGTTGGTTTTCGCGCTAAGCACTACCGTGTCTCCGATTTTGTACGCGCTAAGCGAACCCGTCGTGCCTGCGTCGGGGTTATAAGAACCTATCGTTATCGGACAGTCTATCCATTTCGCCTTTATCGTCAAAGCAGCCTCGGGTACTCTAACCGTATACGAATAACCGCTTTCGAGAAGTTTGTTGTTGACGTCGTACCAGCCCGTAAACGTCGCGTTGTCGTACGTTTCCGCATAAAGAGTAACGTCCTGCCCGGACACCGCGTTTTCAAGTCCCGTCACTCTGCCCATACTCGGACTCGCCGTCTTGTCTTGCCCGTTTTCGATAACGGCAACGCTCAGCGTTTTCGTCGCCCACCTTGCCGAATACGTCTTTTGATTTTCACCGTCGGGCATCGGGAACGTGTAGTTCCTGTCTTTCGTCAATAGCGTATTGTCTTCGTACCAACCGAGCCAAACGTACCCGTCTACGGGAGCCGCGCTTATAGTTACGTTCTTCCCTGCCACCGTAATGCCCGTCGGGACGTTGAGATACTGCGCAAAGTTAGCGGCGATTTTGCCGTCTATTTTCGCTTGGAAATCCACCGTACGCTCCGTCCATCTCGCGTAAATCGCCATACTCTTGTCGGGTACGGTAAACGTATAAGTGAGTTCTTGACAAACTCGCGTACTCGTTTCGTTATCCCTAAGGGGCTCCGTATACCAACCCAAAAACGTGAACCCGCCGGCATTAGACGCGACCACGGTTTCTTCGTCGTCGGGGAAGTACGTCGCGTCTACGCCGCTTACCGTGCCGCTCTTATCTCCCGTGTGACTGAATAGTTTACTTTCCGCTCGTATAAACGCGAATTTCGCCACAAACGTACGCTTTGTTTCGGTAACTATTATTTTGCAGAAAAGTTCAAAATCGTTGCTTATCTTCGTATAATTAATAACCGCTTCGCTGCCTTCTTTTTCTTCCACGGTTTTTTCGTACCAACCTAAGAACGCGTATCCGACGTTGGTTTCCGCCGAAAGAACGATTTTTTCGCCGACTACGTTACTTTTTTCCGCGCCGCTCACGTTTCCTGCAAGCGCGATTTTGTTCTTCGCCGTTTCGCAATCGAGTTCGATTTCCGCATTTATCGTGCCTTCTATCCATTTTGCGGTATATTCCGCGTCTTTGTTAGGCATCGCGAACGAGTATTCGCTCTTCCCGTCCGCGCTTACTTTTCCTTTATTATCGTACCACCCGACAAACGTGTACCCGTCGTTCGTAACGGCGGTTATCGTAGCGATTTCCCCTGTAATAAACGGCTTGTCGAGTCCGCCGATTTCGCCTGCAAGCGTCGCGTCCAAAGCCGTGTCGTTATCGCCCGTAAGCATACTGTTTAACGTAACTTTTATCCATTTTGCCTTTATTTCGTCGAGATGTTCTTTGTTTTCGGCGGTAAATACGTATCTCGTCGCGCTTTCGACGTTTGTTTCGCCTATATACCACCCGATAAACGTGTACCCGTCGTTGGTTTGCGCGTTTACGACTATATCGTCGCCTGGCGTGAACGCCTTTTCTTCCACGCTCACCGAGCCTGCCGCTTCGTTTGTCGAAACTACTTCGATTTTTGCCCATTTCGCCGTGAGCGTACGGTTTTCTTCCGTCATCGTAAACGTATAATCGAACTCAAACGAGTTTTCTATGCCGAGTTTAACGTCGTTTTCGTACCAACCGAGCCAAACGTAACCCGGGTTCGAGTTCGCGATTATCGTAACGTCGGAATTGATTTTCGTCGCACCCTCCGTTCCGCTTACGCCGCCTGCTCCGACGATATTTTTTTCAAGAGTAACGGGGCAACGTATCCACTTCGCGGTATAGGTCGTATCGGTTATTCCGAGCGTAAACGTAAACGTTTCTTCCCCCTTCGCTCCGACAAGTTGTTCTCCGTTATACCACCCGACAAACGTATATCCCGGGTTCGTCGTCGCTTTGACGGACAGTTCTTGCCCGACAATCGTCGCGCCGGTTATTTCCGTCGTACTGCCGGCATACGCGTCGTTCGTTTCAAAAGTAACGGGGAATTTTCTCCATTTCGCGACGTATTCCACGTCGTTCGCCGTCATCTTAAACGTATATGTAAACCTTAAATCTTCGCTTACCTTATTGTTGCCGAGGAACCAACCGATGAACGTATATCCGTCGTTCGTCTTCGCCTCGATTGTCGTTTCTCTTCCGACGACGGTCGCTTCCTCGACGCCGCTTATCGTACCCGCGTTTGCGTCGTTTACCGATATAACGGTCTTGCACCGCTGCCATCTCGCTTCGAGCGTAACGTCGGTTTCTCCGAGCGTAAGCGAATACGCCGTTTCCCCTTCTTTGCTCACCTTTTCGTCGCCGCAGTACCACCCGAGAAACGTATATCCGTCGTGCGTGTACGCGTTTGTTCTCACCGTTTGTCCGACGTGGTACCTGTCGTTAAGTTGATCCGTAGTTCCGCCGTTATCGTCGTTCGTCACAACCAAAACTTTGCTCCATTTCGCCGTGAAAGTACGATTTTCTTCCCCCATAACGAACGTGTATTCGAGCGAAACCCCTTCGCTTACTTTGTTTTGCTCTTCGTCAAACCAACCTTGCCAAACGTAGCCCGAATTCGTCGTCGCTTTTATCGTAACCGTCTGTCCGTAAACATAGGTATCCGTTAATTCGGTGACCGTTCCCGCTTTCTCGTTCGCGCTTACTGCGACGGTTTTTGACCATTTTGCCTCGTAAATACGATTTTCACTCGGCATCGAGAACGTGAGTTTTTTGTCGCCGGTCACTTTTTTCCCGTCGTTAAACCAACCGAGAAACGTATATCCGCTGTTCGTCACGGCGGTTACTTCACACTCGTCGCCCGGCAAATATTTACCGTTGAGCGCGCTCGTGCTTCCCGCGTTTTCGTCGTTAATCGCTATGCTTACTTTTATCCATCTCGCCTCGTACGTCATACTCTGCGCTTCGGTTTTGAATT
Organism: uncultured Clostridia bacterium; assembly: GCA_934274515.1. Taxonomy (GTDB): domain Bacteria; phylum Bacillota; class Clostridia; order Christensenellales; family DTU072; genus CAG-1782. The sequence continues at coordinate 153,556 of CAKQTC010000001.1, forward strand.
CCAGAAACGTTTTGTCCGTAACAATCTCGTCCCCCGAGTACCATCCGATAAACGTATACCCGTCGGCGGTTTCCGCCACCACGGACACGGTATCCCCCTCTCGATATTTACCGTCGAGTTCGGGTACTTTTCCCGCGTTTTCCGAGTTGGACGCGAGCGTAACTTTACTCCATTTTGCGACAAGCGTTCTGCTCTCGTTCGTCATGGTCACGTTGTAAAGTTCTTCCTTCTCTATCTTTTTGTCGTTTTCGTACCAACCGAGCCAAGTGTATCCGACGTTCGTTTCCGCGTAAGCATTGTCTTTTTCGTTGGGTATATACGACTTATCCGACTTTGAAAAATGAACTTTTCCCGCTTTATCCGTAGCCGCGTCTATTTCTTCTTGCGTCCCCGTCGCGCCGTCAAGTTCTTTGACTAGTTTTACCCTGCTCCATTTCGCTATAAGCGTGCGATTTTCTTTCGTCATAGCGAATTCGTACGTTTCGAGCGTTCCTTCGCTTACTTTCGTTTCCCCTTCGTACCAACCGAGCCAAGTGTACCCTGCGGTCGTAAAGACTTTCGCGACAGCCGTTTCATTGACGACAAACGATTTCGCTCCGCTAGACTTGCTTGTTAACGTCGCTTCGCCTGCCGCTTTCCCTTGCTCTTCCTGTTCGTTTTCGTTGCCAGTCGCCCCGACAAGCACTTGTTTTATACTTACTTTGCTCCATTTTGCAACGTACGTTACGTTTTTTTCGGGCATAGTAAAAGTATAATCTTTTCGCGTGCCGACGTTTACCTTGTTGTCGCTTATCGATTCATTTCCGTTTACGTCGATAGTAATCGTCCTTTCAAACCAACCGATGAAAGTGTATCCTTCGTTTGTATCCGCGGTTATCGTCATTCTGTCCCCGGGAAGATACGTTTCCGGCAAATCGATTATCGTACCCGCGTTTTCGTCGTTTCTTAAAAGCGTCACGGTAAAAAGTTTCCATTTAGCCGTATACGTTACGTCTTGATCGGTCAACTTTATCGTCAGGTCGGTTTCCGCGCCGTCGCTTAATCTCTCGTTATCTCTGTACCAACCTACCCATTGATAGTTTTCGTTTGTCGTAGCGGTAATCTTCGTTTCGTCGCCGACAACGTAATCTTTGTCCAAACCGCCGACGTCGCCTGCCGCGTCAATGTTCTTCGCAAGCGTAACCTTCGCCCATTTTGCAGTATAAACCGCGTCGTGGTCGGGTACGGTAACGGTAATTTCATTCGAATTCCCTTCGTTTACTTTAACCCCTTCTTCGTTGTACCATCCGAGCCAAACGAACCCTTTGTTCGATTTCGCGCTCAGTTTTATTTCGTTGCCGGGGACAAGCGTTTCTTCTCCGACAATCGTTTCCGCCGTGCCTGCGTCGGGTTTGTTCGTCTTTGCTGTGACTTTCGCCCATTTCGCTACATATTCCGCGTCGCTCGCGCCCACGGTCAATTCGTATTCTTTGTTGTTGTTTACTAGTTCGTCGTTTAAGTCGAACCATCCGAGCCAGGTATAGCCTTTATTGGTAACGGCAATAAGTTTCACGGCGGAACCGTACGGGTATAAGCCGCCGCCCGTCACCGATCCTGCCGCATTGTCGCCGGCGGTCGCTTCTATTTCGTAGTCGCAAAGCGTCCACTCTGCGTAAACGGTCATCATTCCCGCATGCGAATAATTTCCCATGCTCCTGCCGTTTCTGTCGGTAATCTGTTTTTTCACGCCGTCGATTATCGCGTACCAGTATTCGAACTCGCTACCCGTCTTGGTCGGCACTTCAAGCGCAAACTCTTCGCCGAAACGTACGCTTGCGAACGGGCGAACGACGACGCCGCCGTCGGTAACGTAGTTTATCGTATAAGTTTTAGGTTCGGTGTCGGCATAAAAATCCGCGGCGTAACCGATAATTTGACCGCTTTCGTTTTTAATCTCTTTGACCGCTTCGATGACGTCGCCGTCTTTGCCGAATACGAACCGCGAGCCGTTTTCGTCGCGCCATGCCGTTATCTCTTTCCCCGATATTTCTATATCGACGGTAAAATCGTCGGCAAAAGCGGAATACGTGGTATGCTCTTTTTCGCAAATAAGCGTTTCTCCGTCGTAAAAACGCACTTTGACGAGTTGACGCTTATGTACGAGAAGTTCATATTCGTACGCTTTTTCTCCGTTAACGTAAGTAACGACGTAGAAGACGTTATTCCCGCTTTTAAGCGCGGCGGAAGAACCGCCAACAGTTTTGTCGGGTATTTCCTCGGTTCCTTTTTTGTCGGCAAAAAGTTTCCACGTCGTGTTTTCCCCGTTTAAGCGAACGGTATCGAAAACAATCTTCGTTTCGTCGGTAACGATTTGTATCACGCCGTTATTTATCGTACCGCCGTTAAAATACTTAACGCCCCCTTTATCGGGTTTCCACTTCGCGTAAAGCGTCGCGTCGCCTTCGACCGTATACGGAAATTTTATTATTTGCTCGCTTAATGCATCGGTACTCCAACCTGCGAATATATATCCTTTTTTGACGGGAATTTCGGTCGGTGCGTTTATCTCTCCCCAAATAACGGAGTTCACCGACGGAACGGCAGAACCGCCGAGCGCGTCGAACTCAATCGTGCGCGCGTTAAATTTGACCAACGCTTCGTCCGTAAGTCTTACTAATGCCCCTCCATCGTTGCCCAAAAGAATTCTATCATCGGAAAAAGTTCCGTTTTGGCTGTCGTTGTTTATCGTGAAAGTAACCGTGCCGTCTTTTGCTGAATACGTTCCTTCCTGTTTTTGTCCGTCTTCGGATACGATTGCGAATACGGAGGAACCTAAAATCTCGATATATGCATTGTCGTGAGCGAATTCCTTACCGTTTTCGTCTGTTTCCACAAAGTAGTACTTGCCGCTTTTCAACCCGTCGAGTCCAAGCCCGTCGCAGGCAAAAAGACAAGCAAGCAACGTTACCGTCGCTATCGCAAAACACGCTATCTTAAAAAACTTTTTCATATCCGACTCCGTTCGACTATCATTCGATTATCGTTTTCTATCCGCCGCTTTACGCGTATACGCACGCGCCGAATGCGCACGCATTTATAAATATACAAAATAATTATATACTGTATTTTATCTATTTGTCAATACGCAAAAACAGCGAAAAAGGAAACCGATTCTATATTGACTTTTCGCCTTAGGATAGTATAATTAAGGAAAATAGGTTTGTAAGGGAGCAAATGCCATTATGGATATGAAAAAAATTATCGAAAATCCGATTTTCTTTGAAGAAAACCGCGTGTACAGAGTTTATCTCGGCGGAAAAGGGTTCGACGGGTTTTTACCGAACGCCGTAGACGGATTTTTCCCCGAAGAATGGGTTGCAAGCAAAGTAAAAGCAATTAATCCGAAATATTTCGGTAAACGCGACGGCGTGGCGGTCGTTAAAGGCACCGACGTCTTTTTCGACGACTTGTTGCGCGAATATCCCGACGAACTTCTCGGCGGAAAAAAATACGACTGCTTGGTTAAATTCCTTGACAGCGCGATACGACTGCCCGTACAGGTTCACCCGACCAAAGAATTTTCTCACAAGCATTTTAACAGCGAATACGGAAAAACCGAGGCGTGGCTCGTTGTTGCGACGAGAGAAAATCCTTCGCTTTACTTCGGTTTTAACAAAAAAATTACGCGCGACGACTTAGCAAAACTCGAAGACGCAAGCGAAAACGAACATGACGCGATGACTACCGTTTTGCAACGCGTTACCCCGAAAATCGGCGACGTGTACCTTATCACGGCAGGTCTTATCCACGCCATCGGCGCAGGCTGCACTATTGTGGAAATTCAGGAGCCGACCGACTTTACCATTCAACCCGAAGCCTGGTGCGGCGACTACCATATCTCGGAAAACGAACGCTACATCGGGCTGGAACGAATGACCGCTCTTGACTGTTTCAACTACGACTTATACGGCGAAAAGGCTCTTAAAATAGCGAAAAAAGAACCCCAAACTGTCAAATGCGACAACGGAGTCAAAATCGAAAATCTCATTACGTATCGAGATACGCCTTGTTTTGCTCTCGAACGCTACACGCTGACCGGCGGTAAAATCGAACTGGAACACGCGCCTGCGGTGTACATCGTAATTGACGGCGAAGCGACTCTCGAAAACGGAATGACGGTCAAACGCGGCGATTCTTTTTTCCTGCCGTTCATAGCAAAAGGCATCACGCTAAAATCCGAAAACGCCACCATTCTCGCGTGTCTATCAAGTCAACAATAATTATCGATTACGCGCCATATTTTTGACTCAGAGCAAGCGCTTAAAGATTATAATTCGTTATATATCTGCGCTTTATATCATAAGAAAAAACGTCGCTATAAGAAGCGACGTTTTTCTGTTTTTTCAATCGTTTTATATGACCCAGACGAAGTAATAAATACCGAGCGAAACGTCGATAAACAACGACAGGGCGAGCGAAACGCTGCTTATTACGTGCAACACGTATTTGCTACTCGTCACTCCCAGCGCGGAACAAACCACCGACCCTTGCACGGTGATTATCGCCGCTATCATCATTATCGTTTTTACCCAACTCGACGTCACCGTTCCGTTGTTTGACCCGTGCGCAACTCCGATAAATATAATCGACAGTCCGAAAAATACCATTGCCAAACTAAAACTTACTATCTTCGGAGCCGTCTTCGGATGTTTCTTTTCTCTTTCGGCTGCTTGAGCCAAAAATCTTTGTTTTGCCGTCATAACTTAATTTTACTACGGTTTATCCGTTGTGTCAACGTTACTTCTAAATAAATTTGCGAAGTTCGTTTACGGTATCGAACACGAAATCGGGCTTTATCGTGCTTTCTTTAAGCATACTTTCGGTAGTTTCGCCGCTCATAACAAGCACCGACGCCATACCGTTGTCCACGCCGAAACGTATGTCGGTGTACAGCCTATCCCCCACGAACGCGACTTCTTCGGGCGTTACTTTGCAAAAATCGAAAACGTATTCCGCCATCGGAGCATAGGGCTTTCCTATGATTATTTCTGGGCGTTTGCCCGTGGTCGCTTCCACCAACGCCATCATCGCGCCCGCGTCGGGCATATTCCCGTTGTCCGACGGGCATACGAAATCCGGGTGCGTGGCAATGTACGTTTTGCCTTCCGCAACGAGATTTGTCGCGTGCCATAGTTTTTTATAAGTAAGTTCTGTATCGAACGCAAGGAGCATTATATCCGCGTCTTCGTCTTCGTTCACCGCGTTTACTCCGCTTTCTTTCAATTCTTTAACGAGCGTTTCCGTGCCGAGGACATACACGCGTTTACCGTTATAATGTTTGTTTATGTACGCCGCCGCAGCCATTCCGCTCGTTATTACCTGCTTTATATCCGCGTCGTATCCCATTCTGCGTACTTTTTTAAGGTAATCGTATTTGCTTTTGGAACTGTTATTCGTTACGAAACAGACGGTTTTCCCTGCGTCGGTAAGAATTCTAAGCGTTTCCATCGCGCCGTCAAGCGGTCTTTCGCCCATATTGAGCGTGCCGTCCATATCAAACAGATATACAGAAATGTCTTTGAGATTTTTCATTTTTTAGTGCGTCCGTAATTCCTTCGTTGTTTATTATCGCAAAAACCGGACTGTCCGCGTCCGCCGCGCGGCTAAGCGCGTCCAACAGCCTTTCCGTTTCGGGTTCGTTCATCTCGACGAGAAAAGATATTTTGCGATAATACCCTTTAAGTTCTTCGTCGGTAGGCAAAACGCTTTCGTCAAACGCTTTGCTTTCGATGCTTTTAACGCCCGTAACGGGTCTTTCCGACGGTAAAAGAATACCACGAAACCCGTGTTTTGTAAAGTTTTTAAGCATTAAAATAAGAAAATACGCCGTTATAAACCCGTCTCCTAAACAACGCCCGTATTCTGCGGATACTTTGTCCGTAATAAGCGAACGCGTTTTTTCTCCGTATAAATAGTTTACCGCGCCCGTCACGAACCGTATCCCGTCCCCGATAAACTCTTCTTTCGCCGTCTTGCCTCGCAAAATACGCTCCGCGCTTTTTTTGTACAGTTCCGCAACGCTGTCCACGTACGGATACGCGCCGTAATAATAAAGTTTTATCACGCACTCCGCATATAAAATAAACACGTTTTCGTAAATCCTTTCGCAAAAACAACGTTTTTCGCTCCGCGTTGTTTTGCTTAAAAATACAAACTCCGGCAACGAGAAAATCCCGTCGAACGAGTATAAAAAGCGATAATCGAATACCGCGGGAATAAAAGCAAATTTTCGTCCGTTCGCCGCGCGTTTCACCGCGGGTATCACCTCGCTTCCGCCCACGCCTATCAAGAAACGCGCCCCGTCGGGCAATTCCGACGGAACGCCGCTCGGTTGATACAACAACGCATTGTAATCCGCGCCCAATGCCCGAACGAGTTCGTCCCCGTCGTTTTTCTCACTCGCTATCACCGCAATCTTCCCGGCAGGATAATAATTCCTAAATATCTCGACAAAATCTCCGTATCCGTCACCGCTAAAAAACTTCGTCCCCGTACGCATTTTTACTCTCCTTTTGTACAAATTATAACCGTTTTCTATGGCGATTAATACGCGTTTCAGGGCGAAAAAAGTCGATTTTTCACGATGTAATATTTTCCGCTTAAACATATATACTAAAACTATGAAAAAACCTAGCGCGGAATTTATCGTCAAACTTCTGCTCGTCGCCGCGGCGGCGTTTTTCGTGTTTAATTTCGCGTCCGTAAGCGGTTTTGTAACAAAACTTTTCAAAATTCTGCAACCCGTCATAATCGGCGTCGTGCTTGCCCTCGCGATGAGCGTGCCTCTGTCGTTTTTCGAGCGAAAAGTTTTCAAAAACGTTAAAAATCCGAAAATAAAAGAACTTTTTTGCCTTTCTCTTACTTTCTTAATCTTCGGAGGTATCGTCGCGCTGCTTGCAGTGCTTATTATTCCGCAGGGCGTCAAAAGCGTCAAAGAAATCATCGAAAAATTCTCTTCGGGTACGGTAACCGCCGCAGTAGGAGAAATAAAAGGTCTTGAATTTTTGCGCCCCGCACTTGAAAAAGCGTATAAATTTATAGTCGATAAAATATCCGATTACGTTCCGCAAATTATCAATTTAATGCAATCGCTTTTTACCGGATTATACAACGTTTTATTCGGAATAGTCGTTGCGATAATGTTGATTACCGGTAGAAAAGAAGTAAAATCTCGTCTAAAAAAAGCAATAGGTTTGTTGTTCAAAGACAAAAATATCAAAGTACATTCTTTCCTTACGGGCGCAACGGAAAAATTCTCGAAGTATCTCGGCGGTCAACTCACCGAAGCGTGTATTTTAGGTTTTGCCTGCTACGTTACGATGCTTATTCTTAAAGTTCCATACGCGGCTTTGGTATCCCTAATCGTAGGATTTATGAACCTTATTCCGATATTAGGCGCATACATTGCAGGAACGATAGGTACCGTTATCGTATTCGCCGCATCGCCCGACAAAGCCTTGGTCTTTCTGATAGCCGTAATAATATTGCAGCAGATAGAAGGCTTCACCACCTATCCCGTGATAGTCGGGAAATACGTAGGTTTAAGCGGTTTTTGGATAACCGTATCCATAATAATTTGCGGCGGAATTTTCGGATTTTGGGGAATGTTTCTCGGAGTTCCGACTACCGCGTTTTTATTCGATTTGTTTGATAATTACTCCGCAAAAAAGAACGCGGAAAATGCTTTTTTTAAGTCTTTAAGAAAACAATAGCGGTTTACCTAAAAACGCCAGCGAAAGCAAAACGCCGACTCCGAGCGCGACTACCTGCCCTAGCAAATACACGGCGAGCGAGTGCCTGCCTGCTACGGTAAACACGTTATGCCAACACCCGTCAAGCAAAGGAAACAGCGATTTTTTCTTTCGATAAAATATTTTCGATATTCCTGCTCCGAAAAAGAAAAAGGAAACAAACGGGAAAATAGGGAAATAATCCGCAGTCGCCCATTCCCTCGTGTAAAACAACATTCCGAAGATTTTTCCGTCGAGTTCGCTTACCGCATAGTAACTTTCCACGTCCGAAAATCTAGGATTATACTTAAAATTGACCCAAAGCGTTATCGCGGAAATCGCAAACATCAAAGTTGCGTTTATCACGGTCTTCACTATCGCATTTAACGGTTTTTTCGTTATTTTTTCGGCAATAAAAAATACTCCGCGTATCAAAAAATCGACTAACGAATAAATTAAAATAACCGCGGCAAGACAGTGTAAAACGCCAAACAAGACGAATACTCCGTCCCCTCCCAACTCTTCGGCAAGAAAGGTGAGAAGGCTTATGCAGAGCGCGACGCACCAAAGTTTTACTCCGCGAAGAAAATTGTTTTTCGACATCGAAGTGCAAATGCCCGCGACGCAAAAAAACACGAACAGGAAAGCGGGACGCCAAAAAGCGCGTATATCGCCCGTGAGGTACGAGTACGATATCGCGTTAATTTTTTCCAAAAAAGGCACGCCTGATTCGCCCCAAGCGAAGAAAATCCGCGCGTAGTCGTAAAAAGCGTGGTCGAATACGACGAGAATTATCGCCAACCCTCGCCAAAAGTCTAATTCCCACACTCTTTTCTTCTTAATCATTATTTGTATTCAACCCCGATATAAACGGTTTTATCTCCCGTCAAACGAAACAGTTCGAACCTGTCCTTGTATTCATGCACGAGTATGCTCGGATTGAGTTTTGAAAAATACACTTCGGGTATCTCTTTTTTCGGCACACTTTCCATCTTCGGTTTCGCTTTCGTTTCTCTTTTCACGGGAACCCAGTCGAAAAGCAGTTCTCCTGCTTTCCGTCTTTCGTCGTCCGCGTCGTCTTCCTCCATATCGACGAGATATTCGGGCGTTTCTTCCTCTTTTTTCGGCGGTTTCTCTTCTTTTTCGTTTTCGTCGAAAACGGGATACTCGCCTTCGGGCGGGCTAAACGAACGTTCTTCTTTTTCCCGTCTAAGGCGTTCCGCCTGTTCTTCCGCGGCAAATTTTTCTTCCGCCCACTCGTCGTTCAGCCTATCTCTATGGCGCGTAACCGCGCTTTTAACGGGCAAAACGAACACGTTCCTCACGGAAATAATTACCGCGCAAACAACGCACGCCACGCCGCCCGACAGATATATAACGCTATAAACGTCGAATCCGAACGGGTTAAACCCCGCTCCGTAATAAAGAATAACCCCGAGCAGCGCATAAAGAGCAGGCAACCACAGTCCGAAAGTTACCAAAACTTTGAGCAACAAACGGACTATACCTTTGATTATTGCGGCAAATCCGCCTGCTATTGCTCCTATTATGTCGCCGAAGGAGTTTTTCTTTTTCATAGGAGTTCGTATCCCTTTCCGTAATTGACTTAACCGTAAAAACTAACGTTTTTTACGGCTTTTATTTCAATACATCCGTTCCCATATACTTCCTAAGCACTTCGGGTACGGTTATCGTGCCGTCTTCGTTTTGATAGTTTTCGAGTATCGCCGCTACCGTTCTGCCGACAGCAAGTCCGCTTCCGTTTAACGTATGGACGAGTTTTACTTTACCGTCGGTATCTCTGAACTTGATGTTCGCTCTGCGCGCTTGAAAATCGATATAGTTGCTGCAAGAAGAAATTTCCACAAATCTTCCGTACGACGGCATCCATACTTCGATGTCATAGGTTTTGCAAGACCCGAAACCCACGTCGCCCGTAGAAAGACAAACGACCCGATAAGGAATTTTTAGTCCTCGTAAAATACTTTCCGCTTCGTGCGTCAAATCTTCGAGTTCGTCAAAACTCGTTTCCGGTCTTGTAAACTTGACCAGTTCTACTTTATTGAACTGATGTTGACGAATAAGCCCTCTCGTATCTCTTCCCGCGCTGCCCGCTTCGCCCCTAAAACACGCCGTGTACGCGCAATACTTTATCGGCAAATCTTTCGCCGCAAGTATTTCGTTGGCGTGTAGGTTCGTTACGGGAACTTCCGCCGTAGGAACGAGATAATAGTCGGTGTTTTTTACCGCGTACATATCTTCTTCGAACTTCGGCAACTGCCCGGTGCCTATCATAGAGTTCTTGTTTACCATAAACGGGGGAAGGATTTCTTCATAACCGTTTGCGGTGTGCGTGTCGAGCATATAATTTATCACCGCTCTTTCAAGTCTTGCGCCCTGTCCGTGATAAACGGTAAAACGCGCTCCCGTGATTTTAGCCGCTTGCTGAGGATTAAACCAACCGTATTTTTCTCCGATGTCCCAGTGCGCAAGAGGCGTGAAAGAAAACTCGGTAGGTTGCAGATATCTTCTTACTTCCACGTTGTAACTGTCGTCCGGTCCGACGGGGAGACTGTCGTCTACAAGGTTCGGAATAACGTACATTATCTCGGTAAGACGTGCTTCTATTTCGGTAAGACGCGCGTCGAGTTTTTTGATTTCTTCGCCTTTTGCTTTCATAGCGACAATCAAATCGTCGCACGGCTGTTTGTTTTTCTTCATTACGGCAATGTCCGCGCTTGCCTTGTTCTTTTCCGCTTTGAGCGTTTCCGTCTGTTTAATCGTCGCGCGACGTTCGGCGGCGAGTTCTGTAAGTTCGCTCAAATCGAGTTTACTGTTTCTCTTGGCAAGTTTGTCCTTAACCAAATCGATGTTGTCGCATACAAATCTTAAATCCAGCATTTTTTATCTCCAAAAAAATATTCATTCGTTTATAAGAATTAATATTTATTTTACTACATAACAACTCATAATGCAATAATTTAATTCTGCCTTGAAAAAAATAATCACTTTTTCCGCGTTTTCGACATATTATGACAAAAACGGAGACGCTATGCCTAACAATCTCGAACAACTTGCACGCGAATATCGCACCGCTCTGGAAAATTCCGACGACGGGGCGACCACGATAGAACAAATCGTCATTCTCGAAGAAAATCAACTCGATTATCTCGTCGGTATGCTGCCGCGCGCCGCCTGCCAACAACGCAGAACGCTTAACTATCTCAAAAACGTAATCTACCGCTCGCTCGCAAAACTAAACGGTTTAATAAAAAACACGTCGTACATTCCGTCGTTTCGAAACGTAAACGTGCCGTGTCAGTCGCTTAAAAGTGCGTTTATAAGTACCCAAATAAGTATTTTCGTGCTTCTCGACCGACTGCCTCTGCCCTATTCGGACATAGCGGAAGTACTTACTTACGAGAATAGAAAACTCGGACTACTCTCCCTTCTATGAAATGTCCCGAACGCGCGTTCGGGACGATAAATTATAATTTCCGGAACGTCCTTATCTCGAACGCCGTATTGACGGTTAGTTCGGATACGTCGTTTATCCTTTCTAATTTTTCCGTTGACGTGTGGTAGTAATACGGCGTCATCTTAACAAGCGCCGCAATGTCGTCTTTATCCCCCGTAAACTCGCTCTCCGCCTTTTCCACGCTCACCGTTTCGTATCCGTCAAAACTCGTTTCGTCCTCTTCGTTGTATCTAGGGGCGTCGTACAAAAATTCTTTCAGTCCGTACAGGTGTTCCTTCGCGGGTACGACGCGCAAAAACAACGCGCCTTGCTTGCTAATTCGGCTAAACTCGCTTGCGTACACCGGCGCGAAAGCGCATATCACCGCGTCCGCCATACCGCTTTCAAGCGGTATGTTTTTACTGCTCGCTACGGCGAAAGCAGGCTTTTTATATAATTTGCTCGCTTGCTCTATTGCATACTTTGAGATGTCCGTACCGATAACTTCGGTATCCTTAAACGCCTCTTTTAATCTAAACGGCAAATATCCTGTTCCGCACCCGGCGTCAACTATTCTCTTCGGAGCGAGCGGAGTTATTTTTTCGATTAACCTTTCCGCTAGCGTTTTGTAATAGCCTTTATTCATTACTTTTACCCTTGCGGCAATCATTTCCTTGTTATCTCCGGGATTGAGCGAGTTCTTTTTATCGACGGGCAATAAGTTTACGTAGCCTGCTTTTGCCACGTCGAAACAATGGTTGTTTACGCAATATAAACTTTTCCCTTGCGGTATAAGAGTTTCCCCGCAAAAAGGACATATAAAAGTATCGTTTTGTATCATTTTTTCCTTTATTTATACAAGGTATTCGAGCGCGGCTGCTTTTGCGTTTTTGGAAAAACCGCTTTTCTTAATTGCTTTTACAAGTTCGTCTTTATCGGTTATTTTGCCGATTTTGCCGTATTTTGCCTGTTTAATCAGGTTGTTGCCTTGTACTCTGCTAAAAATTTCGTTTACTCTTTCGCGCAAATCGCCGTTAGTTTTGCCTTGGACGTTATCGACAGTGACCTTTGTTCCGACCGCGCTTTCGACTTCTACTATTATTCCGCCACTCGGCATTTCTTTCCCGTTTACGGCAACGTTGCCGTTTTCTACGTCCTTAAAGCAGATTTCGTACTCTCTTTTTTCGGGAACGAGCGATAAATCGCCTTTCGTCGGGCAAATCGTGAGTGTAAGCGAGTCGCCGTTTTCTTCTATTATATACTCGGTCGTCGCATACGCGCCGTTTAAGTAGTCGTTCGTTTTTCCATCGTCTTCGTACAATTCGTAATTCCCGTTACCCCTGTACGCCAAAAGTTTTATTCGCTTCGGGTTTTCGCAACCGTTTCCTTTGTCGTTCGATAACGGTATTATCGTCCCTTCTTTTGCCAAAACGGGGATAAACTCGACGTCGCGGAACATTTTAATTTTCTGTCCGCCTTTATAAACTCGCCCGGTAAACACGTCGGTATATCTTGCCTTTTCGGGCAACCATACCGTAACCGACGCGAGTTTCGTGCGTTTGTCCGTTTTTTCGGTTATCGGACAAACTATAAGTTTTTCTCCGAAAAAGTACTGATTTTTCACTTCGTACGCTTCTTTTTGGTCGGGAAAGCGGTAATACATCGGTTCGCAAAGCGCGATATTGTGCTTATGCGTGCGGTACGACGCGGTGTATATATACGGAATAAGCGCGTGTCTTAGTCTGAGATAATCGCACGTTATTCTTCTCACCGTTTCGCTATGTTTCCACGGTTCCTTCCCTTGCAAAGCAAAACAAGTGCTGTGTAGCCTGTTAATCGGGCTAAACGTTCCGTATTGACACCATCTCAAATACAGTTCGTCGTCGTAAACTCCGAAAGCATGTCCGCCTATGTCGTGGCTCCACCAGTCGTAGCCTACGTTGCTCGCCCTGTTCGTAAACTCGGGTTGAAAATTTAGACTCGACCATCTGACAACGTAATCTCCGCTAAACCCCAACGGGTATCTTTGCGCGCCTACGCCGCAAAATCTAGATAAAATAAGCCCTCTACGAGCGTTTCTCGAATTGTCCAGGTAATGATAATGGTTTAACAGCCATAACGGGTCCACGTTTTTTACCGTGGATTTCGTGCCTTGTTGCCAGTCAATCCACCAAAAATCCACGCCGTCCTTTTCGTAAGGATGGTGCATGACGTCAAAATACGCGTTGATAAACTCGTTGCTTGCAAAATCAAACGGTACGTCTTGTTTCGTCGTCGGGTCGATATTCATCGCGCGCGCCATTTCGGGATACGCGTCTTCATAACTTCTTATTCCCGACGCAGGGTGAAGATTTAGCGTAACGTGATAGTTATGCTCGTGCAACCATCTTAAAAACGCTTTATAATCGGGGAATAGGTCGGTATTCCAACTATATCCCGTCCATCCTTCCGGTTGAAAAGGGTTTTTCGACGTGTAATGCGTGCCGAATTTTTTGTTTACCTGCACCCAGTGCCAGTCCATATCTACGGTAGCGACGGTTATCGGCACGTTTTCCTTTTCAAACCGTTTCATAAGTCCGATATACTCGTCCTGCGTATAGGCGTAGTATCTACTCCACCAGTTACCGAGGACGTACCTGGGCAGCATAGGCGTTGCTCCCGTAAGATAAAAATAATCGTCGAGAGCCTTTTCATACTCTTTGCCTGCGGCGAAAATATACAAATCCGTTTCTTTCGCTTTTCTCTCGCGCACAACTCCGTCGTCGCAAAGCGCGAGTCCGTCGTCGCGCAGCACGGCAACGCCGTTTCTCGACAAAACGCCGTTCCCGAGCCGAACTTTGCCTATCCTCATATCCAGCGTTCGACAAGTGCCGCCTAGATTTCCGCGATTGTTCGCTTTGACCGTTCTCCCGTCCTTAAAAACAACCGCTTCTACTCTCTTTTTTCGCGTATCGAAAACAAACGTGCATTTTGCCGTAACTATTCTGCGTGCTTTTCCGTTTGTTTCTTCGGTAAAATCAACCGCTTTGAAATCTCGGTTCCAGACGTGCTGCGTCGCGTCGTCGGTAAAAATACCGTCTTTTTGCGTTTCTACGCGTAAAAGCGTGTCGCTAAGCACGGTAAGCCTGTACCCGTCGCCGTAAATAACGTTATTTTCGTCGGCAAGCGGTCTTGTCTTCGCTATAAGATGCGCGTTAAGTTTCATCATTTTTTCTCCGTACAACCCCTACGCCGCGCTACGTTTCCGCGACGTAAACAAACGTCTATCGATTATCCTGTTACCTTTTTTATTCGATGTACGTTCTTAGCGTATTATGCACTATTCGACAATCCAACACTTTCTCTTCCATAACCTCGCCGTCGGCTTGTACTTTGCCTTCGTCAAGCATTTCTATTCTCGCACTGTCGCACAGATATTGCTCGGTACAAGGTTCGTTTACGTGTTTTCCTTTCAAAAATTTCAGCAACAGTCCGAGTACTTTTCTCGGTTTAATCTCGTTCACGATGACAACGTTGAGTTTACCGTCGTTAAGTACGGACGCCGGGCTTATCGGCATTCCTCCGCCTATGTAAATCCCGTTTGCGATGCTAATTAAGAATACGCTTTTTTCCGCCGGCGCACCGCCGTCTATGGATACCCGCACTTTATGAAATTTAAGGTGCAACAGCACGCTGATTAAACTCGCGTAATATTTCGCTTTGCCCCTAAAACATTTCATTTCGGCGTATTTGACAAGTACGTCGGTATCCATTCCTCCTCCTGCGACGTTAAGACACCGTTTACCGTTCATATCGATAAAATCGGTGTATCCCGTCTTCCCGTCGAGTATTCTTTTCACCGCTTTTTGCGTGTCGGTAGGTATATCCGTCGCCTTAACGTAATCGTTGCCCGTACCGCAAGGAACAAACCCTACCGTCGTGTTCTCAAAATCAACGATACCGTTAAGAACTTCGTTAAACGTTCCGTCACCGCCTAACACAACCAAATCCGCGCCATTTTTCGTCAACTCTTTGGTGATTTCCGTTGCGTCGCCGCATTTTTCGGTCATATGCACGTCGTATTCGACGCCGTTTTTAGCAAAAATCTCTTCGGTCTTTGCCAAAACTTCGACCGCTCTCCCTTTCCCTGCTACCGGGTTTACGATTATACGATACATTTCAAACCTCCGCTCATTTTCTTTTTTTAACGGGAAACCGCCGCTTAAAAAGCGACGGTTGTTAAACGATTTTTTTATTTTTCTTCTTTTTCGTTGCTCTCGGACGTGACGGCCGTTTCTTCGGTTTCTTCGTCCGACCTAGCGTTCGCTTCCTCTTGCGCTTCTTTAAGCGCGTCTTCGTCCACTTCCACCTCGTCGAAATCCGCTTCGTCGTCGTGCATCGTTATCGCCATAGAAACGACTTTCGCGTCGCCTTTAAGTTTCATTATCGTGACGCCTTTCGTGCTTCTGCCTATCTTGCTAACTTGCGACGCGCGTATCCTTATCATCGTTCCGTTGTCCGCTATAAGTATTATATCGTCCTCGTCGCCGACTAGTTTCATATTGACAAGCAAGCCCGTCTTTTCGTTAAAGTTCCCCGCTTTAATGCCTTTGCCCGCTCTCGACTGTACTCTGAATTCGCTCACGTCCGTACGTTTGCCGAACCCGTTTTCGCTTATCGTAATCACGTTAAGCCCGTCGTCGATAATCGCCATATCCACGAGATAGTCGCCGTCGTCGAGTTTGATACTGCGCACCCCTTGGCTGCCTCTGCCCGTTCTCCTTACGTCTTTTTCCGAGAACCTTATGCACTTGCCGTTGTGGCTGGCTACAAGTATGTCTTGCTCTCCGTTCGTCATCTCGACCGCAATAAGTTCGTCGTCGCCCAGCAACGTAATCGCAAGTTTACCGTTTGCTCGAACCGATTCAAACTCGTTGATTTCGCTCTTACGAATCAGCCCGTCGCGCGTCGCCATAACGATGTATCCGTCGTTGTATTCCTTAATAGGCAAAAACGCCGTGATTCTTTCGCCTTCGGCAAGCGGAAGAACGTTAACCATCGCTCTGCCTTTTGCCGTTTTCGTCGCTTCGGGTACCCTGTACGCCCTAATTCGGTATGCTCTACCGCGGTTACTGAAAAACAGCAGGTCATCGTGCGTGTTGCAGACGAACATCTTTTTGACGAAGTCTTCTTCTTTGGTTTTGTGCGCCGTTACGCCTACTCCGCCGCGGTTTTGCGCTTTGTACTCGTTTACGGGTATTCTCTTGATATAACCTTGATACGTCATCGAGATAACTATATCTTCTTGGGCGATAAGGTCTTCTATGTCGATTTCGCTATCGTCGTAACTCAATTCGCTTCGTCTAGGAACTCCGTACGTATCCCTTACTTGCGCGAGTTCGTCACCGATAATCTTTCTTACTCTTTCGGGTTTGGCAAGTATGTCGGTAAGGTCCGCTATCGTAAGTTGCAGTTCTTCTTCTTCCGCTTTAAGTTTTTCCACTTGCAGTCCCGTTAAACTCGCAAGACGCATATCGAGTATCGCGTTCGCTTGTTTTTCGCTTAATAAAAAGTTATCCATAAGCGCGGAACACGCGACCTGTCTTTCTCTGCTTTCTTTAATAACTTTGATGACTTCGTCGATGTTCGCGATTGCGATAATCAGCCCTTTTACGATATGCTCTCTTTCGATTGCTTTGTTAAGGTTAAATCTCGTTCTTCTTTCGATAACGTTTACCTGATGCGCAAGGTATTCGGAAAGCATCTCTTTAAGGTTAAGCACAACCGGTTTACCCCTTACTAGCGCAAGGAAGTTAATACCCGTGGACACCTGCATATTCGTCTGTTTGTATAACGTGTTAAGCACTACGTTCGCGCTAAAATCACGTTTAACTTCGATGACGACGCGCATGCCGAAACGGTCGCTTTCTTCCCTTATATCGCTTATACCGTCGAGTTTCTTGTCTTTAACTTGGTCGGCTATGTTCTTTATAAGCAACGCTTTATTGACTTGATACGGTAGTTCGGTAACGATAATGCGTTCTTTGCCGTTATGTTCTTCTATTTCGGCGCGAGCGCGCATAACAACGCCGCCGTGTCCCGTTCTGTACGCCTGCGCTACCGCCGCTCTACCCATAACGAGCGCGCCCGTCGGATAGTCGGGGGCGGGTATGTACGTCATAAGTTCGTCAACCGTAATTTCCGGATTTTCGAGAAGCGCAATCGTTCCGTTGATTACTTCCGTCATATTGTGCGGCGGAATACTCGTCGCCATACCGACCGCTATACCTTCGCTGCCGTTTACCAAAAGGTTCGGAAAATGCGCCGGAAGAACGACCGGTTGCATAAGCGTGTCGTCGAAGTTCGGATAAAAATCAACGGTTTCTTTATCTATGTCCCTGAGCATTTCGCTCGCTATCCTGCTAAGACGCGCTTCGGTATATCTCTGCGCCGCCGCAGGGTCGCCGTCTACCGTACCGAAGTTTCCTTGTCCTTCGACAAGCGGTACGTTTATGCTGAACCATTGCGCAAGCCTTACGAGTGCGTCGTAAACCGACGAGTCGCCGTGCGGATGGTATTTACCGAGAACTTCACCGACGATACGCGCGCATTTCTTGGTCGGCTTGTCGTACGTATTCCCCATATCGTACATTGCATACAAAATTCTTCTGTGAACGGGTTTTAGCCCGTCTCTTACGTCGGGGATTGCACGGCTTACGTTGACCGCCATGGCGTAACTGATGAAGCATTTGCTCATCTGATCGCGTACGTTTACGGGAATTATTCGTGTTTTGGAAAGTATCTCCTTGATGTTTTCCAGTTCGTTATCTTTCTTTGCCATTTTGTCCTCCCTAGATGTCAAGGTCGAGTTCGTTTACCAGCGTCGCGTTTTCTTCGATAAACGCTCTTCTGAGTTCCGCATTCTCGCCCATTAGCACGGTGAAAATCTCGTCGGCAGCCACTGCGTCGTCCATTGTTACGCGTAAAAGCGTTCTCGTTTCCGGATTCATCGTGGTGTCAAACAACTGATGCGCGTTCATTTCGCCCAAACCTTTGTAACGTTGAAGTTCGCACCGTCCCATTTCTTCCTGCGCCTGTTTTAATTCTTCGTCGTCGTAACAGTACCGCTCCGTCTTGCCTTTGGTGAGTTTGTAAAGCGGCGGCAACGCGACGTATACGTGACCTTCTTCGATAAGCGGACGCATAAAACGGAAAAAGAACGTGAGCAGTAGTATTCTTATGTGGCTACCGTCCACGTCGGCATCGGTCATACAGATGATTCTGTCATAACGAAGTTTGGTAATGTCAAACTCTTCTTTGTATCCGCACCCGAACGCTTTTATCATCGCTTTGATTTCGTCGTTGTCGAGTATCTTGTGCAATCTCGCTTTTTCTACGTTAAGTATTTTACCTTTAAGCGGAAGTATCGCCTGATAATGCCTGTCTCGCCCTTCCTTCGCCGTTCCGCCTGCCGAATCGCCCTCTACGAGATAAATTTCGCAATGCTCAGGATTAGTGTCCGAACAGTCCGCAAGTTTGCCCGGAAGAGAAGAACTTTCAAACACGCCTTTGCGACGGAAGTTCTCTCTTGCTATTCTCGCCGCCTCACGCGCTCTCTGAGCGTTGACCGACTTGGCTATAAGGTCTTTTGCCACCTTCGGGTTTTCTTCGAAAAATTCGCCGATTTTGTCGTTTACGACCCTGCTCACCAGTCCCTTGATATAACTGTTGCCGAGTTTGGTTTTGGTTTGCCCTTCGAATTGCGGGTCGGGAAGTTTAACGCTGATAATCGCCGTTATTCCTTCGAGTACGTCTTCCGTCCTTAACTTTTCGTTTTCTTTGAGAACTTTGAGTTTTTGTCCGTACTCGTTGATTACTTTGGTAAGACTGAACTTAAACCCGTCGAGATGCGTGCCGCCTTCCTCGGTGTTAATGTTGTTGGCGTAAGCGTATATCACGTCTGCGTAAGACGTGTTGTATTGCATAGCGATTTCGATTTCGCAGTCGCTCGCTTTTTCGTCAACGTAGATTATCTTCGGAAGAATGGTGTCTTTGCTCGCGTTAAGTTGCTCGACAAAGTGAATGATACCGCCCTCGTAAAAGAACGTTTCGCTCTGTTCCTGACCTTCCCTTTCGTCGGTAATGCTGATACGAAGCCCTTTGTTCAAATACGCGAGTTCGCGAAGACGGGTCTTCATCGTATCGAAGTTAAACACGACCGATTCAAAAATAGTGTCGTCGGGAGTAAAGTTTACCATCGTACCCGTTTCCGCGGTAGAACCGACAACCGTAAGAGCGTCCACGGGAATGCCGCGGCTAAAATGCTGTACGTAAACGTTTCCGTTTTGTTTGACGGTAACGGTAAGTTGATTACTGAGCGCGTTTACGACCGATACGCCTACGCCGTGCAAACCGCCGCTTATTTTGTATCCGCCGCCGCCGAACTTGCCGCCTGCGTGGAGTTTGGTAAGAACTACTTCAACCGCCGATTTGCCTTCTTTTTCGATGATACCCGTCGGAATGCCTCTGCCGTTGTCCTGTACGGTAACGCTTCCGTCGTTTTTGATAAACACTTCTATATGCGTGCAGTAACCCGCAAGGGCTTCGTCGATAGAGTTATCGACGACCTCGGTAACAAGGTGATGCAATCCGTGCAGGTCGGTGCTGCCGATGTACATACCGGGACGAACCCTTACCGGCTCCAAACCTTCGAGAACCTGTATGGCGTCCTGATTGTAACTGTGCTGAATTTTCTCCATTTACTCGCTCCTTATATTAATATAAATATATATTATATACTATATCATTAATTAAATAAAATGTCAATGATAAAATAAATAACGCGCGCAACGCGCGCGCGAGCCGAGTTATGACCAACTCGCTAAATCGACGAATTCGGTTAAAAATTGAAAACTAAAAATCGTGTCTTATTTATCGAATACGACGGTAATCGGTCCGTCGCTGTAAATTGAAAGTTCCATGTGTTCGCCGTACATACCGGTACCGACAGGGACGAACTCGCTCATTCTCCGAACGAACTCGTCGTAAATAGGTTTTGCGTCAAGACGTTTCATCGCCTTAGAAAAATCGGGACGCGTGCCGTGCGAACAATCGGCGTAAAGCGTAAAATTGCTTACGATTAAAACTTCGCCTTTTTCGTCAACAACCGAACGATTGAGTTTGCCGTTCTCATCGGGGAAAATACGCATTTTGGAAAGTCTTTCCGCCATAAACCGCGCCTTTTCGGGCGTGTCGCCATCGGTAAAACCGCAAAGCACGAGCAATCCGTGGTTCGCACTCCCTACAACCTCTCCGTCAACGTAAACCTTTCCTTCTCTTATCCTTTGGACAACGCAACGCATAAACTCTCCTTCTATCTATCGCAACGCCGCTCTGCATTGCATCTCTTTATCGCCGATAAGCGTATTATTAAAATCCACTTATATCTCTTGTTTTATCAAAATTACGGGCGTGTACCGAAATTTTTGCCCTTGTAGGGGGACGACGGGGAAATCTCCCTCGCCAAACTATATGATAAGCAAAATGCGTCGTTTTGCTTCCTTGGTAGTCCGACTTACACGGGTTAAACGTTTATACGCACAAAGCAACCGCGACTGCGTTAAACGTCCGTGTAACGTTTGGTCGGATTTCACATAACGTTTGGTCGGTTCCCCTCATACAGTTTATATCACTCGTTCTCTCAAAAATTACGGGCGTGTACCGAAATTTTTGCCCTTATAGGGGGACGGCGGGGGAATCTCCCTCGCCAAACTATATGATAAGCAAAATGCGTCATTTTGCTTCCTTGGTAGTCCGACTTATGCGGATTAAAAATTTATCCGCGCGTCGAGTTCTCTCGACCGCGAGTAAATTTCCGCATAACGTTTGGTCGGCTCTTCGCATAACGTTTACTTCCCCACGCAAAAACGCGAGAATACCTCGTCTATTATGCTGTCCGATACGCTATTCCCCGTTATTTTCCCTAATGCGTCCAACGCGCCTCTTACGCTTTCAAGCGTACATTCCGTCGGCAAGACGTCGTACCCGGACAAAGCGTCTTTTATAAGCCTGTCCGCCTCTTCCAGCGCGAAAATATGCCGTTCGTTGCTGATTACGCCTTCCTTGTATATTCCTTCTCTGTCCGCTTGTTTTAAGACGTACGAGATAAGTTCTTCAAGTCCTTCGCCTGTCTTTGCAGAAATCGCAAGCGCGTGTTCTCGCGGATATTTTATTTTGTCGGTTTTGTTCTGCACGGTAATATACTTTTTGTCTTCGAGTTTTTCCCGTATCTTTCTTTCGTCGTCACTTACGGGCACGGTTCCGTCCGTAACGAAAATAACGACGTCCGCCGCGTCTATCGCCCTTACCGAGCGCTCTATTCCTATTTTTTCGACCTTGCCCGCTCCGGCGTTTCTTATCCCTGCCGTATCCAGAAAGTTAATCTTTATCCCGTCTATCTCGACGCTTTCTTTCACCACGTCGCGAGTAGTCCCTTCTTCATCGCTGACTATCGCTCTGTCTTGACCGATAAGCGCATTAAGCAATGAACTCTTTCCTGCGTTAGGGGTTCCCACAATGGCGATATCGATACCCTCATTAAGCACTTTACGTCTAGAAGAGTTTGCGAGCAACTTATCGCAGTTACGCTTGGTTTTTTCAAGTAATTCTTTTGCCGGGGCGCGCGTTTCTTCTTCGAGTTCTTCGGGATAATCGAGTTTTGCTTCGAGCATAGCGGCGGTTTCCGTGAGCATTTTTTCGCTTTCCGTGATACCTTGCGTCAATTCTCCGCTCATTAGCCTATACGCGTTTTTTACCTGACTTTCGGTCGTAGCGTTTATCATATCGATTACGCCTTCCGCCTCGGACAAAGACAGTTTTCCGTTAAGGAACGCGCGTTTGGTAAACTCGCCCGGTTCTGCAGGTCTTGCGCCCATAGAGCGCACCAAATGGACTATCGCGCCCGTTACGCCCCTGCCGCCGTGACAGTGTATTTCTATTACGTCTTCGCCCGTATAAGAAAACGGCGATTTGTAATACACACAAAACGCCTTTTCGGAAAAATTTTTCCCTTCTATTCTGCCGAGATACATATAATTCGGAGTCATTTGTCCGTCGGATATTTTTCGGCAGAAAAATATTTTTCGCGCTATCGCCGCGGCGTCTTCTCCGCTTATACGGATAATGTTTATACCCGCGCTCGACGTCATTGCCGTAGCGACAGCCACAATCGTATCTTTCATAGGACTTTCCCTATCGTTAAAATCTTCTCTTGTTATAACCGAAACTCTTGGTCTTCTGCGGTCCTTTTTTGCGGAAGTCCGAACTGTTGCCGTAACTCATCATCGCGCTTTTCGGCACGATTACGATATGTCTTGCTTTTCCTTCCCCGTCGCTTCTCGTGCTCGCTTCGTCGCTGTTCGTCAATGCGGCGTGAATTATTCTTCTCTCATAACTGTTCATCGGTTCGAGAGAGATTTCTCTATGCTGATTATACGCTTGTCTTGCAAGTTTTTTCGCAAGTGCGGTAAGCGTCTTCTTGCGTCTTTCTCTGTAAAAATCCGCGTCAAGCACTATTCTCGTGCGTTCTCCCGTTTCGTCTTTGTTAAGAAAATGACTTACGAGCGTTTGCATCGCTTCCAGCGTTTCGCCCTTGTATCCGATAAAATTCTTCGCGTCGTCGCCGCCGATATATAAGCATACTTCGTCTTCTCTTACCTTGCCCTCGATCGTGACGTTTGCGCCCGTAAGACGCGCTATCTCCGCGATAAACTCCTTCCCCTTTTCGCGAAGTTCTTTGTTTTTGCGGAATCTTTCTTCGCGTTCTTCTTCGGTAAGAACGGGTTTTTCTTCCGTTTTTATTTCTTCTCTTTCATCGGTTTCTTCCGTTTCTTCTGCGGTATCCGCCGTTTCCGTCGACACAACCTGTTCTTCAACGATTTTCGGGCTTATTCTAACGACGGCTCTTGAAAAAATTCCGCCGTTAGAAACGACTTCTATATCGACTTCCTCTTCGGTCAGTCCGAGTTCGGCAAGCCCGTTTCTTATGGCGTTATCTGCCGTAGACGCCTTAAATTCATAATATTTTTCCATCTTTCCTCCGATTATTTTTTGAACGTAGTAGACAGAATGCGGTCCTTTTCCGCCGCGTCCTTTTTCTTCGTTATTAAATTATATACCAAGTTAATTACAGTGGTAAATACCATATTAATAGCCATATACAACGTAAACGCCGCCGAGTAGAACAACGCGAACCCGAACATCATTATCGGCATAATAAATTGCATTATCTTCGCCTGCGATTTCTGCGCCTTTATTTGTTCTTCGGTCTGCCCGGGCATAGCGGGTTGCTGCGTCTGTTGCTTGTTGAGGAACATCGACGCCACGTTAAGCAATAATACTATAATAGGTAATATGAGATAACCGTTCCAGCCGCCGTTGTACTTATCCATAAGCGGTTTCATTACTCTCTCGTATTCCGCGGTATTGAGATTAGGTATGTTCTTCGCCGCCGTTCCTTTATCGGGTATCGCTTTTGCCCAGCCGTCCGCCGAGAAAATGTTTTTAACCCAGAAAAACGATTCTTTGTAGTTGGCGTCGTATTCCGCGACAACCGCGTCTTCCGCTTTTTTCGTCCTTTCCGCGTCGCTTAACGCCGCGTTCTCTTCGGCATAAAAAACTTCTTTATAAACTTTATCGAGAGCCTCGAAAGTTATTTTCGTGTGTTTGGAAACAGCCGCGTTGTATCCGCCGAAAATAATGAAGAACACGACCATCGTGACTATCATCGGCAAGCAGGAACCAAACATCGAATACTTGTTTTTTTTGTAAACTTCGCGCTGTTTCTGCATCAAAAGTTGCTGATTAGAACCGCATTGCTTTTGCACCTTTTCAAGTTCCGGGCGCATTTGCTCCATTTTTTTCGCGTTTTTGCGCATGGAAACTTTCTGCCATATATCGAGCGGACTCGTCGCCACTTTCAAAAACAGTGTAAACATAATAACGGTTACGCTAAAAGCACCGATAACCGACCAGTCGTCCGACCAGGTAACCACCCATCCGTAAAGATACTTGTAGATAAGGTCGCCAATCGCGTTATTCAGGGCTTTGCAAGATAACAAACTTATAAAGTCCATTTTGCACTTCCTTTTAGATTAAGTTTTACAGGGTCGTAACCCCCTTTCGCAAAAGGGTTACAACGAAGCAATCGGCATATACCTCTCGCCATTCCGCCTAACAATCCGTATTGTCCGATAGCGTCGTACATATACATCGAACACGTAGGAACGTAGATACATCTTTTCCCGTAAACCGGGGAAACAAACTTTTTATAAAAAAGCAACGGAGCGGAAAAAATCTTTCTCATTCCGACACTTCCTTGAACACACCGTGCTTTCTCAGCGTGTAAATCAAATCTTTGTTGATGATTTCGCTCGTGGCGTCCGCACAGGCAGGCCTAGCCACGATTACGAAGTTAAACTCGTTTGAAACGAACGGTATAAGCAGACGAAAACGCTCGCTTATTCTGCGTTTCACCCTGCTTCTCACCACGCTGTTACCGACCTTTTTGCCTACGGAAACGCCTACCTTCAAATTATGCGCAGGCACTTTGTAAACTACGATACGCGGAGTCGCTACGCCGTCGCCTTTGCGATACGCGTACGCAAAACTTCCTCGTTGCGTCAGGCGGTAAACTTTCTGCATCGGCGGTTATTCCTTACGCAGTGAGTTCCTTTCTGCCCTTTGCGCGTCTTCTTTTTACTACTCTTCTTCCGTTGGGGGTAGACATTCTCTGTCTAAAACCGTGTACTTTGCTTCTTTGTCTTTTTTTAGGTTGATAAGTTCTTTTCATCTTTTCTATCCTCGCTTTAATTTATTTCGATTTTTCTCTCGTTTCGACTAGAAAAAATAACCCTCGCCGATTCGAGTGCGAAAGTATTATATATTATATAATATCGTTTGTCAAATTTTTTTTAATAACTATCGCGACGCGCACGCCACATTTGTTTCCTCCGCCGTTTACGCCGCCGCAAAAGAGTTTTCCGAATAAATTCTTCAAAAAAAAAACGTTTCGTCAAATTATCTCGGCAATCGTCGCTCCGCTCGCTCTCAAAAAATCGTCGGTGCTCATCTCCGCTTGCATTCCTTTCCTCCCCGCGCTTACCGTAACCGTATCGAACAACGTCGCCGTGTCGCTGACTATCGTAGTAAACTTTTTCTTCATTCCTATCGGCGAACAACCGCCGTGAACGTACCCGGTCAACGGGAAAAGTTCTTTTTGCTTTATCATTTCGACGCGTTTCACTTGCGCCGCTTTCGCCGCCTTTTTTAAGTCCAAAGAAAAACATACGGGGACGACGAATACGTAATGATTGCCGTCGTTTCCTACCGTAACGAGCGTCTTCATCGTCCTGTCCGGGTCGCTCCCCGTCGCTTTCGCAACGCTTTCCCCGTCCGTTATTTCGGGGTCGTATTCTCGTACGACGTATTTTATACCCTCGGCGTCGAGTATTCTAAGCGCGTTCGTTTTGTCCATATCCCGTTCTCACAATTTCTTAATCAAATGCGTTATCGTCCCGTTCTCGAACTGCTCCAAAACCGTTCCCGACGCGTACTTCTCGCTATCAACGATACTCTTAATCAGCGCAAACACGACGTCGCGCTCCGCTTCGCCGCGCTCCGCGCCTTTCTTGCTCGCCGCGGCGATTTCTTCGTCGCTTAAACAAACGTTTTGCACCCTGCGCATAAACTCCTTTACGCAAGGCGTATACTTTACCTCACTCCTGCCGTCGATATCTTCCCTGACCCCGTACCTGTCGTGCATAAGCACGGGCAAAAGCGCCTTGATTTTATCGTATTCCCTTCCTTCGTCTATCCTTTCTTTCGCCATATCATCGCTACTCCTTTCCTCGTCCATTATACACCGTTTCGGCAACTCTGCGCAACGATTATTCATTTTTCGCTTTGATTTCGTAAAACTCGTTTTTTTCGTACGCCGCTTGTTTGCGTCGGGGACGGGCGGGCGGGATTTTATCGGACAAAAATCATTAATATAACAGTATATGCGTTCGTTCGGGTATCCTTATTTTCTAAAAAGGTTTCCCTTTATCGGCAATTTCTTTTTACTGGAAAGTTTTTTCGCTTTTTTAGAAAAAAATCGGTTGCGGTGTTTACATTCCCGAACAAATGTTGTATCATATTTATTAAAGTATTCTTAATTAAGAGGTGTTTGATGAACGTTCCTAAAAGTTATCCGATTATTTACGTTCTCGGCGGATTAATTTGCGTCGCCATCATCACGATGAGCGTTTTTT
This sequence comes from uncultured Clostridia bacterium, assembly GCA_934274515.1. GTDB lineage: Bacteria > Bacillota > Clostridia > Christensenellales > DTU072 > CAG-1782. The sequence continues at coordinate 180,072 of CAKQTC010000001.1, forward strand.
ACATAATTAAAAACGTCAAACGTGCGAAAAAAATCGGTATGGACATGTCTAAAATTAAAAAAACAATCGTTTCGAGCGCGGTGTTCTCCATAGTTCCGAGTATTCCTATTGTAATCGGCATAGGTATTATGATGTCGGGACTCGGCGTAGCCATTCCGTGGATACGACTTACCGTTATCGGCGCGCTTCAATACGAACTCGTCGCTTACGACCAAGCAAACAAAGCCCTTGCCGGCACCGGTGCAACCACCGAAACCATCATCGCGACGGCAGTTACCGTTATGACGCTTTCCATTATGAGCGGTCCGTTGTTCAACGCCATCGTTTATAAAAAGTATCAAAACAAACTCGCGGATTTACAAAAGAAAAACGCTCGTCTTATGAATACCGTCACCGGCGCGCTTTTGGGCGGTCTTTTGGCGGGTATGCTTTCGGCAATTCTCGTAGGCGGTTGTTTCAGTATCGGACACCCTGTCGAGGAACCTTCCACGAAAATCACAACTTACGGCGAAATAACTCTTATCACCCTTGCGGCAAGCCTTGTCATCATGGGTATCTGCGGCGTAATAATCAAACTAGGTAAGCAAAAATGGTTGGAAAACTACGCTCTTCCTATTACCATTCTCGGCGCGCTCGGCATTGCTTTCGCTTTCACGAAAGTATTTTGTTAAAAGGAGATACGATAATGAAAAACAAACAACCGGTTCAACTTTCCGACAGAGATATTTTTAACAACAAAATGCACACGGTAGGCAGGATATTTACCTGGATTGCGCTAGGTTTGATATGTCTTGTTCCCGTGTTCTACTGCGTATCGGCAAAAACTCTTCCCGACGCCAAAGCACTCGGCAAATGCGTACCGTTCCTTTTGGGATACGTCGCGATAGGACTTATCGAAGCGGTAAGTTACGCCCCGTTGCTCGGCACCGGCGGGCAGTATATGTCTTTCATAACGGGCAACGTAAGCAACCTTAAACTTCCCTGCGCCATAAACGCTCAAAGCATTACCGGCGTCGAAAAAGGCAGCGAAGAAGAAGAAATCGTCACTTCTATCTCGATTGCGGTAAGCAGTATCGTCACGACTCTCGTCATTGCGATAGGACTTATTCCGCTTATTATTTTCCAAAACCAAATAGTCGATATACTCGCTCCGGTTTCCCCGTACGTAATTCCCGCTATCTTCGGCGGACTGACCTTGGTTCTTATCGCGCAATACTTCAAAATAGCGATTATTCCCTTTATCGGTTGCATACTCATCTGTGTTGCAGGCACCCTTATCGGCAACAAACTCGGCAAACCAAACCTTATGAGTCAATCGACGATGGTCGTCGTAGGCATGGCTGTAAGCGGTATAAGCACGACGATTCTGTACAAGAAGAATAAAATATAACGAAAAACGGCGCGATTACAATATTTTACAACAAGTGCGTTTGCGAAAACTCTTGCAAAAAACTCGCGCGCGTAATATAATTAAAATACAATGAGTTTATAAAGGCGCGTTGCGCCGAAAGTTTAACACCATCGGTAAGAACCGATACTTCGGGAGGAAGTAATGGCGGTAAGAGCAAACAACGTCAACAATGCGCGCAAAGCGCGTATGTGGAGCGAGCAGGACGACGCTAATCTCGTTATCCTGCTCAGACGCAAAATTAAAGACACGACGGTGGCTATTCGCGAGAGCGAAACTCCGTACGAAAGGTCTCGCCTAAAAGCGCAAAGAGCGCGTTATAAAGAAATGCTCCGTAAAGTCGAAACCGGCAACTACAACGGGGATATTATTTTTAACGAACTTCGCGCGGCGGCGGCGCTCAGGCAGGAATCGGAATTCGCGTCCGGACTGCATACGTCGATGGCAGGCGGCAAAGCGTACACCAATTCTTACGGCAACGTCGATTTCGACTACGAAGCCGCTTTTCGCAAAAAACGTTATTACGGCGCGTCTTTGCCGATAATTCTTACGTTGCTTTCCATTATTCTCCTTGCTTCTATGCTACTCGGCATACTCTCGCCTCACTACATCAACCGTACGATTACGAATAAAATAACCGACGGCACGCAAGGCATGATTAACATAAACACTATGTTCGTCTATAAAATCGATTCCGTCGTTCCGGGTACGAATTCCCTTACGATTAACGGCGTAACCCTTTTGCAGGGCGACATCAAGGTTCAAGCAGACGAAAACGGCAAATGGTGGTGGCCCGAAGCAAACTATCCGAGCGAGTACGTAATCGAACAAGGAAAACCCTACGCCACAATTGACTCCGAAGGAAAAGTAAAAGAAAGCGGAGCGGAAAGCGTTCTTCTTAAACGAGATTTAGGCGTAACCGCCATTTACATAGACGCGGCGGACGTTATCAAAGCATGGTTCCACACCAAAATGCTTGAAAAGACGCGTATAGACGTACTCGAAAATCTCTCCGTATTCCAAGGAACGAGCGCGTTCTATTCTATCTTCCTTGCCGACGGAAAAGCGTCGCAACTCGTCATTAAAAAAGAAAACGGTCAATACAACCGTGAAACGATAATTAACCATCTCGGCGTATACGGCGCGATTTTATACAACATTGTAGCCATCGTCTTTATGGTTATCATCTTGATACAAAACATCGTACGCATATTTACGTACACTTCGAGAAGACTGCACTTTACGACGTTTTTGTGCTTGCTGTTTAGCGCGCTCGGCTGGATATCCCCCGCTCTCGCTACCTGCGAAGGCACGGAACTCGGCGTAGCGTTCAAAAACTATTTCCTCAATCTCACAAATGCGGAAGCATTTATGTCGGAAGCAACCGCGTCGGTAGGCGTTACTATTATGGGAATTATCCCGGTTGCAATTTGTTTCGTTATGCTCATACTGCCGAAGTTCTTCCGCAACAGGCATAAAGATTTGCCCGCACGCGTCCCGAAAGGAAACAGAAAAGCACACGTTTAATATATATATAGAATATGTTTGACAACATAAAAGCGGATTTGGCGGTGGCGCTCGAAAAAGACCCTGCCGCAAAAAGTAAACTAGAAATAATTTTCACCTATGGTGGTTTCCGCGCGCTTTGCTCTTATCGCAGAGCGCATTGGTTTTATATGCATAAAATGAAAATGCTCGCGTTTATAATCACGGCGCGCGCGCGTAGAAACTACGGTATAGAAATTCATCCTGCGGCAAAAATCGGTAAAGGTATATTTATCGACCACGGCGTAGGCGTTATTATCGGAGAAACCACGGAAATCGGCGACAACGTAACCATTTATCAGGGCGTTACACTCGGCGGTACGGGTAAAGAAACGGGCAAACGTCACCCTACGATAGAGAACAACGTTATGGTGTGCGCAGGCGCAAAAATTCTCGGGCCCGTCACAATCGGGGAATACTCGAAAATCGGCGCGGGTAGCGTCGTGCTTAAAGACGTTCCCCCGCATTGCACGGTCGTAGGCGTTCCGGGCAGAATTGTTCGTATGCACGGCGAAAAATATCGCGATATGGACCAAAAACTCCCTGACCCCGTTTTGGAAGAATTCGCTCGCCTTAACGCTCGATTAGAAGTTATAGAAAAAAATTTGAATATCTCGTCCTGCCGCTACTCGATAGCGCAACAAATGGAAGAACGAGATAACGACGGAGAATAAACGGAGAATAAAATGCTTAAAGTATACAATACGCTTACGCGTAAAAAAGAAGAGTTTACGCCCGTCCGCGACGGCGCGGTTTATATGTACTCTTGCGGACCGACCGTTTACAGTTACGCTCATATAGGCAATTTAAGAACCTACGTTTTTATGGACCTTGTGAGAAGAGTTATGAAATACGACGGGTACAAACTGAAAGGCGTAATGAATATCACGGACGTAGGACACTTACTCGACGACGGCGACAGCGGCGAAGACAAAATGCAAAAAGCCGCGCGCGAACAGAAAAAAACGCCGTGGGAAATCGCCGCATACTACACCGACGTTTTCTTTCGCGACCTTGCCGCGCTTAACATCGGCAAACCCGAAATAATAGCGAAAGCAACCGACCATATCCCGGAAATGATAGAATTCGTGCAAAAACTGCTCGAAAAAGGCTATGCGTATGAAATAAGCGACGGCATTTACTTCGACATATCCAAATTCCCGTCCTACGGTAAACTGTCGGGACAAACTATCGACGAAAAAGAAGCGGGCGCACGCGTGGAAGAAAACAGTGAAAAACGTCACCCTGCCGACTTCGCGCTTTGGAAAAAGGCGGACAAAAACCACATAATGCAATGGGAAAGCCCGTGGGGTATGGGTTACCCCGGTTGGCACATCGAATGTAGCGCAATGAGCAGAAAATACCTGGGCGAAGTGTTCGATTTGCATACGGGCGGCATAGACGCCGTTCCCGTTCACCACGAAAACGAAATAGCCCAAAACGAGGCGCTCGCCGGGAAACAAACCGTAAACTACTGGATGCACGGCGAATTTATGATGGTAGACGGCGGCAAAATGAGCAAAAGTTTAGGCAACGTGTACACCATAAAACAACTCGAAGGCAAAGGTTACGACGCGCTCGACTTCCGTTTCTTCTGCCTTAACGCTCACTATCGGAAAAAACTCAATTTCACGTTTGAAGGGCTTACCGCCGCGAGGACGTCGAGAGAACGTATACTGGCTTCTCTTGCAAAACACAAAGCGTCCCCCGCTCCGACCGAAAGTGGAAAACTCGACGAGTATAAAAAACAGTTTATCGACGCGATAAACGACGACATCAATATCCCGCTCGCGCTCGGCGTGCTGTTCAATATGCTGAAAGAACCTGCAAGTAAAGATATTTACGCGCTCGCGCTCGACTTCGACAGAGTATTCGGACTTAACTTCGACAAACTTCCCGAGGAAGCGAAAAAGGAAGAGCCTACGGACGTTCCCGAAGAAGTTAAACAACTGGTCGAAAAGAGAAAACAGGCGAAAAAAGACAAGAATTTCGCGCTTGCGGACGAAATCAGAGCAGAAATAAGCAAACTCGGCTACTCCGTGTCGGATACGAGAGAAGGTGTAAAAATAACGAAAAACTAACCGCAAAAGAAGGTGTCGAAAATGATGGTTTCTACCAAAGGGCGTTACGCTTTAAGAGTGCTTATCGACCTTGCCGAACACGACGGCGAGGGTTTCGTCACGCTAAAAGACGTCGCCGCGCGCCAAAACATATCTAAAAAATACCTAGAACAAATCGTGCCTATGCTTAACAAGGCAGATATCGTAATAGGCAGTCGCGGTTTTCAAGGCGGATATATGCTTGCAAAAAAACCATCGGAAATAACCGTCGGCGACGTGCTTAGAATAACCGAAGGCAGCCTAGCCCCGGTCGCGTGCCTGGATAAAGAACCGTTCGGTTGCGACAGGAAAAACGACTGCCTTACGCTCCCCGTTTGGAAAGGTCTATACAAAACGATAACGGATTATCTTGACGGCATATCCTTGCGCGACGTTCTCGACAACGCCGACTCCGCCGATAATTACGTTATTTAATTTAGATTTGTTACAAAAATTTTTTGCCTTCCCTATTTTCGGGAAGGCATTTTTTATAACAACGCAAATGCGTGATAAACTATGATTTCGGCGGAAACCGTCGGTGTCTTACGGTTTTTTCGCAAATCGCCGTTTTGGAATACTACGCTAAAAACTATTTCAAGTAAGTTTTCTCGTTTATGGTGTAAATCCTTTTATTTGATGAAAATTATTTCGCCGTAGTTCATTTGAACATCTCGGTCGAAAGATACCTATCCCCCGTATCGGGCAAAAGCGCGACGATAAGTTTTCCTTTGTTTTCTTCTCGCTTTGCGAGTATGCTCGCCGCATGCAACGCCGCCCCGGAGGATATACCTACGAGTATGCCTTCTTTTTGAGCAAATTCTCTGCCTGCCGCAAACGCGTCGTCGTTTTCGATTGTCAACACTTCGTCGTAGACGCTCGTGTCGAGCGTGTCGGGGACGAATCCCGCTCCGATGCCTTGAATTTTATGCGCTCCCGCTACCCCTTTCGATAGAACAGGCGAAGAAGCCGGTTCGACCGCGACGATTTTTACGTTCGGGTTCTGCTCTTTAAGATACTTTCCCACTCCGCTTATCGTCCCGCCCGTTCCTACGCCTGCTACGAAAATATCGACTTTGCCGTCGGTGTCCGCCCATATTTCCGGTCCCGTAGTAAGATAATGCGCTCTCGGGTTAACGGGGTTCGTAAACTGCCCTGCAATAAACGCTCCGTCTATCTCGGACGCGAGTTCTTCCGCTTTCTTTATCGCGCCTTTCATTCCTTTCGTGCCGTCGGTAAGCACGATTTCCGCGCCGTACGCCTTGATAAGATTGCGCCTTTCCACCGACATCGTTTCGGGCATGGTTATGATTATTCTGTACCCCTTAGCCGCCGCTATCGCCGCAAGCCCGATACCCGTGTTTCCGCTCGTAGGCTCGATAATGACCGACCCCGCTCTAAGTTTGCCCGTCTTCTCCGCATCTTCTATCATCGCTTTCGCTACCCTGTCTTTAACCGAACCGGCAGGATTAAAATATTCTATCTTTACCGCAACTCGACCCAAAAAGTCCTTTCCTTGCGCAAAATTCCGCACTTCGAGCATCGGCGTCTTCCCTATAAGTTCCGTCATCGATTTATATATATTCATTTGCCCTTCTCTCCTTAATTCCTAGTTTACCTAGTTGTTTAATAGGATTATATCTTTATCGAAAAAGTTTGTCAATCGATTTATGAAAAAAAACGGACTTGCCGTCCGTTTTTTTTGTATGCCAAAAATTAGGTTGTTTGTGGCGGAGCGGATAAGGTACGTTTTTACCGTTTACGACTTGACTTTCGAGACGGTAAGCGAACGAACCTTTATGCTCCTTGTGTGGTAAGAAGATTACTTAATTTCTACTTCTGCGCCGGCTGCTTTGAGTTTCTCGGCGAGTTCGTCGGCAACTTCTTTGCTTACGCCTTCTTTAACCGCTTTGGGCGCGCCGTCAACCATAGCCTTAGCGTCAACCAAGCCAAGACCGGTCGCTTCTCTTACCGCTTTGATAACTGCGATTTTGTTTGCGCCTGCCGCTTTGAGTACTACGTCAAATTCGGTTTTTTCTTCTTCTGCCGCAGCAGCGGGAGCAGCCGCAGCACCGGCAACTGCCATAGGAGCAGCCGCGCTTACGCCAAATTCTTCTTCGAGAGCCTTAACGAGGTCGTTAAGTTCGAGAACAGTCATAGATTTAACTTCTTCGATTATTTTAGCAATGTCTGCCATTTTTGAATTCCTCCGTTATATTTTATAAAATTATTCGGCTTTTTCCGCAATAGCGGCAATACATCTCGCAAATCTCGAAACGGGCGATTGCAACAGTCCGAGTATTTGAGAAATAAGACCTTCTCTGCTGGGTAAGGTAGCCAAAACCTTGCACCCTTCTTCATCAAGATATTTACCGTCTACAAATCCGCATTTAACAGCCATTTTCTTATAAGCCTTTGCTTTGTCCATGGCAATTTTAGCGGGAGCGGCAATATCGTCCGAGCCTAACGCAATAGCCGTAGGTCCGTTAAGCGCGTCGTCGAACTGGTTATAACCGAGTTCGTTAAGAGCGATTTTCATAAGTCTGTTTTTGTAAACGTGATAACTTACGCCCGATTTACGGAATTCGCTACGCAGCGCGGTGTCTTCGGCAACGGTCAAGCCCTTGTAGTCAACCAAAACAAAAGAACTCGCTTTTTCGAGTTTTGCTTTTATTTCGGCAACTTTTTCGACTTTCGCATCTCTAAACGCTGACATCAAAACCTCCTTACAGAATAACTTTTATACCGTTTTTGGCAATATACTTTTTTATTTTCCGATATAACGCCGAAAAGCGAACGTCGGACAAACAAAAACTCCGTACGATCATAGACCATACGGAGTAACGTAACTTTTTTGTTAAAAGCAATTCGTTTCCCGTTCTATGCAGGCTCTCGAATGAGATTACGCTCTCGCACCGTGCAGTCTATGAACAAGTAATTCATTTTTGCTCTATCATTATACTTTTGATAAATTCGCTTGTCAAGCAAATTTACCTTCATTATTTCAATCCCCACTAAAAACACGTTAATTTACGAGCAGATTTTAGCAATGGGCGCGGAAAAAGTCCGTCATTCTGTCTATCGTGCGCCTGCTTTCGGGATATTCGGACGGGTACAGCACGCTAAAAACGTGTTCCAGTTTATGTCCGTTCCCTTTCGGGTAGTCGTCGAGAAAGTTCTCTATTCCCCTATCGTCGAGAAGTTCTTTGAATTTTATCGTGGCTCCGCGTATCATATCTTCTTTACTCGTCACGAGGTACGACGGCGGAAAATATCCTTTATCTATTATATCGCAAAATGCAAGATAATCTTTGTACGGCGATTTTTTACGTCCGCCTTTGCCGAAAATTCCCGGAGATAACATCGCGGCAAGCCCGGAATCGAAGAAAAACATTCCGCTCGTGAACCCTGCCGCCTTTATGTCGAGATTAATATCCCCCACGCCGTAAACTCTTCTCAATTCCGCGCTCGTCACGGCAAGAGCGGAGTACGCCGCAAGCAGTCCGCCCGCGCTGTCGCCCGTTATGAACACCCTTTCTCGGTCGCAAGGGTACGCGTCGATGTTCTCCCCGATATATTTCAACGCGTTAAGCACGTCAACCAAACACGTCGGAAACCTGTCTTCGGGGCAAAGCGAATAACTTACGTTTATCACCGTAAATCCTCGTTTCACAAGATGATAACAGTAGTTTTTGTTAAGTTCTTTATAAGCATACATAAGTCCGCCGCCGTGAATGTCGATAATACACGGCAGTTTTTCCGTTTCTTTCCCTTCGGGAAAATAAACGTCGAAAAGATGCGCCCGCTTGCCGTCTTCGACGTACGGCACGTCTAGTATCGCGCTGACTCCTTCCGGCAAAGTCTGCTTTTCCATCCTCTTACGGTCGTTGCTTTCTATTATATTATCCCAAAAATACTTGTACGCTTTGTCGATTAAACGCATAAACACCCCTTCGCGCGCTTTTTCTTATATTTTATCATATTGTTTAATTCATATCAATAAGTTTTCTCTCTTTTTCGTGAAATTTCGACAATTCGCAATTCCTTCTTTCTCCCTTAATCGAAAAAAACTACGCATCGTTTGTTTTTTTTCGGTTTTGCAACGAAAAAGCCGTTTCGTTACATAAATAAACAACAAACAACGGCTATCCCCGACGGAATTTGATTTGTCGCGGTTACAAAATTTTCTTAAAAATGTTTTTAGCCGCTTTATTTCGCAAATGCGTTGTGCTATACTATAACGTAGATAGAAATAGGGCGAAAATAAAAACAAGGAGGCACGGAATATGAAAATTCTCGTTACCGGCGGCGCGGGTTATATCGCGAGCCATACAAATTTAATCCTTCTTGAAAAAGGATACGAAGTCGTCGTCTTAGACAATCTCTGCAACAGCAGCAAGGAAAGCGTAAGACGCGTTGAAAAAATGAGCGGAAAAACCGTTCGTTTTTACGAGGGCGATTGCCGCGATAAAGACTTACTTCGTAAAATATTCGACGAAAACAAAATCGACGCGGTTATTCACTTCGCAGGACTTAAAGCCGTGGGCGAAAGTTGCGCAAAACCGCTCCTTTACTACAATAATAACTTAGGAAGCAATCTCGCACTTGCCGAAGTTATGAGCGAAAAAGGCTGCAAAAATCTTGTTTTCAGTTCTTCTGCAACCGTCTATGGTATCCCAAAGTCCCTGCCTTTGACCGAAAAGAGCGAACTGGGCGTCACCGAAAAATATCCGCTTGGCGTAACCAACCCTTACGGCGCGACCAAACTTATGGGCGAACAAATGTTTCGCGATTTTTACGCCGCGGACAATTCTTGGAACATAATGTTACTGCGTTATTTTAACCCGGTAGGCGCTCATCCGAGCGGCAATATCGGCGAAGACCCGCAAGGACTCCCGAACAATCTTATGCCCTACGTAAGTCAAGTGGCAGTAGGCAAACTTCCGTATTTGAACGTATTCGGTAACGATTATCCGACGCACGACGGAACAGGCGTAAGGGATTATATTCACGTAGTCGACCTTGCGAGAGCGCACATACTCGCGCTAGAACATCTCGACGGTTGCGGCATAGGCGTATATAACATCGGCACGGGCGTAGGCTATTCCGTACTCGATATGGTAAAGGCCTTTGAAAAAGCGTGCGGACACGAAATCCCCTACAAAATTTGTCCTAGAAGGGCGGGCGACGTTGCGGAATGTTATGCGAACTGCGACAAGGCCGAAAAAGAACTCGGGTTCAAAACGGAATTCGGACTTGAAGAAATGTGCCGCGACCTGTGGAAATGGCAATCTCGCAACCCGAACGGTTACAAAAACTAAACGAAAAACGCTTACAAAACGGCGGAACGCGACGTTCTGCCGTTTTTTTAGCCGCTTTTTTTAGCCGCTTTTTCGTAAAAAACGATATTACTTATTTTTACGCAAAAATAACGTTGCCGAAATTGATTTTCGGTTTTTTTTGATGTATCATATACTGCGAATACGAAAGGAAAAAAATGTACGAAATTTTTGATAGTCACGCTCATATTTACCCCGACAAAATCGCAAGCAAAGCCTCGACGGTTATCGGTCAATTTTACGATATTAAGATGAATTGCAACGGCTCGGTTGACGGTTTACTCTCTCTCGGGAAAAAGGCAGGCATAAGCCGTTATCTCGTCCACTCGGTGGCGACTGTTCCTCATCAAGTCAAGTCGATTAACCGTTTTATTTCAGAGCAAACTTCTCTACATCCGGAGTTTATCGGATTTATGACTTTGCACCCGGATATGACGGTCGCCGAGATTGAAGATGAACTAAGTTTTTGCCTTCGCGCAGGGTTTCGCGGAATCAAACTGCATCCCGATTTTCAAAAATTCGCCATAAATTCGCCCAACGCAAGAAAAATATACGACGTTGCCTGTCCTTATTTCCCTATTCTTTTTCACACCGGCGACGTGCGATATAACTATTCGCACCCCGAATTTCTTGCCGAGATAGCAAAAGACTACCCTTCTGCACGGTTTATCGGAGCGCATTTCGGCGGTTACAGTTGTTGGAAACAGGCTCGCGAAGCATACAAAGGCTTAAACAACGTGTTTTTCGACACTTCTTCGTCCCTTCCGTTTCTGCCGCCCGACAAAGCGGCGCGTCTGATACGCGAGATGGGTTCGGAACGGTTCTTTTTCGGAACGGACTACCCGATGTGGCTCCCCGACGAAGAAATCGCGCGTTTTCTTGCTCTCGACCTTACCGAAACAGAACGCGAAAATATTTTGTCTAAAAACCTCTCCGCATTTTTAGAACTATAAAGTTTAACCTTAAACCTTATTATACGCGCATCGCGCGCGCGTGAAAAAACGGTTTTCTCTCGAAAACCGTTTTCATATCGTGGTTTATTCTTTTTCAAAACCCGACCGCTTTTTATTTTTCGAAATAGCCAACCGCCAAACACAACGCTATCGCAAGCAGTACGTTCTGCCCGTCGGGTATGCGCGCGTTTACTAATTTGTCGTACAACGGGTGCGCGACCGCCTGAACGAGGGTTTCGGGTTTTACCGTGTTTTTCGCTTTGATAAAAATTTCATACTGCGCGTCCGACGCGTTACCGAAAAATATGAGTTCGCCGAGCGTTCTCTCTTTTTCGACGTTTAACTTTTCATCTCGTTCTCTACGGCGTTTTCTTTTTTTATTTTCCGTCGGTTTAACGAATTTTACCCCGTCGCCGTTCCGTTCGAGCGCGACGCTTCCGCCGTCTGCCAACGCGACGACTACCTGCGTTTCGTTTTTATCGATTTGCGCCACGGGTTTACCCGTATTGTTAAATATTATCAACCCGTTTTTTACGGGCGACAACCTAAACAACGGTACGTCGTTCGGTAAAATCGCTTCCTTCGTAAGATATTCCGCCCTTCTCGGCAAAGTCAGTATCATTATTCCTCCGATACGCCGTTATTCGTTTCGTCACGAGTTTCCGTTTCGATTTCTCCGTTTTCCGCGAGTTCTTTCGCTTTTTTTCTTTCTTTGATTATCGCAACCGCCTCTTGTTGTTCTTTTTCGTTAAACTTATAGAACAGCAACGGAATTACGGTAAGGAAGAACGAGATAGCCGCCACCAAAACGAGTATTGTCCACATTTTGTCTTTGCCTGCTGCGGTTACCGACGACGGGTCGTTTGCTTCCACGCCTGCCATATAATACGCCAACACGCCGACAAACGCGCCTACCGCCATACCTATCTTGTTCATAAACGTCTGCATCGCAAAGCAAATACCTTCCGCTCTTTCCCCGGTTTTCATTTCGAGATATTCTACGGTATCGCCTATCATAGCGTAAGTGACGATATTCCCTATTCCGCTCGGAACGCCCGCAACGACAAGCGCGAGCATAAGTATTACGGTAGTCACCGTACTGGTGTAGTTACCTTTATCGAAAGCAATACCGACGATAAACGCGACAAGCATCGCTATTCCGCCTGCGACGTGCGACCAAATATAAGTGTTTCTCTTGCCGAATTTTTTGGTAAACAGCGGCACGAGCAGCGACGCGATAAGTCCGCCGGGAACTACCGCCATACTAAACAGTACGTACACCGATTCTTTCATCATAACGTATTTTGCAAAATACAAACCGCCGGTATAAGTAAACAACATTCTCGCCGCGCCTAAGATACCCGAAAGGACTATGAGCATAAGCGGTTTATTCTTAAACAAAAGTTTCAAATTATGTTTAAGCGACGGCGGATTTTCTTCCGTTTGGTTACGTTCTACCGTATTTTTGAACCCTATAAAGAACATCGGTAACGAAACGATTACGCATACGATAGCGATTACGAAGTAAATAGTTCTTAGTTTTTCTCCGGTTGCTTCGGGCGACAAACCTTTCGTTAGATTATCCGTAATAAGCGGCACGATTATAGTAACGAGTCCTGCGCCGGCGGTACAGAACAGACGTGCTATTGTCAGAAGATTTCCGCGCCTGTACGTGTCGTTGCTCATCGCGGTGGACAATCCCCAGTAAGGAACGTCCGCCACCGTATAAATCATACCCCACAGAACGTACACTACGCTTATAGCGGCAAAACCGCCTTTACTGTTCGGGTACCACGGCAAGAAACATAGCACTGTCATAGCCGCTATCGGAAAAGCCATCCATTTAAGATACGGTCTGCATTTGCCCCATTTCGTTCTTGTCCTGTCCACGATAGAACCCATTATCGGGTCGTTTAACGCGTCGAAAATTCTCGCAAACAGCATTAAAAACGCTACCGACAGCGCGCCGAAACCTATTGCGTCCGTCATAAACACGGTGAGATACGATCCGATTATCGTACAAATTATGTTTTGTCCGAAACCGCATATCGAAAAACTCAACGCTTCTTTTGACTGCATTTCGCCGTCCCCGGGGGTTGCGCCGAAAATTTTGTCCCAGAACTTCTTTTTCGTCTGCTCCATTGTTACCTTTTCCTTCAATTTTTTATTTCGCGCATTTCGCGATTAAACCTTGTTGCGTTCGTTAAGACGCTTACGCCCACCTATGGTGTCTTCTTCTGCTTCTCATTCTTTCTTTTTTCGCTTTGTTTCCGCCGCCGAACACTATTCCGAGCGCAATGAGAATAATGATTACGAAAATTCCGACGCATATCCAAATAACGACGGGCGAAGTCTTTATTACTTTTTCTTTCGCGAACACAAAATCTTCGAGTTTGGTCGCTTTCGTTTTATATACGCCGTTTTCGTAAGTAAACTTTAACTCGCCGTACCCGTTTTCTCCGTATCCGAACAGTTTCAAATCGTCCGAAAACTTGAATTCTTTGGTTTTTAACCTTATCTCGTACGTCGGATATTCCGCTCTGTATTCCGCGCCGTCAAGATATATCTGCACGTCGAACGAAGATATTATTTCGTATCGTTTCCCCTCGTTTTTATTTTCGAGATTTTGTTTAAGCGTCGTTTTCTTTTCTTCGGTAGCCGCTTTGTACACCAAATACAGTTCCGGCAGAACCCCGTACGGACAATCGTTTTCGTCAAACGTGACGCCGACTACGTTCCCGGTAAGACTGCTGCTTTCTATCGTAAGCGTTCCTATCGTGAGCGTCGCTAGAAGTTCGAGCGTATTATAGTTTTTCGCGCTTACCGTCGCCTTAAATACATACGTTCCCTTGTCAACGAAATAATCTTTGTCGTAAACTACGGTTACGTTCGGCCATTTCGTTTTGTCGTATGCGACTTCTATCGTGTGCCTTTCTCCGTCGTACAACACCTTTTTATCGCTAAACGAAAACCCTTCGAGCGTATCCGGGTGAACGGTATAAACGCTGTCCCCGTACGATATGGCAAAGTTTTTCGTATCGCCGTTATAGATTATGCTTATCGGATAATCGCCTGCGTCCGACGTCCTGTCTACGTTTACGCTCGCTTTCGTCGCCGCTTTGATTATCTCGGTTATTTCTTCGAGGTCCTCTCTCGAAAACTCCGACGCGTTCGCTCCTAACGACACGGCGACGGTTATTTCGCCTTGGTTCTCGGCTCCGTAAATTTGCCCGAAACTTACGGCATAAACGGTTATTTCCGCCGGTAAAACTTCGACGTAACCTTGAACGAACTCGAATTCGTAACACCGATTAAGTTCTTCTAATTCGTTTTTTCCGCCATCCTTGACATACGGTTCTATCGCGTATTCGCCTACCGTCGTGCGTTTTGCGGCAACCGACCTTACCTTCAAACAATTTCTTAACAGCAAGTCGTCCCCGTCAAGTATTTTACCGTCGATTTTTATCGCGGATACGAGCGTTTCGTCCTTTTCTTCGTCCGCATAATAGTATTTTTGTTTAATCGGCGCAACTACGCGAATTTTGCTCTTCACTATTTCTAATTGCGCGCTGTTTTCAAACGTGATTTCGTATTCGAACTCTTCGTCGTCGGCAACGATTTCGTAATATTCTTTGTTCCCTGCCGCCGCGGTGCCGTCCGCGTACACGGTGTATATCCCGGGGAATAATTTTCTTACGTCGATACGCTCTCTCGTCGTTTCTTCGCCTACGGTAACCTTAAACAACTCGACTCTTCCGTCGAATTTTTTTAGTTCAGCAATAGGTAACGTATAATCCGTACCCGAAATTTTTATTCGTTTTATCAATTTCGTAAAATCAACCGTTTCGGAATACGGGGAAACGACCGTGTTGCCGAGCGTCAACGTTACTCCAGCCTTGATTGCGGTAAACTCTACGGAAACTTGTTTTTCTCCGTAAAATTCTTTACCGCGGACGTAATACGTTTCGCTTTCGTCGAAAAACGCGCCGATTTCCACGGGTTTATATCCGCTTTCGTCTTTAATGAAATATCCGTCGGACGAAACCTTAATCTCGTTACACTCGCTTACTTCCAGCGTATAGTATTTTTTGTCGGTTGCGGCGGTCGTATCCGACGTCGCGACAAACTCGTTTTCGATTTTTTCGTAACAGTTTTCGGGCAACTCGTCGCCTACGCTTACCGCTACGGACGTATCGATGACGCGGTAATACTCTTTATTTTTCGCGTATTTTACGTCGGTGGTTTTTACATAACCGTTCACCGTTTTTTCATATACGTCGCCGTCGATTATGTAGTTTATCCGTTTTTCGAGATACCCTTTTGTTGCAGAAAACAGGTAGTCGTACGAATTTGTTCCGCTCGTAAGCGTTTCGTTTTCGTCTTGCGGTCGGAACGAGCCGACGATGGGGTTTCCGTTATAAACGAACTTAACGTCGTCCGCCACGGCGGTCGTCGGCAACGGGTCTCCGGCAATAAGCGTAACTCCTCCGCTCGCGGTAGCCGTCAACGATATTTTCTTTGCCTCGACTTTTATTTCCACGCTTTCGGCGTCTTTATAATACGAATTCCCTTTCGCTTTTACGATTACGGAAAACTCGCCTGCGGTTTTCGCTACGAACACGCCGTCCGATTTTTGCTCCGCGGCGGCGGTCCCTTCAATCACTTCGTAAACGAGTTTAACACCGGTCCCCGTCCCGTCCGAGGTTACGCTCGTCGCGCCGAGAGAAAACTCGCCGTTGACCGGCACCACTATCGACGTCGTTAGATTTGCGTTAAAATCGTCGAATACGACGAACTGTTCCGTTTGGCTTTCGGTATCGACGACAAACAGCGGTATAACGACGGGGTCGAGTTTATAATTGCCGTCCACGCACTCCGCGCGCACGAAATACTCGCCCGTTTCGGTTATTCTCGACGGCAACGCTTTGGTTTCGTCGCCTTCTTTCGCGTCGCTCGCCGTTCTATACGCTTTCATCGACAAAATCCCCGTTTTCGCTCCGGTTATTTCGGGATCGGGCAACGATTCTCCGCGGTATACTCTTATTTGCTTTGTCGTCACTTCTATCGGTTTCGGCTCGATTGCGCCGTTCGCCGTCATTCGCTCGATAACGTAATTCGAAAAAACGGTTTCCGTTTCGGCGTCACGCCCGAGAAGTTTCGCATTGAAAACGGTTATCTCCTTGTCCGCTCCTGCGGCGGGGGTATCGTAAATCGCGCTTTCGTATGCAACCTCATATCCTTTTTCCGTCGCGGCGATAAGTTCGGTTTCGGTTTCTTCCGTGATTTGAATCTCGGTTATCGTTAAAGTCGCGACGGCAGTTTCGTCATAAATTTTCGTCGCTCCCGCAACTTTCTGCACGCTCGCCGTCACCGTCTTCGGATATATGGTGATTTGCGGCGGGTTTTCGGTTTTTATAACAGGGGCAAACCTATCGAAAAGCGTTTGGTCGTTTAACGACAACGTTACTTTCCTCACGCCGCTGTTTTTATCGTCCGCTTTTGCCGTAACGGAGCGCAATGCGATTACGTCGCCTGCCGCTCCCGTAACGTCGAGTTCCGCGTCCTCGTCGCCGATTACGGTAACGTCGTCCGTTCCGTCGTATTGCCTGCTTTCAAATTTAATTTCCGCGCTTTTCGCGTTAATAAAAGACCTTAATATAAGCGTGGACGGCGTAATCGCCGCTTTTGCTCCGCTAATCGGCGTTTTTTCGTCAAACGTATAATTACCGCTCTCTTCTCGGCAGTTCTTAGCAAGAACGTAGGTGTTTCCCTTCGTTCTGCCGTATTCCGCGCCGCCACACTCGACAGAGATCTCCTGCGCGCCTACGCCGATAAATTTAAGCCCTTCGAGCGTATCGACGAACTTCCCGTTTTCGGCAAAAATTTTCGTCCCGTCGTATACTTTATCGAACGACGATTCCCCGCGGTAAACGACTTCGGTTATTTTCTTAGGCTTAATCGTGATTTTCCCCGTCGGAACATACTCGCCGTCGCCCGCCGAGAATTCGTATTCGCCCGCGTCAACGGGTTTCTTTCCGTCGTCGAGTTTTGCTCCGCTTTTATAATAATCGACGCTCGCCCCGTCCGTTACGGGTACGGGATTTCCTCTTGCGTCAAGCGTCTTGAACGCGACTATTAGACTTTCCGCTGTCTTTTCTTCTCCGTCGTACTCGTACTCCCCGTCGTTTATCGCATACAAAACGCCGTCTTTTGCATTGACCGCGGTAATCGGGTTCTTCTCCTTGTCAAATCCTTTAACCGAAAAGTTTTTTGACGAAAAATCGACGGCATACGGCTCGTCGTCGCCTTTTTTATAGATGGTTTTCGTTTCTATTTCTTTTGCGGTAAAACTTTCTCCGTCGTCGGATAAAAACTTAACGCCGTAAAACGCAACGCAGTCGTTGTTATACAACGCGAAACCGCCCGTAGCCTTAACGGATTTCGGCCATATCTTCCAAATTTTTTTGAACGACGCGATTTTTTCGTTGCGGTCGCCGTACACGTCTACGTAAAGAACGTATTCTCCCGAATTTACAGGCTCCACCATAGTATCGGGGTCGCTCGACATCGCTGCGCGAACGCGATGATAGTACCCTAACGTCGTGGCGGAAACAACGGATAATTCCGGATAACGCGCATAGCCGCAGTAATCGGTATTCACCGTGCTAGTGTTTTCGTCGTAAGAAACGTTTTCTCCGAATTTAAGGTCAAACCTCGCGCCCGAATAATCGCTCGTCGAAGTCGCTTTAAGTGCGACGTCATGAGCAAAATATATACCGCCGTCCTTTATTCCTTGCGAATAATATACGGTGAAAACAAACCGAACGTAAGCGACTTTTCCTTTGAGTAAAAGCGTGGCTTTTCTCCAAACCGCCTGTTCCGTTCCGCTGTCGCTTACGTCAACGTAGTCGGACAAAACGTATTTTTCCCCGTCGGCGGAAACGTACGCCGATATGCGATTCGGTACGGTCGATTTTTGTCTTGTAAAATATCGAACTTCCGCTTCGTAGTCGGTAGCGAAAATTTGCAACCGCGGCGAAGTAACGGACGCGTCCATCGAATACTGCTCGTCTTTCGTAGCGGCATTTTCATAATAAAACGCCGAGCGTCCGTCAAAAGTAACCGTTTCAAACTCGGACGCGTTTAGATAAGTTTGTTTTTCCCATTCCCCGACGGATACGTCAATCGAAACGGAATGCGGTTCCGTCGCGGGAGCAAACTTAATTCCGCCTTTTTTTTCGCTCGGTACGGCAATGAACGCGAGCAGGATAATTACCGCCGCCAAACCTGCCCAAAAAAGTATTTTCGATATTTTCAATACGTGCGAACGCGTAAACATAATTCTATTTTAACTCCGTACTTCGTGCGTGCGCGTGCTTACGCGCGCCATTACTGCGTATAACTATTTTTATACTAATATAGTATACCATAAGACTTATCGATTGACAATACCCCAAATTTCCTCGCTCGATTTGAAAACAAACTCCTCTTACAACGGAAAATTTTTTCTTAAATCGAAAAAACCGCTTGCCATAAGGCAAACGGTTTTTCGCTTTTTTAAGGTTTGTTTTCGCTTATTTTTTCTTGCTTACGGTTTTCTTCGCCGCGGGTTTCTTTTCCGCTACCGGTTTTTCCGCCGCAGGCTTTTTCTCCGCGGGTTTCTTATTCGCTTTGTTATAAGCCTTTGCGCAAGGGGTAACTTCGGTCTTTTCGCAAAAAGAACAATACTCGTACTCTCCGCACGTGTCCGCACCCTTTTCTTCGCTGTCAATCCACTTTTTTACGTCAAGTTTTTCTTGCAACTGCGCGTTAGTAAGTTTAGCCATTTTTAAGTACCTCCTTTTGATTTTTTTTCTTATGCTATAATTATACAAAAACCGATTTTTTTTGTAAAGCGTTTTTTAATTTTTGTGTAAATATTTTGATTTACTTATTTTTTACACCGCGCACAGGAGAAGTTTTTATTCCGGTTGCGGACGACGGAACGAATATTATTCGGATAGAACAAACGGGTTAGTTTTATTGACTTTGATGTAAAAAAATGATATATTTGATGAGGTTTTCAAAAAAGGAGTTATTGATTTGCAGTATTTGTTTTTCGACATAGAGGCGAGCGAAGGGCGCAGCATATGCAGTTTCGGTTATGTTTTGACCGACGAAACCTTTCGCGTCATTGCGAAGGAAGACGTACTGATTAACCCCGAGGCTAGATTTTGCACGCAAGCGTGGAACAAGAAAAAGCGCGAAGAAGGCAAAGGCATTACTTTGGCGTATCCCGAAAAAACGTTCCGCAAAAGCCCGTCGTTCCCGAAAAGATACGAAAAAATCAAAACCTTGCTCGAACGCGACGACCAAACGATTATCGGATTTTCTCATTCAAACGACGTGAGGTATCTTTGCACGGCGTGCAAACGGTACAGATTGCCGTTTTTCAGTTATACCTTTTTCGATATTCAAGACGTGTATAGGGAGTTTAGTCACGTTCCCGACCAAATTTCGCTTGAAAAAATCATTGCGGAACTAGGCGTAAACATCGACGGATACACACTGCACAGAAGCGACGACGACGCGGAAATCTCGATGCTGGTGGCAAAAGCGATTTGCGACAAGTCTTCGCTGAGTCTAGGCGAACTGATAAAAAAATACTCGCGGTACGTAGGCGAAACGCGAGACGGCGAAATTAAGTATAACGGCATAGACAGCGAGCGCGCAACGATAAAAAAAGCAAGAAACGCCTGCCGCGGCGTGGTCGCTAATTTTGCGAATAACATACGAATAACGTATAAGAAAGGTTATCCCCTTTGCGGTAAGACAATCTGTGCGGGCTCCGCGCTCGAAAAAGACGATTGGATATTCGCTCTTAAACTTATAAGTTGTCTTGCCGAACAAGGCGCAAAATACGTAAGCAATATCCATAACGCGGATTACTACGTTATTTTCGGGGAAGACGAAGGCGAAAACGGCGACAGATTATCGTACATAAAAAAGAACCTACCCGGCAAAATCAAAATCATCGAAAAACAAGAACTTTATGCTATGATGAAAATGACTGAGGCGGATATATTCGGATTTTGTTCGCCCAAAATCGATAAATTGAGCGCCCAAACAAGCAGATACGTGAACAAGATTTTGAAATCGGTTACCGTTGCGGACAAACCGCCCGTACCGAGAACGCATATATAAAAAAGGCTTCCCAAATAGGTACACCTCTACCGAGGAGTGCCTTTAACCGTTAATAGGAATATTCAGTTGTATCGCAATTTCATAATAGCACAACTGCGAAAAAAAAGCAATATACTTATCGAAAAAGGGACATAAAATAGTTTAATTCCGCCGCAAAACAAACGAACCGACGAAAAATTCGTCGGTTCGTTGCTCTTTAAGTTCGTTTTGTAATCTTTATATAAAGGTCTATATACCGGATTCCAACAAGGCTTTAAGGTCGTTGATTTTCCCCGACAATTCTCGGCCTTTGTCCGTATCCGCAACCGTCAGCCTACGTTTGGTGTGTTCAAACAGCGTTACGTTTGAATGAATATCCGAGCATTTTCTCACAGCCTCTTCTTTGGAACTGAACGGTTCGTGCGCGGAAAGGCGCAACCCGTACGAATTATAAATAAGAGTATACCCGGCAATTCCCGTTTTTGACTGATACGCGCGGCAAAAACCGCCGTCTATCACGAGAAGTTTTCCGTCGGCGCGAATCGGCGATTCCCCTTCTTTCGCCTTGACCGGGATATGCCCGTTGATTATATGCGTCTGCTCGCCGGTTACGCCGAAATCGTCAAGTATCTTTTCGCAAACGTCTTTCCGTAACGTAAAATCATAATACGCGTTCTTCTTTTCGATACCGTATTCTTTCGGCAAATAAACTCGTTCAAACGTGGCTATCTTGTCTCGCCCGAACAACGGTGAAATCGGCCCGCACCACAAATACCATAAATAGTCAAGGTCGTAGTCGTCCCTGTTCCCCGAAAATCTGTTTCCGTACGCTCTTCTCACTATCCGCTCGCACTCGTCAAAATACTCTTTCCCCGAATACGTTCCGCTTTTCAATTTTTGCTTAGCATAACTGCCGTCTTCGTTAAACGGCACGCAACCGTGATAAAGCAAATTCCCGTTGGCGACTTTATACAGTCCGCCGCACCGCATAATAAAATCTATGTGTTTTTGCAGTTTTTCATTTGACGTAAATGTGCGAATAAGGTGTTCTATAACTGCTCTTTCGGGTTCCGAAAGTTCGACGTTTGCATACGGCGCTTTGAAATCGTCGTCATAAAAGACCTTGCCGTCCGGGGCGGTATACGTTCCGTTTTTTCTGTCGATTTTTTCAAGTATTACCCTGTCTTCCATATGATAATCGGGGTTGCGCTTGATTATTTCGGCTTCGGTTTTTTGCATAATAAAGAAAATCGCTTTACGCATACGAGCGTAGTTTTTCCTTTCTCTATCCGACAAATCTTCGTTGTTCGGCGCAAATCGTTCGTCGAATTCGTAGTTTTTTCTGGCAAACTCTTCGAGCCGCCTTAGCGATATTCCGTACCCGTCTTCTATCGCCTCTACATTGCCTGCTTTTAACGCGATATAAATTATATTCGCAATACAAGCAGGGTTTCCGAGCGCGGCGCCTATCCATTGAATATCGTGGTTTCCCCATTGAATATCAACGTTATCTCTGTTAATCAATAAATCCAAAATATAATCGGGGTGTTCTCCTCTGTCGAAAATATCTCCGATGATATGCAGGTTTGCGACGGCAAGGCGTTTAATCGTCGCGCAAAGCGATTCGATGAATGCGGGCGCACGTTTAAGGGATATAATATTTTTATACACGCCTTTACAAAAGTTTTCATAGTCAAACCCTTCGCGTTTTGCGTTGATGAGTTCGTTAATTATATATCTAAACTCGGGTTGAACGGCTTTAATTACCTTGCTTCGAGTGTACTTCGACGAAACGCGCAACAGAATATGGACGAGTTTTTCAATATAATACTCGTATTTTCCGTCGCTTACGTCTTTCCGTTCTTCCCATAACTCTATCGTTTCCCTAGGATAACTAATAAGCGACGCTATATGTGCGCACTCTTTTTCGCTAAGTTCTTCTTTATATAAAAGGTCTACTTTTTCCCTTATCACGCCCGAACACGTGTTAAGCAAATGGCAAAACGCCTCGTACTCGCCGTGGATATCGCTTACAAAATGCTCCGTTCCTTTCGGCATACTGAGTATTGCCTGCAAATTAATAATTTCCGCCGCAACCGCCTCTTGCGTAGGATAATCTTTTTTCAATAGACTTAAATACTTGTTATCCACCATAAATCTTGCTCCCCGTTAAATTTTTTTCATAAACAAAGCAAGCAAAAACAGTCCCAGTACGGTAACCGCGACAAACATCGCGATAAGCGCGATTTTTATACCGAGTTTCGTCCCTTCGACCGATTTGCTTTTCTCTATTATCTCTTTTTCTTTCTCGTCCGTCGTTTCTTCGAGTCCGCATGCAACGAGTTCTTCTTCCGTCATTAAAACGTAATACGCGGGCGCAGACGCGTGGTCAAGCAGTTCTCTTTTCGTATCTTTGTTCTTTATCACTCCGATAAGCATCATCACGTCGCCGGTTCCCCCTGCAATAAGCATCGAAAACGCCGCTATCTCCATAAGCCCGCCCGTCGCAACGCATATCGCGTACGGAATAATTCCCGTCACGATTATCGGTAAAACAAGCATTCCGCAATACGCTTTTCCGCTAAGCGGTTTTTTTACGTGACAAAACGCTATGCCTTCTTTAAGGTTAACCCCGAACGAAACGTCGCCTTTGCCGCACTTTCCGAATATGACTGCGCCAAGCCCGTGCAGAAGTTCGTGAATAATAACTCCGACGACCACTAGCCCGACCGATAATCCGACGTCGCCGGCAACGCGTCCCGTCACGATATACGGTGTTTTTGCACCGAATAAATTAACCGAAAATCCGAAAACGAGCATAACGAAAAACACCGCCGTGCCGATTACACCGAGTTTCCCGGCATCATAATACCGCAAAATTTTCTTCTTTTCGTCCATTATTTTAAGTCCGCTTTTCTCGTTATTCCGCTGTTTCGGCTCCCATAAAAATACAAACTCCTATTTTTTCATCGTCTTGAACGTTGTATTTTATATAACTTAGCCGTTTGTTGATGTCGTCTAGGGTATACCCTACTTTCGTCAGAGCAGTCACAAACGCCTGCTCAAATCTGTTTTCGCTTGTTACAAGCAACGACATGTTCTTGTCCGTGCGGAAATCAATCAAAGTAGGTTTACCGTTCTTTATCTCTTCGTTTCTCATTAACGCGACTACCCATTCAAGGTCGCTCGCGTTCGTAACGTCAAAGTTATGCTCCGCCTCATTATCGTAGTATGTTTTCGAATACACGTCAAAACTTTTTGACGCAACGTACTTCCCTTCCCATTCTTTGTCGTAAACGTAACCGTTTTTACTGATAAGAAAATCGTCGCTTGCAAAAATAAACGCGTGGTTCATAATCTCGACGAACTTGCCTTCTTCGATTTTCAACAACGTGTTCGCAGAAGTGCAATCGACGGCGGTCCATTCTTTTTTGCCGTCATTGTCAAGATCGATATAAACTTTATTCCACGCGTGCCTTACGCCGTTATGCGTTCCCGTAACTTGAACCGCCTTGATGCCTTCCATCGCGCACAACGCGGAAAACGCTTTGCTTATACCGTCGCAAACCGCTATCTTATCGATTATCGCGCCTTCTATCCCGAAACATCTGCAATCGCCGACTTCTTCCCCGGCAATGAATTTATCGTATACGGCGTTGTCGTACGCAACGTACTTAACGAGCCATTCGCTTATCGCCATAATTTTTTCTCTATCGGTCATTCCGTCGGAAACGACTTGGCGAAGTACTTTTTTCATTTCGGTATATACTTTTTCCGCAATCGAACCCGCCTTAACGCTCGGTCTGTACCCGTTTTCGAGCGCAAAATAAATTTGTTCTCCGTTTTCCGCGCTTATCGCGGTTTTCACGTGTTCTATAGCAAAATCGTTAAACGCGGCGTTCCTTCCGCCTTTCTTCGCATATTCCACAAACGCAATCTGCTCGTACGTTCCCCCTTCGCTCACCTTGTTCGGCTCCGCGTTAAATTTGAACCGAATTTTAATTTCTTTTTCGTTGCGAGAAGAAAGAAGCGAGTACGATACCTTGTTTTTTCCCGCAGGCGTACTGTAAAAACCGTTTTCTTCGTTTCCGTTCAATCCGCTGACGGTAATCGCGGCGTTTTCTATTCTATGGAAAATAAGATAATCGAGTAAATACGGATACTCTTCTTTGGTAACCGCGTACGCAGGTGCCTCTACCGTAACGTTCGGCTCGCTACCGTCGAATTTAGGTATTGTATATTTTTCCGTCCCGACCGCGTCAAAATCTTTAATAACGGGATTTTTCAACATATAACGCGCGTAAAGCGTAACGTCGTCGGTTTTACCCGTCAAAACGCTGACCGTATCGATATAGTTTTCATCAACGTACCATTTATCGAACTCGTATCCATCGGGCGCAATCGCATTTTTAAGTACGAAGTCGCTTTCGATATTGTACTTGTCGGGGTTGTCCGACGCGTTTTTGCCCGCTCCGAGTTTATAAATAAGGCGATAATTAATCGGTTTGAATCTTGCCGAAAGTTCTATGTCGTTACTAACGGGTGTGTCAAAGTCGTATTCTGCGCCACTCAGGCACCAAACGTCGAACTCGTATCCTTTTTCTATATCGCCGAGCGATACGCCGGTTGCGTCAACCGTTCCGCCGCGCGATACCATTTTTTCTCTCTTTATCTCGCCGTTTACCTTAAAGACGACTGTGACTTGGCTTTCATCGTATTGGCGGATTTTTAATTCATAACTCTTAGTTGCGTCGCCCTCTTCCGCTTTTACGGTTACCGAAAACTCGTGTTCTTTTACTCCTGTATGCCCGGAATTTTCTTGCAATGCGACAATACCGTTGCTTATTTGTCCGCTTTTTGCCGTAACCGTTATCGTGCTGCCGTCGCTAAAAATAAAGTAATTTCTTAAATCGATTTGGTGCGCCGTATGGTCGGTATATATTATAAAATCGCTTCCCGACTTTTCGCTTTTACCTTCGATTTCGTGCATTTCTGCGAGCAAACAACGATATTTTGCATATAGCGTGACGTGTCCTACAAGCCCTTTAACCGTGTCAAAGCGTTTTCCGTCTTCCGTAAACCAACCGTCGAACACATAGTTATCCTTGCTTGCTCCCACGAGCGCGGTTTCGTCTATTATCTTGTACGACGTAATCGGCTCGACTCCTTCCGAGAATTTACCGCCGTTACATTCATAACTTATCGAGTACGTCGCGTATTTCCACTTGGCGTAAATCTCTACGTTTTCGGTTATCGCTTTGTTAGTATCGAATTTAGCGGTAAACTTATTGTCGAGGTACCAACCTTCAAACTCGTATCCTTGTTTGTCCGGGGCTTGTATGTCCGCTTTACCGCCGTATTCGACCTTAACGACGGTATCTTTTCCGCCCGTCGTGTCTACTATTTTTACGCTTAATATTTTTTTCGTAAATTTCGGATAAACGCTTATTTGTGCGTCGGCTTTTTCCCCTACTTTAATCGGTTTAACGAATTTATCGTCGAGATACCACCCTTCAAAATCGTATCCTTCTTTCGTCGGTTCGACTTTCGGCAGCGTCAGCGTACCCGTTTTAACGTTGATAAAGTCTTCGGGTTTGTATCCGCCGTTCTCATAATATATGCTAACCGTATACGTCTTTGTCGACGGCGTTTCGGTTTCGGGCGTAAACAAACTGCAAGCGCAAAGCGCGACAGCCAGTACCAGTGCGAGCGATATTACGGTAAATATTTTTCTTAACTTCATTTTTCTTAACTCCCGTTTCGTTCTTGTGCGTAAATTATGCGTTTTGCCTTGCTTTGTTCGTTTTTTTCACGAAAAAAGCAAAAATCCGCTTGCATAAACGTATAATTCGTCCATATTGCAAGCGGATAATCGTTTTTCATTTACTTTTTTATTGTTTTTTCTTTTCGATAAGACGTATCGCGTCGCCGACAGTTTTTATTTCTGCGATTTCGTCTTCGGTAAATCCTATTCCGAATGCTTTTTCCATCGCAATAAGCATTTGCACGATGTCAAGACTGTCCGCGCCTAAATCGTCGATAAACGTCGTTTCTTCCGTAACCGAACTCGCGTCGATGTACAGTTGGTTTGCTATTATTTTTTGTATTTGTTCAAACATTTTTTATCCGCCTTTTTTATTTTATTACGTACGTTTGCTTGCTCGCAACGTAGTCCAAAACTTGTATTTTCTTGTTTATAAACAACGGCAATATCATCATTACCGCAAGTATCCCTGCTATAACGTACGCGCCCAGCCCGATTTCAAACTGTTCTTTCTTTACAAACATTATCACTATTTCCGCTACGGCAAGCAAAAATGCGATAAGCGTCCATACGTTAAGTTTTCCGAGCGGTTTCATCTTGCCGAGTTTAACAAGCGCGTTTATCATTATGATTAAACAGAAAAGCATTATCACGGCATACATTATCGGCACGATTACCGAAAGCAGTACGCTCGTGTCGCCGGATATAAGTTGATTTACGGCGTCGGATTCGGTAAATAACCAAAGCAAACTCTTAATTACCGTATATCCTTGTTTATATACTTCGAGCAAACACCCTACTACGATTGCCGCTACCGCAAACAACGCGATGAACGCGCTTATCCCTGCATACGCTTTGGGTTTGTAAACGGGTTCGGGCGCGGCGGTATGCTCCACCGGCGGACGGTAGTTCGGGTCGTACTGCACAAGCGGTTGGTTCTGTGTGGTATAAGGAACCATCGCTATCGGTTGCACGATAGGAGGAAGTTGTACTATGGACGACGGCGTCGGAATAGCGTTGTTCATATTCGCTCCGATAGGCGCAGGATTGTTGTAAGTAACGGTTTCTTGCGCATAGTAATATTCGCCGTTCGCGCCCATACTCGGACTCGTCGGATCGGAACTCACTCCTGCCGGTGCTTCGCTCGCTTCTACGGGTACCCATTTGCCGGATACGCCGTTAAGCGTACCGCTATGTATTTGATTATTTACTTCATAGGGATTAGCCATAATATTCTCTCCTGATTTTATTTCTGTGTAATGTTAAGCGGTACGGTTATCGCTTCGGTCTGTATCGTCTTGCTCGGCTTAGGTATAGGCACCGGTCCGCTCGTCAACGGCTTATAACATACGGGCGTTTCGTAAATCCTACCGTACTCGTCGCTTTGATAATACTTCGGTATTCCGAGTTGCGCCATAGCGTCGGTCGCATAACACGAACGCACGAGTTCGTCCACTCCTTCCGCGGCATAACACGGCGCTTTCGGCGCGGGTATCTTCCCTGCGCTCCTATCTACGTAAACCCTAGGGGTTTCTTTGGCAGGCATTCTTTCCGCCTCTCGAACGTCCATCGCTCTCATATAAGCGTCGCGCGGTCTTTTCGCTCCGCACTTAGGACACCGTTTAAGCATAAGCGATATGTCCCAACCGCACTGCGGACAAAAATAATGCAACGCGTTGTTGTCTTCGTCCACACCCGTTTTTAACGCCCTTTTAAGTTTCTTGTCCATAACCACTCCTGTTATCTAATTGTTTTCTTTTCTATTCTCCGCGCCTTTGCGCGTTTTGCTATCTGCGTCTTCTCTTGCCTCTTGCGACTATCGTAATCAAAAACATCAAAAACGAAATCCCGGCAAGGATAACGAAACCGTACGTTTCAAACGGTATCTTGTTCACGACAAACGCAACCACCGCCGCCCCGGCATTAAGCAAAAACGCTATCGTCGCAACGGCTTTCACAAACCCGTTCGTCCCGGACGCTACCGTAAACAACGAAAACAGCAACGTCAGCGCGGTAAACAACGCGCCCGCAGTAACAAGTATCGGTAATAACGTGGTTTCCACGGAAAAAACAAATCCGCCGTACATTATGCTTTCCACTAACTCCATAATAACCGTAAACCCGAATTTCCCGTCGTATAAAACGTTATAATTAAACGTCTTCAATAGTGTGGTCAGATCAAACGCCATCGCGACGTATATAAGTCCGAGTATAAACGTAACTATTGCGTTCCCGTTTGCTCTTCTCCTCATTCTCGTATTCTCCTTTTTGTCGGAAATTGCTTTTTCGGCAACCCTTTCTCTCTTCAAAGTAGCCCGTTCTCCGCTTTTCGCTCTTATGCCGTCTTCGATGGGCAACGCGCTGCTTTCTTCGTCGTCAAACAAATCTTCGTAATACTTTACGTCGTCTTCGTCCGACGATTGTGCCGCCGCGCCTTGGTCATAATAATACATCGGTTGATCCGCAGACAAGTACGGCACCACCACAAACGGTTGAATATAAGGCGTCGCCGTTCCGCCCTGCTGCATAGGTTCGGTAGGAGTTGTCGGCGTGGCAAACGGCTCGGCAGATTTCTCCTTGCCGTCGGAAGGAGTTTGTTTCCACCAGTTAATGTAATTTATCTTTTTCGTTTCCATAATACAGTTTACCGTTTCTCCTTACTTCCGTCTTTTCCGCTAACGACTGCCGCCAAAAACGCAATCGCCGCAATGATTACCCCTGCGCCCATAGGCGTCGCGACTCCGTCCGCCATTCCGATCGCCGCGGATACGGTAATCCCGACAAACCCGACGAACGTCCCGACGATAACCGCAACCCCCACTCCGCGCTTGTTCACGCGGCATAACGCCCCGATTATTCCGAACAATGCCAAGAAAACCACTCCGACGAGGCTCGCCGCAGCCGCAATTACGGCTTTAATTTCGACAAACTCACCGCCAAACAGTTTCTTGCACAACTCCGCAAGATTGTTCCCGTCATATAACGCGAATAATCTCGCCGTTTGTATGTCGGTTTTTATAAAACAACCGACCGCTACCCACGCCGTAAACAATAACGCGAACACAGCGGTTATTATCGCTCCGACGTTGATTATTCTTTCTTTCGCATCTTCGACGGACGCCGCTGCCGCTTCCGCCGATTCCTCTGCCGCCTTTCCACCGCGTATGCGGTCGGGAAGTTCAAGTTTGTTCTCGGCGACGTAACTACGAAACTGCGGCAGTGCAAGGTAATCTTCGTAAGAGATAAACCCGTTTATCCGTTCGATATTTTCGAAGTTTTCAATTCCGTTGTCGCCCATCGCTTTCCTTACGCCCTTTTCTCTTTCTTATACGCAAGACAAGTGCAGATAAACGTAACCACCGGCACCGCTATCATAGCGTAAAGCATATACCCTGCCGAAAAATCTGCCGTTCCGCCGATAAACCCGACAAAGTCTTTTATCTTTCCGCCGCTAACGTACAACCCTGATATAGCCGCTATCAACGAGCAAATAAACATCACTATCGACAAAAATCCGAGTTTTGCCCTCGCATAAGTTCCGTCCGCTCTCTTCTTCCCGACAAGCCCGACTATCGATACGATAAGCGTCACTATCGCAAATATCGCATACAACGCTATGCTTATCGGCAATGCGTACCCGACGAACGCCGACAAAAAGTCGCCCGTTGACATCGTAAACACTTTGAAAAACTCTGCGTTTATAGACCCGAGTTCCGCTCCGAACTTGACGGAAACAAAACTAAGCACGGGATCGAGCATCGCAAAACTACGCTCGGTCACGTACTTATAATTATATATGGATAGATATTTCGCGTTGGATACGTCGAAAAATCCCGTTATCGCAATCGCCAACACCGCAAGCGCAAGGATAAGCGGAACTATAAAGAAAAACGCTCTTTTCTTTACGCATACCTTTTCAACTTTCGCTCTTTTCTCCCTTTTCGCTTTCTTTCCTTTCTCGACCTCTTCAATGACGGGTTCTTCTTTTATCGTCGGTCTTTCTTCCCCGAATATCTCCGCTCTGAGTTTATTCGCTATCTTCTCGACTTCTCCGCGATAAAGTACGCTTCCCTCGTCGTTATATACCGAAAAACTACGCGGCAAGGTCATATTGTATCTGTTGTATTGATTTTCCGCCGGTCTTACGGGAACGCCGCTCTCCGCGGAAACCGCCCCTTCGGGTTTGTTTACACCTGCCATCTCCATTCTCTCCTATCGCTTTCTTAGTCCCAATCTTCAAAATCGTCGAAGTCGTCGTCAAAATCGTCCCGTTTCGCCGTTTCCGTAACACCGCTCTGCATCGGGAAAGGTATAAAGGAAATGGGTTGTATGATCGGAGGAAGTTGCACCGCGTTTATTTGTTTGTTGCATACCGGCAATACGCAGTTGTTCACCGCGCCGAACGCAACGCCCGGATAATAAACGCCTTCACGCGTTCCGCTCCCTTCGGCGGCTTTTTTCTCTTCTTCCAAACGAGCCTGTTCTTCTAGTTCTCTTCTCTTTCTTCTCGTCATCGCTTTTAATCTATCCTCCCGTTACAAACTGTTTTCTATCTCTTTTTTCCGCCTGCCTGCCCTCTGTACTCGTACATTATCACAGGTTGCGTTATCTCTCTGCTCCTGAGTTTCTTTTCGAGCAGGAAGAACGAAAGTATAAACCCGATAAGCGGCAGTCCGAGCATAATTATCATTCCGTACCCGGCTGTAAATCCGCCCGTTCCCGTTATTCCTCCGATGACGTAATTCACTATATTCGCAAACTCCATCTTACCCGTAACTCCGACGGTCGTGGCATATCCGCCGAGCAGTACAACCGCCGCAAGCAAAAACATAATCAAACTCTCTATCGACGTGTGACGATAAATTCGCCTGTCGCCCGACGCCCAGCAAATAAACGTTTTTATCGTAAGCGCAAGCGCAAACAAAACGTAAAGCATTATCGCCGGAGGAAATGCCTGTATCAATATCGACGCAAGTTTGTCTTCCATTCCCGCGTCCTTGACTTTCGCTATCTGTCCGTCATACCAAGCGGATTCCCCGATGGATACGTCTTTCTCAAACAACCCCGCTATGTACTTTATCCAACCGTAAACGGGATCGCTAAACTTGTAATACGTACTTGCCGATTTCGTTACGGTTTCGCCGCCACCGGGCTGCTTATTCGGGTCTTGTTTATCATCCGAACCTTTTTCTCCGTCCGCATTTTTCGGCGTTTCGTCTTCGCCTTTG
This sequence comes from uncultured Clostridia bacterium, assembly GCA_934274515.1. Taxonomy (GTDB): domain Bacteria; phylum Bacillota; class Clostridia; order Christensenellales; family DTU072; genus CAG-1782. Next base: position 211,567 of record CAKQTC010000001.1, read on the forward strand.
TCGTTTTCGTTTTGATTATCGGTGGTTTCGCCGTCGCCGTTTTCCGATTGTTTCGGCTCGCTTTGCATATACAACGCGGTAAACTGATCGATTTGCTCGATTTTAAGTTGCGGTATAAACGAAAGCGCGACGAGTGCGACCGCCACAAGGAATATTATGTTCATCAAAAAGCCCACGGGCTTTCTGCAAAACTTCATTTTGCGCATATCGGTAGCGAAACGGTTATCCACTTCGGGCATATTATACGCGGGCGCACGATTAGCGTATGCGGTTTCTTCATAACCGTAATCGTCCTCTATGCCGTATCCCGCTCTGAGCCGCGCAAGTTCGCGCGAGTTGGACATAGCCGCCGATTTGCGTTCGGTCAACATAGCGCGACGTTCTCTTCTCGCTTTGCGCCTTTCGATTTCCTGCATATGTTTCTTATCGACGGAACCCGTCCCCTTGTACGCCATACCATCCACCTATATAATATTTATAGTATAAAATATTAGAATACTATACGGTAATATTCTAGCATAGCGGCGCAAAAATATCAATAGTTAATTTGTAAAAAAAGCATTTTTTTTGATATAATTTTGAAAAATTTTTCCATCGCGTAGCACCGCCCGTTTCCGCCTTTTCCTTTTCACGGGTTAAACGTTCGTTTTTTATAAAAGAAAACGCGCGAAAACCGATTTTTTCACGCGTTTATCATCAAAACCACACTCGCCGCACGTAAAACAAGTAACGACTTTTTTTCAAAACCGGAACCTATACGCGCGAAAACGCAACGGTTCCGATACCGAATTTTACTTCGTCTTACACATCGTCCGCAAAAATTACGACGCTTATTTTCTCTTTCTTCCGTAAGCAAAACTGCTCGCAATAAGCGTAACTATCGGCAATCCGAGCATCGCGTACAGCGCATACCCGGCACCTACCGAAAGTTTGTTCGGCATGAGAAAATCAACGACGTCCGTTATCGTTCCGCCGCTAACGTACAATCCGCCTACAAGACAAATCGCCGCGCACAAAAACGCAACAACCGAAATATACCCGAATTTGCGCTTTTTGTAATATCCGCATACGTTGCGTTTCTCAAACACGGCAAACACGCTCTTCACAAACATCGCGATTATGCAGATAAGATATACTATAACAGCGCACGCAACCGCATACACCGGTACCGCCGACAGTCCGCTGCCGGCAGTTTGGAAATATCCGAGAAACGCGCTGTCGCCGTTCGATTTCGTAAGATGCAATATCATCGATACCACAGGGTCGATTACCCCCGTTCCGCCGTCTTTTCCGCTGTAAAGAAGGAAGTACTCGGACGCGTTCTCTATCCTAAGCGCACCGATTACCGTCCCTGCCATAAACGCCAACGTCAAAAGCAGTATAAGCACAAGCAAAACTATTCTCTTTTTCGTATGCCTTTTTTCTTTCTCGTGTACGATTTGGTGTTCCGCAACCGCGGGTTTAGGTTCTTCTATCTTAACTTTCGCATTTTTTGCAAGTATACCTATTTCGGTATCGGAAAGATAGCCGTTGATACGCGTTTCGCTTACTCTCGGCGCGTGCATATAATCGTTGTAGGCAGGTACGCCCAACTTTTCTATACTCGCAAGAAACTCCGCGTCGGTCAATTCTTCAAGGGTTTTTTCCACCGCTAAGGGTTCGGGCGCAGGTGCTTGTTTTTTCTTTGCCATAGTGCTCTCCGATTTAATGTTTTATAATTGAAAAACATCCGAACTCGGTATAAAACCTATCGGATGTGTTTGCTTACGTTTGATTTTTTTCTATTCGAGAAACGCCTCTTCCTGTTTTCTCTTCTTTGCGGTTACTCCTGCCGCTATCGAAGAGAACACGAGCATAAGCACAGACGCGGCGATTAGCACGATTAAGCCTATCGAATTAACGATTGCGGCAGGCTCGATGACCTTGCCCACGATAAGTCCGACGACGGCGAGTATCGTTCCGACAACGCCTACGACTGTAAGTATCGGGAAAACCGCTTTCGCTTTGCCTGCAAGAAGCCCCGCTATTCCGCTTATCGCGCACGCAAGCGCGCCTACGCACGCTACAATTAAACCTATCGGCGTGAGCATTCCGACAACGCCTTTGCCCTCTATGCTCGCCGCGTACTCGTTTTTAATAAACAAGGCGGTTACTACGTCAAAGTTGTCATACCCGTTAACGTATCTGAGTGCGTCCGCTATACTGACAAGCGAAACGATGATTATCGCTATCGCGAATATCGCCGCCATTATCGAAGTCGCTCTGACCGCGGCGTATCCCTTTTTCGCTCTTCTCTCTTTTTCGGGAGCGGTAACAGCCGCGCGAGCAGGGACCGCTCTGCGACCGGGTTGCGCCTGTTCGGGCTGCGCGTCGGGAATAAACTTGTAAACGGTTTTGCTCGGCGCGTATTGATAAAGCGGTTGCTTAGAGTTAACGTAAGGAACTATTGTAAGAGGTTGCACCGCGCCGCCTGCCTGTCCGTATGCCGGAACCGCCGCTCCGCGTCTGCCGTAAAGCATTTCTCTTTCCGCTTTAATCCTTTCGTCAACCGCTCTCTCGATTGCTTCTTTTTCGATTTTATACTTAGAATACGCGTTAATTTCCGCAATTTCTTTTTCTTCGGCAACTCTATCCATCGCCGCTCTCGAAATCGCGTCGCGTTCTATTCTCGCGCGATCCTCGGCGGCTTGTTCGCTCGCAACGACTTTAAGCACTGCTCTTCTCGCCGCGCTCTTTTCCGCTTCGTCTACCGCAAAGTCTATGGTTTCTTGCGCTTTCTTTTCGGTATTCTTTCTTTCCGCGGCAATTCTTTCTTCCGCCGCGTTCTCGATACCCGCTCTTTCGCTAACCACGCGTTTCGCCGCCGCATAAAGAACTTTTTCTCTTTCGGACGCTATTCTTTCTTCTGTTTCTCTGCTTCTGCCGGCAATCGCCTCTTCCGCGCGCGCCTCGGCTGCTTTAACTTTTTCGTCCGCCGCTCTTTCTGCCGCGATTATTCTCAAAACCGCGTCGCGTGCCGTCGTACGCTTAATTTCTTCTCTCTCTTGTTCGAGTTTTATCGCTTCTTGCGCAACGATTTGAGCCTTTTCGTCCGCCACTCTGCTCTCGACAAGCCTTACGAGTTGCTGTTCCGCCGCTTCCTTTCTGTCCAAGGCAAGTTTCGCTTGCTCTTCTACGTATTGCGCCTTGACCGAATTCGCGTTTTTTAACTTGTTCATTGCGTTTATATACTCGCTGCGAGGTCTTCTCTTTCCGCAACGAACGCAGTTCGGCGAAGAAATCGCGTTGACTTTGCCGCAGTATCCGCAAATGTAGGAGAGTTGGTCCAAACTAACGTTAAGAGCCATTTCCTTAGCCGCCAAGTCCGCCGCTTTCGGTTCTTCCGTCATCGGCATTTCTTTCCTTTCGTAGGTGGTGTCGGTCATTGTCGTTTCTGCCATTTTCGTCTCCTTACATCTAGTTTTCGATTGTTTTTTGCATTTTTCAACCGAAAAACGTCAAGTGCGCGCAATTCTTCCTATATACGCTATTTTATTATAAACTTATTTCGTTTTTTTTTCAATACTTTTTTAAGAATTTCACGAACTTTTTTTCCGCTTTTTTCCTTTTCGGCGAAAGTCGCTCTTTTCTTACTTGCGGTTAAACCCGTCTTTAAGGTCGGTTACGAGATAACAAAGCGCGCCGTTTTCCGTTTTTTCGGCAAGTTTGTAGTACCCCGCTCTCATAAACTGAAACGTTTCGCCTTCCTTGTTCTCCGTAAGATACGGTTCCGCAACGCACCCTTTCACCACTACGAGCGAATTCGGGTTAATTCTTTCGTCAAACTCTTTTACGCCGTTCGTTTCGTCCAGCAACAAACTGTAATATTTGTTCAACGTAACAGGCACCGCGTCTTCCGCGTTGACCCATTGTATTACACCCTTAACCTTTATCCCCGCGTTTACTCCGCCTTTCGCAGAATCGGGTATGTACTCGCAATGAACGGCTTTCACTTCGCCGTTTTCTTCTTCGTGCGAAACGTACTTCAAGATGTACGCGCCTTTAAGTCTAACCATTCCGCCCGGAACCAACCGCTTATACTTCGGCGGCGGCACCACTTCGAAATCGCTCTTTTCGATGAAAATCTCTTTCCCGAACCGAACTTTGTGCGTTCCCGCGGTAACGTCATTCGGGTTGTTTTCCGTTTCTATCTCCTCGCTCTCCGTCGCGTTGTCGATGATGACTTTAAGCGGATTTTCCACTACCATTACCCTAAGCGCTCTCTCGTTTAGATAATCTCTCACGCAATGGTCCAACACCGCACCGTCCACTTCGCTGTTTGCTTTCGCAACGCCTACAAGAGCGCAAAAATTCTTCACCGCCTCCGCAGGATACCCCCGTTTTCTCATTCCGCTAAGCGTAGGCATACGCGGATCGTCCCATCCTTCCACCACTCCGCTATCCACGAGTTTTTTAAGATACCGCTTGCTCATTATCGTGTTTTTTATGTTCAGCCTAGCAAACTCGTATTGGTGCGGCGGGTTACTAAAACCGCAGTTTTCGGTTACCCAATCGTACAAAGGACGGTGGTCTTCAAACTCCAACGTGCATATCGAATGAGTTATTCCTTCGATAGCGTCGCCTATCGGGTGAGCGAAGTCGTACATAGGATAAATGCACCATTTATCGCCGGTGTGGTGATGGTGCGCTCTGAGCACTCGGTAAATAACGGGGTCGCGCATATTAAGGTTACTGCTCGCCATATCTATCTTCGCTCTCAAAACTTTGCTGCCGTCGGGATAACGCCCGTCGCGCATTCCGCGGAACAACGCAAGGTTTTCTTCCGCGCTCCTGTTCCTATACGGGCTTTCCGTACCGGGTTCGGTCAATGTTCCGCGCGTAAGACGAATTTCTTCCGCGCTAAGGTCGCAAACGTAAGCAAGCCTTTTTTTAATGAGAAGTTCCGCATATTCGTACGTTTGCTCGAAATAATCGCTTGCAAAACACTCGTTGTCCCATTCGAACCCTAGCCATTTTATGTCTTCTTTGATGCTGTCTACGTACTCGACGTCCTCTTTCGTAGGGTTGGTATCGTCGAAACGCAGATTGCACCTGCCGTTATATTTGGCCTTCGCTCCGAAATTTATGCACAGGCTTTTCGCGTGCCCGATGTGCAAATAACCGTTAGGTTCGGGCGGAAACCTAGTAACTACTTCTTTTACTCTGCCTTCTGCAAGGTCGCTTTCGATAATGCTTTCGATAAAGTTGGATGCCATCTTTTACCTCCTTAATGGTGACAGCCGCACGGAAAAACCACTTGCTCGGACTTACAAACCATCTTTCCGTCACGTTCGGTAAACCCGAACTTACAAAAATATTCTTCTTTCGTATTCACTACGACTTCTTCGGACGCGTTACTCATTCCGAAAATAAGACTACGCGTAAAAAAATCGCCGTTTCCTTTATTCCTTTCTTCGGGAACTATCCCTACTTTTTCAAGCACGGACAACTCTTTTCCTACGGTCATCTTGGCTACGCCTATCGGCTTTTCGCCGTCGTACAAAACGTACCCGACCCTGCCCGGGAACTCCTCTCCGAAAATCTCTTTGCTAAGCGAATCGAGCAGTTTCCCGTCGTTCGTTGCAGAAAATCGTAACATTTTTACCTCGAAACCAAATGAAAATAGCGTTCACGAAGAGAGTCGTTCACTCAAACAAACACTCCCCATTATATGTTTTATGGACGACTTTCGTCGCCCATTTCCGTTTTGTATCAATTCGGTTTTCTTACCAAAACTAATCCTTTATTTGCGCCGCAAGACGAGTGAAACATTCGTCGAAAATCGCCGCCTCGTCGGGGTTTTCCATCGCGCCCGTTTCCATCGCGTTGTCGTAAATCGCCGCCGCTATCAACGCGTAATCGTCGTCGGTAAGCGTGTCGTCCGCAACCGCTCTGTCCACTACGTCCAAAAGCGCGACGAAGTAGTCTTCCTTTTCCTGCTCGGTCATATCCGCGTACTTAACCACAGGTTCGGGTTCTTCTTCGGGTTCTGCCGCGGCAACGGGTTCTTCTTCGACTACGGGTTCGATAACTTCCTCTTCGACGGGTTCGACTTCTTCGGTCTCTTCCACTCTCGGAGCGGCGATAACTTCTATTACGTCTTCTCCGCCCGTCCTTCCGGCAATAAGTTCTTCCACACGCCTGTTTATCTCTTCGAGATTGTCGCTCACGAATTCTCTTTCGTCCTTATCGCTTACCACTACTTTGGCGTCGAGAATTTCGCAAAAACTTTCAAAAGTAAGCCCAAGACGTCTTATTTTGCGGTTAAACGCAATATCCAGCAACAACAGAGTTATGATGTAAACCGCACCTGGAATGATTAAAAATTCGATAGCGATAATCGCTTCCATAATCGTGCCGGCTTCGACTTTGTTCATAAACCCGACGATAGCGCAGAGAGCGCAAACGATTACGCCGAGAATAGCCAAAAACATTTTCGCCGCCGCGCCCTTGCCGCTGAATTCTCTGCGAGAAAGCACGTCTTTGGTCGTAATGTAATCCGACGGATACCCTACTCTCTGGTCCATAAACGCTTCCCAACCCTTTTTCACTTCTTCGGGATGAGTTTCGAGTTCTTTATAAACCACGTCCACGTTTTCTTCGGTGATAGGCGGTTGCTCGTTGAGCGTCTTTGCTCCTTGCATCAATTTCTTTCTGTAACGCGTAATTTTGCAGCCTGCGCTCATAGCAAGCGCGATGAAAAACAGCAACAGAACGATAATTCCGCCGATAACGCCGAGTTTAATCGAAACGTCGATATTCGGCAAAAAATTGCTTAGAGCGTCGGTAAGTTTTTCTACGATTTCTTTCATTGCTCTCGTCTCCTACAAATACTTATCTTAAATATTATATCAAGTATATTTTTTTTTGCAATACTTTGCGCGAATTTTTCTTAGAATAAACTTAAATTTTTGTTAATTTTTGTAAAAAAACCGTTCCCCCTACCCGAAAGGAACGCTGGTTTTGCCTAAACGCGTACGCGAAAATACGCGCCGCGTAGTTCGCGCGCGACGACGCGCTTTTATATTTCCACGGTTTTTCCCGAATTTATCGCGTAAATAATTTTTCGTTTTACGGGCTTTTTTAGGATTTTTTCCACGCCTTCGGCGTATAATAAAAGTTGCTTTTCATAGCGTTTTCTAAGTTCTTCTTCGTTGCCTCCGCCCGTTTTGAAGTCCACCACGACGTACCCGTCGCCTTCGTCGATAAGCAGGTCGATTACCCCTTGCACAAGCACTTTCCCGCTATCGTCGTCGTAAGGAACGTACATCATAAACGGTTGCTCGCGTTTAACCGCATATTTTCTCGCGTTTGCGATAACGTCCGATCGTAGCGTACGCAAAATCGCCTTCACGTCCACGCTCGCCGCTTCTTCGTCGGTAAGCGCTCCTTGCAAAAACAGTTCGTTTACCGTCCTTTCCACGCCTTCTTCGTCGCTAATCGAATAGTCGATGTGTTGCATAACCGTATGTGCGGCGGTTCCCGCCGTAGCCGCTTTGCCTTTCTTCGCAAACGGGTTATACCCGTACCCGTCGTCTTTTTTCAATATTTCGCTCACGCTGTACTTCATCGGCAGCCGCGTTTCTTTGTCAAAGGCGTATTCCTTGTCGAGCAACCCTGCGTCAAACGTCTTTTTTTCTACTTCCCTCTTCTCCTCGACGACGACTTCCGCATCGGGTATCTCGCTTATAAGCGCGCCGAGTTGCTCGTCGCTTTCCGCGGCGTAAAGCACCCATTGCATAACCGATCCTCCGTCGTATACTCCGAGCGGCGGTTTAACCGCTTTACCCGTAACTACAAGCCTGTTCTTTGCTCGCGTGAACGCAACGTACATCAGCCGCGCGAGTTCTCTCCGCTCTTCTTCTTTGCATTTAAGCCGCACTATTCGCGTCGAAAAAGTGTCGCCGACAGTCCCTTCTTCTTCACTGAACAGTTTAACCGCAAGTCCGAGTTCGCCGTCAATCTCGGTCTGCCCCGCTTTGCCGGCGGTTCTCGCGTCTTGATACGGCAAATACACTATCGGAAACTCCAAACCCTTGCTCCCGTGCATCGTCATTATCGCAACCGCGCCTTCCCTTATCGGCGGCTTGTTCCCCTTGTACGAAGTGTCGTAATAATCGATAAACTCTTCGCAAGACGAATTTGCCCCGACGCCGGAAACGAACGCTATAAACGCATTGAGTTCTCCGAGCGCGGACGGATTACGTCCGCGCAAATACGCGTCGAAATTTCTGCTCAGTACCTCTTCGAGCAATTCACTCGCCGTCAAATACGCGCTTTTAAGTCTTAATTCTTCGAGATAGTCCACAAACTCTTTCGCCTTGTTTTCGAGTTTCGGGTCGCCCGAATAGCGTGTAAATGCCTCCCAAAGCGAGCATTTTCTGCTTTCTCCTCCGCCAAAAGAACGTATCTCGACGAGTTCCGCCGCGCTGAAATTACCTATCGGCGACGCAGCCGCGTTGTACATAGACGCGTCGTCCGTGGCGTTTAACGCTATGCGTAACGCGTCCACAAGCACTTCCCGTTCGGGAAACGCGCCCGAATTTTCGCGCAATGTATAAAACGGAATGCCGCGCTTTTTTAACGCGTTGGCAACGAATTTAATCTTCGCTCCCGTTCTTAAAAGCACTGCAAAATCGCCGAAGTTTATCGAGCGCGACGTTCCGTTTTCATCGACGAGCGCGCCTTTGTTTATAGTGTCAAGTACGTCGTTTGCTATAAATTCGCTTTCTCGGTCGGCGGCATTCTCCACGGGCGCGTCTTTTACGCCGTACACCTCACCTCGGGGCGGGCGGGCGGGGGGTTCCTTTTCCGAGTTCACGAAAACGCTCACGGGAGCAACGCCGATTATCGGTTTTTCTAAACCGCCGCATTCTAAACGCGCGTTGTTTTTATAATCTATTCCGCAAAAATCTTTTATCATTACGGCGTCGCATACGCGGTTGGTAAAATCCAACACCTCGTTGCAAGAACGGTAATTTACGTTGAGATAACGGTTCTCCCCGTTCCCGAGAGCGGCATAACGCGCTTCGCGTTTCAAGAAAATATCGGGTTCGGCAGAACGAAAATGATATATCGCCTGCTTGACGTCGCCTACCGAAAACAGATTGCCGTCCGCTATCCGCTCGATAAGCGTTTCTTGTAAATAATTCGTGTCTTGATACTCGTCCACGAATATGTAATCGAATTTTTTTGTTATCTCATCGCGCGTTTGCTCGTCTTCCAACGCTTTGAGCGCGTAATCCGTAGCGTCGCGCATATCGATGACGTTTCTCTTTTTCTTGTACGCGGCGTATGCTTTTTCGGTTTCTATACACGTTTCGGACAAACTTCGTTTTATCGCGCGTTGCTGTTCGTTCCCGCCCGAACGATAAGTTTCACCGTCCGCAATTACGTTTTTGACGAACGCTTTTATCCGTTCGTTAATCCTCCAAGACAATGCGGCAAGTTCTTCGCTCGCTTCGCCTTTTTTAACGCGGTTGACGTTGATTTTTCTCGGAACGACCGTTCCCTCTATCGGCGGCAAGAATTCCTGCACCGTCGTCGCGTCTTTCGCAGATTCAAACCTTGCAAGCACGTCGCGGTAAAGTTCGTCGCACGCGTACGCCTCCGTCGCACATTCGGACATAAAATCGACGACGCCTTTTATTAATTGCGCTATCTCGTTTTTGCGGTACGATAAGTAAAACTTTTCCACTTTGTCGAAATTTTCGCTTGCGCACGCGCGGTAAAACCCGTTTCGATCGGGACGCGACGACGCAAATTCGATTATTTTTATCACCGTTTGCTTGTAAGGCTCGTAACTGCGGTTCTTGCGGAAAAACTCCGCTGCGCGCAAAAAATCCGCGTCCGCTTTCTCGAACTTTTCTTCCATAACCTTGTCCACGCAATCGGCAAGCACCTTTTTCATCGCGTTTTCTTCCCCGATACTTGCCGACGGATCGCACCCGACTACGTTAAAGTACCGCCGCGTTATCGAATAACAAAACCCGTCTATGGTTTCTATCTCCGCAAACGGCAGATTGACGAGTTGCCGTTTCACTTCCTCGCCGTCCTCTTGCGCCGCCGCCTCGTACATCTTTTTTACGAGTTTTTCTCTCATCTCGGCGGCGGCGGCGCGCGTAAACGTCATAAGCAAAATTTTTCTTACGTCCGCGCCGTCCTTGACCAGTCGCAAAACCTTTTCCACCATAACCGCGGTTTTACCGCTCCCCGCCGACGCGCTTACCAGCAAGTTTCCGCTCGTCGAAAGAACCGCTTCCTGCCCTTTACTCCACTTCATCGTCCGCTCCCCCGTCTTTCGTTCCCGTCCCGACGCTTAAATCGAAACTAAGTTCGTCCGCCGTCGTTTTTTTCCTGCTCGGAACGTCGCCGCATATCTTTTTGTACGGACAGTATTCGCACGCCCCGACAGCGGGTTTCCTTTCCATAAACCCGTCCGCTATCTCGCTTACCGCTTTCTCACATATCTTGCCGACGTACTCCGTTACGTCGTCAAACTGCCTTTCGGTAAGCAAATTTTTGGTTTTTTTCTCGTCAAAAACAACCCGTCCGTCTTCTGCTGTTACCGAAAACGCTACGTTTGGGCTGCTGTATCTGCCGTTGGGGGCTACTCTTATACGGTTATCTAGTTTTTCAAACACGTCTTCGTCCATCAACGCCTGCCCTTTCATCGCGTAAGACGTCGGTTTTGACGAATATCCGTCGCTTATCGGGAGGTAGAACACTCCTGCCGCCTTGTACCCTTTTCCTACGAAATATCTCAGATATACGTACAGTTGGATTTTTTCGCCCGTATAAACGGTCGCGAGAGAATCGTCCGCCCGTCCCGTTTTGTAGTCGATTATCACTATTTTATCGTCCGCCGCGTCCACTCTGTCCACGTACCCGGCAAAGATAAACTTCTTCCCGTCGCTTTCGAATTCAAGCCCTTCTCCGCCGTCGAACCTTTTTTCCACGAACTCCGGCGTAAACGATGAATTGAGCATATTGTCGGTCAACGCTTTTAAACACGCGCGGCACTCTGTTTCTATCCCTTCGAGTTCTTTTTTTGCAGTCGCGTTTTCAAAAAATCTTTTGTTTTCTTCCGAGTCAAGCGTGCTTCGTATACATTTTTCGGCAAACGCAACGCGTTGCTCTTCCGTCGCCGTGCGTATAAAGCGACCGCGTGAAAAATACTTTTCGAGAACGGCGTGAATAATCGTTCCCTTGTCGTTGACTTTTAACCCGCCTTCGAGTTTTTCTTGTAACCCCAACACGTTTTTAAGGTAGTTCTTGAACGGACACTTAAAGTAAGTTTCCATCTTGCTTACCGAAAGTTTATACCGTCCTTCACGGTCTTGGGCGTAACCGCGAAGCAAATCGACTTCGTCGGCGTTCTCTTTTTCGGGGGAAATAATTCCTTTCTCGACAAGCATATTCCCTACCGCGTCCGCGAATTCGGGCGGAATACCCCCGGATAAATACTCGTACCTCGCGTTTGTCGTCGTCGCAAGCATATACGCGAGTTTTTCTTCGTCGGTTAATCCGCGGTGATACGACGCAAAATCTTTTTCTTTAAGCGAAAGTCTGTATTTTATCTCACGCACCGCGCTGCCCGGGCTTGCCGTCGAACCGTCGCCGTAAGCCGTCGGATATGTTACATACAACCTTTCGGGTTTCGTCACAAGGTCGATTACCGCAAACTGCTCGAAATAGTTGCTTTCTTCGGGCGTCGGAAAAACTTCAAGTCCTTTTTCCTTCATCACAAGCGTGTCGTAACACCCTAATATCAGTTTGTCGCCCGTAGTAACCGGGAAAAACCCGTCGCTTGCCCCGACGACGAACATCGCTTTAACGCCGCCAAACCTGCTTTCCGACGTATTGCCGACAAATACCGCGTCCATATACTGCGGCAAAACGCTTACCGTCATATTTTCGATAACCGACGAAACCATGTCGTTAAACTCGCCTGCCGTGAGTTCGCTCTCGCCGCACTGTGCGGCTATCTCCCCTATTACGCCGAGAAACTTCTCCTTGTCGGCGTACACCTTTTCTTCCGTGGTATCCCCTTGCGAATATTCGTTTTCTTTGAGATTGACAAATTCGTCGGCAGCGATGTGCGACACAATAGAACAATACTCTTTCGTCGTCGCCGTACGAGGAATGACCGATAACACGGCGATAATACGCTGTCTGACAAACTCCGCTTCTCTCCGTAATTCCTTTTCCTCTTCATCGCTCCCTTCGAGTACGAATTCTTTGCTTAACAAGGAATAATTAACGTTGTATTTAATGCAATAATTTTCAAAATTCTGTATTTCGGAACGACAAAAACCCGAGTACGGGTGCCTTATCGCCTGCATTACGCGCCCCAACTCGTACCCGTCGTCCACGCAGGAAAACAGTAACCGTATATACTTTGCGAAAAAACCGTTCTTAACTTCGTACTTTTCATCGATAAAATACGGTATGCCGTATCTGTCGAAAGTTTTACGAATAAGCCCGTTATAGTCGGCGTTATTGACTACAACCGCCATTTCTTTATATCGATAACCGCGTTCAAACGCCAGGAATCGTATTTCCCTGGCGACGTTTTTGACTTCTTCGTACGCGTTTGGCGCGCCGTTTACTCTAACGCTATAATCGGGTTGCCCGTTAAAAACGCCGTTTTTTACGCCAAACATATTAGAGTGAAGAAACTCTCTTGACGGCGACAACGTTTGTTTTCCCTCCGCGAGCCTTACGGGAATACCCGCGTCGAAACAGTAATCGATAAGACTTTTAATCTGCGTCGTAGGGAAACAGGCGGCGTTGTTTTTCCCTTGTCCGTCGCAATACGCGACGCTTACCGACGGGCAAAGCACGATTGCTCGGCGAATAAACTCCAACTGCGCGTTGCTGTAAACGTTAAACCCGAGTATGTAAATATGACTGTCGCGCGCTACGGGCGCGTCCGCAAGATTGTTGATGAGCCAGTCCACGCGCGTAACCGTATCGAAGTACTTGTCTTTTATCGCGTCTTCGTAAAGTTTATAAAGCAAACCGACGTCGCGTAGTTTGTCCCCTACGTTCCCTTCGATGTCTTTGACTGTTTCGATAAACCGTTCGGACGTAATTCCGCTAGTGCGAATAGCGGCAATCGACGCAAACATTTCGCGCGAAAACGCCACGCTCTTAACGTTGCGGTAAAACGTCATTTTGTCCGAATTATCGTTGATAATACGGTTAAGCAAAAGTACCGTGCCTTCTTTGGACAGACAAATCTTATTCTTTTTGCCGAGTGCCTTTTGCGCAAGACGGGTAAAACTGTAAACGTCCACGTTAAACGCGCCGTCCGGATAAAGGACTTCGCAAATTTCCTTTTCCACCCCTAGCGTGTAGCGGTCGGGAACGATAAAAATATGCCGCCCGGTGCCGTCGTTTTGTTCTTTTAACAGCCCGAAAAGCCCTTTATGTCCGCCCGCCGTCGTGCCGGATTTTATCACGTTGAATTTCATAATGCTATTTTAACAAACATAACGAAAAAAATCAACGCTTACGAGATTACCTTCGACTCGGTTCCGTTTACGAACAATCGAGCGCGCTTCGTCTTATCTGTTATCCCTCGCCCGCACCCCGAAAAAAGGCTACTTTTCTATTTCCAACTCCACTTCGAGTTCTAGTTTTACGTCTTTAAGTTGCAATTTTTCGCTTTTCTTCCCGTATTTCGAGTAAAACGACTGTCTTACGTTGAACACGTCCGCATCTTTTTCTTGCATCTCGGCAAAAAAACTTTCTATTTCTTTTTTAATTTTCCTCGAACAGATTTTTCTGTCTTCTTCGGTAAGTTCGTATACGAAAGTTTCTTCCGTCACGGACACGTTTTTCGCTCGCAGAGATTTAACCGTTCCGCCGATTTTTAGTTTTACTTTTAGCGTTTTTCTTCCCAAATCATACTCTTTTTTTACTTCGTTTTGGAGTACGTATATCCCGACCGTGCCTGCCGGTATCTCAAACACGTCGCTTCCTTTTTTTATCTTTGTCATAACGTAGTTAATCGACTTCACCGCCTCTTCGCCGTATAACCCCGCTTCTTTGCCGTCTTTCAAAACAAATACGTTGTTTAAGTTATACGAAAATTCGGGTTCTTCACGATTCGGCGCTCCTTCTTCCGACGACGACGGGATCTTCGGCGGAACGTAAACTTTTTTCATATACGGAAAATACGTCGTTTTCCCTATGTCGTGCTGTCCTACAATGGCTTGACGCAACATTTTATACGGAATGTTATTATACGGTCCCGTCGCGGATACGACTTCCTGCAAATACAAACTGGCGTTGTTTCCGAACGCCGTTTTCGTTTCAAACACGTCTTTCGGCTCGCCTTCGCACACGAACATATACGCGTTGTCGCTTACGTAGGTGTTTTCCATAAGCGTCATAATAGGCTTATACGCGTCGCCGCATTTCATAAGTTTTTCCCCCAACACGACTATGTTACAGTGCGTTACCGTAAGTGGCATTCCGCATACTTCGGATATTTTCGCAATCGCCGCGGAAAGCACTTTTTCTCGCGCTTCCACCACTCGCGTCCCCGAAGAACTGCCTTCGTCGGAGGTTGCCGCCATTAATATTTGCGCGCACGCCACGATATTTCCGTCGTCGTCAAGGTCTATCCCCAACCCGACCGCCATCGCGCGTTTCCCGATATGGTCGTTTGGAACTTTGCTCCCTAAAAATACGAAAAACACTACCGCGATTATCGTAAAAATCCATTTAATTTTGCGCCGCATACTCTTCTCTCCTCGTTTTCTTAGCGGCGTATAATATCAATAAAACAAAAGGCAACGCGATTTCCGCTCCGCAAACCGCGTATTGAATACCGCTAGACGCAAACCGTAACGCTTCGGTAGGCGTTTTTATCACCGTCAACAGAATTATCGCCACGCCTAAACAAAACGCCGCCGTTCCGATTCTTTTCGTGCCGAAGTTCTCGCTTATTCTATTTACCGCGTTGATTTTTAGCGACAACGACAGCACGCCTACTATTAACCACAACATCACGCTCGGCCAGTCAAGACTGCCTATCTCGCTTATAACCGTACTAAACGTCGCAAGTCTGGTAAATCCGTAACTCGCGTGTTCGGAAGCGGTTCCGTACACCGCGTATAACAACGCGTAAGTAACGATAACCGCAGCAGTGCTTAACACCGAACAAACCGCTATCGGCGTAACTTTTTTTATTTTCGGTTTGAAAAACAAAAGCGGCGAAAAGTCGAACGTAAAAATCAGATATTTACCTATTACCGACAAATAATCTTTCCCCATCCCGTCGAAAATCGGCGTCAAATACATCGTTTCCAGTTCCGCTTTCCCGAAAACCGCACCGAAAACGACAATAAACGGCAACAACCAGACGCTCAGTTCAAACATTCTCCCTATCGCTTTCGCTCCGCGCGTGCCTAAATAGAAAATAACGAGCATAATAACGGGCATAATCGCACTTTCCGCTATGTTATAAAACATAAAACTACATACGTAATTGACTATTTCCTGCGTAAGCACGAGCATTTTCATAAACACGACGAACAGCATCGGAAACGCAACTAAACAGTATGTTTTTTTGCCGTACTTTTCTCTGATTCCGTCCATTCCGCCCTGTTTCGATACAAAAAGCACAAGTCCGAGTTGCAAAAACTCGACCATTACCACTATTCCTATCAAAACGTACGACGTAGCCGACGCCATTCCGTACATCAACGCGGGCAACGACGACATTTTGAAAACAAGCGGTATAAAAAATATCATTATATAGAGTTGTTTGGAACTTATCTCGTTCATTTTACTCTCCTTAGACGCGTTTTATCCAAAAGACCGTACGACGCAGGACGCGTTTTTAGGTCGGTTAGATTGTGCTTTATGAGAAAATCTTTCAAATCGTCCTTCAAAATCGGCGCGACAGGCGATAAATACGGTATCCCGAAACACGACATATTCGACATATACGCAATTATGCACATCGCGGAAATCAGCACGCCCAAAAGTCCTAACAATCCCCCGAAAACCACGAACGTCATCCGTAACACGCCCATCGTTCCCACTTCGTCGGGTACCGTGAATATCCCTATTCCGCTCATCGCCACGACAAGCACGGTCAAACTCGACAAAAGCCCTGCCTTAACCGCCGTATCACCGAGAACTATCGCTCCCACCACGCCGAGTACCATTCCTACGTGCCTGGGCATTCTTATGCTCGCTTCCCCCAATATCTCGAATAAAATAAGCGCAATCAGCATTTCAAGCGTCGGCGAAAAAGGTATATGCCCCGTTGAGTTTATTACGGTAACGAGCAGTTCGACAGGCAACAGTTGAAATTGATGCACTTGTACGGATACGAACAACGCAGGTAAAAACACCGCTAAAAACGCCGCAAAAAGCCGCATATATCGCAAAAACGTCGCTCTTGCCGGACGTTTATAGTTGTCCTGTGCGTCCTCAAAATCTTCGATAAGCATAAACGGCAGGTACAAAACTATCGGCGACCCGTCGCAAATAACCGCCACTTTCCCGTCAAGTATCCTGCTCGCAATTACGTCGGGTTTTTCGCTGTTCCCTATTTGCTTAAAAATAGAATACGGTCGCTCTTCGAGCATTTTAGTCAAATACGACGAATCTATCGCCCCGTCTATCTCGAACTTTTTTAGCCTTTTTTCTATCTCGTCGGCTATTTCCGTCGGCGTAACGTCGTTTAGATACGCAAGCGTCACGTGAGTAACCGTTCTCGCTCCTATTTCGAGTTCTCGAAAAGTCAACGCCTTGTCGCGTATCCTTTTGCGCAGCAGTACGCAGTTGAGTTTCATACTCTCCACAAACCCTTCGCGGGGACCTTTAATGACTGATGCGGTAGGCGGCTCCGCTACCGCGCGCCCGATAATCTTTTTTACGGGAAGTTCTATGCAAGCGGAGCCGCTAAGCAACACCACGCAACCGCTCAATATGGAAAAAACACACTTCTCTTTTTCGATTTCTTTCATATTGCCCGAATAAGAAACCACCGTTCTAAGCCCGTTCAAATCATCGGAAAACGGCTCTCTTTTCCTTATAAGAGGCTCTATGAGAAATTCGGACACTTCTTGCGCGTCGATTAACCCGTCGATATACAGCACTTTTCCGTAAAAATACGGCGTTTTGACGTCCCGTACCGCCAAATCCGGCGGAAAACTAAGTTCCTCTCTTATTTTTTCGGCAAATTCGTTAATATCCGTTATCATATCGATTTTTATTCCCTTTTTTAATCGGATATAAACTCACACATTTTGAAAAAACGGCATAGGAATGTATTAGAAAACCAAAACAGGAGGTACATACTATGAACTTTTTTGACGGTGCCGGCGCCGGCGGATGCGGTTGCGGAAACGGTTGCGGTTGCAACAACATCTTATGGCTCTTACTCATTCTTTGCTGCTGCGGAAACGGGTCTTGCATTTGCGACATACTGCCCTTGCTCCTTATTCTTAACTGCTGCTGCGGCAACAAAGGCTCGCACGATTGTGGCTGTAACGGCTGCAACTAACCTTCTTCACGGGGACGGATGCACTTTCCGTCCCTTAACTATAAACCGCTAAAAAAGAGCGGTTTATTCTAAAAATGTGAAAAATCCGCATGCGTAAACGCGCTTTGCGGACTTTTTTAATAAAAAAAATTGTCTTTCGACAATTCGTAAATTTTTTCAAAACAGTTCAATAACACTGCCCGAAAAGACTTTTTGTCTTTTCGGAGCAGTATTTATTTGACTTGATTGAGAGTAATATCCTTAGGTTAAGGATTAACTTTATTACTCGATAATTGCGCTAACAACGCCGCTGCCTACGGTTCTTCCGCCTTCACGAATAGCGAAACGGAGTCCTTGTTCGATAGCGATAGGAGTGATAAGTTTGATGTCCATTTTGATGTTATCGCCGGGCATAACCATTTCTACGCCTTCGGGAAGGGTGATGGTACCGGTAACGTCGGTGGTTCTGAAATAGAATTGAGGACGATATCCGTTAAAGAACGGGGTGTGTCTTCCGCCTTCTTCCTTCTTCAAAACGTATACTTGGCTGCTGAAATGCGTGTGCGGATGAATCGAACCGGGTTTAGCAAGAACTTGTCCTCTTTCGATTTCCTTTCTGTCGATACCTCTGAGAAGCGCGCCGATGTTGTCGCCTGCTTGCGCAAAGTCGAGAAGTTTTCTAAACATTTCTACGCCGGTAACGGTGGTTTCTCTCGGTTTGTCCATAAGACCTACGATTTCAACCTTATCTTGTACTTTAACCATACCACGTTCTACTCTGCCCGTAGCAACCGTTCCACGGCCGGTAATGGTGAAGACGTCTTCAACAGGCATAAGGAAGGGTTTGTCGGTGTCTCTTTCGGGGGCGGGGATGTAGGTGTCGATAGCATTGAGAAGTTCTCTGATGCAATCGCAATCCGGGCTGTCGGCATGTCCTGCGGCAGCAGCCTGCATCGCTTTAAGCGCGGAGCCTCTGATTACCGGGATGTCGTCGCCGGGGAAGTCGTAACTCGAAAGAAGTTCTCTGATTTCCATTTCAACGAGGTCGAGAAGTTCGGGGTCGTCAACTTGGTCAACTTTGTTCATAAATACTACGATGTAAGGAACGCCAACCTGACGAGCGAGCAATATGTGTTCACGAGTTTGCGGCATCGGTCCGTCGGTAGACGCAACAACCAAAATCGCACCGTCCATTTGAGCGGCACCGGTAATCATGTTCTTAACGTAGTCCGCGTGTCCGGGGCAGTCAACGTGAGCGTAGTGACGGGTAGCCGTTTGATATTCAACGTGAGCAGTATTAATCGTTATACCTCTTGCTTTTTCTTCCGGCGCTTTGTCGATTTCGTCATAACGCATAACTTCCGCGTTACCCGCAGCGGCAGATACCATCGTGATAGCGGCAGTCAAAGTCGTTTTACCGTGGTCAACGTGACCGATGGTTCCGATATTAACGTGCGGCTTAGTTCTTTCAAATTTAGTTTTTGCCATTTTTAGAATATCCTCCCAATAGATATTTTGTATTTTAGTCTTTAATGATTATAATATATTTTTTTACACTTGTCACGCATTTTTTCAATTTTTTTCTCGTCCTACTAAAAAACGGGAAAAAACTGCGTTTTTTACGTTTTCTTTAAGTTATTCGGCTTTCAAGCCTTCGAGAAGACGTTTCTTTTCGCTGTTAGGAACTTCCATATAGCAGTTAAGTTGCATATTGTAGTTTCCTCTGCCCTGCGTCGCGCTTCTCAGTACGTTTGCATAACCGAACATTTCGCTGAGCGGAATATCGCAATCGATAATCTTTACGCCGTTTCTGTCGTTCATTTCCTTTATCGTTCCTCTTCTCGAGTTTACGGTGTTGAAAACGTCGCCCAAGTATTCGCTCGGAACGGTGATTTCTACGCTCATTACAGGCTCGAGAATGGTCGGGTCCGCTTTCTTCGCCGCGTCTTTGAATGCCATGCTGCCCGCAATCTTAAAACTCATTTCCGAACTGTCTACGTCGTGATAACTACCGTCTACAAGCCTTACTTTGAAGTCTACCATTTCGTATCCGCACAGAACGCCGCCCTTAGCCGCTTCCCTGATGCCGTCTTCGATGGGTTTGATGAATTCTTTCGGAATTACGCCGCCGACGATTTCGTCCACGAATTCGATACCCTTACCGGGTTCGTTCGGTTCGAGTTCGATAATACAGTGTCCGTATTGTCCCTTACCGCCCGACTGTCTTACGTATCTGCCTTCGCCGCGCGCCGCGCGTTTAACCGCTTCTCTGTAAGCAACTTGCGGCTTACCGATGTTCGCTTCCACTTTGAACTCGCGCAGAAGTCTGTCTACGATGATTTCAAGGTGAAGTTCTCCCATTCCGGCGATAATCGTCTGTCCGGTTTCTTTGTCGGTGTAAGTACGGAACGTCGGGTCCTCTTCGGAAAGTTTAACAAGCGCAAGGCTCATTTTTTCTTGTCCGATTTTCGTCTTAGGTTCGATTGCAAGCCTTACGACGGGTTCCGGGAATACCATGCTGTCGAGTATAATCGGTTTGGCTATGTCGCATAGCGTTTCTCCGGTCGTGGTTTCTCTCAATCCGATAATCGCTACGATATCGCCTGCATACGCCTCGTCGATGTCTATTCTGTCGTTGGCAAACATTCTGATAAGTCTGCCCACTCTCTCTTTGCATTTCTTGTTCGAGTTGTATACGCTCATTCCTTTCGTAAGTTTACCGCTGTATATACGGTAGAACGTAAGTTTTCCTACGAACGGGTCAACCGCGATTTTGAACGCGAGTCCGCAAAGCGGCTCGTCGTCGCTGGGATGTCTTTCGATTTCGTTACCCTTTTCGTCCGTTCCCGTAACCGCCGGAATATCCATAGGCGACGGCAACAACGCTACGATGCTGTCGAGAAGTTTTTGTACGCCTTTGTTACGATAAGAACTACCGCAAAGCACGGGGGTGACTTTCATCGCAATCGTCGCTTTTCTAAGCGCGGGCATTATTTCTTCTTCGGTAACTTCTTCGTCTTCGAGTACTTTCATCATAATCTCGTCGTCATAGTCCGCGCAAACTTCGATTATGTTTCTTCTCGCTTCTTCCGCCGCGTCTTTCATGTCCGCGGGAATTTCCGTTACGGTATAGTTTTTACCCGTTTTGTCCTCGTTGTAGATAAGCGCCTGACGTTTGATGACGTCTACGATACCGATAAAGTCCGCCTCTTTTCCGATAGGCAAAGCAATCGGTACGGGCGTGGTGTGCAGACGAGTTTTCATCATTTCGACCACGTTGTAGAAATTCGCGCCGTTGATATCCATTTTGTTTACGAACGCAATTCTCGGAACGCTGTATTTGTCCGCCTGACGCCATACGGTTTCGCTTTGCGGTTCTACGCCGCCTTTCGCACAAAAAACCGCAACCGCGCCGTCGAGAACGCGCAAACTTCTTTCTACTTCAACGGTAAAATCGACGTGTCCGGGGGTATCGATGACGTTAATCGTATGTCCGAGCCAGTGCGTGGTAACCGCCGCGCTCGTGATGGTGATACCTCTTTCTTGCTCCTGCTCCATCCAGTCCATCGTAGCCGCGCCTTCGTGAACTTCGCCGAGTTTATGCGTAAGCCCGGTGTAGTAAAGGATACGTTCGCTTGTGGTGGTCTTTCCGGCGTCGATGTGCGCCATTATTCCTATATTTCTGAATTTCTCTAAGGGTACTTCTCTTCCCATTGACTTCTCCTTGCTATTTTACTTTACTGTTATTACCCGTTTTACTCTCGTTATGAGTAAAACCGCGGAAAAATTTTATCTTTGGTATTTTAATCGGGACTTAAAAGCGTATATCCCGATAAACAAAGCGAGCATACTACTATAAATGGTGGTATGCCCGATTGCTGTCAATGCTCCGTAATAATCGCTATATACGACATTAGAAACGATAGTGCGCGTACGCTTTGTTCGCCTCCGCCATACGATGCGTGTCTTCTTTCTTCTTGACCGCGCCGCCTGCGTTGTTGTAAGCGTCCATAAGTTCTCCCGCAAGTCTGAGATACATTTGTTTCTCGCTGCGTTTACGCGCAAACAATACTATCCATCTGATTCCCAACGTTTGACGTCTTTCGGGACGAATTTCAAGCGGTACTTGATAGTTACTTCCGCCGATTCTTCTCGCCTTAACTTCGAGAGTAGGCATTACGTTTTCCAAAGCCTGTACGAAAACGTCGTTCGGGTTCAAACCCGTTTTTTCTTGAATAACGTCGAACGCTCCGTATACTATTTTCTGCGCTACGCCCTTTTCTCCGTCAAGCATAATCTGATTGACGAGTTTGGTAACGACTTTGGAATTGTAAATCGGATCAGGCAAAACTTCACGCTTAGGAACTCCACTTCTTCTAGGCATATTTATGTCCTCCTGTAATATTTGATAATAGGGTTAAATTCAAACTATAATTGAATTTATTTGGGCTTTTTCGCGCCGTATTTGGATCTGGCTTGGTTACGTTTCGCAACGCCTGCCGTATCGAGCGTACCACGAATAATGTGATAACGAACACCCGGTAAATCCTTAACTCTGCCGCCACGGACGAGAACTACGCTGTGCTCTTGCAAACTATGTCCGATACCGGGAATGTATACCGTACCTTCCATACCGTTTACCAAACGCACTCTTGCGATTTTTCTTACCGCGGAGTTAGGCTTTTTAGGGGTAGTAGTAGTAACGGACAAGCAGACGCCTCTCTTCTGCGGACATCTTTCCATCATAGGGGTTTGGCTTTTCTTGACCTGTTTTTCCCTGCCCTGCCTTATCAGTTGGTTAATTGTTGGCATTCAAAATCCTCCTCTTTTATATAGATGAATTTATCCTTTTCAACCCTTTCAGGATAAACCCGCCTTATTCCGACTGTAACCTTTGTTCGTTTCCGACAAGACGAACGCTCGACGTCACACCTTTGTTTCGCGCTCTCTTCACGCACTCTTTCCGACGACAGCCGTCCGTCGGACTTTCTCCGTGACCCGCCCTTTAAGCATTTTCGGGGCGGCAAAAACCTATGCGTCTCCACATAAGCCTTACTATTATAGCAACTGCTTTTTTCCTTGTCAAACAAAAATACGAATTTTTCGCACAAAAAATGCAGTTTTTCGAAACGAATAAACTTGTTAACACTCATAAATAAGGACTAGAATAACTCCGCGCCGAAAAAGCGCGGAGTTATTCATTTTCCCCCTTGATCTTTATACGTGCAAATCAAATCAGTCGGACTATTTTGCACCCCATACTACTTTACAACCACCGGGATTCCAATAACTATTCCAACCGCTCGGTTTCGAAGTCGCTTTGCAGTAAATAGTAAGATTCTTACAGTCGTAGAACGCATCATTGCCGATACTCGTCACGCTGTCGGGGATGGTTATACTCGTAAGACCGCTACAATAAGAGAACGCCCAACCGCCGATACTAGTCACGCCGTCGAGAATGGTTATGCTCGTAAGACCGCTACAGCCACTGAACGCAGAAGAGCCGATACTCGTCACGCTGTCGGGGATGGTTATGCTCGTAAGTCCGCTACAGTTGTAGAACGCATAAGAGCCTATACTCGTCACGCTGTCGGGTATAATAACTTTGGTAATTTTATTGTTTTCATAGAATGCGTATTTATATATCTCGGCAATTCCTTCGGGCAAAGTAAGTTCGGTTTCCGTACCCGTATATCCTATAAGTATTTTATCTTCGCCGTCGTTATAAATAATATATCCGTTTTCGTCGGTTTTTAATTTATTTTGTCCATCTTTGGTGTAGACGTTTTTGGCAAAGTAACCGATGTAACCATAATCACTACCGCCTGCCGTAATGTTCAATGAAGACTTATTGTATACTTCGACAAGTTTATAGCAGCCGCTGAACGCATAATCGCCGATACTCGTCACGCTATCACCGATTGTCACGCTCGTAAGTCCGCTACACAACGCGAACGCACTCCGGCCGATACTCGTCACGCTGTCGGGGATGGTTATGCTCGTAAGTCCGCTACAGCCGCTAAACGCACCATCGCCGATACTAGTCACACTGTCGGGGATGGTTATGCTCGTAAGTCCGCTACACCACGCGAACGCATATTCGCCTATACTTGTCACGCTGTCGGGAATAACTAAATCACCTTCTACTTTTTTACCGTCAATATACAAAGTGCGAGATGAGGACATTATATTACCTAGTCCGCTTATTCCGCACCAACCTGCTATATCGCCCGTGTAATATATCCTCGTAAGTCCGCTACAGCCGTAGAACGCATCATTGCCGATACTAGTCACGCTATTACCGATAGTTATGCTCGTAAGTCCGCTACAGCCGTTGAACGCAGAAGAGCCGATACTTATCACGCCGTTACCGATAGTTACGCTCGTAAGTCCACTACAGTAGTAGAACGCCTTATTGCCGATACTCGTCACGCTATCACCGATTGTCACGCTCGTAAGTCCGCTACAGCCTTCGAACGCATAATCGCCTATACTAGTCACACCATTACCGATAGTTATGCTCGTAAGTCCGCTACAGCCTTCGAACGCATAATCGCCTATACTAGTCACACCATTACCGATAGTTATGCTCGTAAGTCCGTTACAGCCAGAAAACGCATAATCGCCTATACTAGTCACACCATTACCGATAGATATGCTCGTAAGGCCGCTACAGTCGCGGAACGCACCAGAGCCGATATTAGTCACGCCGTCGGGTATTGTTACGCTTGTAAGTCCGCTACAGTTGCTGAACGCATAATCGCCTATACTAGTCACACCATTACCGATAGTTACGCTCGTAAGGCCGCTACAGTCGCGGAACGCACCAGAGCCGATACTAGTCACGCTGTCGGGAATGGTTACGCTCGTAAGTCCGCGACAATAAGAGAACGCCCAACCGCCGATACTAGTCACGCCGTCGAGAATGGTTATGCTCGTAAGTCCGCTACAGTTGTAGAACGCCCTATCGCCGATACTCGTTACGCTATTACCGATAGTCACGCTCGTAAGACCGCGACAATCTTCGAACGCCCTATCTTCGATACTCTCTCCGCTCGTAATAATAACGGTTTTTAGATTACCCCTAGGTATATCATCTATCGCAAGCGTAGGAATGGTCACTGTTTCTATATTAGTGCAGCCGCTGAACGCATCATTGCCGATACTAGTCACGCTATTACCGATAGTTATGCTCGTAAGTCCGTTACAGCCCTCGAACGCATAAGAGCCGATACTTATCACGCCGTTACCGATAGTTACGCTCGTAAGTCCACTACAGTAGTAGAACGCCTTATTGCCGATACTCGTCACGCTATCACCGATTGTCACGCTCGTAAGTCCGCTACAGCCTTCGAACGCATAATCGCCTATACTAGTCACACCATTACCGATAGTTATGCTCGTAAGACCGTTACAGCCCTCGAACGCATAAGAGCCGATACTTATCACGCCGTTACCGATAGTTACGCTCGTAAGTCCGATACAGTCGCGGAACGCACCAGAGCCGATATTAGTCACGCTGTCAGGAATGGTTATACTCGTAAGTCCGCTACAGTTGTGGAACGCCCAATCGCCGATACTCGTCACGCTATTCCCGATAGTTATGCTCGTAAGTCCGCTACAGCCGTTGAACGCAGAAGAGCCGATACTCGTCACGCTGTCGGGAATGGTTATGCTCGTAAGTCCGCGACACCACGCGAACGCATCATTGTCGATACTTGTCACGCCGTCGGGTAGTGTTACGCTCGTAAGTCCGCTACAGTTGCTGAACGCATAAGAGCCGATGCTCGTCACGCTATTACCGATAGTCACGCTCGTAAGTCCGCTACAGCCAGAAAACGCCCAATCGCCGATGCTTGTTACGGAGTGTTCGCCGTTTGTTCCGTCGTCATATGTGTCGGGAATTATCACTACGGTTTCTTCGCGCGAATAGCCGATTACGGAATACGTTTTAGTACTGCTATTATATGAATATTCGAGTGTTAATTCTACGGCGTTACAACGCGTACATATACCGTTTTGAATATTATGTCCGAGCGGTTCGATATCCGTTACTTCCGTTTTTTCTTCGCAACGCGTGCAATGTTTCGATTTGCTACCTTTTTCAACGCAGGTTGCCGGTACGTCGATAGTCCATTCTTCGCTATAGTCATGTCCGAGCGGTTCGATATCCGTTACTTCCGTTTTTTCGTCGCAACGTGAGCAATGGTGAGATTTGCTACCTTTTTCAACGCAGGTTGCCGGTACGTCAATAGTCCATTCTTCGCTATAGTCATGTCCGAGTGCGGCGATTTCGGTTTGTTTCTCGAGTATTTCGTTGCAAACCGAACAATGTTTACCTTCGGTTTTACCTTTTTCGGTACAAGTAGCCGCTACGGCAG
>CAKQTC010000002.1 GCA_934274515.1 uncultured Clostridia bacterium
GAAATAATCTGTTTCGTCGCGCTTTTTTTATCTTTGTATCGGGATATTTTCCATAACCAACCGACCGAACAGTAAGGTGACTATATGAAAAGAACAAAAATAATTGCTTTTTTAACGCTCTTAGTAATAATCTGTATTTTAATGCTCGGAGGGTGCGAGGCGGCGTTGAGCGCGTTTCTCAATTACGACGATCCCGCAAAATACACCACTTCGCAACACATCGAAAGAATTTCGAAAATCGTACGCGAAAACTATATAGGCGACGACGAGTTTACCGATTTTGCCGTATATCCGCTACGCGATAAAGACGACAACGTAATATTTTATCTTGTCGAATTCGAACCGCGCGGTTTTTTGTACGTACATACAACAAAACCCAACCGGGCGATGAAAACAGAAATGTATATGAAAGATATAACGGAAGTTGATTCCGCTTTATTTCAAATATTCACAAAATGCGTTTAATTTATCCAATAGGGTGGGACGCTAAACGAACACGATAAAAAATTATGCAAGGATAAAATTATTATTTAGGGATAATGTCATTGCGTCGGAAGTAGAAGTGTTCCTCCGATACTAATTTTCGCGTAACGATACTTACGAACGGTTTCATAAGGTGAGTTTGCTTATATTGTATATTCTATAAGTTATATTTAATATATGGCTTGTATAATTGTGCGAACGTGGTACAATTAGTAAAAAGGAGTGAACAATGAATAAAGCGTTAAAAATAACATTCAAAGTATTGATAGCGATAGTTTTGGTTGTCGTTTTAGCAGTTCTTAGTTATCTCGGGTACGTGGTTTTTTCCTATTCGAGAATAGAAGACAATCTAAAGTTAGAAGTCGGGGGAGCGGAAGTAAGCGACGTTGCCGAAGTCGGCAAAGAATACGTTGTAGTTACGCAAAATCTCGGGTTTGGCGCGTACACGCGCGATTTTACGTTTTTTATGGACGGCGGTAAAGAGTCGAGAGCGAAGAGCGCGGAGAGCGTAAGAACAGCCATAAACAAGGGAGCGCAAACCGTTAAATCGCTTAATCCCGATTTCGTGCTTTTTCAAGAAATAGACACGGATGCGGACAGGAGTCATCATATCGACCAAAGGACGCTCATAAATCCGTATTTTGCCGATTATGCGTCGGCGTTTGCAGAGAACTATCATTCGGCGTATTTGATGTACCCGTTGACCAAACCGCACGGCGCGTCAAAAGCGGGAATAATGACTTTTTCCAAGTCGAAAATCACGTCGTCGCTTAGAAGAAGTCTGCCTATATCGACGGGTTTTTCCAAGTTTTTGGATTTGGACAGATGTTATTCGATAACAAGAGTTCCCGTCGATAACGGGAAAGAACTCGTATTGTTTAACGTTCATCTTTCGGCGTACGGCGGCAGCGACGAAATTCGTTCGGCGCAAGTAAATATGTTGCTTACGGATATGCAAACCGAGTATGAAAAAGGTAACTATGCCGTTTGCGGCGGAGATTTTAACCACGATTTTACGGGTGATTCTACGCAAAAACTCAACGGCGGCGGCGAAGTCGATTTCGGCTGGGCGCAACCGTTTCCGATGGACATACTGAAGAATTATTCGGGTATCGAGAGAGCGGACGCTTACGACGACGGAGAAGTTAATCCTACCTGTCGGAACTGCGACGTTCCTTACGAAGAAGGCAACTTTACTATAATCGTGGACGGTTTTTTGACGAGCAAAAACGTCAAAGTCGTCAATCTTAAAAACGTTGTGACAGGGTTTGAATACTCCGACCATAACCCCGTGGCAATGAGGTTCGTGCTAAATTAACAAAAGGAAAAAACATTTTACGCGTCGCGTAAAGCGGCGCGTTTTTTACGTCGCATAAAGCGTGCGGAACGGAAAAATATTTAATTTATTTATGTAGAAAATAATCAAAATAAAGAAAAATATCGGTTGTCGAAACAAAAAAAATCGAAAAATATTAAAAATATCTTAAAAATGCTTTACACAGTAGTTCGACAAGGTGTATCATATATCTTAACATGGAAAAATATAAAATCTACATGGAGGTAAGATTAATGAAAACGAAAAAAACTCTATTACTAGTCATTGCAACGCTGGTCGTAGTTGTTTTGGCGATTAGTGGTATCGTTGCTTGTACCAAAGCGACGTACGATACCATTATCATCGGTTCTTCTACCGAACTTTCCGGGGATTTCCGTTGGCCGGGAATCGGAAGTTCTAGCGCAAATGCAACCGACCAAGACGTCTCAAAATTGACGACGGGATACTCTACGATGGAAATTAATCGTGGCGGCGCTTATGTTTGGAACGACACTGCCGTAAAAAGTAAAACGGAAGAAGAAATTGCAAACAGCGACGGAACGAAGAATTTCAAAATCACCGTGGAACTCAATAAGGGTCTCAAAATGAGCAACGGAGAAGAAGTGAAAGCGTCAAACTACTTGGCTTACGCTCTCGCGATGAGCACCCCCGTTGCAGAAGACGCTTTTGGGTTGGCACAAGCGGGAAACGCTATCGTCGGCTTTGATACTTTCAGTGCTTACAACGGTACGAATGCGGGAGAAAAAGCGACCAAAGAATTGAAAGGTCTCAGACTTTTGGGAGATTACAAATTCTCCATAGAGATTTCTTCCGAATTCTATCCTTATTATTATGCCGACACCTACGGTCTGCTTACGCCTTACGATTCGAAACTGGTTCTCGGTGACGGCGTTTCCGTAAAAGACGACGGCAACGGCGCTTATCTCGACGGCAACTGGTACGAAAAGAAAGGCGACGAATACAAGAAGGTCGCTCACCTCAAAGCGGCAAGATACGATACCTCTAAGTACGCGTTTACCGGCGCTTATACCATTGAAAAATGGGATGAATCCAAAAAAGAAGTGACTTTGGCTCTTAACAAAAATTACAAAGGTAACTTCGAGGGTCAAAAAGGAAGTATTCCTAAAATCGTTATCAGAAAAGTTGTAGCCGCTACGCAAATCAATTCGCTTAAAAACGGCGAAGTAGATATTTTGGAAGGTCTTACCGGCGGAGAATCCGTCAATGCGGCTCTCGCTATGGCTTTCTCGACCGGACACTTTAAGGAAAACCACTATGACAGAGCAGGTTACGGTAAAGTTCAATTCGATTGCGATTTCGGACCTACGATGTTTGCCGAAGTAAGACAAGCGGTTGCGTACAGTTTGGATAGACCCGACTTTGCCAACACGTTCCTTCAAGGCTACGGCTCGGTTGTCTCCGCACCTTATTCGGTTAATTTTGACGCGGCGATTACTCTCGGCGATTCTCTCGCCAACGCGATTAAAGATTATGCGGTATCCGCAGACAATGCAAAGAAAGTTCTCGTTGACGGCGGTTGGACTTATACCAGCACCGGAGAAAATAAAGGCGCAAACTGGACGGCGGGCACGGGTGCGGACGCTGTTAGATACAAAAAACTTTCGGCTTCCGAATACGGTCCCAACAACGTAAACCAGACCTATCAAGGCGTTACCAGCGAAGGTGTTTCGTATAAGACACTTAAAGTAGGAAACGACTATTATATGCCTCTCGTCATCAACTGGTTCTCCACGGAAGACAATGAAGTTTCCGAATTGTTGACGACTAAATTAAAGACGAAAGATTCTCTTAAGACTCTCGGTATGCTTATCACCAAGACGGAAGGTTCGTTCCCTAAACTTATAGGTGAAATTAAAAGATTAGCATCTCAAGGTTATGGCGGCACTCCGCAATACGGTATGTTTAACTTGGCTACCGGTTGGAACACGGCAATGTATGATTACGCTTTCAACTGGGTAGATAAAGCCGACCCCGAATATGCCCAATATTTCGGATACAGTTCGAACAAACTTTCCGACCCGTATGACGCGGCGTTCAAGTGGGCTGATAAGAGCAATAAAAATCTCACTTATGATGAAGCGGTGGCTAAATCCGGCGGAAAACTCGGTATGAACTATCTCTCGCAAGCAATGGTATACAGCGTAAAACCCGGCGATGTCGATGAATACAACAAGTGGTTCAAGGCGTATATGATAAGATGGAACGAACTTTTGCCCGATATTCCTCTTTACAGCAACATCTATTACGATGTGTACAACAGCAGCAAACTCGACGGTCTCCAAACCGGACCCTTCTGGAATGCGGCACAAGAACTTCTTTATCAAAAGATTAAATAGTTCTTCATAAAATTCAAATTATACGTCGGGGAGACTCGCGCTCCCCGACCGTATCGGTGAAAGCGTTTACGAAAATCGTAGTTTAATTTTAATAAAAATTATGAGGCGTTCCGATAGGAATGCCGTTTTATGTAAAATAGGTTTTTTAAGCGCTTTCAGCAATACGATAATAGGAGTAAAACAATGGGAAAATACCTACTAAAGAGATTTCTATACATTTTATTGGTTTTCTTTATGTTATCGTTTTTGATGTATGTAATCTTTGACGCCGTCCCGTTTGACCGCGCTAAGACGTTATCCGAGGCGCAGAGGGGGGTTTACAAAAACGATCCCAACGGTCCCGCAAAATTGGAGAAACTATATCACGATTATCGAGTCGAACTCGGATATGAGGATAAAGAAGGTAACGACATCAACATAGTTGAGCGATGGCTTGCGTGGCTTGGTCTGATGCCCAAAAACGGCAAATTCAGCGGAATGCTCCAAGGAGATTTCGGGGATAGTTATTTGACTGTGGTCAAACCCGTTATGGACGTCGTGCGAGAGCCGATGAAAACGACGATATTCATTAATATTATTGCTACAGTCATTGCTTTGGCGGTAACTATTCCGCTCGGTATTTTTTGCGCCGTAAAAAAAGGAAGCAAGCGAGATACTGCGATACAGGTGGGCAGTATCATAGGGTACAGTATGCCGACGTTTATCGTGGCGATTTTGTTTATTTTCTTGTTTGCCATTCTTATCCCGATTTTCCCAGTGTCCGGGATGGGCACTCCGGGAAACCCTTATACGGGAATTGTGGCGTTTTTCGATAAATTGTATTATTTATGTCTTCCGCTTATTGTAATGACGTTTTGTTCGCTTGGCGGCATGACGAGATACGTGAGAGCGTCGATGATAGAGGCATTGTCAATGGACTGCATCCGCACGGCAAGAGCCAAAGGTCTTAAAGAACGCACGGTAATTTATTCACACGCATGGCGCAATGCCTTGATACCTATCGTAACGCTTGTCGTGGGTTGGTTTTTGGGCATTTTCTCGGGTTCGATTATGATAGAAACAATCTTCCAAATCGAAGGTATGGGCAAAGTATATATTTCTTCGCTTAACGCCAACGATTACAACGTTGTTTTAACTTTGCAGATGTTTTACATCATTATCGCGTTGATGGGTAATTTGTTGATTGACATTCTTTACGGTGTTATCGACCCGCGTATTCGCGTGAATAAATAGGAGGTCGCGCTTATGAAAAATAAAGAGAAGACAGTCGTTGAAAAGTCTCCTAATAAAGTTAATTCATTTTTCAAAAAGGTAGGCAAAACTTTCGGTACGGCAGGGAAAACGTTGTGGCGTTGGACAAAACGCACGCTTATGGGAGCAAGCAAGGAAGCCGCCCCTGATTTTAGCGTAGAAGCCATCGAAACCCCCGGGAAAGAGATTGCAAAAAATTTCTTCTCCAACAAATTGGCAGTAATTTCGTTGGTTGTATTTTTGGTAATGTTCTTTTTGGCAATCTTCGGACCTCTTATTTGGCCGATGGATGTCAATTATACGCAAAGTCGTCACGTAAATTTGGCCCCAGGATATAATTTCTTAAAAATTCCGGGGAAATTGTCGTCTAACGTAAAAGATCTTGCTTCGTTTAGTTATTTTTCGGTGGGATTATCCGAAGACGGTAAGATGTACGTGTGGGGAAACACAAAAATTTCAAATTCGGCAACTAATGCCAATATGAAAAAATACCCGGAAGACCTCGACAAAAAAGAGGTAAAATTTATAGGCGCCGGTGTGGACCACGCCATAGCGATTACAGCCGACGGTAAAGTTTACGGTTGGGGAGAATATAACAACGCTCAATACGGGGATAAAGGCTCGCTTTACGGACAGCCTACCGTAATTAATATGCCGTCAATTTTACAAAGAGGCAGAATTAACGTTAACAACGTTCAACAGTTGGAATGCGGATATCAGGTAAGCGCGATAGTGATGAAAGACGGCACGGTTATCGGTTGGGGAAATATGAACTCCGGTGCCGGCAATATGAAAGAACTCAACAAACTTACCAACGTGGAAAAGGTCGGATTTTTGAAGAGTAATGCGGTTGCTCTCTTAAAAGACGGAACGCTCTGGCTGGGAAAAGCCGAGCAGCAATATCCGATTATAAAGGTTAACGGTAAAGAATATCCCGTAGAAGAATACTTAAAGGGTAAAAAGATAACGAATTTTGCTTGTACGGAGTCTGCTATCTCGGTAATTATAGACGGAAAAGAGTTGGGAACACTCGGTTGGATTTCATCCGACGTGCCCGTACCTGTTTTTCAAGAAGGCGAATTTCCGACGGCCATCGAAGGAGGAACTTCTCATTTTCTCGTTACGACAAACAAAAACAGAGTATATGCTTTCGGCGGAAACGAATTCGGTCAAGCGACGGGATTTTCGTCGATAAAAGAAGGTTCGACCGCATACGCTTGTTCTTTCCAAAATTATTTGGTAGACGAAAATAGGGACGTTGTGGCTAAAAACGGACTTAAAGGATACTTCTTCGGAACCGACGATCAAGGCAGAGACGTGTTTAAGAGAGTTATTCACGGCGGGAAGATGACTATGACCATAGGCGCGGTTGCCGTTATTATTTCTTCGTTAATCGGAATTATTATAGGCGTTATATCGGGATATTTCGGCGGTTGGGTAGACATAGTGCTGATGCGTATTACGGAAGTAGTTTCGTCGATACCGTTTTTACCGTTTGCGATTATACTTTCCGCTGTTCTTGCGGGTACGTCCGTAACCGAAGACACTCGTATATTCATTATAATGGTAATTTTGGGGTTACTCTCGTGGACGGGACTTGCTCGTATGGTTAGAGGTCAGGTTCTTGCGGAAAGAGAAAAAGAATTCGTCACCGCCGCAAAGGCGATGGGGGTAAAGGAAAACCGCATTGCGTTTAAGCATATACTGCCAAACGTTATATCGGTAATTTTGGTAAATATGACCTTGGATTTTGCAGGTTGTATGCTTACCGAAGCCTCCCTTTCGTACTTAGGTTTCGGCGTTGTTCTTCCGAGACCCACCTGGGGTAATATGCTAAATAAATGTAATAGCGAAATAGTTATATCTCAGTTCTGGTGGAGATGGCTGTTCCCGTCGTTGTTCTTGTTGATAACTACGATTTGTATTAACATTATCGGCGACACGTTGAGGGACGTTATGGATCCCAAATCAACCAAAGACAAATAA
The DNA here is from genome assembly GCA_934274515.1 of uncultured Clostridia bacterium. Lineage (GTDB taxonomy): Bacteria > Bacillota > Clostridia > Christensenellales > DTU072 > CAG-1782. The sequence goes on from CAKQTC010000002.1 coordinate 7,414, forward strand.
GGAGGGACGAAAATGGCATTACTCGAAGTAAAAGATTTGCATACGTTCTTCCGCACGAAGAAAGGTATAGTCAAGGCGGTTAACGGGGTTTCGTATTCCGTAGATAAGGGTAAAACAATCGGCATAGTCGGCGAGTCCGGCAGCGGAAAGAGCGTCGAAGCGATGAGTATTCTTCGGCTTTTGGACGAAAACGGCTGGATTGAGCGCGGCGAGATATTATTCGAAGGCAAGGACTTGACGAAACTTTCGATGAACGATATGTATAACGTCAGGGGTAACGCGATTTCGGTTATATTCCAAGAACCGATGACGAGTCTTAACCCTGTATTCAGCGTGAAGAAACAACTTTCCGAACCTTTTATCATACACCAAAAGATGAAAAAGAAAGAGGCGGAAGAGAAAGCGCTTGAAATGTTGGAAGCGGTACAAATTCCGAACCCCGAGGCTGTTTTGAAACAGTATCCGCACCAACTATCGGGCGGAATGCGACAAAGGGTAATGATAGCGATGGCGCTTGCGTGTAAGCCGAAGATATTGATAGCGGACGAACCGACGACGGCGCTCGACGTTACCATACAAGCGCAGATTTTGCATCTTATGAACCAACTGCAAGCGGAAAACGGGACGTCGATTATCTTTATCACGCACGATTTAGGCGTTATAAACGAGATGGCGGACGACGTAGTCGTAATGTACTGCGGACAGGTTGTCGAACAAGCCCCCGCAAAAATTATTTTTAGAGATTGCAAGCAAAGTCACCCGTATACCGAAGGGTTGATGCGAGCCGTACCGCGACTTGACGGCGACAACGAACGGCTCGAACCCATTCCCGGCAACGTTCCGCATCCATTGGCACTGCCTAAGGGTTGCAAGTTTGCGCCTAGGTGCAAATACTGTACCGAGCGTTGTATGGAAGAGGAGCCGGAACTCATAGACGTCGCTCCTAATCAAAAAGTCAGATGTTTTTATCCCGAAAAGGAGGTAAGGAATAGTGTCGAACACCAAAAAGAAGTTGTTGAGTATAACTAATCTCAAAAAATATTTTCCTATTGCCAAATCGTCCATATTCCAAAAAGAACAGTTTTACGTTAAAGCCAACGAAGAAATATCGTTCGACGTATACGAAGGGGAAACGATCGGCGTCGTCGGTGAATCGGGATGCGGAAAATCGACCTTAGGAAGGGTATTGTTGCAACTTTACGATCAAACGGCGGGAGAGTCGATATATTACGGGCGGAGTATAGAGGAAGTCGCTCCTTCATACATCAAGAAAACGCTGATATTCCTAGATTATTATACGAAGAGGTATCAGAAACTCAAAGAAAAAGCGGACAAACTCGTGCAGGCGGTGGAAGAAGTCGGTGAAGACAACGCGGATTTTTTCCTGTTACAAAATAAAAATCTTGCTGTCGCCAACGCAGAAACAGAATTGCAACACATAGTTAAAGTCGTCGGAGGTTTTTTCGCAGTCAGAGACATCGAAGGAATCAGAAAAAATCTTGAAATTTACGAATCAAACATAAGATACGTTAAAATTAAAGAAAAAATCGTGAACAATAACGCGAAACTGGATTTTGTAACGGGACAACTCGAAGACGCCGACGAAAAAAAGAAACAATCGCTTGAAAAGAAAATAGCCAAAATCAAAAAAGCGTTGGAACTCGAAGAGCAGCAAAAAAATGCCGAAACCGAACGGTATTACGCGTTGTTAAAACAACTATCCGACATTAAGGCGAAATATGCCGATAATCCGGATTTCGTTAAGTACGACGCAATGATTGACTACGGAATAGACCTCGCGCGACTTAAATATAACGAAATTCGTCCGCTTAGAAAAGATTTACAAATCATATTCCAAGACCCGTATTCGAGCCTTAATCCGAGAATGACAATAGGGCAGATAATAGAAGAAGGGTTGGTGACGCATAAGTTTTACAAGCGCGGAAGCAAAGCGATGAGAGAATATATTCTCGAAACGATGAACAAGTGCGGACTTCAAGACTATATGTTGCACCGTTATCCGCACCAGTTTTCGGGCGGACAAAGACAACGTATTTGCATTGCAAGAGCCTTGGCGGTAAAACCCAAATTCGTCGTTTGCGACGAGTGCGTATCCGCTTTGGACGTTAGTATTCAATCGCAGATAATCAATTTGCTCGAAGACTTGAAAGAGAAAAACGGACTTACGTACCTGTTTATTTCACACGATTTGTCGGTTGTACGCTACATAAGCGACCGTATTTGCGTAATGTATCTCGGCAATATCGTAGAGTTTGCCGACGCGGAAAAGATTTTCAAAGACCCGCGCCATCCGTACACGATTGCTTTGTTGAGTTCGATACCGACGACGGATATAGACAGCCTTAGCAAAGAGCGTATACTTTTGGAAGGGAATATTCCCAGTCCGATTAAACCCCCGACGGGTTGTAAGTTCCACACAAGATGCTATATGGCGTGCGAAAAATGCAAACGCGTGCCGCCTACGTTGACGGAAGTCGAACCGGGGCATTTCGTAGCCTGCCACAACCTAGACAGAAAAGTGGACGAAAACGGCGAATATCTGTTTGAACTTCCTAAAATGAGAAAGAAAACAATGAAAGTTCAATCGGAAGAGAACGCGCAGGAATCTTCGGAGAAAACGTTATCTGAGAATGAAATTAAAACCAATCAATAAACAGGATAAACCTAAACGGGAAGGTTTTTTCGCGCTAACGACGCGACTTAACAAGGTCGCGAAAGAGCAAAAAAACACGCCCGTAGGCGAAGAAGACAAAGTGAAAGTCGAAGGGAAAGATTACGTAGCAATGCTTCTTTCGGCATTCTTCACGTTGTTTTTACCTGCGGTTTTGATTATCGGAGGAATAACGGTTGCCGTAATGGCACTTTTCGGAGTTTTTAACTAGGGCAATGTAGTAGTTATAATAATAAAATTCGCAATTATGTCGTCGGGAAGGGAATCCTTTCCGACGACGTTTACGCATAACTGGGCTTTTGAAAAGCCGAATAAAATGAAAGGTAAAATCGACGAATAGAAGTAATCGGTAAAAGTTATGATTTTCGGAAAAAATATAAATAAATATTATTTGAAGTTCTTTCCCGTATTGTTTATAGGAATTGTGGCCCTGATAGCAGTGGACTTTTTTCAAATGAAAGTCCCCGAGGCGTATCGTATCGTGGTAAACGGGATAAATTACGGAATTGTAGAAATAGACGGCGTCAAAGTGCCATTCGGGTGGGACGTCGCGTTAAAACACGTTTTTTTGCCCCTGTTAATCGTTGTTGCGGTAATGATTGCCGGGCGATTTACTTGGAGAATGTGCTTTTTAGGCGCGTCCGCAAAGATTGAAAAAGCCATAAGACGCGAGATGTTCGATAAATGTAAAGACTTATCGGCAAACTTCTACCAAATAAACAAAGTGGGCAGCCTTATGTCGTATTTCACCAACGACCTCGACACGCTGCAAGACTGTTTCGGGTGGGGAGTGATGATGTTTACGGACGCCCTGTTTTTGGGTGGTTTGTCCATTTATAAAATGGCGATGATGGACTGGAAATTAACGCTGTTTTCGCTTATACCGATGAGTTTTATGCTTATTTCGAGCGCGATAGTCGGAATATTTCTTTCTAAAAAGTGGGACGAAAGACAAGAATCGTTTTCAAGAATATCGGATTTTGCGCAAGAAACTTTTTCGGGGTTTGCCGTCGTTAAGGCGTTCGTAAAAGAAGTAAAAGAACTCCACGCGTTTAAGAAACTCAACGTGGAGAACGAAAAAATCAACGTGCAGTATACGAAAATGGCAACGCTGCTAGACGTGTCGATAACCTTGTTCATAAACTTCGTAATCTGTATCGTTTTAGGATACGGCGGATATTTGGTGTATATAAAAACGTTTAATGCAGGTCAACTCGTAGAGTTTTTAGGCTATTTTAACGCTATTATTTGGCCGATTTTGTCGATTTCGGAACTAATAGGAATGAGGTCGAGAGGGAAAGCCTCGCTAAAAAGAGTAGGAAAATTCCTGGAAGAAAAGGTAGACGTCACGGATAAAGAAGGGGCAACGGACATCGAAGAAGTAAAAGGGAAAATCGAATTCAGAAACCTCACGTTTTGTTATCCCGACGCAGGGTACGACGCGCTTAAAGACGTCAGTTTCGTTATAGAACCTGGCGAAAACGTAGGAATAGTGGGCAAAACCGGGTCGGGCAAATCAACGATAACGGAACTTATTCTCCGTGCGTATAACGTCCCGGACGGAACGCTTTTCGTTGACGGGAAAGACGTAAACGATATAAAAATAGATTCGTTGCGTCGGTATTTTTCGTATGTGCCGCAGGATAACTTTTTGTTCGGCGATACGATAGCCGAAAACATCGCCTTTGCAAGCGATAGGTTCGACCGCGAAAAAATAGCGGAATACGCACGCCTGTCGGACGTGGATAAGGATATAGAAGAGTTTACCGACGGATACGATACTGTGCTCGGAGAAAGAGGCGTTACCGTTTCGGGCGGACAAAAACAACGTATATCCATTGCCAGGGCGTTTATGAAAGAAGCGCCCGTGATGATTTTGGACGATTCCGTTTCGGCAGTGGACACGAGAACGGAAAGAATGATTTTGGACGGGATAGAAAATACGAGAAAAGGTCGCACGACGATACTCGTTTCGCATAGAGTTCTTACAGTAAAAGATATGGATAAAATCATTCTGTTGGACGAAGGGAAAGTAGTGGGAATAGGGACGCATCAATGGCTATACGACCATGTCGAAGAATATAAGACGATGGTGGAACTTCAAAAACTCGACGACGAAAAGGAGGAAACGGTCAATGAATAAGTATTTACCCGTAATAATCGTCGGCGCAGTTATCGGTGTGTTCGCGAGTATATTGCTGTTTGCGTACCTAGTCGCCAAGGATAAAACGGTAGAAAACGAGTATAACCGAAAAATGAAAGATTCGGTACTCATAAAGCGGCTTTTGAGATACGCAAAACCGTATAGAAGGAGTTTTATATTAGCGCTTGTTTTAATGGGATTATCGGTAACGTACAGTATACTGTCGCCCGTGTTGGTTGCCGACGTGGAAGAGTTGGTTAAGACGGATTTTAATCTCAGCGGACTTTTTGTCAGGGTGGGAGTGTATGCGACGATTATTATAGTGTCGATGGTGGCGACGTATTTTGAAGCGGTCGTGTTGCAAAAAACCGGGCAGAAAATAATCTCGGATATGAGAAAAGACTTGTTTTTCCATATCGAGAATCTGTCGCATAACCAGATAAACACGCTCCATAACGGCGCGCTCGTCACGAGGGTAACGAACGATATAGACGCCCTTTCGGCGATGTTTACGCACGTCATCGTTGACCTTGTGAAAAACGTTTTTATAATGCTCGGCGTGACCGTCGCAATGTTTTCGGTCAACTACGTTATGGCGTTGATCGTGCTGTGTTTTATGCCGTTTATAGTTTTTATCACTATGGTGTTTAGAAAATTCGCAAGGCGCGCGCACCGCAGAGTGAAAAACGGAACGACCGACTTGAATACTTTTTTATCGGAAAATCTGTCGGGAATGAGAGTTATACAGATTTTCAACCGTCAAGATAAAAAAATGAAAGAATTCGACGATAAAAACGAGCGGATATACAAAGCGAGAAAGGAGAGAATTTTCGTGTTTTCCGTATATAGACCGATGGTTTATATGCTGTATATATGTACGGTTATTTGTATATTTTTTGCGGGAACGGCAGGCTATCTCGACAATGCGTCGATACTGGGAAAGGCAATAACGGGCGGAACAATCGTCGCGTTTTATATGTTTATAGAAAGATTTTTTAACCCCGTACAATGGCTTGCGGAACAGTTTAATTGGCTGCAATCGGCATTTGCAAGCGCGGAAAAAGTTTTTTCCGTGTTCGACGTAAAAAGCGAAATCGTAGACGCGGAAGACGCAATCGAACTCGACGAAATAAAGGGAGATATCGAGTTCAAAAACGTTTGGTTTAGTTACGTCGAGAACGAATGGGTGTTAAAGAACGTATCGTTTAAGGTCAACGCGGGAGAAACGGTAGCGTTTGTCGGGCAAACGGGTTCGGGCAAATCGACGATTTTGTCGCTGATTACGCGCAATTACGATATACAAAAAGGCGAGATATTGCTTGACGGAATAAATATTCGCAAGATAAAACTTTCGTCGCTGAGAAAACACTTCGGACAAATGCTGCAAGACGTGTTTTTGTTTTCGGGTTCGATAAGGAGCAATATCGCGCTTAGAGACGAATATACGGACGAAGAAATTATGGAAGTATGCCGCTATGTCAACGCGGATAAACTCGTAAACAAATTAGAGAAAGGACTGGACGAAGAGGTCAGAGAAAGAGGCAATAACTTTTCTGCGGGACAACGGCAGTTAATATCGTTTGCGCGTACGGTTATACACCGTCCCGAAATAACGATATTAGACGAAGCGACCGCGAATATCGATACCGAAACCGAAGTATTGATTCAAGAATCCTTAGAAAAACTAATGAAACGCGGAACGATGCTAATAGTCGCGCACCGACTTTCGACAATACAACACGCGGACAAAATAATATTAATACACGACGGCGAAATCGTCGAAGAAGGAACGCACGACCAACTGTTGAAAAAGAAAGGCAGATATTACGAACTTTATCGCTTGCAGTACGTCAAAGACGAAACCGACGACGGGTAAACAAATCGAAGGGAAAACGGAAGAAATTATTTTTCCGTTTTTTTTATTTTATTCTGTGAGAAAGCAAAAAAACCTTGTAAGTGAGTTTGTTTATCTGTATAATATATAATTAGGAAACAATTTGTAATTAGGTACCCGCGATGCAAAACGAATTCATCTCGTACCTATATGAACATGTTAAGGAGTGAATATGAAAAAACGCATCTCTGCAATCTTTATTATTTTGCTTGCCCTGTTATTCGCGTTTACGCTACTTGCCTGTGCGCAACAGGGTTCCGGCGGCGAAAACGGTGGCGGAACAGTCGAACCCGATAAACCGAACCGCATTAAACTCGACGCACCGACGGTTACGCTCGGGGAAGACGGAGTCGCTCGTTGGAATTACGTCGAATACGCGACCGAGTACTTAATGGAGTTTAACGGCGAAGAGCGCGGCGTAACGCAAGACAATAACGCTAATCTTGACTATGGCGATACTTTTCGGGTAAAAGCGATAGCGGCCGAAAAATACGAAGGGGAAAGCGATTGGAGCAACAGCGTTACGCGCGAGGATAAGGCAGCCGAAACGCTTTTTTCGCCGCAACCGTATCTTGACGGGGAACGCGTACGTTGGGATAAAATCGACGGAGCAATCCGCTACGAAATCGAAGTAGACGGCAGTGTTTATACGCTCGGAGAAAACGAAACCGACTATTACCTCGAAGTGAACCAAACCGCACGAATTCGTGCAATCGGCGACGGAAGGAGTTATTCGGATAGCGTCTGGTCTTATTCCGTTACGAGAAAAGGCGACGATAATCCCGACGTTCCGCAAGATAAATACCAAACGGTTACGGGAGAAACGCTGATAAACGATATGTTCGTTGCCGGATTATACGGAGACGGAGATATTTCCGTAATCAAGAAAAACAAAGACGGAACGACGATTAGCGTAGACGGCGAACCGCTCGAACTTTATCAAAGAGCAAACAGTCAAGGTACATATTACTATAAAAAAGGGAACGAATACGTCGTTTTCTGTGAAAACTGGGCGGAAAAGATTGATTACAACGACAGACAATACTACGTTGCTCTAAAGGCAGGCAATTTAGCCGGCACCGGGTCGTGGTACAGAGAAAGCGATGTGGAAAGCGGAGAGCCGTTCTCCGTAAACAACGTCGGGAAGAACAATAATTCCGAGTTTACTTTTCTCGATAAAACTTTTACTCTCTATCAACAGTCTGCCGAGAAAGGCGAAGACGGCAAAAAAGAAGCGAAACTTCTTGCCGAAGACAAAGACGGAAATTATTCGATTGCCACGCATAGCGTAGAATACAATGAATACGGCTTGTACATAAAGTTTGAAATAGACGGAGAAGTTTATTGCAACGGCGTAAGAGAAGTTCCGTTTGAAGAAAAAGATCGCGGCGATTACGTTACCGAAAGCGGGAAAGTAGACGTTGCGAGAGTAAAGAATAACTATATTGTGTTAAACGACGGGACTCTCGGCAGTTTCACTATAATGATAAAAGGGTACGTTTACGTCGTTATAGACAACAATTTCGTCAGAACGGTTTTCAACGAACAATATCTTACGCTCGGAGCCAAAACTTACAAAAAACCGACCAAAATCGCCGTCGAGAAAGACAGCGCGTATGAAGGTATGTACATATTTGACGATAAGAACTTTATCAAAGTGAGCAGCGGCAAAGGTATTTTCGTAAACGGAACGCAAGAAGCGCAAATTATGACGCTATCGGAAAAAGCCGACCTTTTTGCGGTGTTCGTCCGCGGAGAATATGAGGTATACGACAGATACGACTATGAAAGAATAACGCTCGATGAGAATTTTGTTCGCGGTGAAAGCACTTACTTCCGTGCGCAAAAAGTTTCTACGACAACCTATACGGGCGCATACAAAAAATCCGAGAATGAGTTTATCTCGGTTTCGTCCGTCGGCGATATGTCTTACGGCGGCGAAACATACGAAATTTTTACGGCGAACGGCTGTTTCTACGGAGTAAACGATAAAATTATCGCGCTTTCGCTTAGCGAAAACGAAGTTAGGATAAACGACAACGCGACGTATGCAAAAATTACGCTTACCAAAGTCGTTAAATCCGATTTGGAAAGCCAACTCCACGAAAAATACGAGTGTAAGTTCTATTACATTACCGGCACGAACGACAACGACAAAGTATCGGTTATCCACTGGAGTTACAACGGAGATGAACTGCGAATAAATTACGACGTCGACAATGCAATTTATAAAGACGAAAGCGGAAAGATTGTAGCGACCCAATTTAACGGTGAAATTTATCCGTTCAGCATCGAAAAAGATACGAATAACGAAATCCTCATTAAAATGAACCAAGACCCGTATTATGCGATGAGGGAGTTGGACGAACAGGAAAAAGAAAAAGTCACGGAACTTTTCCGCGACAAACGCTTCTATCAAATTCCAAGCGATAGTAGTTTTCATAGCGGAACAACGATACTTTTCGCTGAGAATAGCAAAGGCGAAGACCGAGGATTTTACAGCGATTCCGCGATACAGTTTTTAGGCGGAGAAAACGACAAAACCGCGCTTGAAAGAGATTACTTCATATTGTCAAAAGACGATAAATACAAAGGTCACGTATTAATGAGAGTCGGCGATTATTATTGCCTGACTAGATCGATGAACGATTGGCACGATGACTTGTTCTTCAAAGTAGACGAAAACGGAAACATTGACGGCGTCGGTAAGAATAACGACTACGGTATAGTAAAACCTCTTCGCTTTGAACAACAAATCGACAATGAGTATCTCGGGAAAGCCTATAACAAACCGTATGAAAGAATAGAATGGGTAGAAAGGGGCAACGAGTATTTTGAATTGAAAGCCAACGTATCGACCGCTTTCCGCGGCACCCCGAACCCGTACAACAGTACTATCAGTTACGTTTATTACGCGGAAAAAGACGGGAAAACGATATATCTTAGAAACAACTATGCGCCTATCGTTACCGAATACAAGTCGGAAGGGACCATAGGCGATTATAGGTATTTTCAAACTACGGGCGGCGACAAGCAATACTTCCTTCGTCAACTCGAACCCGCAGACGGCAGAGAATGGGATACGAACGACAATACCGTACAAAATAGCGGCACTATATATTATCGCGCAAAACTTACAGAACTTCAACCGAAAGATCTCGAACAAGTAGCGCTAGTCGGGCATTACTACAAAGCGTACCGCGAAACGCGTCTTGAAACGGACAACGGCGGACCTAACTACGTCTATATGGATTTAGCGATAAATTCTTTTGAGAAAAACGGTATTTCTCTTGTTTACGACAGTTCGATTGCTTATAACAGGAACAAGAGCAGATATACTTATTACGAACTCGTAGACGCATACTATTACGACGTCCTAAACGGCAGCATGCAATACAGTGCGGAGAGAAGGATTGTTATGACGTTTAAGGATTCCTCCGTCGGCAAGGATAGTTACCGTACGTTTGAGTTCAAATTCAACAAAAAATTGAATTATAACGATGAAATCGATAAAACGAGAATGTCATATAATCCGCTTGTAAGAGTTTCTAAGAAAAACTTAGCGGGCGGAGGCACGTATGAATGGTGGTCGTCGGAGTGGAAAGGAAGAAACCCGAGCAGCGATATTAACGAGTTCAAATATCGTAGCGGAGAGTTAAAACCCGTCAATGACTTTGACGTTCGTCTCGGAGTATACGGATATTTGTACGCAGACTATCAAAAATTAGGTAATTCCGATTTCCGTGCAAAACTATCCGATTTGTACTCGATTATAAAAACTGCCGACGGTAAATACAAGTTCGTATTTAACGGTGTGAGCAATATTTATGCAGGGTACACGAATTATACGAACAATAAACACTCGTACGAACTCGCCTCGTACGACCTTTATACGGACGGGGATAAGTATTACTGGGGCAAGGTAAACAACTGTCTTAACGGCAAGGACCAATACGTTATTTACGGAGAACTATCGTTTGACGACAACGGGCTTACCTTAGTCGATTATTTCGGCGAAGACGGAGAAGAAAATGATCAACACGGCAACAAACGTTACCCCGTAGACAAAACGACGCAACTTACCGTTCTTAGAGAAATCGCATTTGATGAAAATAAAATAAATTACGACAAACTGTATACGTACGGTATGACCGGAGACGTATACAAAACCGAAAAGGGCGTTATATTCACGTCGGCAAGCGAGGCGTTGAAATTCGATTATAGTTCCCGATACACTCCGCCATATCCGGGGCAATACGATAATAAAGACGAAAAACGCGTTCATAAAGTCAAGTTCTACATACACGGCGACGACCAAAATAGCGCTAAAAGGCTGGTGTACGTCGTTCCCGTCGAAGAAAACGTCGTGGTGGCGAACGGGGTTCTTGCCACGGTGGATGCTGAAAGCGGGAAAATCACTCAATGGAAGTGGTACGGCACCGGATATACGCACGAGTATTCAAAAACAAACGTTCCCGTAAGAGAAGACGTTATGTATTTTAATCGATACGGCGCTACCGATATCACGCTTCGTAAGGACGGAAAGGTGGATATGGACGCTCAATCTTTCGACGCAGAGTATTACGTAAGAAGTTATGAAGAAACCGTCGGTGAAAGTGCGACAGCGACGACGTATTACGACTATATCGTTTTAATCGGCGGCGAGCAGATAAGAATAGAAAAAGCGACGATAGACGGGGAGAACAACGTCGTTATACCCGAATTAAAGTATTACAAGAAAAACGGGAAAGAAGATTCTTATTTAAGAATTACGGAAATCGAGTTCTCCGGCGTTATCGCAAGCGGAACGTATAAAGAAAAGAGTGAGCGTGAAAGAACGATAAAATTCGATACGACGGCAAATACGGTAACCGTTAAGGACTTACAGGAAGAAGAAAAGAAATCGAGCGTAATTGCGGCGTATAAGTTTAACTTAGAGAGTGAAACGAAAGTTGACGGCGAAGTATCGACGACAGTTTATTACGTAGATTTGCTTATCAAATTAAGCGACGGCAACGGTATTATCATAGTAGATAAGGCGATTATCGGCGAAAACGGCATAATTACTTTGCCCGTTAAAATAACGTACGAAGGCAGCACGCTTGAACTTGTTTCCGTCACAGGGGAACAAAACGAATAGTAGAATAAAAGCAATCGGACGAGAAGCGAGAAGTATGTTCTCGCATTTCGGTTATTCGGATATGCGATAAGCCGCGTCGCCCCACCCTACCCGCCCTATAAGGTGTGGGAAGCGGAATAGCCGAAAGGCTTGTGTCGATGAACGAACAAGAAAAACGCGAATAAATTTCGCGTTTTTCTTGTAACAGAGTGTTCCGATATTGAAATAATGCGCGATATTTGCTATAATGATAAGCGGTAAGCGACGGGGTAACGACGCAAACGTCAGGAGAGGCAATGGAAATAGGTGTGGATATAGCGAATATTTCCGATTTTATCGGTAAAGACGAGCAGTTTTACCGTTTTTTTCTCAAAGACAACGAATATAAAAAATTTTCTACGTTTAAGAGCGAAAAGCGGAAAGCGGAATACGCGGCGGCGAGATGGGCGTGTAAAGAAGCGATTTTCAAAGCCACTCAGGACAATAAATATATGTTTTACCGCATAGAAAACGACGAGAACGGAAAACCGTATGTCATCGACCATCCCGAACTCAAAGTATCGATAAGCCATCACGGCGATTATGCCGTTGCGACCGTGTTGAAAACGGAATAAAGGAGTACTTATGTTAAACGAAAACGAAGTGAAAGAAGCGTTAAAAGATTTTATCGGCGAAACGCTCGGTATAGATAGAGAATTGCTTAAAGACGACGTGTTGCTGTTCGGCGACGGAGAAATAGGATTAGGTTCTATCGACGGGTTGGAAATCATCGCGTTTGCCGACGGAGAATACGGTGTGGATATGACGGGCATTCCGCGAGAAAATTTTGCCACGATTAATTCCATTACCGCGTATATCGTCAATCATAAGGAACAAGAGAATTGAAGAGAAAACCTATCGTCGTAACGGGATTAGGACTTATTTGCGCGCTCGGGCAAAGCGTTGACGAAGCGTTTGAAAACGCAAAAAACGGCGTAAGCGGCATAAAAAAGACCGTATCGATAAATACGGACGGATGTTATGCCGATTTGGCGGCGGAAATTCCCTTTTTCGACGAAACGACGGATGACGCGGACAGGACGGTTTGCCTTGCCCTGCACGCCGTTCGCGAGGCGGTAAACGAAGCCAAAATCGACAATTTCGATGAAAAAACGGCGGTTATTTTCGGCAGTTGCATCGGCGGCGTTCGTAGCGGAGAAAAGTATTACGGCGGTTTTCCGACGAGAGAAAACGCGCTCGAAATGCCTATTGCTCCTATTGCCGCCAAAATTGCAGAAGAGTTAGGCGCGAAAGGGTTTGTGACCAACGTCGCCAACGCTTGCGCCGCAGGCACGATGTCGATTTCGCTTGCGTGCGACCTAATCGAAGACGGAAAGGCCGACGTGGCGATAGTAGGCGGTAGCGACGCGTTTTCGAGCGTGCCGTTTTCGGGATTTCTCGCCCTGCACGCCCTTGACGGCAAAGGTTGTTCGCCGTTTAACAGGAGCGAAGGTATCACGCTTGGCGAAGGAGCGGGCGCACTCGTTGTGGAATCATACGAGCATGCGAAAAAGCGCGGAGCAAAAATTTATTGCTACGTCTTAGGTAGCGGAATAACCGCCGACGCGTACGATATTACCGCTCCGAGACCGGACGGAGAGGGACAAATTCGCGCTATAAACAACGCGCTAAACGACGCGAAACTTAACCCTGCCGATATCGGATACGTAAATGCGCACGGCACGGGAACGAAGAAAAACGACGAGGCGGAACTGACTTCCTTAAACAAAATTTTCTTAGGAACAACCGTTGACGTGAGTTCCACCAAGTCGATGACGGGGCATTGCCTAGGCGCGGCAGGCGCAATCGAAGCGGTATTTTGCATAAAAACGCTGGAAAGCGGCGTTATTTTACCTACGATAGGCTTTGAGGAAACGGAGCCGAACGGTTCGCAGGGAAATTGCTCGGTAAACGTAATAAAAAATAACGCGAAAATCAAACAAGTATCCGCCGTGATGAACAATTCTTTCGCTTTCGGAGGAACGAATGCAAGCGTGATTTTTGCTAAAAACGTCAAAAATCAACAAAGCGAAAAAGTCGATTTTAAGAAAAAAGCGGTAATAACAGGGATAGGCGCGGCTACGCCTTTTTCTAAAAATTTAGATGAATTCTTAACAATCGTCGATAAAGATATTTCTGTAAAACAAAGAGTAAACTATACTACGATAAGCAACGAAGAACTCGTTAATCTCGGTATAAAAATGCCGTTATATCGGAAGATGGACAATCTCGGAAAAACGGTAACTGTCGTCGGAATGGCTGCGCTTAACGACGGCGAATACGTCGTAACCGACCAAAACGCGTTCGATACCGGCATAATCGTCGGCACCGCGCTCGGCGCGCTCGGGGGTGGATGCGATTTTCAAAAAACGATTATAGAGAGAGGAATAAAAGCAGGCAGTCCGTTCAAATTCCCGAATACAGTTTACAACGCCGCCGGCGGCCATTTATCGATTTGTTCGGGAATAAAAGGCTATAACGCGACGGTAACGAACGGGGCGCAATCGGGACTCGAATGTATCGCCGTTGCAAAAACCGAAATAAACCGCGGTAGAATTAAAGCGACGCTTTGTATCGGCGCGGACGATGGTAGCGAAACGCTTACCGAATTGTACGAAAAAATCGGATTGCTCTCTCGCCGAGCAGACGACGACGGAATTTGTCTTTCCGACGGAGCGGCGGCACTGCTCGTCGAAGAAAAAGATAACGCGATAAAACGTGGAGCAAAAATATACTGCCGCATTTTGGGATACGGAAAGTCGCACTATGGTATCCCTTACGGAGAATTTAGCGTCAATATCGACGGGTTGCTACACGCGATGCGCGCCGCCACGGACGACGCCGACGTTTTGCCCGATGAGATAGGAGCGGTAATAGGGTTCGGCAACGGCGTTACTTGCTATGACGAGGCGGAAAAGGCCGCGATAAGGAAGTTTTTCGGCAAAGACGTTATGGTCTTGTCCGTTAAGAACTCGCTAGGAGAAGGCCGCGCGGCGACCGCCGCGCTCGGAGCGGTGTACGGGGCAGCGATTTTGAGCGGAAAAGTCAACTCGATAAGAGGAAAGAATAGAAACGAAATACAAAACGTAATGGTAATTTCCGTTGCTACGGGCGGCTCTTGTTGCGCCGTTATTTTAGGAAAGGACGAAGGGAAATAAGATGAAAACTGCATTAATTACAGGTGCGTCGGGAGTAATCGGCTCGGCTTGTGCGAAAAAACTCGCTTGCGACGGTTTCGCCGTGGTGCTTCACTACGGAAAAAACGAAGAAAAAGCGAAAAAATTACGAGAAGAAATAATCGCGGATGGCGGCAAAGCGGAGATTTTTCAAGCAGACGTAACCGATGTAAATCAAGTGAAAACCCTTGTAAATTTTACAGTTAAAACTTTCGGGAGTATTGACGTTTTGGTTAATAACGCAGGAATTGTCAAAGACGAGTTTTTGCTTATGCTCGACGAAAATACGCTGGACGCTTGTATAAACGTCAACGTAAAAGGCTGTTTTTATTGCGCTCGCCAAGCCGCGCTTAAAATGTTCCGTCAAAAAAGCGGCGTTATTATAAACGTTTCGTCGGTTAGCGCGTTCGTCGCGCCGGCAGGGCAAAGCGTTTATTCGGCAACCAAAGGCGCGATTAATTCGATGACGAGAACGCTTGCGAAAGAACTTGCGCCGAAAAACGTAAGGGTCAACGCGGTTGCTCCCGGATTTATCGAAAGCGAGATGACGGACGCGCTCGGCGACGAGAAAAAGGCGGAATACGTTAAGGCTATACCGACGGGGCGATTCGGGAAAGCGGAAGAAGTCGCAAGCGTGGTTTCCGCTCTTTGCGGCGACGCGTTTTCCTACGTTACGGGACAAGTAATAATTATTGACGGAGGTTTGTCGCTATGATGACCATACTCGAAGTAAACGAACGGCTTAAACAACGTCCGCCGTTTCAATTTGTGGACAGAGTTATCGAATTTGTCCAAGGCGAAAGCGCGCGAGGAATAAAAAACGTATCGATAAACGAGCCGTATTTCGTCGGACATTTCCCGGGTGCGCCGATTATGCCCGGCGTGCTTATTATCGAGTGTTGCGCGCAACTTTGTTCTATTTGTATCGATTTAGGGGTCAACGAAAACAAAGTGGACGTACTGCTCAAAGTGGACGGGTTTAAGTTTATGAAAGCGGTTATTCCGGGGGATACGCTTGACGTAACGGTTACGAAAACCAGACAAGGCGGGGTGCTGACGGCGTTTGACGCGGTGGTAAAAGTCGGGGAAGAAGTGTTTGCGAAAGGAACGCTCACTTTTGCCGTTGCGGATAAAAATTCGGTGTACGACAGGGGATAAAAATGGGCAAAATCGCTTTTCTTTTTTCCGGACAAGGCGCGCAAACGGTCGGTATGGGGCTTGACCTGTATCGAACGAGCGAAAACGCGAAAAGGCTTTTCGATATGGGAGAAAACCTTAACGAAGGCACGCTGAAAACTTGTTTTTACGGGGAACAAAGCGAACTTAACCTCACGAAAAACGCGCAACCGTGCTTGTTTTTAACCGCGCTTGCTTTTGCGGAAGAATTGCGTTTGTGCAATGTTAAACCCGATTTTGTTGCGGGATTTTCCCTAGGGGAACTCTCCGCGCTTTGTTTTTCGGGAGTTTTAACCGAAGAAAACGCATATAAACTCGTCCTTCTTCGCGCGAAAACAATGCAAAAAATAAGTGAGAATTACGACGGAGCAATGGCTGCAGTGATGAGGTTAAGCAAAGAAAAAGTCGCGGAATTAGTCGATGCCGAACCTGATTTATATGCGGTAAATTTTAACTGTACGGGACAAATATCGGTGGCAGGGAAAAAGAAGAAAGTACTTGAATTTATCGAAAAAGTCAAAAATAACGGCGGTAGAGCGGTGCCGATAGCGGTAAGCGGCGCGTTTCATACGCCTGCAATGAAGCCAGCAACCGAAAAAATCGACGAGTTTTTAACGAATATCGAGATAGAAAAACCGCAAATACCCGTTTATTCCGACGTTCTCGGCGATTTGTATCCGACGGACGAAAAAGAGATTAAATCGCTTATTTCGTCGCAAGCGTCAAGTGCGGTAAAATTTGAAAAAATACTAAAAAATATGAATGAAAAGGGCGTTGACGTTTTTATCGAAGTAGGCGCAGGAAGAACGCTCATCGGGTTTGTCAAAAAAACTCTTCCCGACGCGAAAACTTACGCTTGTCACGACCTGTTTTCCCTAGAAAAAACGGTAAAAGAATTAACAGGGGGCGACAATGGATAAAAAACCGACCGCCCGTGAAAGAATATTGTTTTTGAGCGATGAAAACGCGTTTGTCGAAACGAACCGCGAATCTGTTTTCGTTAATCCCCTCGAAGTGGAAGGATACATAGAAAGACTCGAAAAAGAAAGGGAAAAAAGCGGCGAAAACGAAGCGGTTATTGTAGGCACGACTCAAATATTCGGAGAAAAGACTTGTATTTTTGCATTTGAACCGTCATTTATGATGGGGTCTATGGGGGCAGCAGTCGGAGAAAAGATAACGAGAATTTTCGAATTCGCCACGGAAAACGCTTTGCCCGTAATAGGGATAACGGCGTCGGGCGGAGCGAGATTGCAGGAAGGAATAATATCGCTTATGCAAATGGCAAAAACAGCCGCCACGGTCAAAAGACATTCCGACAAAGGACTTTTTTACTTATCGGTGCTTACCGACCCGACTATGGGAGGAGCAACGGCAAGTTTTGCTATGCTCGGCGACGTGGTTATCGCAGAACCGCACGCGAGAGTAGGTTTCGCAGGCAAAAGAGTAGTGGAAAGAATGTCGGGTAAATCCGTTTCCGACGATTTTCAAACCGCCGAATTTCAATTAAAAAACGGATTTATCGACGATATAGTTCCGCTTGAAAAGCAGAGAGAATATATCGGGTTTATGTTAAAAACGAACAAAAAGAAGGACGCGCAAAATGGCTGATATTTACGAAAAAATCAAATTTTCGCGCGATAAAAATCGTCCGACCGCACTCGAATACGCGGAAAACGTTTTTGATGAGTTTTATGAACTTCACGGCGACGGAAAAACAGGCGACGACAAAGCCGTAATAGGCGGTATCGCTGTTTTGGACGGTATTCCCGTGACGGTTGTCGGCACGGAAAAAGGCAGGACGATTGAAGAAAGAATAGAGAGAAATTTCGGATTGCCGACTGCGTCGGGGTACGGAAAAGCGTTGCGTCTAATGAAGCAGGCGGAAAAGTTCGGGCGACCCGTAATCACGTTTGTGGATACCCAAGGTGCGGATTGTAAGGAAGACGCCGAAAAGAGCGGCATAGCGAAAGCGATAAGCGAAATTCTATCCGAAACGCTTAAACTTGCCGTTCCTATAATTGCCGTTTTAATCGGAGAGGGAGGTAGCGGCGGCGCACTCGCATTGGCGGCAGCGGACAAAGTTTTTATGTCGGAAAACGCCTATTATTCGGTTATTACGCCCGAAGCGTGTGCGGAAATATTATATAAAGACGTCAAAAAAGCCGCGATTGCCGCCGAAATGCTTAAACCCGTTGCCGAAGAATTAATTAAAATCAACGTTATTGACGGAATAATCAAAGAACCGTCGGATTTTAGCGATACCGAGCAAAAACGCGAATATTTTAGTCGCGTAAAAAATATGCTTATAGACGAAATTCGTCATTTGAGTCAAGCGAAAAATCAGTCTTTTATTGACAAGAGATATAATCGTTTTCGAGCGTTTTAACTAAGGCCGGATTGACACCGTTTTGTCCGTATGATAGAATGTTAAAAAAAAACAGGGAGGAATTTCTATTTGAAAACAGCGATAATTATCGGCGGAAATCAAGGCGGATTGAATATGGCAAGATGCTTGTCCGAGGTAGGATTTAACGTTACGCTTTTTGAGAAAAAGGCGAAAAAAGATGTGGCGTACGATTGGACGGACGACGTGGAGCAGGCGATTTTTTCCACCGTCGGCATACCGCTTCCGCCTAAAGAATGTTATTTTAAGAAAAAAAATTGGACGTTTGTCAATCCGTCGGAAACCGTAAAAATAACCGTAAACGGCGGCGCGCAAAGCGAGGACGTATCTGTTTATCGACGTCCGCTTAACGATTATTTGTATGACCTTGTTTGCGACAAAGCAACAATTAAGTACGAAACCGAAGTAAGTTCGCTTATTATGGAAAACAAAAAAGTTGTCGGCGTAGTCGTAGGCGAAGAAAAATTTTACGCAGACGTTACGATCGATTGCAGCGGTGTTCTTAGCGTTTTTCGTGCGTCTTTACCGCAAGAAGCGATGATACAGAAACAGCCGGACAAAGACGAATTGTTTTACGCATATAGGGGATTTTTTAGCGCAAAAGACGGAGTTGAGATACCCAAAATGACAAATAAGGCTTACTTACGTCATAACAAACAAGTCGGAATAAGTTGGTGCATATATCACGAAGGGATTGTTGACGTGCTTATAGGAAAAGTAGGCGGAATAACCGAAGAAGAGATATCCGATATGCTATGCGAACTAAAAAAAGATAATCCTATTATCGGCGACGAACTCGTTAAGGCGGGGTTCGTTTCGATTATTCCCGTAAGGTATCCGATTTCGAGGATGGTTACGGACGGATATGTTTTGTGCGGAGATTCGGCGTTTATGACCATACCGATGATGGGGTCGGGAATAGCGTGCAGTCTCGATTGCGGTAAAATATTGGCGGACGTATTGAAAAATAACGACGATTGCGGCGTTGATAATCTTTGGAATTATCAAGTTGCTTTCTATAAAAAATACTCATCTTTTTTAGGGGTCGATTTGCTTAAACGTTGGCTTTTGTCTACCGACGTTAGAAACGTTGATTTTCTATTCGAATCCGGGGTTATCGACGAAAAAATGCTTGCAAACGGAGTCGGCGGAGAGGGTGTTAAGATGCCGTTCGGCGTTATGCTGAGGAAAGGTTGGCAGGGAAGAAAACATTTAGGAATATTGATGCAGGTAGCAGGGATTATGAACAAATCGGATAAAGCGAACGCGCTTGCTAATAAAATTCCTTGTAAGTACGACGAAAAGAAAGTCGCGGAATGGCAAAAACGTATAGACGGGATTTTTCGCCGTTAAAATTATTGCCCGCCCGCCCGCCCGCCCCTAAAGCGGAGTTATTAAATAAAAAAATCAAATAAAAACGTAGGGAAAAATGGAAAGATTTGATATCGGGGGAGTTGAAGTAAGGTTGCGCATTACCGACGGGAGCGCGTATAAGTACAGGTTACTTCTTACCGAGAATGCGGTCACGCTCAACGCGCCGAATTTTGTAGGCAAAACCGCCGCGATTAAAAAAGCGAGCGAGATAGTGCGAGAAGGGCTTGCGAGCGAGAGGCTTAACGATTTACACGACGGCGGATTTATAAAACTTTTCGGAGAAAAGGTACCGCTTGTCGTATACGACGCGGAAGTTTGTTCGATTGCGATGTACGCGAACAAAGTTTATCTCGGCGTTGTCAACGGACGGATAGGTTACCACGCAAGGAGAACCGTCGAAGGGTTTTACGAGAGACGGCTTTTTGAAAAACTTAAAGAGCGCGTGCCTGCGATGGAAAATCTTGTCGGTATCAAATGCGTGGGTTGGAAGATTAACAAAATGTATTCGGCGTGGGGAAACTGTCGTTTCGATAAAAAAGAGATTAATTTTTCGGTTAATCTTGCCGCGCAACCGCCCGAATGTATAGATATGGTTATCGTTCACGAACTCGGGCATATACTTTATCCCGATCACGGGGCAGATTTTCACGCATATATGGATAAATACGTGCCGAACAACGCAAGCATAAAAGCAAAAATGGTTTTATAATCGAATTTATTTAAGAGTTTTTAGATAATCGAAAGCCGCTTTTTCACCGTTTTCGGCAAGGACGATAAGCGCGTTGCCGAGAATGGAAGCGGTTTTTTCGTGCAATAACCGTTGTTCGTCGCGCGCAAGGTAGTATTCGAGCGGAGCGAAGTCGGTATATTTATCTTTAAGGTATGTTTTCGTCGCGGCAAGACGGTCGCAGAACATTTCTTTGACGTATTTAACGGGCATTTCATATGCTTTGAACATATTTCCTCGCCAATTAAGTTCCGTCCAGTATTCAAAATGGTGTTTGTTTTTGCCTTTGTGGTGCAACCACGCCGCGGAATAGCCTTTGTTAAGACGTTCTTCGACGGTGGGGGAGTGGCAGCCGTTCGTATAATATTTTACGCCGTTTATGAACTCCGTAGGGGAGAATTTGCTCAAATCGTGAAAAAAACCGCGCAAAGGTATGCCCGCTTTTATCGAATAGAGGAAAACGAGACGTTTGTGGTGCAAAACCGTTTTTAGATGCCCGAAAAATTTATTCATTTCACGCCTTAAATTGTAATTCGCAGTAAGTTTAACAAAATATGTCGCAAATGTCAATTCGGTAGAAGTACGAGCGTTATATCTTATCTGTCTAAGCGAGAAAAAAGAGCAAATGGCAGCCCGATTCGAAGGCTATACGGAGAAACAAGTCAATAAAAACGAGTAAACCGAGTGCTTGGCGCGGTTTGAAATAAAGATTGCAAACGCGCCGAATCGCTCCTTGACTTATGGTCGTTGATATGGTATCTTATTGCTTATTGAAAATCGGCTTGTTAAAAAAAGGAGATAGAGATGCATATAATCCCCGTTTCGCTTAACGAATTCGACGCGCTTTATTCTAAAATAGAGCGTGCGTTTCCGTATGAAGAAAGAAGAGATAAAAACGATGAAAAAAAGTTATTTTCTAAGGAAAACTTTTGTTTTTGCAGGCTTTTTGCGGATAATGAGAACGTAGGAGTTGCGGCATATTGGGCGTTTGACGAGTTTTTGTTTTTGGAGCATCTTGCAATAAACGAGGAGCAGCGCGGAAAAGGCAGGGGAACGGAATTTTTGCAAGAAATAAGAAAATTCGGTAAACCGATAGTGTTGGAAGTTGAGAAACCGACGTACGACTACGCGATAAAACGGATTGCTTTCTACGAAAGAAGCGGTTTCGTACTTAACGAAAAAGCGGATTATAAGCAACCGTCGTATCACGGAGACGAAGCGGTTCCGCTCCTAATAATGAGTTCGGAACCGATTTCCGCAAAAGAAACCGAAAGAATTACGTCGATTATCTACGAGAAGTGCTACGGAGTAAAGGCGAATTAAAAAAACGACTCGAAAGAGTCGTTTTTCTTATTGTTTTTTTATGATTTTTATTTCAAATCCGCCGAATTTTGCGGTAAGGTATATTTCCGTAAGTCGACTGCCGTCTTTGACAGACGCGCTTTCGTCCACGCAAAAGCCGCGGTTTTTCAAGTAATACACGCATCTTTCAAGGTTAGGCGACGAATAAACGATTGCACCGAGTGCGTTTCTCCCGGAGTTTTTTACCGCCTCTACGCCGAAAACGGGGTTTTCCGTCGGGTCGTAAATTTTGCCGGCAAAACGGGAAAAACCTTTGAGTATGTCGGTATCGTTGCCTGCGTCCGCGTTAATCGCAATATGGTCGAGTTTAAGCGAAAGCACTTCTTCGACTGCGGCGTGAGCGGTGCGCGTTATTTCCGCAAAACAGCCTTTGTTCAAACTTTCGCTGCTTGCGATGAACGTTCCTGCACAACAAAGAACTTTGGAAAACGACAGATAGGACGCGAGATTGTCAAGACCGATACCGCCCGTCGGGATAAACTTCATAAAAGGATACGGACCGCTTAGCGCTTTAAGCATTTTGATGCCGCCTAAAAGTTCGCTAGGGAAGAATTTAACCACGCGAAGTCCGCGCGAATACGCTTGGTCCACGTCGCTTGCGTTACTGCAACCGGGGAAAACGGGGATGCCGAGTTCTATACATCTATCAACTACGTCGGGGTTAAACGCAGGAGTAACGATGTACTTTGCGCCTGCGTTGTAAGCGTCCTGAACCTGTTTACAGTCAAGAACCGTACCTGCTCCGACGATGAGATTCGAACATCTAGTAGACAGCACGCGAATGACGTCGGCGGCGCAAGGCGTACGGAAAGTGATTTCCGCAACGCGCAAATCCGCTCCGAGAAGCGCGCCTGCGAGGGGCAACGCGTTGGCTTGGTCTTCGATAATAACGAGAGGAACTACGCCGCAAAGTTCGAGTTTGCGTATCATATCGTCGTATGCTCGGTTAAAAACGGGATTATAAGTATTAAGCATGGCACTCCTACAAAATTATATTAAATCGGAAGCCGATTATTTCATTCGAACAAAGTGTAGCATAAACCGCTGAAAAAATCAATACCGAACGTGAAAAGAAAAAGCAGGTTTTTTCGTAACGGTTTGTAGAAAAAAAACAACGGCAAGGGTTTTGTCTGCCCACCCGCCCGCCCGCAATGGGAGTTCGCGTTGACACGGTTGGCAAAAAATGTTATAATCCATAATAAAGTCGCGTATGCGCGATACGGAGTTAACAATTTTTATGATATTGCAAAAAACGGTTTTTCCTTGCGCTTTTGCCAAAGATGCCGAAGAATTATATTTTAGAGCGGACGATAACGTAAAGAACGACGGCGAAAAACTTGTTTTTTCCGCAGGCGGAACGTGCGCGTTCGACACGTACACCGCCGTTTTTTCTTTGGATAAATGGACTCGATACGCCTTCGTAGGGGAAGTATTTTTATCCGTCAAAGCAAAAGGTAAATTTTTACTCTCGATTTTTCGCCGATTTTACGACGCGCAGGGCGGAAACGCGCAAAAAGACGAACGCTGTTATTTTGCAGAATTTACGGACGAAACGACGGTTTCTTTGCCGAAAGGGGAAGGCATTTGCTATTTTGTATTGAACGCGAAGACGGACGGAGAGTTTTACGGAGCGGAATTTTTTACCGAAAAACCTTGTGAAAACGAAGTAAAATTATGTGCGATTATTTGCACTTACAAACGGGAAGAATTCGTAAAAAAGAACTTAAAAACGCTTAAAGAAAGGCTAATCGACGACAAGGACAACGCTCTTTACGGGAAGTTCAAAGTAATCGTGGCGGATAACGGGCAAACTCTTGACCCAAACGCGTTTAATTCCGACGAAATAACGATTTTTCCGAACAAAAACGCAGGGGGCGCGGGAGGATTTACGCGCGGAATAATGGAAGCGAAAAAACTCGAAAGACAGGGATTTACGCATATCGTGTTATGCGATGACGACGTGGTTTTCGACGCGGAGAGTTTTTTACGGGTTTTCTCGATATTGTCGTATGTGAAACCCGAATACAAGGACGTTTTCATCGGCGGAGCGATGCTGAGGACGGACGACGCGAGCATTCAAAACGAGCGCGCCGACAGATGGGACTACGCGCGCGGAAAAGTCGTTCCTATCGGGCATATACTCGACCTTAGCGACGGAAAAAACCTGCTCGAAAACGAGTCGGAAGAAGAGATAAACTATTTGTCCTGGTGGTTTTGCGCGATGCCGATAACCGTGCCGACAGACGAAAACTTACCCCTTCCGCTGTTTATAAAACGCGACGACATCGAGTACGGGCTGAGGAACGGTAAGCATTTTATGACGCTTAACGGTATCTTCGTTTGGCATGAGCCGTTTGAAACGAAACGTCCCGCGTTTCTCGAATACTATTATAATCGCAATCAATGCATAATGGAAAGTATACATAAAAAGGATTTTAACGCGAAAACGCTAAAAAAACGTATGCTTAAAGAAACGCTGCGCGGAATACTGACGTTTAGATATAACGAGGCAAAAGCGGCGATTAAAGGTGCGGAAGATTTTTTACGAGGAATAGAATGGCTTAAAAAAATCGACCCGACCGCGCTTAACGCAGAGATAATGAAATACAACGCGATAAGCGTAAATTTAACGAATACGGATAGTTTCGACGAATACGAAAAACTTAAAAAATGGAGCGTAAAGAAAAAAATCGCGGCGTGTCTTACGTTTAACGGCTGGTTGATACCGTCGAAAAAGGTGATAACGGTTCCGTCGGTTCGTCCGTCGTATAAGGCGTTTTTCGGAGTAAAAGAGGCGATAAATTACGACGAAAAAACAGGCAAAGGGTACGCAACGAAAAGGAGCGCGAAAGAAGCGAAAAATTGCCTGAAAGCGTTATTGTTGCTTATAAAAGAAATCAATAAAAACTTTGACGCGGCAAAGGAAGAATATAGGACGAGATACAGCGAAATTACGAATTTAGGGTTCTGGAAAGAGTATTTGGGTATTACCGAAACTGGAAATAGAGAATAAATATGGTAAATATATTTAAGCAAATCAAATTGTTTTTTCATAAAGCGGCACGCGTCGGATTTAACGTTTTGAGCGCGCTTTTCATCCCGCTTAAAAATAATAAAATCACGATAATCGCCACGCAAAGAAAAGGGTTCGGGTGTAACGTTAAATACGTCGCAAAAGAGATAAAAAAACAGTTCGGAGATAAGTACGAAATGACCTGGATAAGCGATTATCCAAAAACTTGCGACGAGATAAGAAAATTCGGAATAAAAGTCAAAAAAATGAATACCCTTCCGTACGTTTTTTGCCAACTTGCGTCTAAATTCGTGGTTTATAACGACAGCGTTCCGTCTTATTTGCCGAAAAGAAAAGGGCAAGTCTATATAAATACCTGGCACGGGGGGATAAACTATAAACATATAGGATACGATTATCTTCTCGATCAATCGGCTGTCGCGCTGAAAAAGTTTGCGATGAGAAATCCCGAACCCGATTATTTGACAAGCGGCAGTAGATTTTTTACCGAAGACACCGCAAAATCTTTCCGATTCGACGAAAAAGTTTTTATGCCGTGGGGACTCGCGCGCAACGCGATTTTGTTTGACGAAATCGAAAAAAAAGAAGCAAGAGAAAAAGTAAGAAACACTTTCGGAGTTCACGACGAAAAAATTCTTATTTATGCTCCGACGTTTAGAATAGGTCTTGCGTCGGACGTGCACGGGCTTGATTTCGGAATGGCGGCGGAAGCGATGAGCGAGCGATTCGGCGGCAAATGGAAAATATTTTACCGCGGACACGGGTTCGTCGAGGGCAACCCCGAAATAGACGCTGTTGTAACAGACGCGACGAGTTATGCCGATATGAGCGAATTGACGGCGGCGGCAGACGCGATGATAAGCGATTATTCGAGCGCGATGTGGGATATGATTTTTACGGGTAAACCGATTTTTGCGTACGTTCCCGACATAAAAGAATACGCCGCGCACGACAGAAGTTTTGCCTATCCCGTTGAAAAATGGCCGTATCCGATAGCGGAAAATAACGACGAGTTGGCAGAAAAAATACGTTCTTTCGACGAAATCGAGTTTGATAAAGCGGTGAAAAAACATCTAGAAGACGCAGGCTCGTTCGAAAACGGACAGTGCGCGAAAAAAATCGCCGAGTTGATTGACAAGTTAAGCGAAAAAAACAAAAATAAGGACTGAACAATGAAAAAAGTAATTACTTACGGAACGTTTGATTTACTGCATTACGGACATATAAACCTTTTGCAACGCGCCAAAAGTTACGGCGATTATCTTGTCGTAGGACTGTCAACCGACGATTTTAACGCGCAAAAAAACAAAACTTGCTATTTTTCGTACGAGGAAAGAAAAAAAATGCTCGAAGCCCTGCGCTGCGTGGATTTGGTAATCCCCGAAGAAAAGTGGGAACAAAAAATCTCGGACGTTAAAGAATATCGCATAGATACTTTCGTTATGGGCGACGACTGGAAAGGGAAATTCGACTTTCTCGCCGATTACTGCCAAGTAGTTTACCTTCCCCGTACGCCCGAAATATCCACTTCCAAAATTAAATCCGAATTAGGCTCTAAAAAATAAACTGCAAAACAAGAAAGTTTTTTCAATTAAAACAAAATGCGACTCAGGTCGCTTTTTTCGTTATACCGTAACGGTAACAACGCGACCGTTACTAAAATCGAACCCGACAAAACGAGCGGAACGAACCCGACAAAACGGGCGGAACGAACCCGACAAAACGGACGGAACGAAGCAAATTGTCGGAAAGTTGTTACGCAACGCGCACGATGTCGGTTATGGCACGGAAAACGTCGCTTATCAGACAAAAATCCTTTTTGTCGAAGATAAACTCGTTTTTCGTTTCGTTCGACAACGCCGTTACGGTAAAAAATCGCTCTTTTTCCGCAAATCCCACTATTTCGTTTACGTTTCTTTTTATGTAAGGAGCAAGTCCGTTAACGTTGTTTTTCGTTACGCAAATGGATATCGTAGTCATTTTTTAATACCTTCCTTGTGATTTGATGTCTTGATTATAGAATGAAAATCGCATTTTGTAAACGTCTACTTGTCCCGTTTATGACACACTTTGATGCTTAAAAAACCGATGTGCGCGTTGACGAAAACAGTTGCATAACGAAATATAAATATGATATTATTAATAGAAAAGTTTATTAACGCGTTTGCGCGCACGCGTAAGGCGGAGTGAGCGTAGCGGCGCGTGTTACGGAGAGAAAAAATGGCGATAAAAAAGGTAGCGAAAAAAGTTTATTACGAAAACGGCAAGCGTGTTTCCGAAAAATACGCAATGAGTAAAGGCGGAGAAGAGTGGTATAAAGGCACGATAGCGTACGGCATACTCGACGCGCACAACAAGGCGAAACCTACGGTACAAGGCGGCGGATTGAGAATAAGTTTCGATTGTATGGCGAGCCACGACATCACTTATGTAGGTATTATTCAAACGGCGAAAGCGAGCGGATTGAAAAAGTTTCCCATTCCGTACGTTCTCACCAACTGTCATAACAGTTTATGCGCAGTCGGCGGAACGATAAACGAAGACGACCATAATTTCGGGTATTCTGCGGTAAAAAAATACGGCGGAATTTACGTCCCCGCGCATCAAGGCGTTATCCATTCGTATATGCGCGAAAGAATGGCAGGTTGCGGCAAAATGATACTGGGCAGCGACTCTCACACCCGTTACGGCGCGCTCGGCACGATAGCGATAGGCGAGGGTGGCGGAGAACTCGTAAAACAACTGTTGTCCAAAACCTACGATATAGCGTATCCTGCGGTAATCGGGGTAGAACTCAAAGGTAAACCGCGTAAAGGCGTCGGACCGCAAGACGTTGCGCTTGCTATCATCAAAGAAACGTTTGCGTGCGGATTCGTTAAAAACAAAATAATGGAATTTTTCGGGAACGGGATAAAGAACCTGTCGGTCGAGTATCGTAACGGTATCGACGTAATGACTACGGAAACGACCTGCCTGAGTTCGGTTTGGGAAACCGACGAAAAGGTAGAGAAATACCTTGCCGAACGCGGAAGAAAAAGCGATTATGCGTCGTTAAAGCGTAAAGATAAATGTTGCTATGACGGACTTATCGCGGTTGACCTTGCGGAAATCGAGCCGATGATTGCGCTGCCTTTCCACCCGTCGAACGCGTATACGATAAGAGAACTCAAAGAAAATCCGTATGAAATTCTCAAAAAAGTCGAAGAAAACGGGAATAAACTGTTGAAAAAAGGAGAACTTAAACTTACCGACAAAATTATCGACGGAAAAATCCGCGTAGACCAAGCGATTATCGCAGGTTGTGCCGGCGGAACGTACGACAATTTGTGCGAGGCTGCGGAAATTCTTACCGAATACGGCGGCGTGGACGGCAGAATATCGATGAGCGTGTACCCGGGGAGCCAACCGCTTTACACCGACCTTGCGAAAAAAGGGATAATTACCAAGTTCTTGCAAGCGGGAGTAAACGTGAAAACGGCGTTTTGCGGACCGTGTTTCGGAGCGGGCGACGTTCCTGCAAACAACGGACTTTCCATTCGTCACACGACGCGTAACTTTGAATCGCGCGAAGGGAGTAAACCCGGAGAAGGGCAACTTGCCTGCGTCGCGCTTATGGACGCGAGAAGTATAGCGGCGACTGCCGCCAACGGCGGATTTTTAACCGCGGCGACGGAAATCGAATACGATAACAAACTTAAACCGTTCGTCTACGACGACGAAGTTTATAAGAAGAGAGTAACCGACTGTTTCGGCAAAGGGGACGAAAGTCTGCCGCTTTGCTACGGTCCGAACATTGCGGACTGGCCGGAAATGCCGAGCCTAAAACGCAACCTTATAATGAAAACGGCGGCGGTTATCTTCGACCCCGTTACCACCACGGACGAACTTATCCCGTCCGGAGAAACGAGTTCTTACAGAAGCAATCCGCTCCGCCTTGCAGAGTTTACACTCAGTAGAAAACGTCCCGAATACGTGAAAAACGCAAAACGAATCGCACTTGACGGGGAAGAATTCGGCGAAGAGTTTAAGGTGGCGGCGGCATTAGCCGGGCTTGAAGGGGAAATAGGAACGGGAAGCGTGATATACGCGGTTAAACCCGGCGACGGAAGCGCGAGAGAACAAGCGGCGAGTTGCCAAAGAGTACTCGGCGGCGTTGCGAACATAGCGAAAGAGTACGCGACGAAAAGATATAGAAGCAACTTGATAAACTGGGGAATGATACCGTTTATCTACGACGGAGATTTTAAGTTTGAAGAAGGCGACCTTATCGCGATTAAAGACGTGGATAAAATTTTTGACGAGGGAAAAATCAAAGCGATTGCGGTAAGAAACGGCAAAGGAACGGAAATCGAACTCAAAATGGACGCGGTTACTCCCGAAGAAAGAAAAATTATCGAAACAGGCTGTTTGATTAACAGGAACAGAGCGGAATTATGCGAGTAATAAGCGGAAAATACAGGGGTAGGCGCATTTTGCCGCCGATGACGAACACCGTAAGACCGACGACGGACAAGGTAAAAGAAGCGATTTTCGGGATTTTGCAAACAGAAATCGAAGACGCCGTCGTAATTGACCTTTTTGCAGGAACGGGCGCGCTCGGAGTGGAAGCGTTGAGCCGCGGCGCGAAAAAAGTTTATTTTTGCGACGGCGCGGCAAGCAGTATCGACTTGATTAAGCAAAACACCTCGTTTGTCGAAGAGGGAACATACGAGATTTTGCGCGGCGCGTTTGAAGATTGCTTGAGAAGATTGTCTACGCGCGGCGTTAAGGCGAACATCGTTTTATGTGACCCGCCGTACGGGAAAAGGATACCCGAAAAAGCACTTTGTGAAATAGAAAAAAGCGGAGTGCTTTGCCGAGGCGGCATAGTTTTAGTCGAAAGGAAAACCGAAGACAGACAAGAAAAGAAATATTTTGCGTTAGTCAACGAGAAAACTTACGGCGAAGTTGCCGTTGACGTATACAAAGACGTGACGAAGTGTGCGGTAACCGGTACTTTTGACCCGTTCACTCTCGGACACAGGTTCGTCGTGGAAAAAGCACTTGAAAAGTATGATTTTTGCCACGTCGTAATTTTGGTAAACGAAAACAAACAGGCGCGGTATTCGGTAGAAACGCGAAAAAGAATGATAGCGTTGGGCTTGTCCGAGTATAAAAACCGCATAAAAATAGATTTTTACGGCGGATTGACCGTTGACTATTGCAGGGAAAACGGTATACAATGTATTTATAGAGGGTACCGCAACGAAACGGACGAAAAGTACGAAAAAGAAATGGCGGAGTATAATTATAAGCACGGCGGAATAGAAACCGTCATCGTCAAAGCCGAAAACGAGATAAGTTCGACGAAAGCAAAAGAAGTTTTCGATAAAGGCGAAGACGTTACGCAATACGTAAACGAAGACGTGGCGCGGCTTATGCGCAAACGCTAGGGAGAAGAAAATGGAAGAAGACATCAAATTATTGCTGAGTTACATCGAAACGGAAGTTAAAGAAGGAAAAAAACCGCTTATCGGCGGCGGAGTAATCGTAAACGGAGCGGCGATACTTAAATTGCTCGACCGAGTTCGCGTCGCGCTGGAAGTCGCGACGGGAGAAGACAAAGTCAAAGAAGCAACGCAAAAAGCGCAGGAAATAATCGAGTTTGCCGAACAAAGCAAAGCGAAACTTATCGATGAAGACATCGCGACGAGAGAAGCGCGCGCCAAAGCCGACCGCATCGTTCAACAGGCGATGATAAGCAGAAACAGAATGGAACACGACCTTGCGGAAAACCTGACCGTTATGCTTAACGATATTAAAAAACGAGTGGAAGAAACCGACGCAATCGTCAACAACGCACTATCGGACGCGAAAAAAAGCATCGACAGCGCGTTGACCAGAGTGGGTAGAAAGTAATTATTTGTCGATAATGCGCGATGTAATGCGCCGGCGACCGTACGTTTATAAATGTTATAAAATCAAGCAAATCAATAAGCAGATAATCGAAGAAATAATCCCTTGCGTTAGTTTTGTCACTAGATAATACGCAGGGGATATTTTTGCGCTCGAAAGGAAAGTTAAACTTTGAAAAGTTACGCTCATTCCTCCGAAAGTGACCAAAAAACACGCAAGCGGCAGGGTTACGATGACGGGAAACCCGGATTTCGACAGCATAAGACAACCTTTCGTCATCTCGATAAGTCCGCCCGCTACGCTCGACGTTATGCGCTCGTTTATACCCATTCCGCAAAACAGTTTTGCAATAAGAGGAATAATGCCGACGTTGTTCGTTACGTCAAGCAGAAGATTGAAAACGGTTATATATCCACCGACGATACCTACGCTTAAAAACGTGTTTAGCATCACTTTGTTAAGTACGTCTTCGGGCGCGGTAATCGTCGGCGTCGGAGAGGAAACGGCGTCGGTTCTTTTTCCGCGATATAAAAGACCGTTTAACAACGTTCCAATATAATGAGCGACGAGCAGCGCAAATCCGTACGTTTTGTTCCCGAACATACTTACTCCGACCGTTCCGACAATAAAAAGCGGTCCGCTTGTCGAAGTAAACGCCGAGATTTTTTTTGCTTGATGTTCGTCGATAAGTCCGCTTGCAAAAAATTCCCCGACGAGTTTTGCGCCGACGGGATAACCGCAAAGCATACTCATAATCAGGACGTAACCGCCAAGTGGGGGAGAACGGTAAAGATATTTAAGCGGCCTTGCAAGAAGTTTTCCCGCGTCGGACGCGAAGTCGAGTTCGGTAAGCAGTTTAGAAAAAAAGAAGAACGGCAACATCGACGGAAGCACCGCTACGACGTAAAGATTAAGCCCGTTTTTTACCGAAGCAAGATATGTTTCAGTGCCTAAAATAAAAATTATCAGCAATAAAAGCACGAGCAAAACCACGACGTTCCTTGCCGAGAAGCGTATCTTTTTCATTTGGTTAAACATACGCGCGCGTATGCGAAAAAATGATTTTCATCGAAAAAAAAGAACGTAACGGCGAGAAAAATTTTTTTATTTCAATGTATAACGGTTCAAAAAGCGTCCATAATCTTACCGACAACGATGATGAGCGAACGGAGGTAAATATGGAAAAGAAACAATCATCACAGAAAGCAAAGCAGTTCTTCAAAAAGAACGTTTATTACATTATAATGGCGGTTTGTCTTTTGGCGATAGCCGCAATGGTGACGGTTACCGTCCTTATAAACAACGGTGTAATCGGCGGCAAACCGGACGTAAACAATCCCGACAATCCCGTAATTAAACCCAACGAAGACAACAACGACCCTGTAGTCAAACCCGACGACAATAACCCTGTAGTCAAACCCGACGACAATAAACCGAACGTCAAGCCCGACGACAACAAACCGAACGAAAAACCGACGGCAATCGTGTTCGGCGCGCCCGTAAAAAGCGTGAACGTAATTCAAAAATACGCGATGGATTCGCTGGTATGGAACAGCACGCTTAAACATTACGCCGTCCATAACGGCATCGACTTCGGCGGCAAAGACGGAGAAAACGTGCTGGCTTGCTACGATGGGGAAGTGACGAGCGTAACCTACGACGTGCTAAACGGGCATACGGTAACCATAAAACACAACGACAAAATATCCACCGTTTATTCTTCTCTTAACGAACCCGTCGTAAAGGTCGGACAAAAAGTCAACAAAGGCACGGTAATCGGAACGATGGGTGTAACCGCTACCGCAGAATACTCGCTCGGCGCACACCTGCACTTCTCCGTAACGGAAAACGGCGAAATAATAAATCCCGAAACCTATCTCACAATGACGGAAAGCAAATAATTATAATCACTCGAAAACCTATTAAGGGTAACCGATACTCAAAGTACGGCTACCCTTTTTTAATGATAAAACAACACTACAACTAAAAGCATACGACGCAAAAACACAATAAAAAAAGCGTACGGAGCGAATAAAAAACGTTTTTCGTTTGACAGGGTTATATAAATAAAGTTATAATAATAAACAAATATACACGCGCGAGCGTAGCCGCGGCGAAAAAAACGAGCAAATTCGGGCTCGTTTTGCACGGCGGCGAAGGAACAAATGAAATGAACAAAATTTTGAAGAAAAAAGCGCTTAACGACGCGGTTGCGGAAATCGTTATCGACGCGCCTATGATTGCCCGAAAAGCCGAGGCGGGGCAGTTCGTTATTTTGCGAGCGGAAAAAGACGGGGAAAGAATACCTCTTACGATAGCAGGATACGACCGAGATAAAGGAACTATCGATATTATTTTCCAAACCGTCGGAGCGACTACTTACAAACTTTCCAAAATAGAAGAAGGCGGATTTATCCCCGACGTGGTAGGTCCGCTCGGCAAACCGACGGCAACCGAAGGATATAAAAAGGTCGCCGTTATCGGCGGCGGAGTCGGGTGCGCCATTGCGTATCCCGTTGCAAAAAAACTTGCCGAGAGCGGAGCGGTCGTACACGGCATAGCCGGGTTTAGAAACGAATCGCTCGTTATTTTGCGCGACAAATTCGAAAAAACGTGCGACGTGTTCAAACTCATGACGGACGACGGCTCGGTCGGAGAAAAAGGACTGGTTACGGACGCGTTGCAAAAACTCATCGAAAGCGGCGAAAACTACGATTGCGTTTATGTTTTCGGACCGTTGATTATGATGAAGTTCGTCGCCGCGTTGACTAAGCGTTACGGGATAAAAACGATAGTAAGTATGAACCCGATTATGATTGACGGAACGGGAATGTGCGGCGGATGTCGGCTTACCGTGGGCGGACAAACGAAGTTCGCGTGCGTAGACGGACCCGAGTTCGACGGACACGAAGTCGATTTTGACGAAACCCTTATCCGTTCGCGCACTTACAAAGCGCAGGAAAAAGCGGAGTATGAACACGCTTGCAGACTTTTCGGGGAGATTAAATAATTATGCCTAATATGTCAATGAAGAAAAACGAAATGCCGTGCCAGGACCCGATAGTCAGAGCGGCGAATTTTAACGAAGTCGCGCTGGGGTATTCTGTCGAACAAGCGATAGACGAAGCGAAAAGATGTCTTAACTGTAAAAACCGTCCGTGTACGCTCGGTTGCCCGGTCGGGGTTAAAATACCCGAGTTCGTCGCGCTCGTTTCGGAAGGAAAATTCGAAGACGCCTATAATGTGATTACCGCCGACAACGCGCTTCCGGCGATATGCGGAAGAGTTTGTCCGCAGGAAAGGCAATGCGAAGGGAAATGCGTTCGCGGAATTAAAGGCGAACCCGTCGGAATAGGCAGACTGGAACGGTTTGTCGCGGATTATCATAACGCGTCGGCGAACTCGATATCCGCACCCGCAAAAGAAAAGAACGGCAAAAAAGTCGCCGTCGTCGGAAGCGGCCCGTCTGGACTTACCTGCGCGGGAGTGCTTGCGAAAAAAGGCTTTGACGTGACGATTTTCGAAGCGTTACATACGGCAGGCGGCGTTCTCGCGTACGGCATACCCGAATTCCGTTTGCCTAAAAAAATTCTCGAAATCGAAGTTGACGGGCTTAAAAAACTCGGCGTAAAAATCGAAACGAACGTGGTAATCGGAAAGACGCTTACGCTGGCGGAACTAACGGACGAATTCGACGCAACGTTTCTCGGAACGGGCGCAGGGCTTCCGTCTTTTATGAAAATCAAAGGGGAAAACCTGTGCGGAGTTTATTCGAGCAACGAGTTTTTGACGAGAATAAACCTTATGAAAGCGTACGAAGAAAATTCGCACACACCCATTCTTCGACCGAAAAAAGCGGTTATCGTAGGCGGCGGCAACGTCGCTATGGACTCGGCGCGTTCGGCAAAACGACTCGGCGCGGACGTGACAATCGTTTATCGTCGTACCGAAAAAGAACTTCCGGCAAGGAAAGAAGAAATCGAGCACGCAAAAGAAGAAGGGATAGTTTTCAAAACGTTGACCAACCCCGTAGAGGTAATCGGCGACGAAAACGGCTGGGTAAAAGCGATTAAATGCGAAAAAATGACGCTTGGAGAACCCGACGCAAGCGGCAGAGCAAGACCCGTTCCGTCGGGAGAATTCTTCACCGTCGAAGCAGATTGCTTTATCGTAGCAATAGGCACGACCCCGAATCCGCTTATTAAAAATACCTCCGAGGGCATAGAATTCAACGCTCGCGGAGGCATAACGGTAAACGAGGAAACGAACGCGACAAGCAAAGAAGGCGTATACGCAGGCGGCGACGCGGTTACGGGCGCGGCTACGGTAATAAGCGCAATGGGCGCAGGCAAAATCGCAGCAGAAGCAATAGACAAATATCTAACGAGATAAAAAGGAATTTTTGTTATGGAATACCGCTATGAAAGAGACACGATGGGAGAGATAATGGTTCCCAAAGACGCATTATGGGGAGCGCAAACTCAAAGAACTCTAATTAATTTTCAAATAGGCTCGGAATATATGCCTATGGACGTAATCAAAGCGATAGCGTACGTAAAAAAAGCGTGCGCGTTCGTAAACAGAACGCTCCGACCGGAAAAAATGACTGCGGAAAAAGCGGGCGAAATATCGCACGTGTGCGATGAAATAATCGAAAACAAACTCGATTCGCACTTTCCCCTTAAAATTTGGCAGACGGGTAGCGGAACCCAGACTAATATGAACGTAAACGAAGTTATCGCAAACCGAGCCAACGAAAGACTGGGCAGACGGCTTCTCCACCCGAACGACGACGTCAATCTGAGCCAAAGTTCGAACGACGTTTTTCCTACCGCGATGCACATAGCGGCGGTGCTTGCCATCGATAATGCGCTTTTACCTGCGGCGGAACGCCTTTGCAAGAGTTTCGAACGGTTGGAAAAGAAATGCGAAGGCATCATCAAAATGGGCAGGACGCATTTACAGGACGCTACGCCTATGGCGTTTTCTCAGGAAATAGCAGGTTGGCGAGAAGCGGTGGAAAGTCCCGTAGAGGCGATAAAACTGAGTATGGGCGCGCTTAGGGGACTTGCTCTCGGAGGAACGGCTGTAGGAACGGGACTCAACGCACCGAAAAACTTTGCCGTAACCGCGGTTAATATAATAAACTCGTTTACGAACAACAGTTTTTACAGCGCGGCAAACAAGTATCACGCGCTGGCGAACAAGGACGAACTTGCAACTACGCACGGTACTCTCCGCTCGCTCGCGTGTAACCTTATGAAAATAGCAAACGACGTGAGAATGCTCGCGAGCGGACCGCGTTGCGGACTTGCGGAAATTAAAATTCCCGCAAACGAGCCGGGTAGTTCGCAAATGCCCGGAAAGACCAACCCGACGCAGTGCGAAGCGCTTACGATGATAGCCGTTCAGGTCATGGCAAACGACAATGCGATAGCGATTGCAGCGAGCCAAGGTAATTTTGAACTTAACGCGTTTATGCCGATAATTATCTACGATTTTCTGCAATCGGTGCGCCTCCTTGCGGACGGAATGAACAGTTTTGCGACTAAGTGCGTGGACGGAATAGAGGCTGACGAAGCGAGAATGAAACAGTACGTTTCGCAAAGTCTTATGTTGGTTACCGCGCTTAACGATTACATCGGACACGAGCGAGCGGGAAAAGTCGCGATGACGGCATACGAAACCGGGATGTCGCTACGCGACGCGTGCGTAAAACTCGGGTTTCTTTCGGGAGAAGAGTTCGACAAACTCGTTTTGCCGGAGAATATGATTTGATTAAATAAGGATAATGCAAACAAAAGAAATTTTGGAATTCAAAAGAATAGAGTACGAGGACTGCCGAAAATACGGAAAATATCTTAAAGGCGACGGGGTATGCGTATGCGACAAAACGCCGTCGTGCAAGGTAATGTGGGAAGGGTTCGGCGCGTCTGCGGCGGAAAGCGACGGATGCTTAATAATAAAGAACGATTCCGTTTACTTCGACAAAGCGTTTGATTTTCCTTTGTCGGGACAAAACGGCGACGTGGAAAAAGCGGTTGAAAAAATAGAAGATTACTGCGCAAAAAAAGATATTCCGCTTAAATTTTGCGCGTTAACCGAAAATGAAGTTGCTTTTTTAATGAAGCGATATTCGTTTTTTTTATGCGAAAACAACAGGAATTATCGCGACTACGTTTACCTTGCCGACGAAATGAAAGAGTTCAAAGGTAAAAAATACGCAGGACAAAGGAATCATATAAACAAGTTTTCGGCGGAATATCCGAATGCCCAATTTCGGACGCTTAACAATGCGGACAAACCGCAAATTTTTGCGTTTTTGGAAGAATGGCGAATAAGGGAACTTGCCGAAAAGGGTAAAGAAGCCAAAGTCGAGTTCGGAAAAGACGAAAAATTCATAAAAAACGCCGATTTAGACGATTACAAAACGGGCGCGATTGTTATCGATGGCAGAATAGCGGCTTTTTGTCTTGCGGAAGTAGCGTTCGATACCACAATAATTCATATAGAAAAAGCGTTGCATTTTTACGAAGGAGTAAACGTTTACCTCGTAAGAGAATTCGCAAAAACCTGCGTAACTACGTATATTAACAGAGAAGACGATTCGGGCGCAAGCGGATTGAGAATATCGAAAATGCAGTATAAACCGTTAAAAATCGAAAACGAATATGTGATGACGGTGAAAACCGAGGCGCATAAAATAAGCAAAATTCCGACGTTGCAAACGCCAAGACTTACGCTTTGTCCGATTGAAGAAAGCGATAAAGAAGAATATTTTCGTCTTGCGACCGATGAAAAACTCAACGAGTTTTGGGGATACGACTACAAGGCGGACTTGGACGGAGAACTTACCGTCGATTATTTCTACGAAGTCGCGAAAAAAGACTTTTCAAAGCGTACGGCGGTGAATTTTGCGGTGAAAAAAGACGGGAAATTTATCGGAGAAACGGTGATTTTCGAGTTTAATTACCGCGGAGAATGTAGTGTCGGGGTAAGAATTTTTGCCGAATACGCAGGCAACGGGTACGGAGAGGAAGCGTTTGAGAAAACGGTGGAGTTCGCTCTGTACGAACTCGGAATAAAGCGAGTTTTGTCATCGTGTTACATAAAAAACGCGCCCAGCGTGAAGATGCACGAAAAGACGATGAGATTAACGGGAAAAGACGAAGAAAAATATTACTATGCTAGGGAGTATTGATGTTTAAGACGCTGTTTATGGACGCAGACGATACGGTTTTCGACTTCGAGGCGGCACAAAAAGCCGCAATAAAAGCCACGTTTGAAAAACTCGGCTATCCGTTTAACGAAGAGAATTATAAACTCTACGACGAAATCAACATAAAACACTGGAAAAAACTCGAACGCGGCGAAACCGTAAAAGAAAAACTTATTTACGACAGATTTTATGAGTTTTTTGAAAAAACCGGAATAAAAGGCGACCCGATTAAAGCGGAAGAAGAGTATCAAGTACGGCTCGGCGAGCACGCGCCGTGGATACCGGGCGCGAAAAAAGGCGTAGAATATTTGTCGAAAAAATACGATATTTACGTCACTACCAACGGTTACGGCGAGACACAAAGAAGTCGGCTGAAAATAAGCGGACTCGGAGATATTGTTAAGGGCGTTTTTATTTCCGAAGACGTAGGATATTCCAAACCGAACGGTAAATATTACGATATTTGCCTGCACGCGTGCGGCGCGGACAAAGAAACCACGCTTTGTATCGGCGATTCTCTTACGAGCGATATTTTAGGCGGAATTAATGCCGGAATGAAAACGATGTGGTTTAACCCGAAAGGGCAACAGACGGATTTACCCGTCGATTACATAGTAAAAAGTTGGGACGAGATTTGTTCTATTTTATAAAGATAAGATATCGTAAGTATTAATTAAAGAACCCTAAACTTATCATTAGAGCGTTATTTACTTTTGTCATCGCTCGGCTGTCGAGGGCGCCTATCTTGTCTTTAAGACGTTGTTTGTCGAGAGTACGCAGTTGTTCGGTAAGCACTACGCTATCGCGCGGTAAACCCGTGGTCGTGTCGAGTTCTATATGAGTGGGAAGTCGCGCTTTTCCGAGTTGTGAAGTAATTGCGGCGGCGATAACGGTAGGGGAATATTTGTTACCCACGTCGTTTTGAATTACGAGAACGGGGCGGATTCCGCCTTGTTCGCTTCCGACGAC
Source organism: uncultured Clostridia bacterium (assembly GCA_934274515.1). GTDB lineage: Bacteria > Bacillota > Clostridia > Christensenellales > DTU072 > CAG-1782. The sequence goes on from CAKQTC010000002.1 coordinate 46,640, forward strand.
GGGACTTAAATCCGCATAATAAATTTCACCTCGTTTTATCATAATTCCTCCGTTTATCGATTAGTTCTTCCTATTACATATTTATTCGGCGGAAGACGGTTTTCGTTCGTTATGTTTGTTCCCGAAAGCGGATGGAAATATACGAGTTTTTACCGTGTAGACGGGTATTTTCGAAAAAAGCCCGCCCGCCCGCCCCCAAATAACCGATAAACGCTTTTACGTGCAGTCAAGGTTGTTGCCTGTGCCTTACTTTGCTTTACAATAATTTTTTTTTAGTATATAATTTAATGATTGATAAAATAATGCTCGCGCGTACGCGCAAGCCAAGAAAGGAGAATGAAGTGAAAGACACGTTTTATATCACTACGCCGATATATTATCCGAGCGGTAAGTGGCATATAGGGACTTGTTACACTACCGTAGTATGCGACGCTATCGCAAGATACAAGAGAATGTCGGGGTTTGACGTATTTTATCTTACGGGAACGGACGAACACGGACAAAAAATCGAAAAAGTCGCGACCGAACACGGCGTTACGCCGAAAGAGTTTGTGGATAAACAGGTTGCCACGCTTAAAGCGTTGTGGAAAAAACTCGATATAAGTTACGACAAGTTCATCCGCACTACCGACGATTATCACGAAAAAGCGGTGCAGAAAATCTTTACTAAACTCTACGAACAAGGAGATATCTACAAGAGCGAGTACGAAGGATGGTACTGCACGCCTTGCGAAAGTTTTTGGACCAAGACGCAACTGGTAGACGGCAAATGTCCCGATTGCGGCAGAGAAGTGGAACTTACCAAAGAAAGCAGTTACTTTTTCCGCATGAGTAAGTACAAAGACAGACTTATCGACCTTATCGAAAACACGGATTTTCTCGAGCCGAAATCGAGAAGGAACGAGATGCTCAATAACTTTCTTAAAGCGGGGCTCCAAGACCTTGCCGTTTCGAGAACGTCGTTTAAGTGGGGTATTCCCGTACCGTTTGATAAAGACCATATCGTGTACGTTTGGCTTGACGCGTTAACGAACTACATTACCGCGCTCGGTTACGGTTCTGACGACGACGGTTTGTTTAGGAAATTTTGGCCGGCGGACGTGCATATGATGGGTAAAGAAATCGTGCGGTTTCATTCGATAATATGGCCTGCGATATTGATGGCGCTCGACCTGCCGATACCGAAAAAAGTATACGGACACGGTTGGTTGCTTTTAGGCAGCGATAAAATAAGCAAGTCCAAAGGAAACGTAGTAGACCCGGAAGTGCTAAGCAACCGTTACGGCGTGGACGCGGTGAGATATTATCTTCTAAGGGAGGTACCGTTCGGCTCGGACGGAATGTTTACCAACCGCGCGTTTTTAAGCAGAATAAACTCGGATTTATGCAACGCGCTCGGTAACTTGCTAAGCCGTGCAACGGCGATGATAAACCGTTATTTCGGGGGAATTTTGCCGAAAACCGACGTAAAAACCGCGTTTGACGAAGAACTCGAAACTTTGATGAACGGGCTTAAAGAAAAAATGACGCAACATATCGACGGACTGCTCATACCCGAGGCGCTCGAAGACGTATTCGAACTCGTGAACAGAGCGAATAAATACGTTGACGAAACTACGCCGTGGATACTGGATAAGGACGAAACGAGAAGGGAAGAACTTAAATCGGTAATGTACCACCTAGCCGAGGCGTTGCGAGTAAGCGGCGTCGCGTTATTGCCGTTCCTGCCCGAAACGGCGGAACGTATATTAAGCGATTTATCGGTGGAGATTCCCGAAGAATTTGGCGATATGCTTCGCTACGGCGTACTCGAAGACGGTGCGATTATCAAAAAAGGCGATGCGCTCTATAAGAGAATAGACGTCGAGAAAGAATGTGCGGAAATGGAAAAACTCGCGCTCGGGAACAATGCCGAAACCGAGAAAAAAGAAGAAAAAAAGAGCGAAAATAAAGAGCCTAAAAAACAGGCGGGACATAAGGAAAATAAAATGAAAGCGGAAATTACCATTGACGATTTTGATAAAGTGGAACTCAAAGTCGGAAAGATTTTAACGGCTGAAAAAGTTGAAGGCAGCAGAAAACTTCTTCACTTTACCGTCGATACCGGCGACAGAGTAAGAAGCATAGCAAGCGGCGTCGCGAAATACTTTACGCCCGAAGAAATGATAGGGAAAGAAGTCGTCGTCGTGACGAATTTGAAACCTGCTACGCTCGGCGGCGTGCTTAGCGAAGGAATGATACTTTTTGCCGACAGCGCGGACGGAATAGTCAGCGTAGAACCTGCTAAACCCGTCGGCGGCGGCGCGACCGTATGTTAATCGACGTCCACGCGCACCTGTCGGATATAAGTTATGACGGGAAAGGCGATGAAATTGCCGCTTATTGTGCGCAAAACGAGCCGAAAATTATAATCGACAGCGGCGCAGACAGAGCGACGAGCGAAAACTGTTACGAGCGGAGCAGGCGAATGAACAACGTCTATTGCGCGGTCGGAGTGCATCCGGAATACGCGGATAAACTCGTCGCCGCCGACGTGAGCCGTTTTGCCGAAATGTGGAGAAGCGACAAAACCGTAGCGATAGGGGAAATAGGACTCGATTATCACTACGATAATAATCCGGACAGAGAAACGCAAAAAAAAGCCTTTGTTACGCAACTAAAACTTGCGCACGAACTCGGCGCACCTACCGTATTACACGTCAGAGACGCACACGGAGACTGCATAGAGATACTGGAAAATAACAAAGATTTGCTTGAAAACGGCTTGTTGCTGCACTGTTACAGCGGCAGTAAAGAAATGCTCGCAAGATACGCAAAACTCGGCGCATATTTTTCATACGGCGGTGCGGTAACGTTCAAAAACGCGAGAGAACGCGCGGAAGTCGTGAAAAACACGCCGATTGACAGATTGTTACTCGAAACGGACTGCCCCTATATGACTCCGGAACCGCTTAGGGGAAGGAAAAATTATCCGTATTATATCGAGCATACCGCCGATAAAATAGCGGAGTTCATCGGCAAAACAAGAAAAGAAACGGAGAATATAACCACGGCAAACGCCGCACGGTTATTTACGAAAATTAGACTATGATTGTGTATAAAATAGACAACGGCGTTTATATAAACTTGACGAACAAATGTAGCAATAACTGCTCGTTTTGCGTAAGAAGTACGAGCGCGAGATACGACGAGTACGATTTGTGGCTAAAAAAAGAACCGACAGCCGAAGAAGTTATAAAGGAAATCGACGAACGGTTCCCCGACGCGGACGAATACGTTTTTTGCGGCTACGGAGAACCGCTTTATGCTTTCGACACAATGGTAAAAGTCGCGGAAGAACTCAAAAAACGCGGAAAGAAAACCCGACTTAACACTAACGGACAAGCGGATTTAATCGTCGGCGACGGCGTCGCCAAAAAACTGAAAGGACTGATAGACGTGGTGAGTATCTCGCTTAATGCCCCGAACGCCAAAGAATATAACGCGATTTGCAGGTGTATATTCGGCGAAAAAGGGTTCGACAGTCTAGTAAAATTTGCTCTCGAATGTAAAAACGAAGGGATAAAAACCGTGTTAAGCGTAGTAAAAACACCCGGGTTTAATGTCGAAAAAGCGGAAGAATTCGCTCGTAATTTAGGTATTCAACTAAGAGTAAGAGAACTGATTAAATAAAAAAAGAGCGGTTATAACGTGAAACATCGCTCGACGGAATGCCGTTTTATCTTTTGTTTTGTAAGCGTTTTATCATTCGTGTAACGATAGTATAACACGAAAACGGCGAAATATTAAAGGAAAAATATGGATATTAAAGAACTCAAAAACAGCGGTTTCCGTTTCAAAAAGAACCTAGGGCAAAATTTTCTTACCGACAGTAATTTGCTGCGCGCGTTTGTTAGTGACGCGGGAGTGACCGTCGAAGATACCGTGGTCGAAATAGGCGCAGGAGCAGGAACGCTTACGCGCGCTTTGGCGCAAAAAGCAAAAAAAGTAATAGCGTTCGAAGTGGACGAGGACCTTAAAATCGCGCTGGATAAAGTATCCGAAGAATATCCGTCCGTGGAAATTCGCTTTGAGGACGTGCTTAAACTTACTGACCGCCAAATTGAGGAAAGGGTACCCGAAACGTTTGTTGTGGTAGCCAACTTGCCGTATTATGTCACTACACCGATGATAATGAAGTTCGTTGACGGAACGCTTGACGTAAAAAGTATGACTTTACTTATGCAAAAGGAAGTAGCGGAAAGGCTCGTGGCGAAACCTAAGACGAGCGAGTACGGCGCGATTACCGCGGCAATAAACGCGGTAGCGGACACCGAGATAATGCGTATCGTGGACAGAAGAATGTTTTATCCCGTGCCGAACGTGGACAGCGCGCTTGTAAAAATTAGTTTTAACCGCAATAAATACGTTTTTACCGATTACAAAATTTTCAAAAAAACCGTAAAATCGGCATTTGCGATGCGGCGCAAAACTCTGGTAAATAATCTGATTTCGACTTTTGCGATTTCGCGCGAAAACGCCGAAAAAGCGGTAATCGACATAGGGAAAGAAAAGACCGTACGCGGCGAAGAATTATCGTGTGAAGATTTTATCGCTTTATCCGACAAAATAGCGGATTTGATTAAAGCGAAAGCGTAGTTTGTCGCCCCACCCGCCCGCCCGACAAGTTTTTTTATTTTGATTTTTGTATCAACAGATCATCGACCGTTTTCGCTATGTAAGGATAAGCGGAACAACGGGCATTTTTTCGTTTCTTAAAAAAATTTAAGTATTGACAAAAGACGCACTCGTGCGTTAGTATTATATTAGAATATTATATAGGGGATAATTGTGCCTTCTCACGCGCGTGCATACTTATGCGCGCAAGCGAAAGAAACAGGCAAAGGAGCGACGGTTATGAATAACGACACCGAAAGAATGAACGTAAAAGAAACCGCAACAAACGTATGCGCTACGGTCAAACGTAAACGTACGGATATTTTCGTTTTGGTTTTAATCGTCTTTTTTGTGATGTTCGCGTTGATAGGACTTACCGTAAAACGAGAACAACTCGGACTTGTTCCGTCCAAGGCGGATAATTCCGCCACGATGAAACAAGCGGGAGAAAAAGGCGGCAAATGGACTTTTCGAGTGAGCGGTACGTTCGACGAAAACGGAAATTCCGTCGAAACTTATTCTGAAGGGGAAATAGAAGCCGAATCGGGACTAGTCGACAACATAAAATCCATATACGAAGACGAAAACGGTTGCGTTAACGTCGTCTATAACGACGGAAAAAAACTTATACACGAAAATGACGCGGCAAGTCTTAAAATTCAAACCGTCAGTCTAGACGATCTTTTCGGCACGGTCCCTGCGTCTGCAGACGACCTCGTAAAAAAATCGACGGAAAAAACGGCAAGCAACGCGGCATACGCCGCATCGGGCGCAGGCGGCGGATATGATAAAAAGAATTATAATCAATCTTATCCGTTGGCGTCGGGCGGCGGCAACACGGCATGGGGCCCGAACGTCGGAAAAAATCAAACAAGTACTGCCCAAGTTTATTTTGCTTATCAGATTCAGGACGGAACCTGGCGAAAATTTATGAATAATTCGCTTAGCGGTTTGAGGTATAACGCGGGTTACAACGTCGGGACAAACGGACATTGCAACGGCCAAGGTCGAGGCTGGGGTACGAGCGAAATGCAATGGGGCGCAAACGGTAACATGGACGGCAACTCCAGATTTTTCGTGTACTATGCGCAGTGCTACAAAACAGCCGGCGGCGGCAAAAAAGACTCGGCGCAAGTATATGCGCAAGTATATAATTGTTGGCTTACCGTTTGGCATGTCAACACCGACGCATTAAAAATTTCCAAAACGGCAGGAAATGCCGCTAGTTGGGCGTATTCTAAATACGCAGAATTCCAAGCGACGCAAACGCAAGCGGGCGTTTATTCCATACGTATCGATTTTACAAACGGCAACGGTAGCAATACGAGCAGGACGAACACGGGAAGCGGGTTTCCCACCTCTTTGAGAGTAGGAACCGGCACGACAAACTCCAGCGACAGATCGCAACATACTATGTCGAAAGTTGACGTAAGAGCGACGGCTTATACGAATAAAGAGACGACAAATTCGTTTACGCCAAAAGACATAGGGGTGGATTCAAGCGCGCCGATTATCGACGACGTATATATTACCGACAAAAACGGGAATAGAATTACTTCCGTTACGAACCTCGTCAGCGGAGCAAAACTGATTATAAGATGTCACGATACGGGCGGGATAGGCGCGGCATCGGGTATATTTAGAATAAAAGCAACGAATACTCGAACTAATAATGTTAAGGAAAAAGGACAAATCGATAAAGGTGCCGACGGGGTATCTTACACGCACGAATTCAATCTTTCTCCTCAATCGGAAGAAATAAACGGCAGTTGGCGTATCGAAGTCTTTGACAAAGTTAACGCCGAAAGTCAAAAAGCGACGAGAACGTTTAATTTTGATTTTTGCGATACGGTAAGTCCGACGATTTCCGGCGTTTCCATTACGGCAAACGCGCCGTCCGACGGGGTTACGGCAAGCATAAACGGTCAAACCTGGACGAGAGAAAGTCTTAACGTGTCCTTCAATGCGGTTGACTACGCATTCGGAACGAGAATTGACCGCGCGTGTATTCACGAAGTTCAAATAAACTATACCATAAACGGTAAATCGTTTTCCGTATCGACAAATTCCGTTTCAAAATCAAACGTGACGAATAACGCTTACGGCGAGCCGTATTCCGCAACGCTTAGATTTTCCGATTTACGGTTCGACCCCAACGCGATATCGTCAATGACTCTCGTAGTCAAAGACAGAGCGAACAATAAAACGGAAACAAAGATAATCGAAAACGGCGCCGCGAAAAACGGCTGTACGATTAAAGGCAGACTGGATACCATATCACCCGGGCTTAAAGGCGTAAAAGTACATACGTTCGACGCTCTCGATCAGAATAGTTCAAGTGTGTTTTCCGGGTCGTTCAACAAGAAAAAAGTCGATACGCAGATGACGACGTCGAATACGTATGCTTACGGGCGGTTAAGACTTGAACTCAGCGTACAGGACCAAAGCACGCAAGGCGACGCGTATTATTCGGCGACAGGACCGTCAACAAAGAAAGTCAACAACGGTTCGGGAGTAAAAGCGTTGTATTTCTTCGCGGACGCAAACGGAACAGTACCTCTTGCTATAAACAACCAAACCGGGAGCAACAAAAATAAATACACGCATACAGTGGGTGCGGGAATTAATATAGACCAAACGATTTACGTCGATATTTATTTCGATACCAAAAACAGTAGTTTTAATGGCGAAGTTTATATAGTAAGCGAAGATTTCGTCGGTAATAAATCCGACAAGGCAGGAGGCACGAGTTCGGTTGATTGGAGCGGACAGAATGCGCTCGGGACAAAAGGAGAGTCCGGATATGCCGGGTCAAGCGGCGTTTACGTCTATCAAGGCATTAAAGGGTTATATAATCTCGGAAGGGATTCGTTTAAGCCGCAGATAGTCGTTAAGGACAAAGACGGCAACATAATCGCGTCCACGATAGCGGATGAAACGGGTACTGCGGAATTTACGATTTCGGCGGTCAACAAAGTAAGCAGGAATTATATTTATCCGTGGAAGAAACACAGCGGAATAGTCGGCGATACTCTTATGGAAGAAGTGCACGTCGATATTTACTACGGGTCGAGCGGAGGGACGATGTCCGTCCTTGTTGACGGCGTTGCAAACGAATCCGCCTATCCGAAACGCACGGTTAACGCAACCCCGGGAACGGTCGCCGGCGACAGTAAAGGGTTAAAAACAGAGTTAGGCGATTACGTTTTCGAGAAAGGGAACAACAGACCTACGCAAAGCGTAGCAAACCGCGGCTGGGAAGAAGCGTCCACGACGTATATAAGAAATCCGTCGTACACCTCGTATTCTTACGGTATGCGTTATTCTACGGTTATCGAATTGAAAGAAATCGGCAAGACGTATTATACGATAAGGTTTGAAAACAACGCGAAAGTAAGCACGGACGACGGTAGCGGCGACGAATACTCGTTCGTTAAAGACGAAAACGGTAACAATCCGCAACGAGTTATCGAAGTGGACGGCGTTAAAATGCTCGCCGATTTCGCCACGCCGATAAAGAATTCGGTTACGATAGTTACGCAAATGGACAATACCAAGCCCATAGTCGAATTTGTCGGAATTAAGGACGATAACGGCAATATCATCGATAAAAACGCACTGCTTCAATATCACAACAACTCGTGGTTGTCTATACAAAACGCCAAGAACACGGCAGTGTTCAACGTGACGGAAAACGTCGGCGGATCGGGACTTCTGAGAGGCGAAACGCTTACAAACTCCGAAACGAGACTTAACTACGCGAATAAGATAACGAACGCGATAACCGTTTACGGAACGTACGGCAAACATTCCGAGTACGTCAACGGTTCTCCCACGATGAAGTACGGTATTTACGGCTACGACGGAAACACGCTCGTTTACGGAAGTATCAACAACGACGGAAATTTCGTTTACGGCAACAATCAAAACGGAGAACCGTTTACGCAAGGGATAAAACTCAAAGATACGCGTGATTTAGAGAAAAATTACGAAAAAATCAACAATTCCACAGAAAATTTGCCTACGGCAGGATATAGGCTCGAATTCAAGTACACGAACGAACAAAACGGAAACAGTTACGGGTATGTGGAAACGGGTTATATTACCCAAATCAAGTATACCTATAACGGGAAAGAATACAACAATTACGGACTTGAAATATCGCTGTACGAACTCGCAAAACTGCAAAAAGTGCCGGGATTTTACGATAGAAGTACACAAGACTACGACATATCGACGAATACGTACTTTAGGTATAAACTCGCGGTTACCGACTACGCGGGCAATATCGGCTACGCGGAGTTAAAAGAAGCGACGCGTCCTTTGCATAACGCGGTGGCGGAAAACGTGCGCGAACCCGACGAATGGGGCGATACCATACTTCGTTTTTACATTGACCCGTTCCCGGTGAGAATTCGCGACGTAACGTTCTACGAAGCGAAATCGAGCGTTTGGAACGACGAAAACTTTACAACACTCGGGAAAACAGCCGAAGAACTCGGCACGCCCTACGTTATGAGCGCAAACAGGAACGAAGGTTGGGCGCATAACAACGTATTTGCAGAACTTACATGTAGTATAGGGTTAAGCGGCGTCAACGCGGATTACCGCTATCGCAGTATGGTCGGTAAATACAACGAGAACGGAAATCTGAAAGACGAATACGTCGGAGCCGCTTACAGCGATCTCGAAGAAGATAAAAGTTCCGAAGCGGGCGGCGTCGTACTTAGAAAAGGCAAGAGAATTTGGATAGTGTTCTCGAACGCACAGACGAAAGACGTTCAAGTCGCTTTAGGCGTAACCAACAACGCAAAGACGTTCTTGAACAAAGTAGGGTCGCACGCGATAGCGGAAAAAGGCAATCTCGGTTTCTATATAAGACAGGATATTACGCCGCCGAACATCGAGTATATTTTCCTTTCGACCAACTCGACTTACGCGTCGGCTATCGATAACAGGCTACTTACGTTCGACGCAATAAAAGACAATAATAACTATCGGTTCGAACTCAACAAAGAGATGAGTCCCGCTTATAAAGATAACGGTTTGGACTTTATCTATTCCGCGAAAAAAACGTACGTGTTTATCGTCGCCAACGATAAATCGAACGCGCTCGAAGGTTCGGGTATCGCAAGCGTAATGTTTGACGGGAAAGAGTGCTCACTCACAAGACAAATCGATTCGTCGAGATACTACGTTTCCGCAGAGCCTTACGCCTACGCGCACATAGGTACGAACGGACTTAAACAGTTCAACATTCACGTGGAAGACAAACAAGGCAACGAAATTGACCCGACATACGGACACAGTACTGACGAAGGGTATCGTATGTTGCCGATACTCGACGAAATAGACCCGTTTGTTAAAATGACCGATGCCGTTTACGGTTCGGACAAGTATATTAAGAGTTCTACCGAAATAGGCGTTGACAGGACGGGGCAATCGTATACCGTAAACGTTTTCGACGGCAAAGCGATTAAGAGCGAACTTAACGCCACGCTCGAATATGAGATAGGTATAAGCGGTTATCGAATTTACTTCCGCCGTACCGATTATACGACGGGCAACAGGCTGAACGAACTTAACTACTTCGAATGTGGTAATAGTTTGCCGAAAGACTACGACTTAGAGGAAAACGGCTGGGGTTATTACGACGGTAGCAACTGGATTACCGCCGATCGTATTCCCGACGAATACGTTTACGGAAAGAGTTATGCAACCACCGAATACGAATACATGACCGGACTTGTCGGCGGCGGCAAGCAACAGACGATAGTCACGTTCGGAATGGAATCCGCAAGAGAAAGAATAGAAATGCTGTTCGTGTCGGGTACCGGTAAATATTACGCCGTAGAACTCGGTCAACTCTTTATAGATATGCGCGCGCCCGACGTGCACGCGGGAATGACGACGTTCAGCGTTTCTTCCTCCGCCGACGACGGCGACGAAATAAACTACGACGCGTTGCAAAGAATTTGGACGACCGAAGTCGGATACGAGTTCACCAACGGCGACGTTTATATTTATTACTACATCACCGACCCGTCAAGCGGAATTATCGACGAATACGTGCTTAGCGACGGCTCGCTTGCTGTCGGCGAAAACGATAAAATTTTGAAAAACGGCGGGACCAAACTCGAAAAGATAACGCTTAAAGGCGTTCCCGTATGGACGATAAACGGCGTTCCCGTGACGGTAAGGAGAAGTACGGAAACCCCCGTGCTCGGCGTGGACGCAAAAGGCATACTCACGATAAACGGTTACGAGGCGTTTACAATCAACGACAAATCGGAAAAGGTAATGGCAAGAGGTAACGAGGAAGTCGGGCAAGCCAACGTAGACGTTACTTGTTATCGCATAAAAGTTACCAGCGCGAAGGAATATACCATTACCGCGATAGACAACGCGCGTAACATCGTACACAACGGACCCGCTTACCACGTAAACATCGACAAAACGCCCGTAAGTATGCGCATAGCAGCAAGAACGGATACCCAAGATGCGAATTACGACGGTTATACCGGAGAGAAGTTTACAAACCTAGACGTGGAAATGCGCTGGTACGTAAGTTACGGACTGAGCGGTTTCGGAGGATTTACTTACACCGTATCGGATGAACTCGCAAACAGACTGAGCGCGGAAACGTTTGTCAATATACCGCAGTTCAATAAGAACGCATCAAACGGTAAAATAATGATGACGTATTACGACAAAGTGACCGGAGAGCGAAGAGAAACCGAATTGTCGATTGCGTGGAAAGACGGGTTCGAAGTCAATATCGAAGACGGCAAATGGAGAGTAAGTTCGCTTAATACGAACGTTGCCGTGAACGAAGAAAAGTACGGCGAACTTAACAATTTGGCAACACTAAGATGGAACGTGTACGAGCAGGCGGTGTACATGTACGTTGACAAAACCGCAACGACAAACAGGTTCGATATATACGCGGTCACCGCGAAGAACGCGATTACGAAGGATTATGCGACGGACAACGTTATTCCGCAAACGAAACAAGAAACGTTCTCGGTAAAAATCGATATAGTCAAACCCGAAATCGACCTTAATCGCGGTAATTTACCCGAACTTCTCGACGGAATTCGGAAAAACGAATGGCACGCGCTTGCGAAGTCGATAAGGATATATGCAAAAGACGACCTTAGCGGTATCGGGCTTACGAGCAGACAACTTGACGAAGATACGTTTATCGAAAACATCAAGATTACGTTCAAAGGCGCGGACGGCGCGATAAGAGAAGTTTACTTCATCAAAGACGGAACGGAAGGCAATTACGGTTTGTACCGCGCGTACGAAACGGAAAAGAAAGGGTACTTCCAAGAAATTACCGCATTGATGTATCTTAACTACTACACCGAGTACACGATTACCGCAACCGACGAAGCAGGCAACGAAACAAGCGTAAGCGTTACGCCTTATATAGATAAGGTTAAAGCGACGATAGAATCGATAAGCCTGTTTGAAGAAGACGGAACGGCATACAACGAGAACGCGTACGACGTAAGTTGGGTGAAAGACGTTGCGACGTACAAGTTCAACTGGTCGGACAAGGGCGTTTATGCGGAAATGCAAATAGTATACGGACTTAGCGGATACGCGTTGCAGTATCGGAGCGCAGTGAAAAACGTCACGCTTAACGCGGCGGCGGCGTACGGTTCGTGGACTACGGTAAGCAAAGATAACTATACGGTCGTATCCACCGAAACTCTTGCAAACGGGATTAAGCGCGACGTAATACGTTACGCGATAGCGGACGGCGAAGATTACTCGTTTGCGTATTACAAGTTCCGCGCTATATCCAACGCGCAAAGAACCGAACTCGAAACGTATAAGGGTTATGTAAATACCGAAGCGAACAGGGCGACAGAGGACGTAAACGGCAACCTGTCGATAGAGTTGGAAAAAACAGAGATTATGTACCCGAACGCGGAGCAAGACGCAACGTACACTAACGGAAGAGCGTATATCAGGCTCGGCGATAACTTTAACACAGGTTGCGTGGCGATTGACAAAAACGCGCCGGATATGCAAATTTATCTGTACAAGCAAGACGGATATAAGACCGGCGGCGTGGAGAACTTCGTCAAGTACGGAGATTACGTCAAAATCGGAGAGCAAATCGTCGATAACGAAATTACCGTACCGACGGGTTCGTGGAGTAAAGAACAAGTCAAGATGTCGATGTCCGTGTTCTCGAATTCCGATTTTGCAAGCGGAAACGTCATCTATTACCGTTCTTCTTCGGACGGCGGAGAAACGTGGAACGAGTGGACGCTCGTATATTCGGAAAACGGTAGACTGTACGGGCTTAACGCGGCAGGCGTATGGGCGGACAAAGGCGGAAACAACAAAAACGTAACTATAAACAACTCCGTTCGCAACGTTACGATAGGTAAGGAAAACGAAAAAGTGTCCTGGTATTCCACTTCGCTAAGTTACCTTATCAAAGAAAGCCAAAACAACGTAATGTACGAGTTCTACGCCGAAAGCGGCGCAGGCGTACGTAGCAAGACGTATAAGTTCGGCACGGTAAACGCAGGTATAACGCAGGGCATCAAGATAGACACCAACAAGGCGGAAGTCGGGACGAACGCCGTCGCGACGTATACGACCTACACCGACGAACAGGCTACGCAAGACGCGCTTAAACGCGAATACGATAACTTGTTCCTTACAAACGGTTATTTACTTAACGAAACCGCAAAATATACCGAACGCGACACCGTCGTGGTAAGAATTCAAATACAAAAAATCGGTTATAGCGGAGCGAGAGTGATAATCAACGAAAACGGCGCGGAAAAAGTCTTGGATACGATAAGTTACGAACAGTTCGTAAAAGAGAAAAACGACGGCGGACAGGTGTTTAGGTACTATCGTATTACGAGAAACGGCGAAACGGCGCAGACGATAAGGGTAGAGTCCATAGCGGGAATGCGCTCGGACGACGTCAAAGCGTTTATCCGTATCGACAATACCACGCCGATAATGTACGTCACGGAAATCAACGGAACGAAAGCGACCAACTGGGGTTGGGAACAAAACGAATACGTTGCGGAGCCGGAATACTGGTACGTAAGCGAACTCGGTATAAAATTCGGTATAGGAATAATCGAAAACGGTGCGTTCGTAAACAACACTTCGTACAGCGGTTATTCGCTCGAATACAGCCGTGACGGCGGCGAATGGTTGCCGCTCAGCCTGGATACGATGACAATCGACGGCATCGGCATCGTGGAAAAGAGTTCGTATAAATTCAGAATTACTTCCGGTGCGGGACTTAGGTATACGCTCGGAGAAAACGTATACGACAACAAGGGCGAATTGCTTAAAGAAAACAACAGTTCCTATAAAGACGTGCTTAACGACAGAATAAGCGCGGTTGCCGGCATAACTCCGATTACGGCGCACGCGATTAAGGACGGCGAAGGCGACAAAGACGACGGTTCGTACGTGTACGTGTTCAGCGTGGACAGTAACAGTTATAACTACGCATACGTCGGCATGGTCGATTTAGGCAACGGTTCGTTCGACAAGCGGACGGGCGAGTTTATGACCTACGTTATCAGAAAAGCGAATAAAGACAAAACGTTTGACGTTACTACCGATACGGCGTTCCGTCGCGGCGACGTGCTTGACATCGAATACTTCGCGCGTTACGACGGCGTGGCAAGCGGAGCGAAACATAATTACTTCCAAAACTACACCGTAAGCACGGCAGGAGAAAGAGTTATCGAGCACAACGCGGTAAAAGATATGTTCGGCGCGTTGCCCGAAACCGACAAAGTTAAAAAACTCGAAAAGACGGGTAAAATTAGAGTACAGTTCGAACAAGCAAGCATACTTATCGAATCGTACTTTATTGCGGAAGTGGACGTAACGTACGGCAAGGACGAGTTCTTCTTGCAAACGGAGAGCGGCGAGTACAAGACGACCGGCGGTTCCGTCTACAACTATAAAGACGGAGCAAACGAACTTTCGGTGAACGTATCGCTCGATTACAAGTATTACGATTACTTTGGAGGAACGACCGCGGGAACGGTAGAACCCGCTACTCTCGGCGCGTACTTTACGATAAGTTCGGTTACCGAAAACACGGGCGCGTTCCGCGTTACGAAAAACACGGAAAGAAAGGACTTCGTACTTAAATACTTTGCGACAAACGAAAATCACGAAACCGTTTACGACGTCAACGACGGAAAAGATTTCGGATTTATCGATAAGAGTTATTACAATCTTAAATCTGACGGCACGGTTGACGAAAACATAAAGACGTATCTCGACGCAGACTTTATTCTTAACGCGGACGTATCGGCTGCCGTCGGACTTAAAGGAACGTATAAAGGCACGTTTGACGGAAACAATCGCAACATCGCGATATTGCCCGACGCAACGGTTACGGATAGTTACGGATTGTTCGAAAAAGTAAGCGGAACGGTGAAGTCGTTTAACGTTACGCCCGTCGGAAGAGTGACTATAGATACGGATAAGGTAGTTACTATAGGTCTTGTCGTGAAAGAACTCGTTTCGGGCGGCAAGATAGACGACGTAAGCGTGGTGGCGGACGTTCTTGTAAGAAGAATGGCGGCAGGCAGTACGTTCGGCGGACTTGTCGCGATAAGCGAAAACGGCTCGGTCGGATACGAACAGTCCGTACTTACCGACGTAAGAATAACCAACGAAGGCAACGCGCTTAACGGAGTAACCGTTTCTTCCGTAATCGGTAAGATGAAATCGGGTACGACTCTCAGCGGCATATATGCGTTCGGCGAAATCGAACTGTACAACGTAGAAAACGCAAAAGCCGGTATACTTTACGGCGACTCGGACAACGGAAATTACAGAGCGGTCGTGGTTAAGTACTTCGACAACAACGTGTTTGTAAACGGTAGTACGGTGGTAGGCGAAAGCACGGAAAAGGCAAACGTCGTAATGACGGGCGATTGCGTTGCGACGATGTATGATGAGTTCGTATCGAGAGGAACGAAACCGATAGTAATCGGCGGCGTTGCGATGGACGAAGAAATACTCGGAAGACTTTATCGTGACTTCGGTTATGAATACGACGGCACGAACGTTAAAGGCAAAGGTACGGAAACGTCGCCGCTCGTAATATCCACGATAGACCACATAAGAGCGATTAACGGTTATATGAACCTTAACTTCGTATTCGGTAGAGAAGTGAGAACTGTCGATATGAGCGATTATGACTGCACGGTGGCGATTACCAAAGTGTTTAACGGCAGTTTGTCTACGCAAAAAGGCACGAACGCCGAAACGCTTTACACGAGATTGACCGATTTTGCGGGCAACGTCAAAACTTACTCTAAAAATATGTTCGGGTTGTTCGGACAACTTAACGGTAAAGTAAGCGACGTAATCTTCGACGAAATCGATATCGATACGGAATACGTAGGCACGGGCGCGTTGCAAGCGGGTATCGTGGCGGCAAGAGCGTATGCGAAAGCGGAAATTCGCAACGTAATGTTTGTCGGAACGGAAAAGATAACGGCGAAAGACGGAACCGTTAAGGCGGCGACCGTGGCAAGTTACGTCGAAGGCGCGACCGTTACCGATATATTCGACGTCAACAACGTCGCGGTTACTGCGTACGAAGCGATAGTAGGCGGGATAGCGGCGGAAACCGACGGCATAATTCTGCCCGGAACAAACGGAAGCGTGTTCGTGCTAGGTAGGGCGGAGGCATACGGAAACAAACTGACCGTGGGCGCGGCAATAGGCAGAGTTCTGGGCGGCGGAATAACGGGCGGAAACAAAGTGTTCGCGATAAGAGAAAACGTCTACGTCGGCGGAAACGTTCTTACCGCTAAACCCGTCGGTTCGTCCAACGCGACTTACGGAATAGTTACGGAATCGTTCTCGAGCGAAAGTTTGCGTTCTGCGGAATTCGCTTCGATCGAAGGTAGCGCGTTTAACTACGTGTTTAACGAAGTTTACCCGATAAAAGGCGACGGCAGCAGTTTGAGACCGTTTGTGATTGACAACGAAAAAGACTTTGGTTATATCGACCTTATGCTTTACGCGGAATACAGCATAGAAAGCGACATCGAGTTTACCGACTTCAAGACGATAGGCGAAGGGCTTGTGTTCAGCGGCGTGCTTAAAGGCAATACCGGCGACGACATAAGCGTAGAAGGCGGAAAGATAATCAGTCTTAAAAACGTAACCGCTCCGCTCGTTTACAACAATACGGGTAAGATAAACGACCTTAGCGTGAACGTAAATTACAGAGCGACCGTCGGCAAAGGCGAAACGTTCAGATACGGCGCGATAGCGATATTCAGCAGAGGAGAAATCAAGAACGTAACCGTCGCGGGTAGAGTGGAAATCGTTTCGGCGACGCAAGACACCACGCTATATGTGTCCGGATTCGTAGCGGTAAGCGACGGCGGCGGAGTAGAAGGCGAGTTCAGTAAACTGCAAAACTCGATAAGCGCGCTTAACATCACGATAAGCGGCGGCGGAACGGTCTATACGGGCGGTTACGCGGCGATTGTAACCAACGGTTCGCCTAAGTTCAGTTACGGCATAGCGACGGGTTCGATAACCGTTACGGGAGCAAAGAAGACGTACGCGGGATTGCTCGTAGGCGTGTCGCACGGACAATGCAACTGGCAACTCGGCGAAAACGCGTCGGCGGAATACACCTATGACGTGACGGTTGACGGAACGGTAATAGAAAAAGCGGACGAAGAAGGCAATCCGAGAGTGGATAACTTCTGCGGATTGATATTTGAAAATTAATTCGACGTAAAAAAACTTATAAAAAAGCGGAACCGAGAGTTCCGCTTTTTTGTCGAACAACGCGAGAAAACAAGGCAAGGACAGATTGTGACAGTAGACGCGGGCGAGATAAATAATTAAGTTTTATCGAAAATGTGTTGAAAATATATAAATTCGTGTTAAAATATAAATGTAAGGAAAAATGAGAGATTAAATATCGAAAATCAATAAAAATTAAAGTTAAGTTAAGTTTAATAGAGTAAGTTAATAGTAAATAAGGTAGAAATTTATTTATACCGACGAAAAAAACATACTTAAATCGAGGTGAGTTATGAACATATTGCTTGTAGAAGACGAAAAAAACTTATCCGACGCTTTGGTGCATATTCTCAAAAAAGAAAAGTACAGCGTGGACGCCGTATACGACGGACAGAGCGGACTTGACTACGGAATGACCGGACGTTACGACGTCATTTTGCTCGATATAATGCTACCCAAAATGAACGGTTATGACGTTTTGTCGAAACTCCGCGAAGAAAAAATCGCGACTCCCGTGCTTTTGCTTACGGCGAGAAACCAAACGAGCGATAAAGTCAAAGGACTTGACCTCGGAGCGGATGATTACCTTGCAAAACCGTTTTCTACCGGAGAACTCCTTGCGCGTATACGCGCCCTGTTGAGGAGAAAAACCGACACTATAATAACCAACGAAAAAACGTTTTTGGACCTTACGCTCAACGTTTCCAACTTTGAAATGACTTGCGGAGATAAGAAAATCAAAGTTTCGCTTAAAGAAAGCGAAATAATGCAATACTTCTTGTCAAGACCGAATTTCGTCGTTACCAAAGACGAACTCATAATCAAACTTTGGGGTTACGATTCCGACGTCGAATACAATAATATCGAGGTTTATATCTCGTTTTTGCGTAAAAAACTCGCATTTTTATGCTCAAAAGTCGTAATAAGCACCGTTCGTGGCGTGGGGTATAAATTGGAGGGCTGATGTTTGCCAAAATTCGGCGAAAAACGGCGCTTTATCAACTTGGCGTCGTAGCCGCCGTCCTGCTCGTCGTTTTCGCGTTTAGTTGCGTTTATAACTACGAACGTATGCTAAGCGAAGTAGACAAAAGATTAACGTCCCTTGAAAAAGTAGGGACGTTTTTCCCCGATAGACCGAAAACGGAACTCGGTTTCGACGGACAGAGAAACGCGCTCGTAATAAGAGTTTACAGCGACGGCAAATATAAATTATCGACAAACTCGTTTTACGACGAAGAAAGCGTGAAAAAACTTATTTCCGTAGCAACCGACGACAATGATAAAATTACGGTAAACGGCAATAATATCGCTTATTCGATGAAGAAAAACGGCGGCGACACGTTTTATACGATTTATGTGTACGATTATACCGGCGAATTCCAAAGTTTTCTAGTCAATTTGCTTACCACGCTCCTTACCGGGCTTGCTGTTATGCTCGTGGTCGCGTTTTTCGTGTTTAGATTTACGAATCGCAATCTCGCGCCGATAGAGGACGCGTTTAATAAGCAAAAAGAACTTATCGCAAACGCCTCGCACGAACTGAAAACGCCGCTTACGATAATAAACACCGACCTTGCCATACTAAATTCGACTGCGGACGAAATGACGGAAGAACAGCGCAAATGGCTCGCCG
Organism: uncultured Clostridia bacterium; assembly: GCA_934274515.1. Lineage (GTDB taxonomy): Bacteria > Bacillota > Clostridia > Christensenellales > DTU072 > CAG-1782. The sequence continues at coordinate 65,724 of CAKQTC010000002.1, forward strand.
GGATAGGGACGCAAGTAGCGAGAATGTCCGCAATGATAAACGAAATGCTAGAACTCGCAAGACTGGAATCGGGCAGGGGAAAAGACTTTGAAAAAGTCGATTTATCGTTCGTCACGCAAACCGTCGTGTTGGAGACCGAAGCGCTTGCGTTTGAAAAACATATCGTTATGTCAAGCGAAATCGCAGACTCCGTGTACGTTACCGCAAGAAAACAAGATATAGAAAAACTCGTGTTTATTCTCATAGAAAACGCATTAAAGTATACCGAACCCGACGGTAAGATAACCGTAAGTCTTGTTTTGGAGAAACACAAGGCGATGCTTAAAGTTCGCAACACAGGGGAGGGAATACCGCGAGAAAGAATGCCGAAACTTTTTGACAGGTTTTATCGGTGCGACGAATCGCACACGGAAAGCGGCAGTTTCGGACTCGGATTGTCCATAGCGAAAGCGATAGCGGACGCCAACAACGCGACGATAGGCGTTGACAGCGAAGAAGGCGGTTATACCGAGTTTATAGTCGTTTTTAGGGAATCCGGGACGTAAGGTTTTTTATTTTTTGACAAGGTAGAATTTGTCGTTATCGCACTTAGGACAGATTTTCGGCGTTCCGTTGCATTGCATGGTTACGCCGCAAGACGCGCAGCGGTACACCGACGGGCGTTCGCATTTTTTCTTGTCGATAGTCACGGTTTCTTTGTTCGTGTCCATATTTAATAACTCCTTTTTAATTTTAATTACTTAAAATAATAATTGCCTAGTTAAAAACTTTTTATGCGTTGCAAACCGCGACGTTTTAGGTTATACTTATTTACATGGAATATACTTCTATTTATCGCAGATTCAGACCGACTACGTTTGACGACGTTATCGGGCAAAACCACATCGTTCGCACGCTTACGAACATTATCAAATCCGGCAAAATCGGACACGCGTATCTTTTCACGGGTACGCGCGGCACGGGAAAAACTTCCTGCGCTAAGATTTTCGCGCGCGCGGTAAACTGTCTTACGCCGAAAAACGGTTCCCCTTGCGGAGAGTGCGAGGTTTGTAAAAAACTCGCCGAATCGTCGGGAGTGGACATAATCGAAATAGACGCCGCGAGCAACAACGGCGTAGACGAAATTCGTACGCTTAAAGAAAACGTTATGTACCGCCCGACGATAGGAAGGTACAAAGTTTATATCATCGACGAAGTGCATATGCTCACCGCGTCGGCGTTTAACGCGCTGTTAAAAACGCTGGAAGAACCGCCGGAGCATATCGTGTTTATTCTTGCGACGACCGAAGTGCAAAAACTTCCGCAAACGATTTTGTCGCGTTGCGTTCGGTTCGATTTCCGACTTATAGAAACCGAAGATTTGATAAAGTTGTTAAAACGAATTTACGATGAACTCGGCGTAGGGTACGACGAGCGCGCGCTGGTCAAGATAGCCGTATGCGGAGAAGGGAGCGTACGAGATACGCTAAGCGTAGCGGATATGTGTATGTCGTATTGCGGCGATTATATCGGATACGAGGACGCGTTGGAAGTGCTTTGCGCGACGGATTTTTCCACGCTCGATTCTCTTGCCGGAGCAATTCTCGACGGAAACGTAGGTAAGTCGCTGGACGAATCGGACAGACTTCTCCGTATGGGAAGAGCGACGCTCGGCAGAGATTTGGCGAATTATTATAACGAACTTATCACCGTAAAAAACGTGCCCGATTACAAACCGAAAACGATGACGAACGAAGAATACGAAACGCTTAAAAACAGAGCGGAAAAATATTCGACGTACCGGATAAGTCGCGTTATGGAAATAATGGCAGGGATAGAGAACCAACTTCGGTTTGCGTCGCAACCGCGTATATTGATGGAAGCGAACGTGATAAAGTGCTGCGAACTCACCACGGAAACAACAGCGGACGGAATGGCTGGTAGAATACGCGATCTCGAAGCGCAACTCGATTACCTTAAAAGAAACGGCGTAAGCGTTTTGTCCGAAAGCGAGAGTTCGTCCGCCGAAAGCCCCACCCGCCCGCCCGTTAGGGATAGAGTGCAAAGTTCTGCCGAAAAAAAGCCCGCGCCGAAAGAGAAGAAGAAAGACATAACCGAACTTCTTGCCGAAGCGGGAGAAGAGAAGAAAGCGGAAGAACTTATTTTTTCGGAGAGCGATACAAACGAGTCGGGCGTTGTCGAAGCCAAAGAGATATGGTCGCGCGTACAGGAAAAAATTAATGCGTCGAACGAATTTTTGTTAAAAATGATGTGCGAAGGGATAAACACGGGCATGGCTGTCGTAGGGGACGAGTTCGTGCTTACGGTCAAGGACAATGCCACTTACGAAAATCTAAACCGCCCGACGGCAAACAAAACGATGAACGATTTTATCGGCGAAGAAACCGACGGTAAACTTAAATTCGTTTGCAGAAAAAAAGAAGAAAAAGGCGTTTCGCCCGAAAGCAGGGTCGCGCTAAACGAGTTATTCAACGGTCAAATACGATTTAAGAAGCAATAACGAAAGTTTCGCAAAAAAAGCGGAACTTTTTTCTTTCGGTGACATTAAGAAAGGGAACCCGAAAAAAATATCGGATTCCCTTTCTATGATAAGGGGGAAAATTATGAGCTTTTTAATATATTTCAATTATACACCTTATAAAAAATTTGTCAAGCGCAATAACCCGTATTTATTGGTAATTTAAGGTTATCGATTTCCGTAACCGCTTTGCTTTCGACAAAAAGAAAAGAACTTCGACAAACGCCGAAGTCCTTTCCTTTATGATAAGGGGGAAAATTATGAGCTGATTGATTTGTTTTATGGCTCTATTATATATGATAAATTTTGAAGTGTCAAGCAGTAGGTTATTACAAAAAAAATCAATTAGGTAAAATAATAGTAAAAGAATAATTTTTCGTTGCACGGCATAGATTTTAACTAATCGAGGTATTTTATGAAGAAAAAGTTGTTGTTTTTTTGTATTTTGACGTTGATAGCGGTTGTATTGACATGTTCGGCGTGTAAAGATAAGGGGAGAGCGAGCGACGAGTTGAGTTACGATATGAAATTATCGCTTGAAAAGAACGTGATTACCGGGGAAGAAACGGTCTATTACAAAAACGTTTACGCGGAAAGCCTAAGCGAGAGCGTTTTTCATTTATATGCGAACGCGTATTCGCTCGAAGCGGCGAATCCTGCGTATAAGAGCGCGCTCGAAACTTACGGCGGAACGGAGATTAAAACTGTCGCGATAAACGGCGAAAAAGCAGAATTTACGATTAGCGAAGACAGGGAATATCTTACCGTCAAGCACGGAGCCGTCAAGAAAAACGGTTCGATAAGTATTACGATAGGGTTTGTGACGACCGTTCCTTCGGGAGAACTGCGTCTGTCAACCGACGGGACCGCCTACACACTTTCGGGTTTTTACCCTCAGTTATCCGTTTATGACGGCGGAGCGTTCAGAACCGACAAATTCAGCGCGACGGGCGACCCTGCGTATTCGGGCGTAGCGGCGTATAAAATAGAGTTCGAGTGTGACAAGTCGCTTGTGATTGCCGCGTCGGTCAAACAGAGCGCGATTACGACTACCGATAAAAGACAAACCGTGACGTACGACGGGACAGGAATAAGGGATTTTGCCTTCGTTTGCAGCCCCGATTACAACGTCGTCAACGGACAAGCGGGAGAAGTAAACGTATATTACTTTTATAAGACGGACGACAATGCGCAACAAACGCTCGATCTTGCCGTGAACGCGTTAAAGACGTACGGAGAAACGTTCGGAGAGTATCCTTTTGACACGTATACGGTCGTTCGCGCGCCTTTTGTATGCGACGGAATGGAATACAGCGGACTTGCGTTAATCGGCGAAAAGTGCGGCGACGTCGGCAACGCGGTTCTTCACGAAACGGCACATCAATGGTGGTACGGCGTAGTCGGCAACGATAACATAAACGAAAGTTATATGGACGAAGGTCTTGCGACGTTCAGCGCGGCTTATTATTACGAGTTAGTCGGTGAAACCGAAAAATTCGACAAGGAAATAAACGCGATTAAGAGGGCGTATATGAGTTATGAAAAACTGCAAAAAAAGAGAAATTCGACGATTAGTTTGTCGATGAACCGCCCGGTGTACGAGTTTACCGATTACCAGTACACTATGGTCGAATACTATAAAGGTTGTATGATGTTTGACAATCTATACGAACTTTACGGCAAAGACAAATTCAACGCGTGTCTGAAAAAATATTGCGAAAACAACAAATTCGGGTTTGGAGGAAAAACGGCGTTCGCGGCAGCGGCAAAAACAACGATGGGCGACGTAGGCGGACTTATGGACGGTTGGATAAGCGATAAACTCCTCACGGCTACGTTCGGCGAAGTATAATAAAGGGAGAATGAACAAATACGTCCACGCCGTCGGACTGTGCGTAGGTTTGGCGGCGGTAATCGTGTTAAGCGGAATAAACGCCGCGTTTCTTGCCGCAAACGGCGGCGCGGCGGATTTTTTGCCGATAAAAGGGGCGGCGTACTCGGTTTGTTGGTTTGTTTCTTACGTTCTTACCGCCGCCGTAACGGGCGAGTTCGCAATAAACAAACCGTTAAGAAAATTGCTGTTTTTGCCGCTTGTTTTTATCGTAACGACCGCGCTTGCATTTATGGCGACGTATAAACTCGGCTGTTTACCGCTCGCCGCGTCTATGTTCGGGCTCTCAGTAGCGGCGCAGGGGGCAATGCTGTATTTTACGATAAAACGCACCCGTTTTTTATGGACGGGCGCGCTGATTAATTTGGTTTGGTACTGTTTGATAACGGGCTTTATCGCGATAAAAGCGCTAAACGGATAAAATGATATGACTATATAGGTTTACGGTCGTCGATAGCGTGTTGAAGAGTGTTAGCGTCCGCGTATTCGATTTCGCTCCCTACGCTTATGCCGTAGGCAAGACGAGTTACCTTAATACCGAGAGGTTTAACTGCCGCGGCAATGTACGCGCCGGTCAGTTCTCCGCCGAGATCGGGGTTTGTTGCGACGATAACCTCTTCCGTCCGCCCCGAAGAAAGACGTTTAATAAGTTCGCGTATGCGGATTTTGTCCGCGTCAATACCTTTTTGAATGTCAATTACGCCGTGAAGAACGTGATATGCGCCGTTAAACACCCCCGTTTTTTCAATGGGGTCGATGTCCTTAGGCTGCGCCACAACGCAGATAACTTTGTCCGAACGCGTAGCGCAAAACTCGCAAATATCGTTTTCGGTGTAGTTGCCGCAAACGGAACAAAATTTAACGTTGCGTTTTGCGGAAAGAATAGCCGCGGCAAAAGCCTCGGCGTCTTCCATGCTGCCGTCGATTATTTTGTAAGCGTAACGCGCCGCCGTTTTCGTCCCCACTCCGGGGAGAGTACGAAAAGCGGAGATAAGCGCGGATACGCTCTCGGATTGTATCATAGAAGTCCCCCGAAACCGCCGCCGAGTCCGCCTGCAAACGGTCCCATTATGCGTTCGTTTTCTTCTTCGACAAGTTTCATAGCCTCGTTAATGCCTGCCATAATCATATCTTCGAGCATTTCCACGTCGTCCGGGTCTACCGCCGCCGGGTCGATTTTTATCGAACTGATTTTTCTGTCGCAAGACATAACGACTTCAACCATTCCGCCGCCGCTGGTCGCCACAACCTCGGTATCCGCAAGTTCTTCCTGCGCCGCTTGCAAATCCGCTTGCATTTTTTGCGCCTGTTTCATAAGTTGTTGCATGTTTGCGCCGCCGCCGTGCCCGCCGCCGTATCCGTTGAATTTAGCCATAAATGTTACTCCTTTTTGTTAATAATGTTAAACGACCGTAAAACGTAAACTCAGTCGATGACGATATAATCTTTGATATCGGTAACTTCTTTGATAAAATCAGGCGTTTTGTCGGAATATTCGTCGCGGGATACGACGTCCAAAACATACCCGTTTTTGTGGATTCCGCCGTTGGACTTAATCTCGATGAAAACGATATAACGCTCGCCGTCGGCAACGTCAAACGTATCTCCAGAACGGTCGATAACTTTCCCGTTTGCGTCGGTAACGATTTTAATCGTCATAGTCGCGCCTTCGGACAATTTCAAAACGTCGCTCAAAACGACTTTCTTTTCTTTCGTCGAGTAAGTGTAAACCATCGTCAAATTGTCCGAACGGTAAAAAAGAGATGCCGACGGAGAAGAGGAAACGTTGGTTATTCTCGCTTCGCAACCGCGTAAATACGCACGGTGTCCGAGTACCGCGGCAAGAATACCGCAAATAGCGAAAACAATAATGACAACAATCGCTATTATCGTGTTCTTTTTCGATAACCGCGCGGATAAATCTACTTTGCTCATATCGCTGTTCCTTAATAATTAGTTATAGTCTTATAAAGTATACAATATTAAAGAAAATTTGTAAACATAATAACGCCGAAAAGCGAGAACGGAATTCGCGCGACGTCATCGAAAGAAAATGTTTTTGCAGTTCGACAAAATTTGTCGCTTAAATCAACGCGTAAGCGGACGAAAAATCGGTTTTGTCTAAACCGAGTGCTTCGCTTACCGTTACAAGATTTAGGTTCTTATCCTTGATGGTTTTAATGATTTTCGGCAATGCGTCTACCGTTCTGTCTGTCGGATGCATCAAAATCAAATCGCCGCTTTGTACTCCCGAAACGGCACGTTTAGTAATCAGTTCTGCGTCTTTATCTCTCCAATCTATTGTGTCTTTGCTCCACATCACGACTTGATAGCGATTGTCGCGACATACTTTAAGACAGGCGTCGCCGTACGCGCCGGACGGCGGAGCAAAAAGGTTCATTCGTATGCCGCATAACTTTTCCACAAGGTTGTGGCAAAGCATAATTTCTTCTTTATTGCGATTTTCGGACAGTTTTGCGTGGTCGGCGTGAAGATATCCGTGATTGCCGAGTTCGACTTGTTCGGACATTTTTCGGATAAGGGGAGCATTTTTTTCCGCCCATACGCCGCCGACGAAAAACGTCGCCGTTACGCGTTCGGAAGAAAGAATAGACAGGATTTTTTCCACGTTGTCGGAGCGTTCGTATACGTTGAACATCAGCGCGACGCAACCGCTTTCTCGGTCGCCGTTATATACGGGAGCGTTTGCGGAAATCGCCGTAGGGACGGGCGAGCAGACGAAAAAAAGTATACCGATGAGAATAATTATCGCGGCGTTGCTTAAAACCGCGCAAATCACGTTTTTGCGTTTCATTCTCTTACAATTTATGCGATTTAACGAATTAATATGAATTGACTTTGCGACTAAGGTGTAGTATTATTTTATAGAATAATAACGCTCGCGCGCGTATTTTCAAATAAATATCGGTAAAACGGAGCGAGCGATTAAGGAGAGATATGGCAGAACTTACTATGGACAAACTTGTCGCGCTGTGCAAAAGCAGAGGATTTATCTTCCGCGGAAGCGAAGTTTACGGCGGACTTGCAAATACTTGGGACTACGGTCCGCTCGGCGTCGAATTGAAAAACAACGTCAAAAAGGCGTGGTGGAAAAAATTCGTACAAGAAAGCGAATATAACGTCGGGCTCGACTGCGCGATATTGATGAACCCCCTTGTGTGGGAAGCGAGCGGACACGTCGGCGGTTTCAGCGACCCTTTGATGGATTGCAGAGAATGTAAAACCCGCCACAGAGCAGACCAACTCATCGAAGACTACGTCGCAAAAAACAACCTTGACGTCAATATCGGAGGTTGGAGCAACGAGCAAATGGAAAAGTTTATCGCGGACAAAAAAATCAAATGTCCCGTTTGCGGTAACAGCAATTTTACCGGCGTAAGACAGTTTAACTTGATGTTCCGTACGTTTCAGGGAGTAACCGAGGACAGCGCGAACGCGATTTATCTCAGACCGGAAACCGCGCAGGGTATTTTCGTAAACTTCAACAACGTCGTCCGCTCGACGAGAGCGAAAGTTCCGTTCGGCATCGGGCAAATCGGTAAGAGTTTCCGTAACGAGATTACCCCCGGCAACTTTATTTTCCGTATAAGAGAGTTTGAACAAATGGAACTTGAATTTTTCTGTAAACCCGGTACGGATCTCGAATGGTTTGCATACTGGAAAAACTTCTGCCATAAATGGTTGCTGGATCTCGGAATGAACGATGAAAAACTGAAACTCAGGGACCACGACAAAGAGGAACTTTGCTTTTATTCGAGAGCGACCACCGACTTTGAATACAAGTTCCCATTCGGGTGGGGAGAACTTTGGGGCGTTGCGGACAGAACGGACTACGACCTTAACGCGCATATCAAAAAAAGCGGCAAAGATATGAGTTATACCGATCCTGTCACCAACGAAAAATACGTTCCGTATGTAGTGGAGCCGAGTTTAGGCGTAGACAGAGTGCTGCTTGCATTCCTTTGTAACGCGTACGAAGAACAGCAACTCGAAGGCGGCGACAGCAGAGTGGTAATGCATTTCCACCCGTTCCTTGCGCCGTATAAAGTAGCGGTACTCCCCTTACAAAAGAAAGAACTCGGCGGAAAAGCGAGCGAAATTTACAGAAAACTCGCAAAGAAGTTTAATTGCGCGTACGACGAATCGGGTTCCATCGGAAAAAGATACCGCCGTCAAGACGAAATCGGAACGCCGTTCTGCGTAACCGTGGACTTCCAAACGCTCGAAGACAATACCGTCACCGTAAGGGATAGGGACAGTATGGAACAAATAAGAATAAACGCGGACGAACTCGAAAACTACGTCGCGGAAAAAGTCGAGTTCTAAATAATAAACGAACCGCACGAAAACTACCGAACTCGAAACGGGTTATTAAGGTTTTTCACCCTTAATAACCTTTTTTATTGCGTTTTACATCGGAAAACCGTGTTTTGTAATAGAAAAAAAGTAGGTTAGTGACGGAAAATTCGGGTTATCGTATTGATTAATCGTTTGAATATGTTATAATTATAAAGTCGAAACAAGGGGAAAGCGACAAACCGAGCGTTTTTGAAAAGATATAATACGGTAAAGTGTAAGCAAAAATCGACGAAAAAACGAGCGTTAACGGAAAACGGAGCAAAGGTAAACCTAATTCTCGAAAAACAAAGACTAAAAAGGACGGATAATACAATGAAACGTAAAATTCTCGGCGTTATTTTATGCGTCGCAACCGCGGCAATTATAGGAATATGCGGCGTAACGGCTACTGCTATGGCGTACGACCTTACTATGGAACAGTGGGGCATCGAGTATTTTAACAAACTCGATTGCGGACTGTATTGGTATAACGACGCAAATAACGACGTTCCCGTAAAAGACTACGTTTTTGACGAAAACAAGCCGACGGTAATCTATACGCACGGCTGGAAACCTAGCGAAAGTTACGTCAGAGAAGGTTTGTCCCTAAAAGACAAAACGTCAAGCGCGTTTGCGAAAAAAGGTTTTGCAGCGTACAAGTACGACCCTGAGTTTTATCGTTACTATATCGATAACGGATACAACGTCGGCGTGTTCTACTGGAATCAAATCGCAGACAACGAAGGCGACCCGTCAATACTTGTACCCGATTTCAGCGTTGACCAAAAAATCTGGACGTCTAATCTCGAAAAGGGTATGACGTATATTACTTACGACAACGTAAACGCCGTTAAAGGTACGAAAACCGCGGCGGACGACCCGACGAATCCGAAAAAATCAGTAGCGATGCTGTTTGCGGAAAGTATTGTGAACGCAATCGGCAAAGACTACGATAAAGAGTTGCGACTCGTGGGACACTCGATGGGCGGACAACTCGTTCTCGCAGGCGGAGAGTATATGTGTATTTTGCGCGATAAAGGCGAAATAAACTACCTTCCGACAAGAGTAACGCTACTCGACCCTTATCTCGAAGGACTTACTCCCTTCGCGTCTACGGTAACCGTTGACCATAGCGGAAGAACGTACGAATACAACAAAGAAAACAACGATACGTTCGTTACGGTGGCGGAACTTGCGGCAGACTCGGCGATTAATATCAGAAAACACGGCGTGCCTATCGAAGGGTATATCGCAAACAAGGATATGTGCGTCCAAAATTATTACATCATTAATAAGTTCAAAGGCGAACGAAACGAACAACGCGCCAAAGAAGTAAGAGAAAAGTTCAAAGAGAACTGCGTTTGGGTTTATGCAAAAGGCTTGACGATGTACGGCGGCTTCGACCCTACTCACGTTATGTGCGTGGATTTTTACTTTACGACAAACAAGATGCAACCCGTTAAAAGCAAAGAAGGACTTACCGTTCCTTGCGCGCAAGTCCCGACGGAAGAGTTAAGACAACTTGTCGGACTTACGTTTTTACAGAACACGCCGAGAGGAGAGAATCCTGCGTATTACGATAAATCGACGTACTCGTTGGTCGATTTCGACACTTGCGAACCGTATAAAGAAGACCAACACGTCGGTAGAATTTTCGGACGACTCGAAATTGTCGGAAATAAAGGAAAAACCATAGAAGTAGAACTCGTTGACAAAGACGGAAAACTCGTAAAAAAAGCGGTCGTAGACGATATAGGATATTACACGTTTAACGAGATAGCGGACGGAGAATATACGTTAAAACTGTCGGTAAACGGCAAAACAAGCAAAGAACTCACTCGCATTACCGTAGCGCAAGACGCCGCTAAACTCGGCACGCCCGTAGTAGCGGAAACGCAAAAAGTCGCGACGGGCGCAGAAACGGAAACGTATATCGTAATCGCGCTTTCGGCAATAGTCGTTCTCGTGCTTGCAGGCGGCTTGATAACCTGCATAATAAGAACGATAAAGAAAAGAAAAACGAAAAATGTATAAAGGAAACAAACGCGTCGCAATAGTGCTTAACGCTCCGTATTTAGACGCGGAAGTAACGGAACAAGACGTTATATGCGCCGACGGCGGGGTAAATCTCGCCGTCGGCGGTTTTATGCCGAAATACGTCGTAGGCGACTTCGACAGCGCGGTCGCGGAAATAAACGGCGCGGAAAAAGAAACGTGTCCGCAAATAAAAGATTATACGGACGGAGAAAAAGCCGTCGCGTTCGCAAAAGAAAAAGGATACGACGAAATCGTTATTTACGGCACACAAGGCGGCAGGTGCGACCACGTTTTCGCAAACTATTCACTGCTCGCGTTCGCAAAGCAAATCGGATTGAAAGCAATCGCAAAAACCGAAACGGGATACTTTTTTTATGCCGACGAAACCGACGGACGGGTGGAACTCGACGAAGAAACAGGCTCGACGGTGTCGGTGCTTCCCTTCGACGGAAACGTCACGCTCGATAACTCCGACGGACTGTTTTATCCGTATCGCAACATTATTATTACGCGTGCGCGCGCGGACGTAGGTATGTCCAACGTAACCACAAAACGCAACGTTTCGTTTGAAATCAAACAAGGCGGCGCGCTCGTTTTCGTCAATAAAAACGTCGTTAAAAACGTAACCGAATAACGACCGATTACGTTTTACTTAAATTTTACTACAAATATTTTTTTTCGAGTTTTTTTGCTTGACTTGCATTTTTTTAGTTTATACAATGAAAGTGTACTTCACGAAAGGAGAGAGAATGGAATTACTTAAAGAGAAGATAACTCATTACGGAAAAGTATTTCCGGGGAACATTCTGAAAGTAGACAATTTTCTTAATCATCAGGTGGATACCGCCCTTTTGATGGAGATGGGGAAAGAGTTCGGGAGACTTTTCCGAGGTGAGAAAATCACAAGAATTCTGACCATAGAGTCATCGGGAATAGCGATAGCGGCGTTTGCCGCATACGAAATGCAAGTTCCGATGGTTTTCGCAAAAAAATCCAAGTCGAAGAATATTTCGGCTAAGGTTTATACGAGTAAAGTAATGTCATATACGCATAACACGGTATATGACATTATTGTTTCTACCGAGTATCTCAAAAAAGGCGACAGAGTGTTGATAATAGACGATTTTTTGGCAAACGGCAAAGCGTTGATGGGTTTGATAGACGTCTGCAATCAAGCGGGAGCGACGGTAGTCGGATGCGGGATAGCGATAGAAAAGGCATTTCAAGGCGGCGGAAACGAACTTAGAAAGCAGGGGATACGGATAGAGTCGCTGGCAAAGATAGCGTCGATGACGGACGAAACGCTTGTTTTTGCCGATTAAATTAGGTTTTCATTTCAAAATAAAATTTTTATACGGAGGTTCAACAATGAAAATGAAAAAAGTTCTTATTATTGTTCTTGCTATGGCAGTCATAATCGGATGCCTTGCTTGTTTTGCTGCGTGCAAAGACAATAACGACGAGTTTAAGATCGGTTTAATCTGCTTACACGACGAAAACTCTACTTACGATAAAAACTTTATCGACGCTATGCTTGAAACGCAGAAAAAACTTAAACTCAGCGACGATCAGGTAAAAATTATTACCGGCGTACCCGAAGGTGACGAATGTTACCAAAAGGCTTGCGAACTCGCCGACGACGGATGCGACATCATTTTCGCGGATAGTTTCGGTCACGAACCCTATATGTTGAAAGCCGCTAAAAAATATCCGAAAGTTCTGTTTGCTCACGCTACCGGAACGACGGCTCACACTGAAAAACTCGATAACTTCGTAAACGCTTTTGCGTCCATCTACGAAGGTCGTTATCTTGCAGGCGTTGCTGCAGGACTTAAACTCAACGAAATGATTGCTGCAGGCAAATTCAAAGCCGAAGAAGCGAAAATGGGTTACGTAGGCGCGTTCACCTACGCGGAAGTTATGTCCGGCTACACCTCTTTCTATCTCGGAGCGAAATCCGTTTGCCCGACCGTAACGATGGACGTTACCTTTACCGGAAGTTGGTACGATGTAACCAAAGAAAACAACGCCGCTAAGAAACTTATTGCCGGCGGAGCGAAACTCGTAAGCCAACACGCCGACTCCATGGGCGCACCCAACGCTTGCGAAGAAAAGAAAATCCCCAACGTAAGTTACAACGGTTCGACAATCAAGGCTTGCCCGAACACGTTTATCGTTTCTTCGAGAATCAACTGGGCTCCCTACTACGAATACCTTGTAGAATGTGTTAAAAACAACAAGAAAGTCGATACCGACTGGACGGGAACGCTCCAAACCGGTTCGGTAGTTCTTACCGACGTTAACGACAAAGTCGCAGCGAAAGGCACCGCCGCTAAGATTGAAGAAATCCGCGGAAAACTCATTAAAGGCGAAATCAGCGTATTCGATACCAAAAACTTTACCGTTAAGGGTAAAACGCTCTCCAGTTATATGGCTGACGTAGACACCGACGCCGAATTCAAGGGCGACACCGAAGTAATCATCAAAGGAATTTTCGAAGAAAGCAAATTCCGTTCTGCTCCTTACTTCAATCTTGAAATTGACGGCATCACGCTTCTCGACAGAGCGTACGGAGACTAATAACACACAAAGAATTGTACGCCTTGTCCTTGACGGGACAAGGCGTAATCAATTAAAAAAAACAAGAAAAGGGGTTGATAAACCCCGTATCTTTTTTGAAACAGGGAAAAAGGAACGAAATGAATAGTCAAAACGCTATCGAAATGATTGGCATCACCAAAACTTTCGGTTCGGTGGTAGCGAATAAAGACGTCAATATGGACGTCAAAAAAGGCGAAATACTCTCTATTCTCGGCGAAAACGGAAGCGGAAAAACCACGCTTATGAATATGCTTGCGGGCATTTATTTCCCGGACAGCGGAAAAATTTTCGTAGAAGGGAAAGAAGTGGTAATTAAGTCGCCGATAGACGCGTATAACAATAAAATCGGAATGGTTCACCAACACTTCAAACTTGTGGACTTATTCAGCGCGTGCGATAATATCATACTCGGAGAAAAACCCGTTTACGATATTAAAGAAAGAAAACAAAAAATTAAAGAAGAAAACGACGGCAGTCCGAAAGGAAAATTTTTGACTGCGTTAAAATACTCCGCATTGCCTTTTATAAGGATAGGCGAATTCTTCAAATTCGACTATTTAAGAAAGAACAGAGCGAAAAAACTACAAGAAAAAATAGATAAATACGGATTTCAACTCGACTTATCGCGAAAAATCTATGATATGAGCGTAAGCGAAAAGCAAACCGTAGAAATAATAAAAACGCTCTACCGCGGAGCGGAAATTCTTATACTCGACGAGCCTACGGCGGTACTGACTCCTCAGGAAATCAAAAAACTTTTCGACGTTTTGCGTAAAATGAAAGCAGACGGCAAGTCGATAATCATAATTACGCATAAACTCAACGAAGTTATGGAAATATCCGACAGAGTGGCGGTTTTACGCAAAGGCGAACATATCGCTACGGTAAAAACTTCGGAAACGAGCGAAAAAGAACTCACCGAAATGATGGTGGGAACGAAGATAGAACTTAATATTAACCGCACTTTGCCGGTTGACCCCAAAGACAGACTTATAATAAAAGGACTTACTTGCAGAAACAGAGAGGGAATGTTCGCGTTAAAAGACGTTTCTTTCGTTGCGCGTAGCGGCGAAATTCTCGGTATCGCGGGTATTGCCGGTAGCGGACAGAGAGAACTGCTCGAATCGATTGCCGGACTTAACAAACCGGAAGAGGGCGACGTAATCTATAAAGACCCGTACGAAGACGAAAAAGAAGTCGATTTAAGACAAAAAACACCTACGCAAATAAGAGATTTAGGCGTAAGACTTTCTTTCGTGCCCGAAGACAGACTAGGTATGGGACTTGTCGGGAATATGGACCTTACGGACAATATGATGCTTCGTTCCTACGGAAAAGGGAAATCGCCTATTCTCGATAGAAAAACGCCGCACGCACTCGCGGAAAGCGTAGTAAACGAACTGGAAGTCGTTACCCCGTCGGTAAAAACCGAAGTAAGAAAACTGTCTGGCGGGAACGTACAAAAAGTTCTCGTAGGAAGAGAAATCGCGTCCGCACCTACCGTGTTTATGGCGGCGTATCCCGTAAGAGGACTCGACATAAACTCGTCGTACACGATTTATAACTTACTTAACGACCAAAAGGAAAAAGGAGTTGCGGTAATTTTCGTAGGCGAAGACCTAGACGTTCTTCTCGCTCTTACCGACAGAATACTCGTGCTTTGCGGCGGAAAAGTAAGCGGGGTAGTAAATTCGAGAACGGCTACGAAAGAAGAAATCGGGCTTTTGATGACGAAATTAACCGAAGAAACCGAAGAAACCGAAAAAACCGAAGAAAATTCGGAAAATGCAGCGACAGCGGTAACAACGGAAAACGACGAAGAGAAAAAGGAGAAAGAAACAAATGAATAATGCGAAATCACACGACCCCCTTTTTCATCTCGTAAAAAGAGTAGACCTCGACAAGAAAAAAATGTGGCTTATCCGCGGAGCGGCTTTCGTGCTTTCGATTATCGCCTGCGCGATAGTAAGCGCACTGCTTAGCGACAAAGGAATGGGATTTTTCTTTAAGAACTTTTTCGACGGACTTTTCGGTTCGCCGCAAAAAATTTGGAACTTGTTTCACGAAACCGCGCTTATTCTTATCGTTGCGCTAGCCGTTACGCCGTGTTTTAAGATGCGTTTTTGGAACATAGGTGGCGAAGGGCAAATTTTGATGGGCGCGCTCGGTTGTTCTGTTATCGTCAACTTTATGGGCGGAGTAAGTTCGGACGCAGGTACGATAATACTGTCGTTACTCGTTTCCGTACTGTTTTCGGTAATTTGGTGCCTTGTTCCCGCTATTTTCAAAGCAAAATGGAATACGAACGAAACCTTACTTACCCTTATGATGAACTATATTGCCGTGTGTTTGGTGAAATTTTTTACGATAAAAGTTGCTAAACTCGGAACGGGAGTGTTGAACTTTGAAAACGGAGTAATAAACGCAATCGCGGGCAACGAATTTATCCTTAAAATCATAATCGTTGCGATAATAACCGTTCTTATGGGAATTTACCTTAAATATAGCAAACACGGCTATGAAATATCCGTTGTCGGCGAAAGTCCTAATACCGCGCGGTATATCGGTATAAACACGAAAAAAGTTATTATCCGCACACTCATACTTTGCGGTTTAATCAGCGGCATAACGGGATTTCTGCTCGTATCCGCGACCAACCATTCGCTTAACGGAGATTCCACGGTAGGAGGCAGAGGATTTACGGGCGTACTCGTTTCTTGGCTTGCGCATTTTAATCCTGCGGCTATGGCGCTGACCTCGTTTTTATACGTCTTTATCCAAAAAGGCGCGACGAAAGTGGGAAACGACGCAAGATTAGGCTCGTCTTATCCGTCGGTTATGACGGGAATATTCTTCTTCTTTATAGTTGCGACCGAATTTTTTATTAACTATAAAATAGTGTTTAAGAAAAAAAAGAAAAGGGCAGAAATCGACGGCGGCGACGAAGAAGGAACGAAAGAAGAACAAACGTCGGATGAACCGACGGAAATATTGACCGAAGAAACGGTCATAACGAAAACGGTTAACGTAAAGGAGAACGATTAATATGGGCGGCACAATCGTTACTATGTTCGCGCAAGCGATAAGGTTCGGCGTCGTATTCCTATACGGTTCTACGGGTGAAACGCTTACGGAAAAATCCGGACACCTTAATCTCGGCATACCGGGAACGATGTGTATCGGTACGATAGGCGGTTGTATAGGCGCAAATCTTGCCTATAACAACGGTAGCGGAACGTTCGGAATAATTGTACTTGCCGTTGTTTTTGCAATGCTTTTCAGCGGATTGGCAGGGCTTGTTTACGGCGTGTTTACTATCACCATGAGATGTAACCAAAACGTAACCGGACTTGTAATAACCACTTTCGGAACGGGGCTTTTAGGCTTTTGGGGAGCAAAACAAGGACGAGAAGGAATAGATTTTGTCAACGCAAGTCAGGCGTTTACGCAACCGTTTTTCGGAGAAGGACACGGTTGGTTTTATACGATATTCTTTTCGCACGGCGCGCTCGTTTATCTCGGAATAGTAATTGCGATAATCGTCGCAATCATATTAAAAAAGACGAGAACGGGCTTGTCGCTTACTGCGGTCGGTGAAAATCCCGGCGCGGCGGACGCGGCGGGTATCGACGTAATAAAATATAAATACGTATCCTGCGTGCTCGGCGCGGCAATAGCGGGTATAGGCGGCGCGTTCTATATTCTTGAGTGCTTTCGCGGTTCGCTCGAATACGTCATCGACGCTATGGGTTGGCTTGCCGTCGCACTCGTTATATTCTCGCTGTGGAGACCGGGTATAGGAATTTTCGGCTCGTTCGTATTCGGCTTGTTGTACATTTTCCCTAACTACACAGAAGGCGTCGCGCTCGCCGAAAAAGAACTTTTAAGCATAATTCCTTACGCGGTTACCGCAATAGTGCTTATCATAATTTCAATGTTTAACAGAAAAGAAACCCAACCCCCGACGTCGCTCGGACAGTCGTATTTCCGTGAGGAAAGATAGGAGCGGTTACTTAAAATTCTATTACGCCCGATTTTTCGGGCGTATTTTTTAAGAAATTTAATATTTCAATAAAACGGGCAGCAGGATACCTCAACAGCATAAATGGATACCGTAATTCGGATTAATATGAACAGAATAAAAAAATTAATAAACGATTTTCTTAAACGTATTGACAAGCGGGGTAAAGTTTGCCATAATATAAGTGAACTGAGATGTTCGTGGCAACAAGGTTCATTTGGAACCGCAACTTAAATAAAAGGGATTTCGTGTCCGTTGCCCGATGTCAAGCCCCCGATGCGTTATGCGCGTCGTTAGGGGAAGGCAGACAGGCAAGGTAGATTGCCCACCTGCAAACGCGGGTTTTAACATTCTTGTTGCTACGGCATATTCGGTGGTCGGGGCGAGTACCCCGACCTTTTTTGTGACGATAAAGTAAAAAAATGAAGGAATACAAAATGATTACGTCAAAAGAAAGAAAGATTTTAAGCGGAATCGGACAGACAATCGAGCCTGTTTTTCAAATAGGAAAGAACGGACTTACCGACGTTATCGTAAGCGAACTCGACGAAGTTTTGGAAGCGCGCGAACTTATTAAGATAAGCGTGTTAAGAAACTGCGATTACACCGCAAAAGAACTTATCGGCGAGATATGCGACGCGCTTAACGCCGAACCCGTCGGCTGTGTGGGTAGCAAAATAGTGATTTACAGGCGAAGCAGAAGAAAAGACGTTAAACACATAGAGATATAGATGTAGACGTCTAGGAATTACGTCTTTCTTAACAGGCAAACGACTGCGAGGGTCAAACAAACGCCGCTTACTACGAGATAGTAGATTTTATATGGGGTTAAAAACGATAACGCGGCTATACTTATGCCGCTTAGAAGGAAGTATTTAGCCCTTTCTTTAAGAAAAAAGCCGTTAAACACCGCCTTGAAAGACGGTTTAAGCGAATTTTTTACTTTTCGCGGTTTCGGCATAAGCGCGTTTTGGTTTAACAAAAATTTATGAAGTTTGTTCGATTGAAGAAAGCGGAATCGAACTTCTAGGTTTGACGTTAATACCATTACGCCCCTCGACGGTTGCCGTCCCAGTACGATAACCGTATCCGCACGTTGTTTTTTTGCGGCGCGATAAAACCTTGCCGCGTCGTCGGCGGACGTAGGAGAAAATTTATAATTAGGCGCGACGAAAATTTTTGCGTCGTTGCGAAAAAAGATAAAGCCGCAGTCGTATTTTTCTGGTTTATAAGCAGGGGGAACGCGTTCGAGAAAAAAGACGAGTTGTTCGTTTCCCATAAGCGCAAGTGCGTTTTCCATTTCACTCACGGTAATTACCGATTTGTTTTTTCTGCGATTATAAGCGTGTGAGATAAAAACTAGGAGTAAAACGACGAGTAAAAACGCAATAAACGCCGCCGCAACAACGTTTTTGACGAGCGGACGCAAAACCGCGGTAATGATGAACGAACCGAGTACGACGAGCAGTAGTTTATCTAGTTTGGACATATTGATAATTATTAACGGACGGAGTTGCGAATAAACGGAAAACGCGGTATAATTACGATATGAGAATAGGATTTTTCGGCGGGGCGTTCGACCCGTTTCATAACGAACACAAACATATAACCGAGTGCGCAAAGAACGAACTCAATCTTGACAAAGTGGTTGTCTATCCTAGTTTTGCGCCGCCGCACAAGAACTGTACCGCGCCTTACGAGGCGCGCCGCGAACTTGCTGAAATCGCTTTGAAAGGCTGCGGATACGTCGCGATAGACGACGTAGAAAAAGAGAGGGGAGCGGAGCGTAACCCGACGAGCGAAGTATTACCTTTGCTTAAAGAAAAATATGCGCCCGAAGTCGGGTATTTTATAATCGGCGGTGACAGTATTTTCAATTTTTCGAGATGGATAAAGCCCGAAATAGTGGCAAAAACGATGAAAATCGCCGTAGTAGCGAGAGAAAACAGGGAAGAAGTCGAGAAAAAAGCGGCAGAAACGCGAGAAAAATACGGCGCGGATATTACCGTACTCGGTTACGTCGGGAAAGCGGTCAGCGGTTCGCTCGTCAAAGCGGAAATAGAACTAGGGGACAAACCTGAAGACGTAGACGCCGCCGTTTACGAAAAAATCGAAGAAAAAGGGTTGTATCGAGAACATAAAACGCTCGTGGAAAAACTTAAAAACAATATTCCCGAAAGAACGTTTGAACACGTAAAGAGAACGGTTTATTATGCGTTCAAACTTAATGTTAAACTCGGACTTCCGTACGAGAAAGTGTTTTTGGCATCGGTTTTACACGATTGCGCTAAGCATTTGCACCGTGCTATGGACGGCGTTCCGCCGTCGGTAGAGCATCAGTTTTTAGGCGCGGAAGTCGCGGAAAACGAGTACGGAGTTAAGGACGAAGACGTGCTTAACGCGATAAAATATCACACTACCGGAAAACCCGATATGACGACGCTTGAAAAACTCGTCTTTTGCGCGGATATGCTCGAAGAAGGAAGAAGTTATCCCGGTGTGGTCGAGTTGCGTAAATCGATAGAAAGCGACTTCGATAAAGGGTTCGTCGATTGCGTAAATTCGAGTATGAAAAAATTAATCGAGGACGGAAAACCGTTTCACGTCTTGACGAAGGAGTGCGCCGTATATTATAATCAAGAAAAGTGATTAAAAACGAATAAGGAGAAACAGGAGAGATAAATGAATCCGCAACAACTTAAAGACGCAATAGTGGAAGTACTTAAAGAAAAGAAAGTAGACGACCTTACGGTAATCGACGTTGCCGCGAAAACCGAAATAGCCGACTATATGATAATTATGACGGGGAGGAACAACACTCACGTACGCACGCTTTGCGATTTTCTCGAAGAGAAGATGGAAAAGAAAGGCGTGTATGCGCAGAGAAAAGAGGGCGTAAGAGAAGGCAGATGGATTGTCGTCGACTACGCAAGCGTAATCGTGCATATCTTTAACAAGGAAATGCGCGGATACTTTGCGCTCGAACAACTTTGGGAAGACGGCGACAATATTACCAAAATAGAAGAATAACGGTTAATCGAATAACGGTAAGATAAAATAAAAACGTAATAGTAATTAAGGAGATAAAGATGAACCAAACGGAAAAAGACGAGTTAAAAGCGAAACACGAAAAGAAGAAAAAGATATTAAAAATAGTCGGACCGTGTCTTTTGGCGGTAGGGGTCATTTTCGCGATAGTAGGGTTTGTGGACTTTTTCAAAGCATTCGGTTCGAGTTCTATGGAAGGACCGAAAATGTTTTGGTGCTTGTTCATAGGTTTTCCGATGATAGCGGTAGGACTTATGTTGACGGTTATCGGGTATAATAGAGAAATGACGCGGTATATGAAAAACGAACAAGTACCCGTTGTCAACGAGATGGGCGAAGAGATAACGCCCGCTGTCAAAGCGATGGCAAACGCGGTAAAAAATTCCGGAACGAAACCTCGCTGTCCTTATTGCGGCGCGGAAACCGAAAACGACAGTAAGTTCTGTCCGCATTGCGGCGAACAACTTATAAAAACCTGTCCGTACTGCGGAACAACAGTTGGAAAAAACAGCCATTTTTGCGATAAATGCGGCAAAAAACTGTAAAAAATGCAAAAAAAGAGATTTTACGACGAAGTTTCGAAAGGGACTTCGTTTTTTTTACGATAGCGCCGCAAGCAGTCGCCGTGACGGGGGAAACGAGTAAAAGCGTTGCGTTCGGGTCGCGATAACGCTTTACAAATCGCCCGTTTCAATGTATAATTTTTAATAGCGAATTTTACGGAGAGGAATATGCATCTCAAACAAATAGAGGTTCAGGGCTTTAAGTCCTTTGCCGACAGACTTTGTCTTAAATTCAACGACGGCGTTACCTGTATCGTCGGACCGAACGGTTGCGGAAAGAGTAACGTCAGCGACGCCATAAGGTGGGTTCTCGGGGAACAAAGAGCGTCCGACCTAAGAACGGGTAAGGGCAACAAAATGGATCAGGTTATTTTTAAGGGAACGAACACGCGTAAGCCTATGGGTTATTGCGAAGTTTCCCTTACTTTCGATAACGCCGACCGCACGTTGCAAAGCGATACCGATATCGTCGTTATTACGCGTAAAATGTATAAAACGGGCGAAAGCGAGTATTACATAAACGGGCAACGCGACAAATTAAAAAATCTTATTAACCTTTTCCGCGACACGGGTATCGGCAAAGACGGTTATTCCGTTATCGGACAGGGAAAAATCGACTCGTTCCTTACGGCGAAACCCGAAGACAGGCGGCAGATTTTTGAAGAAGCGGCGGGAATATCCAAATACAAGGCAAGCAGAAACGAGGCAATGAAAAGCCTTGACAAGACGCAGGTCAATCTCGACCTTACCGCCGAAAGGTTAAGGGGTTACGAAGAAAGAATAGAGCCGTTGGAAAAACAAGCGGTCGTCGCTATTCGAGCAGGAGAAATCAAAGCGAGAATAAAAGACCTGGAAGTAAACCACTTTTTGTACGTTACCGAAAACAGCGAAACGGAAAGCAAAAAACTGCAAGCCAAACTCGACGAGGCGAACGCGCAACTTGCCGTTGCGACAAAAGAACGCGACGAAGCAAAAGCCGAATACGAGGACGTGTCGCAAAAATTGTCCAAACTCGACGAGGAAGTCAAGGTCGTTTACGAGCGTATGATGAAACTTACCGACAGTTCCATCACGAAAAACAGCGAGCAAAAACGCCTTAAAGAGAACATCGAAACGGCGGAAAAATTCATCGAGGACAAGGAAAAGGAAATCGAAGATAAGAATAAAATCGTCGAAGCAAATACTGTTACGAAAAAGAGTTATTCCGAAGAAAATCAGCAGGTTACGTTCGATTATTTGAAAGCGAAATCCGACGAAGAACGCCTTATCAGAGAATACGAGGAAGCGGACGCACTCGTCAAGGAAAAACGTACAAAAATAGATTTTACCAACTCGATAATATTCGAGGCAATGGACGAATCCATATCGATGACGGGCGACGTTGCGCAACTCAAAGCGGAAAAACTCAGCCTTGAAAAGACCGTGGAAGAAACGAAAGCCGACCTTGCGGAAAAGAAAACCGCGCTTGCAGAGATTAATCGAAAACTTAAATCCGAAGAAGAAAATTTGGCGGCAATCGAAAAAGACAGGGAAGAAAAGAAAGAAGTTAAAGCGAACTTAGAAACAGAGTTCAATAAAAAATACGTTGCAAAACGCGACGCGGAAGACAAACTTGCCGAAATCCGCGACACGATTATGCAGAAAAAAACTTGGATAACTTATCAGGAAAACAGCAAAGCAAATTTTTCAAACTACGACCAAGCGGTTAAATTCCTTATGACTTGCGGAGATGCGACCGTTACAAGCAAAATTTGCGGCGTACTCGGCGACCTTATCAGCGTTTCCCCGAAATACGCGCTAGCCGTGGAAATAGGATTAGGAAACAGTATAAATAATATGGTAACGCGCAATCAGCAGGATACGAGTTATCTTATCGAATACCTTAACAGGTTTCGCGGCGGAAGAGGAACGTTTTTGCCGCTTACCGCAATGCGCCCACGTCCGCTCGAAGCCGTTTTCGACGACGCACTCGAAGAAGACGGATGCTACGGCGTAGCCGCAGACCTTGTTAAATGCGATAGAGAATATCGCCCTGCAATCGAAGTTTTGCTCGGCAGAGTAGTGGTTGTCGAAGACAAACCGACCGCGATAAGAATGGCGGAAAAATACCGTAACTCGTTTAGAATAGTTACGCTTACCGGCGAAAACTACGCGATAAGCGGCGCGGTAACCGGCGGAAGAACGCAAAACGTCGGGAATAGAATGTTAAGCCTCGAAGCGGAAATAGCAAACTACAAAAAAGCAGTGGAGGAACTCGAACGTTCGAGAAAAATCCTCGTAGACGAACTTAACGTAATCGACGGCGAATTGAAAGAAATGGAAAAAACCGCGTCCGTCGTCGATAACCTTATATTCAAACTCGATAAAAACGTTTCCACGGCAGAACAAAGCAAACAGTATACCATCTTAGAACGAGAAAAAATATCTTCCGAAATCGATAAGTTAAACGCCCGTATCGTTTCTTGCGAGCAAGAAATAACGGCAAAGTCGTTACGTTTGGAATCCGAACAACAGAAAATGGGAACCCAAACAGATAAAAGAACGAGCGCAAACGATATGCTCGCAAAGATGAACGAAGAGATAATAGAACTCGAAGAAGAGCGTCAAAAAGCAAACGCGAGAAGAACGGAAATTATTACGAAAGTAAAGAATTTGGAGAATAGAAGTAAAGAACTTACTTCGGGAATTAGCACACTCGAACGCGAAATCGAACGTTTAGGATCGGAAATACTCGGCGCAACGAGTGCGGTTAAAATTACGCGCGGTGAACTTGAAAGGAACAAAGACGCGCTCGAACAACTCGTATTGAAAAACACGGACAACGAGGAGTTGCAAAGAGAAAAAGAAAAGCGTGACGCGATAACGGAACAAAAAGCGACGCTTACCGCTCGCCAAGCCGTTTTATACGGCGCGATGCAGGAATGCGGCGACAAAGTGAACGCCTCGAACGAACGTAAAGCGAGAGCGGAAACGATGATAGAAAATCTGCAAAAGGAAATCGATACCGCGCGCGAAAAAGTTAAGGAAGAGTACGGGCTTGACTATGAAACCGCCCATGCGATGAAAATCGAGGGATACTCGGACGCGGCGGGAGTGCAAGAAAACAAGAACCTCAAAAAGGAACTAGCAAAACTCGGCGACGTAAACGAAATGGCAATATCCGACCTCGCCGCGTTACGAGAAGAATATGACAAAATCAAAATTCACTTCGACGACGTAGTGAGAGCGAAAGAAATGCTGACGGACACCATCAAGGATTTGACGACGAAGATGGAAACGCAGTTTACCGAAAGTTTCTCGAAAATTAAAGAGAACTTTGCGTCGGTGTTTAGCGAGATGTTCGACGGAGGAAAAGGCAGGCTAGATTTAGATATAGAATACGGACAGAGCGTACTAGACGCAGGCATCGTTATCGAAGCGGAACCGCCGGGCAAGAAACTGCAAAACATCGACCTTTTGAGCGGCGGAGAAAGAGCGCTTACGGCGATAGCGATAATATTCGCGATTATAAAACTCAACCCGGTGCCGTTCTGTATACTCGACGAAGTAGACGCGCCTCTTGACGACAGTAACTCGTCGGTTTATGCGAAGTATCTAAGAAAATTCAGCAGAAATACGCAGTTTATAATCGTAAGTCACCGTAAACCCACGATGGAACTCGCGAACGAACTGTACGGTATAACGATGCAGGAAAAGGGCGTAAGTAAGGTATTCTCGGTTAAACTCAGCGAAGCGTTGGAAATCGCGGAAAAAGCGAAAACGACCGCCGTTTAAGCATAGGAAAGAGGAGTAGGAAATGGGATTTTTCGATAAAATCAAAGCAGGATTGCGCAAAACAAAAGAGAGTATATCCAAGAAAATTTTTGAAGTTTTCAAAGCGAAAGCGCTTGACGACGAATTTTACGAAGAACTCGAAATGGCGCTTATATCTGCCGATATGGGCGTAACGGCAACGGAAGAGATTATCGAAGAACTCAGAGATGCGGTATACCAAAAGCGCATTACGGTACCCGAAAAAGCCAAAGACGAACTAAAAAGGATATTGATTGAGTCGATCGACTACGAAATTCCGGAGTATACGTATCCGCTTGTTTTGCTAATAGCGGGGGTAAACGGGGTAGGAAAAACCACGGCTGTCGGGAAATTAGCAAATCTATTCAAAGAACAAGGCAAAAGCGTAATCGTTGCGGCGGCGGACACGTTTAGGGCCGCTGCAAGCGAGCAACTTGAAATTTGGGCGGATAGAGCGGGCGTGAGAATCGTTAAACACAACGAAGGCAGCGACCCGGCGGCAGTGGTTTTTGACGCCATTGCGTCGATGAAAGCGAAGAAAACCGACGTGTTGATTGTGGATACGGCAGGACGGCTGCATAACAAGAAAAATTTAATGAACGAACTCGAAAAAATAAACAGAGTTATTGACAGGGAACTGCCGGATGCGGACAAGAGAAGTTATATCGTGCTTGACGCGACGACGGGGCAGAACGCGGTAAGTCAGGTAGAGGTTTTTAACGAGGCGATAGACGTTGACGGGATAGTACTTACGAAACTCGACGGAACGGCGAAAGGCGGCGTTGTTATGGCGATAAGCGCGGAATACGAAATGCCCGTGGTATATATCGGAGTAGGCGAGGGAATAGACGATTTATTACCGTTTAACGCCGAGGAGTTTGTAAGCGCGATTATATAAGACGGCTTAAAAATACGCGTCTGTTGCGCACGGATATGGCAATAATAACGCAAGCAAGTCAGACGGAAGAAAGAAAGAGGAAAAAAGTCTTTCGCGTAAAAATTTTTAGGGAAAAACGGATAAAAATGTTTGACAAAGCGAGAGCAATCAAGTATACTGATAAGGCACTTTGAAAAAAGACCTTAAAAAAGTCGTCAGTAGCAGAAAAGATGCGGGTGTAGCTCAATGGTAGAGCCCCAGCCTTCCAAGCTGGTTGCGTGGGTCCGATTCCCATCACCCGCTCCAAGCCGAAAGGCTGTACTAAAGATGAAGGTTGGTTTTAGGTGAGGGGAGGTAATTGCAGGAAATGCGGTTATTTCCCTTTGAAACAACCCGACTCTTTACGGGGTCATACCTGTGTACCGGGAGCCTCTAAGTGGACCAGTAGCTCAGCAGGATAGAGCAACGGCCTTCTAAGCCGTAGGTCGGGGGTTCGAACCCCTCCTGGTTCGCCACTACCAAATAAAACGTGGTGGATGTAGTTCAGTTGGTTAGAACGCCAGATTGTGGCTCTGGAGGTCGTGGGTTCGACTCCCACCATTCACCCCATAAACCCAAAGGGGTGTCGCCAAGTGGTTAAGGCACGGGACTTTGACTCCCGCACTCGTAGGTTCAAATCCTGCCACCCCTGCCACCAAATTTAATACAAACGTGATCCATTAGCTCAGTCGGTAGAGCACTTGACTTTTAATCAAGGTGTCCGGAGTTCGAATCTCCGATGGATCACCATTTTTTTATAAAAAAGCGGTTATGGCGGAATGGCAGACGCGATAGACTTAGAATCTATTGAGAGATCGTAAGGGTTCAAGTCCCTTTAACCGCACCATTAAAAAAGAGAGATTGTTTCTCTCTTTTTTAATGGTTAAAAATAGAAAATGGACTTGAACGGGCGGAAAAAGCGACAATCCGGTGAATTGTCGCACCGCCCCGGCCTGTCGCAAAGCCGAAGGGCTTTGGTGCGAGGAAGTCCCTTTAACCGCACCATTAAAAAAGAGAGATTTTTTCTCTCTTTTTTAGTGGTCAAAAATAGAAAAGGGACTTGAACGGGCGGGAAAAGCGACTTATTACTAAATAGATTTTAAGGGCGGAAAAAGCGATTTATTCGCATTTTTTATAGACTAAAACAGAGAAAATTTTTTTTATTTACACGTTTTTAACTTTATTGACAAAAGAAAATGCGTATTATACAATAAAATTAAGGGAAGATTATAATTCATTATAAGGAGAAATGCGGTTATGAAAAGGTATTCTAAGATAGTTATTTTTGCGTTATGTATCATCTTGTGCATAAGCGCGCTCGTCGCGTGCAACGATAAAAACGACGACACGGTTAAGACCGTTACGGTTACTTTGCCGAGTTTGTATCCCGACGGGTTGGAAAGCGTTAGCGCGAATTCCGCGATTGAATTGAATTCGTTTACTTTACCGAAAGGCTCGATGGCGACGCTTAACGTTACTTTGGTTCGCGGTTACGTAGTCGGCAGTTTTAAGGTGCTTGTCGGGACTAAAGAGATTACGCCGAGTAGTAGCAGCACGGAAAACGGCAAGGTTACGCTAAATTACGATTTTACCGTTGATAATGACGTGACCGTTAGTTTTAACGGAGCGCTCGAAACGCACAAAATTACGGTTAAATCCGAATTTACCAAAGCGGATAGCGGAATAGAACTCGTCGTTCCATACGAATATTCGATAAAAGCGACGACCGCAAAAGGCGTTAAACAAGCCGACGGAATAAGAACGCTCGAAGAAGTGAGCAAGAAGTTAAACGAGTACGCGGAAGACGGATTTCTTTACAACGGAACAATCTGCGTCACCGCGAAAATTAAAGGGGAAGGAATTGCTTTTCCGCATTTTATCAACAATGAAAGAAGAGCGCTGAATTTGGAATACAACACTTCATATTCGGTTGACACAAAAGAATGTACGGTCGAGGCACTCGTCACGATAACGAACGACGCTACCGTATCCTTTTCGGGAAACGGATTAATAAAGTCAAGTGCGGTGAATATTTTGCAGGAATGGGGAAGAGAAAGTTGGATAAAAGGCGAGTTTATAAATGAAAAAGGAACCGCACTAAACACGCTTGACGGTCTCTACAATGCGACCGAAATATATGTGTCGCTGGATAAACAGAATATGGAATTGCAAACCTGCGAAGCGTTGGTAGAGGCATTTAAGTACGGGTTTGACGCACTTAACGTAAACGGAAAAGACGTGAAAGCGGAAACAAAAACCATTGACGGCATTTTATATCTCAAACTTCAAAAACCTAATGCGTACAACGCAAAGAAAGCGGAAGGATACTTTTTTGACGATGAAAAACTTGTCGAATACTTGAAGAAAAGCGACAAATTTACTTCCGTCGCGCCTACGTTTACTTCTGCAATTATGGCATGGGGTAAGGACGAAACGGAAAAAGACAACTTTGCTTCTTATTTCGGCTATGAAAGCATAAGAGGCAAAAAGAGTTTCGCGCTTTGTCTTGCACCCGAAACAACGAAAATAACCGTTGTTATCAAC
Organism: uncultured Clostridia bacterium; assembly: GCA_934274515.1. Lineage (GTDB taxonomy): Bacteria > Bacillota > Clostridia > Christensenellales > DTU072 > CAG-1782. The sequence continues at coordinate 94,014 of CAKQTC010000002.1, forward strand.
GGAAAAGACGAAATAACTTTCGATAACGTTCAAACTGCAAACGAAACGACGAAAGGTATAGCGACGTTGTATAGGTACTACGAAGGCAGCGATAATTTTAGCGGAATATGCATATTGAACAACAAAGCACAAACGCATAAACTTGTACTTGATGCGAAAGATTACGGTCAAATAACGTCCGTTGAAGTTAAATAATCGAAAATCGTATAACCCAAAAAAACGCGAAACAATTAGGTTTCGCGTTTTTTTATAAGTATTTTATCGGAAAAAGGGGAATAAAATATTCGTATGCGAATTTGCGTTTTATCGCGCGGCGTTCCCGACGAGAAAAGCCCGCTTAACGGAATATACGAATGGGGACTGGCGACGACGCTTGCCGAAAACGGGTACGATGTCGTGGTTTTGGCGATTGATTTGAGAAATGGGAAAAAACGCAAAAAAATCGGATTAAAACGCTATGAAAAAGACGGCGTAAAAGTGTTGGATTACGGCATTCCGTTCGGGCGAATAGGAAAACGCGCGTCGGGAATTATTCGTAGAGCCGCTTGTTTGAAAATATACGAAACGTTCAGGATTAACGACGAGTTGCCCGATTTTACTTGGGCTTTTTTTTGCCGAAGTTTCGGTTCGGTTGCGTTTTCGCTTAAAAAAAGATACGGCGTTCCGTTCGTGATAAGTGAGTACGAAAGCCGTCTGCTTATCGAAAAAATCAAAGAAAAAGACCTAAAAAGAATGAAAAAATATTATACCGACGCGCTTGTTTTAACCGCGCCTAACAAGTCTTTTTGTGCGCGAATGGAAAAAATAATCGGCTTAAAGTTCGATTTTCTTCCGCCCCGCCCACCCACCCCTGCGGAGCGAAAATCTCACGACGGTTTCGTATTTTTAAGCATAGGCGCATTGCGCGTCGATAAGGGAATGGACGTCGTCGTTCGAGCGTTTGCGTCTGCGTATAAAGAGAACAAAAATATAAGGCTTATCATAGTCGGGGCAGGTGAAGAACGGCGCGCGCTTAAAGAGCAGGCGAAGTTTCTAGGCGTAGACCACGCGGTCGAGTTTTCCGTACCCGACAAAGGCAAAGGACTTGAAAGTTACCTTGCGGAAAGCGATTGTTTCGTACTGGGTTCGAGAAAAGAACTTTTCGGCACGGTATACCTTGCTGCGCTTTCATCCGGACTACCCGTCCTCACTACGAAATGTTTTTCTCCCGAAGGACTTATACCGCCATTTGCCGGGGAGATAGTCCCGGTAGACGACGCGGCGAAGTTGTCGGAGGCAATGTCGGTAGCAAGCGCGAGCAATTCGCCGTACGACAGAGAAAGAATAAAAAGTTATGCCGAAGAAACTTTTTCGGCAAATGCTATTGCAAAAAAAATTCGTATTCTTCTTACCAAAACCAACGAAGTTCGCCCTGCGCAAGATATTTAATAAAGTGTGAATAAAGCAACCTTAATAAGCGATTAATGATACCCTATATGGGGAATAAAGTCATAATTAACGTTATTGACAATACGATTTGTTTAATAGAGGAATCGACATAAAAGCGTATTTATATTGCCGACGGAAAAGGTTATTGTTTTGGGGAAAACGTATATTTTTTCGTACGGATTGCAATCGATTTTTGTCGGCGGTTTACGAATAAATTTGTCTTAAATAGGTCAATACAGTTGTTTTTCCCTATCGAATGTGATATTATTGATTATACTTGCGTAGAATGCCCGTGCGCGTGAGCGCGTATACAAGCGGGTTATGCGAGAAAAAGGAAAGGAAAACTTATTTAGGCGGTAAAAGATGAAGAAGAAATTTTTATCACTTTTCACGGTCATCGTAGCATTGCTTCTCGCGGTAGCGTTGCTTGCTTGCGAAGATTACAACAAAGAAGATGACAAAAACGAAGACGCTGCGAAAACGACGTATACGCACACGATTACAAACGGTACGTTCTACGACGCTTCGACTTCGGCGACGGCAAACAGCGGCGACAAAACTGTTCTCGATAACGTGAACAACTGGACGCGTACGAGTGCTAGTCTTACCTCGGATAAAAGCGGACAAGGCGGCGTGTTTGTTTCGGCAATCGACCTTAACAACAAAGAAAACTTCGACGTGCTTGCGGGAAAGTATTTCGACGTTTCTTTGGACAAAGACGGGAAAGAACTCGAAAACAAATTCAAAATGAAGAACCCCGGCATAGACAAACATACGCCGATGGTAAACGACCTTGATAAAAACGGACAAATTCAACGCGACGAAAACGGCGAGGTTAAGAAAAAACTCGAAGACACCAACGTTCTCGCGATAGCCTCCGTCAATGAAGAAGGCAGCGTTTACGCGAGCAGCAGCACCGTTACGCTTGCGGCAAACAGCAGATATCTTTTACAGTTTTCCGTTGCTTCGATGATAGACGCAAAAGACGGCGACACGACCAAAGGCGCGTGGTTCGTAGTTAAAGGCGATTTAGAATATACGGTTAAAGCGATAAACACGAAAGGCGCGTGGAAAACGTACTATCTTTTCATCGAAACTAACAAAACGAACTCGATGAGCATATCCGTAGAACTTTGGCTCGGGTTCGGTCCGAAGAAAGGAACTACTTCTTCCTACGAAAACGACGGCAAAGACGTTTACGCTACGAGAGGCGTTGCGTTTTTCGATAACGTTCTTTGCGAAAAAGTAGACGACGAAAAACTCGACAAGGTTATTGCGAGCGAAGAAAACGTTGCGACTTATACGGGTTACGCTTACGACAAAGACGCCGCTATGGTAGATAACTTTGCCGCGTTCAAAGCGAACATCGCGTCGAAAACAGACGCCGTCGGACAAAAATACGTTATGGCGAAAAGCGCGTATTACCTTTCCAACACGGAAATGGAACTCCGCAACAAGCCCACGTCTTATACAACCAACTCGTATCGTAGGTACTTCTATACGTTTAGAGAAAACTACAATTCCGAAAATCTTAAAAAATATGAAATTTCTTCGAGTTCCAAAACCGAAAACGGATATTACGGTTCGGTAGACGTATCCAAACTTTACAACACGCCTGCGGAAGGAACTAATCTTGCCGAGTTCAAAGATAACTTTTCTTCGATAGGCGATTTTTCCAAGTTCAACGCCATGAGTTATACCGATTGGCGCGATAAAGTAATGAACGATTCCAAGCATCCCCTTTCCGCGATGGACGAACAGTACGTTATGATGATTTACAATAACGAACTTAAATCCAACGTTATCAAAACGAGCGAAAGTATCGTGGTAGAACCGAACAAATACTACGTTATCAGCGTTTGGGCGTACGTTTGGGCAAAAGAATATACTCGCGAAGGAAAAACCTATTTCTATCCCGAATACAGCGACACCGTTACGGGAAAAGCCCCCGTCGATCCGCTCGACGACAAGAATACTACTTATTCCAAGGAACAGAAAAAAATCTATAACCACGTCAATATGCTTGTAACCCCGAACGAGGGCGAAGGAAAAATTTTCAAAGGGTATAAAGAGATTTCGTCAAAAGAAAGAGAAGATTTGAAAGCGTCTAACTTGCAAGTGGCGAAAGACGCGCTTAATGATTACAGTTATGACAAAAACGAAACGCTTAAAACCGGCGCCGCGAACTGGATACGCGGTATTCTCGGGGAAGGCGAAACGTACGACGTAAACGGAATGGACAAAACGTTCTATTACTGCTATCTTAAAAATCTAGTAGACGGCAAAATAACGGGTCAAACCGCTCCCGTCGCACTTACGAACGCAACGAACAAAGCGCACGTGGACACGCTTTATTTGAATGAACGCATCGAAAACGTAGACGGATACAACTTACTAAAAACAAAAGTAGACGAATACGATAAAAACAAAAAAGAATGGGAATCGAAAGAAAGCGATTACAACAACAAGTGGAATACTTGGAGCGACGCAAATACGAACGGTCCGCACGCTACGGTTAATCTCAGCGGCGTAGAGAGCGTTAAGGACAAAGATCAAAAAACCACCGCGCGCAACGAATGGCAGAAACTTACGTTCTACGTAAAAGGTAACCAACTTTCCAAGCGTAATCTTAAACTCGAAATGGCGATGGGTAAAGGTACTGACGACGCAACCTATATGATAGGCGGAGCGTTCTTCGACAGCATTTCCGTAAAAGAATACGCGACGGAAGAAGCGGCAAGACAAGACGGCGTTGCGGCAGGCACTGCGTGGGAGATTTTGGCGGATATCGACAAGTCCGCGTCCAACACGGATTTCGGCGGACTGACGGGCGATAAAAAACCCGACCAACTTACCGATGCAGATAAAAACGCCATTAAAAACAACTGGGAAGCGACCGCGGCAGACGGAACCGCGTCGGGTGATAAGGCAAACGTTACCGTAAGCATAACCGACGCAAAAATGGACCCGGTTAAAATCGGCGGAACGGATAAGTATCTTTATGCTCTTAACTATACCAACGCAAAACCTACGGCAAGCAGCCTTGTATACAAAGGCGGTAATTTGGTGGAAATACAACCGAATAAGTTTTACAGACTTGCGTTTTTGGTGAAAACCGACGATAAAATGAATTCCGATTTGGGAATTACGATAAAACTCGTTACGGGCAAAGACAAAGACGACCTTTCCGTACTGAATACGAGCAACAATATCACCAAATTTACTACGGCAGGGCAATGGAAAGAAGTAGTTTACTACATCTGCGGCGACCTTGTGGACACCTATTACGCGGCAATCCAAATCGATATGGGAAGCGGTACGAGATTCGTTACCGAAAGTTACGTGGAAGGCACCGTTTCCATCGCTGCGTTCAACTGTCTTACGATAGATTATGCGGAATATAATTCTGCGTCTACGGGCGATAAAATCGTAAGCGGCGTATCCTTATATAATATAAAGACCGCGCTCGACAGCGAAAGCATTAAGTTTGAAAACAGTTACTATTCGAAGATAGATTACAAGGAAACGAAAGAAGATCAGTTCACCGACGGGCAACTTTCCGGTATGGGAACAACGTCGAACTGGACGACGTCGCTTACGAGTAATAAATTCGAAGACGCGCCGAAAAACGTTACGCTTAACGCCACGACCACAACTCTCAGTTGGGATGCCGCGGAAAAATATACTGCGGTAAGCGGCAGCAAACTCGAAAAGAAGAGCGCGTCCAAATACGAAATTTGGATGAAATATACCGATAAGAAAGGTAAATCGGTAGAAAAACTGTTTGACATCGTTGACGGCTCTGAAAAAACGTACACCTTTATCGAAGCGGACTGGGCGGATAAAGTAAACACTCGTTTCGCAGTCAAAGCGGTAGCGGACGACGGGGTGTCTTCGACAAGTTCGTACACCACCAACGGTTTGGGTAGCGCGGGAGAAGACAAAGTTTATCCCGAAACAAAAACCACGGACGCCGAAAACAAAGCAAAAGCGGGTTCGATACTTGCCTCGAACGCAGAAGCGTTCGGTTCGGCAACGGTAGACGGGGAAAAATACGTATCGCCTTATAAGACCGTAATGAAACTTACGTCTTCTTACAACAGCATTTTCTCCGTAACGAGCAAGACGCTTAGCGGCGGACTTAGCGCGGGAGGATATTACAAGATAAGCGTTTGGGCGAAAACCGACGTCGGCACGAAAGCGAGCATTACGCTTACCGACACGAGCGGCGCGTTGCAAGCGACCACGAACGATAGTCAACTCGGTTTCGTGCAAATCGATACCGAAGGCAAATGGGTCGAATATTGCATCTACGTTAAGACCGGCAATTTCAGCGCGAAGATGGCGATGAGATATTCTATCGGTAATCCTTATGCCAAGACCCAAACAAGAACGGTCGGCGCGGACAAAAAGAGCGCGTATATGCTCGAAGATATGAGTAAAGGTAACGCGTACTTCGACGCGGTAAGAGTTACTACCGTAGACGAAACCGAATACGACGCGGCTGTCGAACTCGACAAAAACAAAAACGAAACCGACAAGTACGCGTTTGCAAGCCACGAAGTAGTTTACACGGGAACTCCTTATTACATCTATACGATGCAATATACGATGGATTCTTTCGACGTAAGCACGGAACCTACGTCTTCAAGCACGGATAACGACAAAAAAGGCAACACTCCGTCCAACTACGAATGGGGTTACGATAAGAACCTTACTTCGACGGGCGCAAACGCAATATACGGCGTGTTCAACTACGAAACGAAAGAAACAGACGAAAGAATGGCAAAGGCCATTAAGAATTTGTATTCTTATACCGAAGACGATACGACCAAATATCCCTTGAAAGAAGCGTTTAAGCAAGCGTACGGCGAATCGCTTAAAATTAACGGTAAAACCGTTGATAACTGGGAAGAAGAAGACTGGGACGCGTTTATCAAGGAATTCCTTACGATAGAGAGCGAAGACGGTTATGACGGCGGTGCCAACGTACTTGCGATGAGCAACAAACGCGACAGCGGTTTTGCGCAACATTATTCCGTAAGTTCGAGTTATAACTATAAAGCGAAAGCGGGAACGTACACGAAACTTACGTTTACGGCGCGCGCGCTCGTTGCGGAAATCGTAAAAATGACGGAAAACAACGGAATAAAGACGTATGAGTACAGCGCGGAAAACGCTTTCGGCGAACTCAGAGTAACGCCTTCGTCCTCCAAAAACGACACCGTAAGAGTTAAGATAAGTTCTAAGAAATACGGGAAAAACGGAGTGTACGACGACGTAACGTACAGCGTATATCTCTACAACCCGACGTCTAGCGAAAACACCGTGAACTGGTCGTTCTATCTCGGCGACGAAAAAGGCAAAGACACGAAGGACGACGAATGGTATGCCAAGTATCTCGTAGGACTTATGGCGATTGACCTAGTAAGCGTGGAAAACACGACTAAGGAAGAGTATGAGTCAGCGGTGGATGCGGCAAAAGGCGACAACGCGAAAGTGTATACCTACGAATACAGCGAAAAGAAAGCGGACGATAAAGACGACGATAAGGATAAAGACGAAGAAAAAGAGAAAGAGTCTTTCTGGAACAGACTCGTTAAGAACGAATACTTCTGGCTGTATATATCGAGTTTCGTAATCGCACTTGTAATTATCGCGGCGGTAATCGCGGTGCTCGTGACGAGATGGAAGAAAAAACATCCGAAAGAAGTAATCGTAGAAAACGTGGCAAAAACGGATAAAGACGTAAAAGTCGTACCCCCTGCGCCGCAAGTCAAAGAAGACGCTCTTGAAATGGACGAGTATGTGGACGAACCGCAAAAAGTAGATTACGTACAACGCGTAAACAAGAACAAGTCCAGAAAAGACAGAAAAAAAGGTAAGAAATAATATCGACCCTAAATGAAAAACCTTCCCTATGCGGAAGGTTTTTTCATTTAGAGAAAAGAGAAAACGCGTCGGGAAAAAGCGACGAATACGGTTTCTTTGCGCTAATGCTTGACTTTTTTGACATAAAAGGGTTATTATTGACATTATGGAAGAGAATGGTATCGAAGTTAATACGCCGATAATAGGATTGACCGACGAAGAAGTGTCGGAGCGAGTAAGTAAGGGGCTCGTAAACGGCGATCAAAACGTAAAAACAAAAAGCGTGGGGAAGATTTTATTTACTAATATTTTCACGCTGTTTAACCTTATTTTCGTAATCATTGCAATTATTCTACTCATTTTTACCGATAAAGGCGAAACGGGCAGATACACGTTAAAGGATTTTTCCGACTACGGGTTCGTTATGGTCATGACGCTCAATATGCTTATCGGAATAATTCAAGAACTCAAAGCCAAGCATACGATAGACAAACTTTCGCTTATATCCGCGCCGAAAGTTACGGTTTTGCGCGGCGGAAAAGAAAAAGAAATCGCGCTTAAAGACATCGTTATGGACGACGTCGTACGGCTTTCGTCAGGCAGGCAAATTTGCGCGGACAGCGTGGTCGTGGACGGTTACGTCGAAGTAAACGAATCGCTTATAACGGGAGAACCCGACGCCATACCGAAGAAAGTCGGAGACGAACTTTTAAGCGGTAGTTTTATCGTCAGCGGCAAGGCGGACTCACGCGTTATCCGCATAGGAAAAGACAATTACGCGACAAAAATCAGCAGCGGAGCGAAATATATCAAGAACTTTCCGTCGGAAATTCGCAGGACGCTTCTTAAATTTATCCGTTTTATGGGTATTCTTATCGTACCGCTCGGCGTCGCGCTTTTTTGCGTGAAATATTTGGTGCAGGGAAACGACCTTATTCCTACGGTGCGTTCGGTTATGGCGAACTTAATCGGACTTATTCCGAGCGGACTCGTAATGCTCACGAGCGCGGTTTTTTGCGTCAGCGTTATTCGGTTGGCGCGACATAAAGCGTTGGCGCAGGACTTGTATTGCGTGGAAACCCTCGCAAGAGTGGACGTGCTTTGTCTTGACAAAACGGGGACGCTTACCGAAGGAAGCATGCAAGTCGAAGACGTGATAAGTTACGGGTTCGGCGAAACGAACGAAGTATTACGGGCAATCGTGCAGGCTACCGGGGATAACAACGTTACCGCAGAAGCGATAAAGGCATATACGGAAAACGTTACCCCGTCGTACAAAGTGACGAGAAACGTGCCTTTTTCATCTCAATACAAATTTAGTGCGATAGAAGTCGGAAACAGGGCGTTCGTATTAGGCGCGCCCGAGTTCGTAATAAAATCCGGTATAGGCGCGGTTAAAGATAAAATAGCGGAATACGAGCAAAAAGGAATGAGGGTGCTTACGCTGGTAGAAACCGACACTTTTAAGGGAACGAATTTGCCGATACGGTCAAAACTTCTCGCGCTCGTGGTAATTAGCGATAAAATACGAAAAGAAGCCCCGGACACGCTTAAATTTTTCGCGGAACAAGGCGTTGCGATTAAGATAATTAGCGGAGATAACCCCGTGACCGTATCCAAGATAGCAGAGCGCGCCGGAGTGAGCGAGTTTGACAAATACGTAGACGCGACTACGCTCGAAACCGAAGAACAGATGGACGCCGCGCTTGACGAATACGTTATTTTCGGACGCACTACGCCGGACAAGAAACTTACGCTGATAAAACTTCTTCGAAAGAAAAAACACACGGTCGCTATGACTGGCGACGGAGTGAACGACGTGCTTGCGCTTAGAGAGTCCGACTGTTCGATAGCGATGGCGTCGGGTAGCGACGCAGCGAAAAACGTCAGCCAACTCGTGCTTTTGGACAGTAATTTCGCAAACCTGCCTAGGGCGGTAGCCGAAGGAAGGAGAACGATTAACAATCTTGAAAGGAGCGCGTCGCTATATCTGGTGAAGACGATTTACAATCTGCTTTTCGCGCTCATATTTATGATAATCAAGTCGGATTTACCGTTTGAACCGAAGCACATGACGTTTATCGGAGCGGTTACGATAGGAATTCCGTCGGTGGTGCTTGCGCTTGAACCGAACAACGAACTCGTCACGGGCAAGTTTTTCAGAAAAGTTATTTCAAACGCGTTACCGACCGCGCTTACGGTGGTAATATGCGTAGTTGCGGCGACGCTTTCGGCTAGGTTTTATCAAACGGCTATCGATAAAAAACATTTATCCACGATATGTACCATACTTACGGGATTTATCGGATTTATGTACATAATAAAAATATCTTACCCGTTTAACGCGTGGCGAATTACGATGATAGTGTGTTTGGTATTCATATTCGTAGCGGCGTTTTTTGCAAAGTTTAAGCACGTGGATCTTACGATATTCTTTGGATTAACGAGAGATTTTAACAAAGAAATGATAATCGTTTTGGCTCCGATAGGCGGGTTAAGCGTACCGATGTTTATAGGAATGACTAATTTAGTTAAACATATAAATAAAAAACTAGCCGACAAAAAATTGAAGTTTATAGACTCGTTTGACGGCGAAGGAGCGAAATAGTATGTCAGAATGTACTCATGATTGTTCGACGTGTACGTCGAAATGCGAAAACCCGGAAAGTTTTCTCGAAAAACCGTCAAAATTTTCCAACATCAAAGACGTTATCGCGATTGTAAGCGGTAAAGGCGGCGTAGGCAAATCTCTTACGACAGCGTTGCTTGCTTGCGCGGCGAACAGAAAAGGATTGCGCACGGCAATTTTAGACGCAGACCTTACCGGTCCGTCTATTCCGAAAATTTTCGGTTTGCACGAAAAAGCAACGGGAGATAACGACGGAATAGACGCCGTTATGACGAAAGACGGAATCAAAATAATGAGCGTAAACCTTCTTCTCGACGATGAGAGCAGTCCGGTAATTTGGCGCGGACCGGTTATCGCGGGAGTGGTTAAACAGTTTTGGACGGACGTGAAATGGGGCGACGTAGACGTAATGTTTATCGATTGTCCTCCGGGAACGGGCGACGTACCGCTTACCGTGTTTCAATCCATTCCCGTAAAAGGAATAGTCGTGGTAACAAGTCCGCAAGAACTCGTATCCGTTATCGTGGAAAAAGCGGTAAATATGGCAAAAATGATGAACATACCCGTACTCGGAGTAGTGCAAAATATGGCGTATTACGAATGCGACAACTGCGGAAAGCGTCATTATATTTACGGAAAAAGCGACGTACTCGCAACGGCAAAAGCGTTCGGAATTAAAAATTCGTGCGAGATGCCCGTTATGCCAGAAGCGGCGAAAGAGTGTGACGAAGGGAATGTAAACGAACTTGTTTTGCCCGAAATTGAGGAATTTTTCGATAAAATATATAAATATGAGTAGAGAAGAGAAAGCGGCGGAACTTTTCAAAAAAGGATATAACTGCGCGCAGTCCGTCGCGGTCGCGTTTTGCGAAGAAACGGGGCTTAGCGAAGAACAAGCGGCAAAACTCGTTTCCGGGTTCGGCGGCGGAATAGGAAGAATGCGCGAGGTATGCGGCGCGGTGAGCGGAATGGTGTTCGTGCTAAGTATGATAAAAGGATATTCCGACCCGAAAGAACGTGACGGGAAGCGCGATTTATACGCGACTATTCAAACTTTGGCAGGGAAATTCAAAGAAAAAGAAGGCTCGCTTGTTTGCCGAGATTTACTCTTAGGCACGGGCGCGGACGCATCCCCCACACCCGAAGAAAGAACCGCCGAATACTATAAAAAACGTGGTTGCGTCGGGTGCGTCGAATGTGCCGCGGGTATTCTCGACGAATACCTTGCCCGTGTATAACGACGCATTAAGTTTGTTTTTTATACCGTTTTTGCAAAAACGACGCTTTTTGACCGATTAATCCGAGATTTAGCGTATTGATTAATTTTCGATTGTATGGTAAAATAAATGCGGCGAAAAAAATCGACCGAATTCGACGTGAGAGGTACGAAATGAAGAAGAAAACTTTGATAGGAATAAGTATTGCGGTAGTGGCTTTCGTTGCGATTTTGCTCGTTGCTACTTTTTTTGATTTACAGATAAACGTCGCGCTCGGCAATGCGGATAGTTTCTACGGACAATTTTTCCGTTTGTGGGGAGAAGCGACGGGTTGGGTAATCGTTCCGATTGCGGCGGCGATATTACTTAGAGCGTGCGACAAGACTACGAAATTAGGCAAGGTTCTCACGGTAATATGGTCGATAGTACTTGTCACGGGCTGGTTTTTTACAGTAAGATATTTTCTCGAAGAGTTTACCGGCGACAGTTATATTCCCGGCAAATACGGTTCTCCTTACGGATATTTAACGGTACATACGGCATTTTTCGCGTTGATTTTCAGCGCGTTGCACGTTTGGGCGGTGTATAGAGTCAAGGAAGAAACGATATCAAAACTCGTCTACTTCGCGCTCGTTATGCTTATCGCGCTTGCGCTTAGTCAACTCGTTACTACGGTTATGAAGAATATTTGGACGCGTCAGCGTTTCCGCAATCTCGATATAGGAAACGGCGGAACGAGTTCGGACGGATTTACACCTTGGTACAAACCCGGACTCGGCAAGAACAAGGCGGAAGCGTTGTACTACGTGGAAGATTCGGCAGGTATGATGAAAAAAGACGCGTACAAGTCCTTCCCGAGCGGACACACGAGCGGCGCGGCGATGTCGTTGTGTTTGATAGTATTGCCCGAAATTTTTGAAAAACTCAAAAAATATAAAGTATGGTTTTGGGTTGCGCCTATAGTCTATACGATTTTGGTCGCGATTTCGAGAATTGTGAACAGAGCGCACTATTTGAGCGACGTATTGTTCGGCGGAACGATAGGCGCGCTTAGTGTTTTTGCGGCAATCGGTATTATGAACGCGATTAAGAAAGCGGTCGGCAAAAACAAGTTCTTTACGGCGGCGGCTGTTGCGTTCGGCGCAACCGAACGATGCGGAGCCGCCGCACCGACGGAAAACGAGCCGATAACGGAGTGTGGGGATATTCTTCCGTCGGAAGATAAATCGGAAGAAGTCGATAGCGCAGAAATGGCGGAAAACCGCGAAAAAAACATCGAGGAGTAAACACTATTCGCTCAGGCGAATTTTGTAGCAAAGATTAAATGAACACTAATCAATCGATGACGGATTACGTTAAGGAATCCGTAAAAAATCTCGACGAAGAAAAACTTGTTTGTCTAAACCGAAGGTTAACGACAATGGAAGTTTTTACCGATATAGCGGGCGTTGCGACTTTTCTTAAACATAACGGCGTAAAAAAAGGCGACAGCGTCATAATTTGTATGCCTAATCTCGTGCAGGCAATAGTCGCGTTGTACGCGATAAACGCAGTCGGCGCGATAGCAAACGTCGTACACCCTAAGACGGGGACGGAGGGGCTTATTCGCATATCGGAAGAAACCGATACGAAATGGATATTTATTTTCGACCGTATTTATATAAAACATCGTAAAGCATTGCGTGAAAAAGGAATTACGGCTATCGTTTGCCGTATGTCGGATTGTATGACGGGTAGCAAGGCTATAAGGCTTACGGAGCCGTTAATAATGCGTAATCACGTTGTTTCTTACAATGCTACGCTTGTTAAGCCAAGCGACTTTTCGGTGGAAATCACAGGTGACGACCCGGCGGTGTATCTTCATAGCAGCGGAACTACGGGCAACCCGAAAACGGTGGTGTTGTCCAACAAGGCGATGAACGAACTTGCGGCGGGGATATACGATAAGGTTAAACCGCTTGACGGGGAAAGTATGCTTATGACTTTGCCGCTTTTTCACGGGTTCGGACTGGGAGTATGCGTCCATCTTATGATGACGTTCGGGAAAATCGTAATGTTGCCCGTTTTCAAGGCAAAAAGCGCGGTAAGGTTGATGAAGCGTAACGAAATTAACTATATGGCGGTCGTGCCGAGTATGCTTAGAAAACTCATGGACAGAAAAGGGTTTTCCGGGAAGAGCCTTAGGTATTTGAAAAATATATTTATCGGCGGCGACAAACCCGAACAAAGCCTTATGGACAGAGTAAGGGCAAGACTTGCGGAAAGCGACAGTCGTTGCAGAGTATGCGAAGGGTACGGACTAAGCGAAACCGGGAGCGTAACGCATATAAACGTCGAATGTCGGCAAGGGTCGGTAGGCAGTCCGCTTAACGGCGTTCGAGTAAAAATAATCGAAGACGGGAAAGAAGTCGCTACGGGAAAAGACGGACTTATCTATATTTCTTCGCCGTCGATGATGAACGGGTATCTTAATGCCGAAGCAGACGTTGTTACGGACGGAAACGGCGTAAAATGGCTTAATACGGGCGACGTCGGCAACGTGGATAAAGACGGCTTTCTATACTATAAAGGAAGAGAAAAACGTATGGCGAAAATCGGCGGCGTAAATATCTATCCGCAAGAAGTAGAGAGCGCGGCGAATGAGTTTGACGAAATAGTTTCTTCCTGCGCGGTGAGAACGGTATGGAACGATAAACCCGCGCTTAAACTGTTGGTAAAGTTAAAAACGGGAGTTAAGTTGACGAACGGGTTAAAACAACGGATATGCGAAGAGATTTCGTCTAAGATAATGCCTTACGCTGTACCGAAGTATATAGAAAGGGCGGACGACTTAAAAACAACGGGAACAGGCAAAACGGACTACCGTTATTACGAAGAAAGAGAACCTAAACTTAACAATTAACACATTTCGGAGGAAGCAAAAATGGTTGTATCGGTATTGATAGCGTCCATACTTGCGGTCGTGTTTATCGCGTTCCGCGTTACGGTCGCGGCAAAAAGCACGCAAGGCGGCGTTATAGGAACGATGCTCAAAGCGCTTGCGAGTTTGGCATTTATCGCGATTGCGATAACCGCTATCTATATGGGAGGAGCGACAGGCAAAGGGATTAACGTAAAAGCCGCTATATTTATCGTGGCGGGACAAATAATGGGTCTTATAGGCGACATCGTACTTGACCTAAAAGTGGTATATTTACGCTCTAAGGAAGAAGGAATCTACCTTACTTCGGGAATGGCAAGTTTCGGTATAGGACACGTATTGTTTTTCGTAGCGGTTATTCTCTATTTCGGAACGTCGATTATAAGTTGGGCGATAGTCGGAATTTGTATCGCGGTAGCGGCGGTTCTTGCGTTTGCCATGGTATTCGGCGGAGCGAAATTTATGAAGTTTGACTTCGGCAAGTTTACCGTCCATTCGGTTTGCTATGCGTTCGTATTATTATTTATGGGCGCGATAGGCGTAGCGGCGTGGATTAAAGGCGGCAGCGCGAATTCGCACACGCCGTTATTTGCGATAGGTATGATACTTTTCCTTTTAAGCGACGTAGTGCTTACGCAAATGTATTTCGGCGGGAAAGCGAAGGACAAAGCGTTGTGCGTAGTTAATCACGTTCTTTATTATGCCGCGCAAATTTGTATCGCGACATTCGTATTTTATATGTAACAAACAAAAATGTCCAAGGCGCGCGGAGTTCGATTTATTGCGTTTGTTTCGATTTTCGTTATTGCGGGAGTAGCGGCAGGCGCAACGGCGGCTTCGGATAAAATTTTAAGCATTGTTTTGCCGCTTGTCGTTGCGATAAGCGGCATTTTATATGCAATTTTTACTAAAAAGAAAACGATAGCGGTGTTGCTGGTTGCGTTTGCGTTGGGATTTAGCGTAGCGGCAATAGATTTTAAGGCAAGCGACAGAGCGTATTTTAACGAGAAAACAACTGTTTCGGGCAGAGTTTGCGCCGGCGAAAACAAAGGATTCGTCATTGAAAACGTTGTTATCGGCGGAGAAAAAGTCGGCGGAAAGGCGTTCGTTAATAGCAAATACGAGTTTGAAATCGGCACGTTAGTGTCGATTGAAGGCAAAGTCAAAACGTACGACGTTGACATTAAAGATACGTTTTCCGCAAGGGCGTTTAACAAGAAGATATACTATTACGTCAGCGCATACGACGGAATAAACGCGACTGTCGGGGATAAAACTTTGGCGGAAAAGGCGAAAGCGAAAATAGAACGGGCGTTAAATCGGTATCTTAATCGGGAAAACGCTGGAGTGATGAAGAGTTTGTTGTTCGGCGACAAAACCGACCTTAGGGAACAGGACAACGAAGTTATTAAAGTCGCGGGAGTAAGCCACATCTTTGCAGTTAGCGGCTTACACATAGGGTTTCTCGCCGGCCTACTTATGTTTATTCTAAGAAAACTCAGGGTGAATTCGGTTGTTACGCTGTTTGCGGTAGTAGGATTGTTACTGTTTTACGGCGCGATAACGGGTTTTCCGTCGGGAGTAAAACGGGCGACGATAATGCTTACCCTTATGCAACTGTCGAAAATTTTTGCACGGAAAAACGATTTGTTGACAACGCTCGGGGTAAGCGCGGCGATAATAACGGTTACTAACCCGAGAGAACTGTTCGACGTCGGATTTTTGATGAGTTTTGCGGCAGTACTCGGCATAATATGCTTTTATAAACCGATTTTTAACGCATTGTGTAAGATAACGAAAAACGTATTTTTCGTGAGCGTTTTCAAATTACTATCTACGACGATTGCGGCTAGCCTTTTTGTTTTGCCTATTACGATAAACGTGTTTAACACCGTTTCCGTGTATGCACCGCTTGCAAATCTCGTTATTTTGCCGATAATATCCGTTGTTTTCCCGTTTGCGGCAGCGGTGGCTATTCTTACGATTATTTTTTCCAAGTTTGGAATACTGTTTTATCTAACGGGTTACGCCGTAGACGTCATAAGAATTTTGGCGCAACGAATATACGCATTGCCGTCGGCAAGTACGGAAATTACTTCGCTCGGCGACGCGACTTGGTTTTACGTTTTGTTTTTGACGGTTTTCAGCCGTTTTGTCCATATCGAGAAAAGGTATAAATATATGATCGGCGGAGCGTGCGGCGCGGCGATAATAGCAATCGCGGCGTTATAACCCTTGCGTAGGTATAGTTTTCATCCCGTTGCACAACCTAAGTTCAACGAACAAAAATACGGGGAGAGAAAAATGAATACGACAGGTATCGTACGGAGAATAGACGAACTCGGAAGGGTTGTCATTCCGAAAGAAATACGTAAAACGATGCGAATTAAGGAAGGGGAAGAACTTGAAGTGTGCGTATCCGGAGAAGATGCGCTTTTGTTACGCAAATATTCGCCCGTTAAATCAACGGAGAAACTCGGTGCAGACTACGTGGAAATATTATCGAAAAACACGTCTTGTGCGTGTTTTCTTTGCGATACGGACGAAATAACGGCGTCGTACGGCGATAAAAACTATCCGGTCGGGGCGAAGATAAGCAAAGCGACGATAGAATTCATCGAAAAGAGAAAAAGCGCGGTTTTGAGGAAGAGCGAAGCGTTCGCCGTTCTGCCTGCGGCAGAAAAAACGGATACGGCGATTGCGCCCGTAGTGGTAAACGGCGACGCGGTCGGCGCACTCGTGTTTGTGAGTAAAACCGCTATGCCGTCAGCCGACAAATGTCTTAAACTTCTCGAAGTCGGCGCGTCGTTTTTCGCAAAACAGTTGGAGTAATCGCAAGTGAGTAAGTCTTTCGTTAAAAACGCAGGCGTACTCGCCGTGAGCGTAATCATAGCAAAGGTTCTCGGCGCGGTTTATCGCATACCGCTTACCGCAATAATCGGCGCGGAAGGAATGGGGCTTTATCAGTTCGTTTATCCCGTTTTTGCCTTGATATTGACGTTGTCGAGCGGAGCGGTGCCGAACGCAATAGGTATTACGGTAAGTGAAAAACTCGCATTAGGCGACGAAAACGGCGCGAAAAAGTCGTTTTCAACCGCGCTTACCATATGTCTTTTAATAGGAACCGTAGGAATGTTCGTACTTGCCGCGATAGCGTATCCCGTTTCGTTGGCGCAGTCAAAGGACGCGTTCTACGGATATATGGCCGTTGCGCCGGCAGTGCTTATAGTCACGCTTATAAGCGCGTTTCGCGGTTGGTTTATGGGACACGGAAATCTCGTGCCGAACTCGATTAGTCAAATAACGGAAGGCATAGTTAAACTCGGCGTCGGGCTGGGGTTGACTTCTTATCTTATTAGATTCGGTGTGAAGTACGCGGTCGTCGGCGCGCTTTTAGGCGTAGTCGCAAGCGAATTCGTTACGCTCGTCATAATGACGATATATTATTTGGTTAAACATAAAAAGTTTGAGAAAGTGAACATAAAAGAAGAAAAACCGACGATGAAACGTCTTGCGTCGCTTGCCGTACCGTTGATTGCGTGCGGTATGATTTTGCCGATAAGTCAGTTCCTCGACAGTCTTCTGGTGACGAATCTTCTAAAATGGGGAGGGAAAGCAGGTCCTATTGCCGAATACGGTCTTTGGAGCGGTGTCGTTACGCCGCTTATTAACCTGCCCGTAATGGTGTGTATAAGCCTCGGGATAGCGGTTACGCCTCAAATGGTGGAGGGGAAACAAAAACGCGATATAGATTTTATACTTGAAAAAGCGGCGACGGCGAATAAACTTACCTATCTTATGGGGGTGCCGTTCGTATTTTTTTACTTGTTTATGGCAAACGGAATAGTGAACTTGCTCTTTCCGTCGCTTAGCGCGGAGCAAAGCGGAACGGCGGTAATGCTTCTTATGATAGGTTCTCCGAGCGTGATAGGTCTTAGCATATTCCAAATTTACAGCGCGATGTTGCAGGGCTTGGACAGAGCGGTCGCGCCGGTTAAGATAATGGGAACGTGTATGGCGGTTAAACTGGTGCTTACGTTTGTTTTGACGCCGACGCTCGGAATAATCGGTTGTGCCGTGGCTGCGGCAGTCGGATATCTCGGCAGCGGTATATGGATAACGATATATTTTGCGAATTATGCAGCCTTAGACGCGGAATACGGTAAAAACGCTAGTATGATAACCCTTTGCGGTGCTATAATGGGAGTGCTGATTTTTATGAGCGGTAAACTTCAACGTTCGTGGGCGGCGGTGGCGGTTATCGGAGTAATCGCAGGAATAGTATATTTTCTCGCCGTGCTTACACTTAAAGTTTTTTCGAGAGAGGAACTGAAAAGTTTGCCGCTGTCGGGTCTGCTTATTAAAATTAACGATAAAATTAACGGAGGGTAAAATGACGTTCGATTGTTTTATTAAAGATAAAACGAGTTACGCGCTCTACGACGAAGACAAATTTTTGGATAGGAAAACCTGTTGTTTCGACGCGTCCGTTCCCGTGGTAGTTAAAATTGCGAAACGGAAAGACGAAGTTATAGAAAAAATCAAAGACTTTTTCGGTGAAACAAAGATAACCGAAGGCGAAGGATTTGTCGCCGCCGAAATGAAAAGTTTGTTTGAGAAAACTCGGTTCGGGTACGGCGATTTACTCGAAATCATACGCCGTCTGCGCGACCCCGACGGATGCCCGTGGGACAGACAGCAAACGCCCGAAACCATACGAACGAACGTCGTCGAAGAAGCGTACGAACTCGTTGAAGCGATAGAAACCGGGAAAAGCGAAAAAATAGAAGAAGAATGTGGCGACGTTATGTTGCAAGGCGTGTTTTGCTCTGTTATGACCGAAGAAAACGGCGGAGTGAGCAATAACGACGTAATAACCGCGCTTTGTAAAAAACTTATCGGACGGCATACGCATATTTTCGGTCAGGATAAAGCGACGGACGCCAAATCCGCACTTTATTTGTGGGAACAAGCCAAAGCGAAAGAAAAGGGGCAAAAATCGGTGATTGATAAACTCGACGTCGTGCCGAAAACGTTTACCGCGTTGCAAAAAGCATATAAAGTGCAAAAAATCATAAAGAAAACGGGTTTTGACTTTCCTACGGCGGCAGAAGCGGCGGATAAAATAAAAGAAGAAATCGCGGAGTTTTTCGACGCGGAAAGAGCGGATAAAGAAAAAGAAGGGGGAGATATGCTGTTTAGCGTGGTAAATGTGCTTAGGTTGTTTAACATCGACCCGGAAATCGCGCTTAACGGCACGACGAACAGGTTTGAAAAACGTTTTCGCTACGTCGTGGAAGAAGGCGCGAAAACGGGGAAGAAACCCGAAGATATGACGCTCGACGAAATGGAACGACTGTATCAAGCGGCTAAGAAAAAGGAAAAAGAATGATTACATATAACGGGAGCGACCTTATACTCGCGCCGCTCGCGGGTTTTAGCGACAGCGGAATGAGAAGCCTTTGTTTTCGCTACGGCGCGGGATTGTGTTTTACGGAAATGGTAAGCGCAAAAGGGTTGTATTATAAAAACGATAACACGGCGGAACTTTTGACCGTCGGAAAGGACGAACGACATACGGGCGTTCAAATTTTCGGTTCGGACGCGGATATTATGGCGGAAGTGACGACGTACGAAACGATGAAACCGTTTCCGATAATCGATGTTAATTGCGGTTGTCCCGTGCCGAAAGTGTATAAGAACGGCGACGGTAGCGCGCTTATGAAAAACCCAGATTTGATTTACAAAATAGTAAAAACAATAAAAAGTGCGAACGAAAACAAACAAGTTACCGTAAAAATAAGAAAGGGTACGGACGGCGTAAACAACGCGGTCGAGTGTGCGCTTGCGGCGCAGGAAGGCGGAGCGGCGATGGTCACCGTACACGGGCGAACGCGAGAACAAATGTATATGGGCAAAGTAGATTACGATGCGATCGCGGCTGTTAAACAAAAACTCGATATACCCGTTTGCGGAAACGGCGACGTGTTTGACAGAAACAGTTATTTGGCGATGAAACAAACGGGAGCGGACTACGTTATGGTCGCGCGCGGAGCAATAGGAAAACCGTACGTCTTTGCGGAAATATCGGGAGAGAGTCCGACGTATTCGGTAAAAAGGCTCATCGTAGACCATATTAAATATCTCGACTTTTTACCCGAAAAAACGGTTGCGAGGTCTATGAAAAAGCAAATTGCCGCGTACGTCAAAGGGATACCGGGACAGAAGAAAATTAAAGAAAAAATCTTTGCGACCGACACGCTAAACGAATTGTTGGCGGTAGTGGAAGAAAATTTACCGTAGATAAGACTTTTTTTAAGCGGATAAATGAAGTTTATTTGACTATAAAAATCAAAAATGCTAAACTTCTTATTAATATTTACATAAGCGAAATCCGAAAAGGAGAGAAATCAAAATGAGAAAAGTATACAATTATGCGGCAGGGCCTTCGATGTTGCCCGAAGACGTGCTGCTTGAAATTCAACGAGATTTATTAGATTATAAAGGTAGCGGAATGTGCGTTGCGGAAATGAGCCACCGCTGTAAATGGTACGACGAAATACATAACGAAGCGTTAAGTCTTATAAGAGAACTTATGGGCATAAGCGACGAGTATTACGTGCTTTTTTTGCAAGGAGGTGCATCAACGCAGTTCGATGCCGTACCGCTAAATTTATTGACGGAAAAAAACGGGAAAAAAGCCGACTATATCGTTACCGGAAACTTCGCAAACAAAGCGTATAAAGAAGGCGTTATTTTCGGGGACGCGGCGTGCGTCGCCAGTTCCAAAGACGAAAATTTTTCGTATATCCCCGACGTCGATAAAATACCGTACAGAGAAGGTACGGATTACGTGCATATAACTTATAACAACACCATCTACGGCACGAGATATACGAGCGTTCCTAAGGTAAATAACCTGGTAGCGGATATGAGCAGTATGATTATGAGTGAAGTCGTAGACGTAAACAAATTCAACCTTATTTACGCGGGAGCGCAAAAGAATCTCGCTCCGAGCGGACTAACCGTGGTAATCGTAAAAAAAGACCTCGTAGACAACGGTTCTCCGCTGCCGTTCTGCCCGACTATATTGAAATATAAAGCGCAGGCGGACGCAAACAGCCTGTATAACACGCCTACAACGTTCTCGACATACGTCGCGATGCTCAATATGCGTTGGCTCAAAAAATTCGGCGGAGTAAAGGAAATAGAAAAACAAAATATCTATAAATCCGGTATTTTGTACGATGTTATCGATAATTCGACGTTTTATAAAGGCGCGGCGCGCAAGCAAGACCGTTCGCTTATGAACGTTACTTTCACTACCCCCGACCCGGATACGGACGCGAAATTCGTCAAAGAAGCGACGGAAAACGGCTTGGTTTCGCTGAAAGGACACCGCGCGGTAGGCGGAATAAGAGCAAGCATCTATAACGCAATGCCCGTAGAAGGCGTAAAAAAACTTGCCGAATTTATGAAAAAATTCGAAACGGAAAACAAATAGGAATTAAAATGTACGACATACTAAAACTTAATAAAATAAGCCCCGTGATAAACGGCGTTTTCGACGAGAAATACAACCTTACGGATAACGCGGAAAACCCGGACGGCATACTCGTAAGAAGTGCGAATATGGCGGAATACGAGGTAAAAGACAAACTTCTCGCAATAGCGCGAGCCGGCGCGGGAGTAAACAATATTCCCGTTGTCGAAATGGCGAAAAAAGGCGTCGTCGTGTTCAATACCCCCGGAGCGAACGCAAACGCGGTTAAAGAACTCGTGATTTTGGCTATGCTCCTTGCTTCGCGCGACGTTATCGGCGGTAATAAATGGGTAAACGGACTGACGGAAAACGTTGCAAAAACCACCGAAAAAGGCAAAAGCGCGTTCGCAGGACACGAAATATTAGGAAAAACGCTAGGCGTGGTCGGGCTCGGAGCAATAGGAAAACTAGTCGCAAAATCCGCTTATGCGCTCGGTATGAACGTAATCGGTTACGACCCGTTTCTGAACGATAATATCAAAGAAGAACTCTCGTTCGTCAAATGCGCGTCGTTTGAAGAAACGATAGAAAACGCAGACGTAATCACGTTGCACGTGCCGCTTACCGACAATACGAAAAATATGATTGACGCACGCGCTATGGAAAAAATGAAACAAGGCGCAATCGTAATCAATATGGCGCGCGGCGCGCTGGTAAACGTAGCGGATATGAAAGCCGCTCTTAAATGCGGAAAAATAGCAAAATACGTCGTTGACTTCCCCGACGAAGAAACGGTAAACACGGACAACATCATAGCAATCCCTCACCTCGGAGCAAGCACGGAAGAAGCGGAAGATAACTGCGCCGTCATGGCAGGGAAACAACTTGTCGATTATTTGGAAAACGGAAAT
The DNA here is from genome assembly GCA_934274515.1 of uncultured Clostridia bacterium. Lineage (GTDB taxonomy): Bacteria > Bacillota > Clostridia > Christensenellales > DTU072 > CAG-1782. Next base: position 116,473 of record CAKQTC010000002.1, read on the forward strand.
ATAGTAAACTCCGTCAATTACCCGAAATTAGTAAAACCTCGTACGGGAAAGATAAGGACCTGCGTGCTTTTTCATGCCGAAAACAAAGATAAAATCGAAGCCCTTCGAGGAGATAAAATCGTGGCGATAAAAGGCGACTTCGGCTACGCCGTAATCGATTCCGATGAAGAAATAAAAGCAGACTTTGCAATAAAAGTAAGATATATTCGTTAACAAGAAAAACAAAATAATACATAGAAATCGGTTGCATACGCAACCGATTTCGCTATATTTAGAGTAAACCAAGCGAATGGACGACTTCGTCTATGGCAGAAGAGATAACGTCCGAATAGTCCTCGATAAGAAAATCGATATCTTTTGCTGTGACGACGAGAGAAGAAAGGTCGGTCGGGCAATTATCGACGCCGAATTCGGTTAGAATAGTGCCGACGTATATTACGAATGGTACGCCGATAGCGATGACGGGAGTTTTTAGTGTGGAAAACGAGAGTTTTTTCTTCGGATTGTTTACTCCGCCGCCTGGCTCGATACCATTGTCCGTGAGTTGTATAGTTCGACCGAGTCGCTCGGTTTTTCTGCAGGAAAGTGTATCCACGGCTACAATTATGTCGGGTTTTGCTATTTTTGCGGCGGCTGCGATAAGGTCGAAACTTTCTATACCGGTTACACCGCTTACGCTGCTTTTAAGCGCGCAAAGGTTACCGAATTTGGAGCGAACGCCTTCGTTGCTCGAATATAGATGTCCCGTGACGGTTAGTTTATCCGCGACGCGTGTGCCGAGAGAATCGGCGGTTACTTTTTCGTTTCCTAGTCCGACTACCATTATTTTTGAGGAAGAACAAAACGAATATTTGTCGAAAAGCGCGCCGATTGCGGCGACGAGTTCGGTTTTCAAACGGTTTTTTTGTTCGGGGTTACGGAACAGTTCCGTTGCGGAAGAAAGAGTATAGTACGTCTTGCCGGTTTGCTTGTTCTCACCGTAAAAAACGCTTATTTTGCCGAAATGCTTTTTCTCGGTTTTCGTTGTGTAAAGGTCTTGTTTTAATATTGCCGTTTCTTCCGTCAATTCGCGATAAATTTTTGTCATAACAATTTTATTGACTTTTTTGATAAAAACTATTACAAAGCGTTTGCTTTTTCGGCGCGGGTGTGGTAATATGTTTTAGCAAAAAAGAAAAAGCATCGGATAATTTAAGGAGAAAAGATATGCCTAACATTAAATCTCAGAAAAAACGCGTACTTATCACAAGAGAAGAAAACGCGCGCAATAACAGCAAAAGAACGGTAGTCAAAAACGTAATCAAGAAGTTTGAAAAGGCTATACAAGAACAGAGAATAGAGGACGCCAAGGCGCAACTTCCCCTCGTTATGAGCGCAATCGACGAAGCGAAGAGCGACGGAATTTTCCACGCCAACACCGCGGCAAGAAAGAAAGCGAGACTTTCCAAAATGCTCGACGCGGCAGTTAAAGCCGAAGCGTAATCGCTCTTTAAGTTTATTTTATCCATAAAAGCCAAGTAAAGTTTCACCGTAAACGTACGGTGGAACTTTTTGCTATTCGTTTGACCGCGATATGCGCGGTTTTTTTATACAAATTATTCGATAAAAAATGTCAAATATCGGCTATAAACGCAAAAAAACGCATATTTTACGGACGCTTTAGAGTTGACGACGTAATCGACGACGAAAAATCGAAAAAATTAGGTCTTGAAAAATGTACGCAGGTGTGTTATTCTATAAAAGGTTATTTTTTTATTAATAGAATAACTTATTTAAGATTTATCGAAGAGGAGAAAAAATATATGGCAGTTTTTAGCAAAGAAAAAGTCAGAAACGTTGCCTTGATAGGGCACGGCGGCGAAGGTAAAACATCCCTTCTCGAAGCGATTATGTTCGCGACGAAAGGGACGAGCCGTTTGGGAAAAGTTGATGACGGAACGACGATAAGCGACTATGATTCCGAAGAAATAAGCAGAAAAATGAGCATATCGCTCACTTTGGGCTATGTTTATTATAAGGATTACAAAATTAATTTTCTCGATACGCCCGGATTTTTCGACTTTGAAGGAGAAATGGTAAGCGCGCTTACCGTAGCGGACGGAGCGATTGTCGTTACGCAAGCGTCGGGTTCGCTTTCCGTCGGCGCGGAAAAAGCAATCGATTACTGCCACGACCATAAAATTCCGATGATTTTGTTCGTAAACGGTGTAAACAAGGAAAACAGCAGTTTCCCGAAAACCGTTGACGCGATAAAGGCTAAGTACGGCAACAAAGTTTGCGCGATAGAATTGCCCATAATGAACGGCACGAATATGCTCGGCTACGTTGACGTAATGACGAACAAGGCGTACGACAACGCCGGCAACGAGATAGCCGTTCCCGCAGACCTTGCGGACGCGGTGAGCGCGGATAATGCAGAACTTACCGAAATCGCCGCGGCGAGCGACGAAGCGTTGCTCGAAAAGTTCTTTGAAGAAGGAGAACTTTCTAAAGAAGACAAAGTAAAAGGTATCCGTAAAATGGTATCCGATTGCGAGTTTATCCCCGTTGTGGCAGGCGTAGCGGTAGGAACCCCCGTTCTTTGCGACATACTCGAAAATATCGTCAATCTTATTCCTTATGCAGGCGAACACGGCAAAGCATACGCGTTTAAGGACGACGAAAAAATAGAACTCGACTACGACGAAAACAAACCTACCGTTTGCCGCGTGTTCAAAACGATAGTTGACCCGTTCGTCGGGAAACTTAACCTGTTCAAAGTGTACAGCGGTTCGGTTAAGAGCGGAGACGTTCTCGTCAATATGAGAAAGAGCGAAAACGAAAAAATCAGCGCGCTTTATCAACTTAAAGGCAAGTTCCAAGAAAACGCGGAATGTATAAAAGCAGGCGACATAGGCGCGTTTGCAAAACTTTCGTACACGACGACGGGCGACACGCTTTGTTCGGACGCGTTGAAAGTAGAATTTCCGCCCATCGATTTCCCGAAACCCGTTCTTACTCTCGCGCTCGTGGCGGACGAAAAAGGCGGCGCGGACAAAGTCGTTGAAGGACTGCGTAAACTTATGGAAGAAGATTGTACGTTTAAGGTCGAAAAAGACCCCGAAACGCAAGAAACCGTGATTTGCGGTATGGGCGAAACACAAATCGACGTGCTTTGCAAAAAAGTTAAAAATAAATATAAAGTCGAAGCGAAACTTGCCGAACCGAGAGTGGCGTATCGCGAAACCATAAGAAAGAAAGTGGAACAACAAGGCAGATGTAAAAAACAAAACGGCGGCAGCGGTTTGTTCGGCGACGTATGGATACGTTTTGAACCTGCGCCGGACGTCGATTTCGAGTTTGCGGAAGAAGTAGTAGGCGGAGCAGTACCGAAACAATACTTCCCGTCGGTCGAAAAGGGACTTAGAGAAGCGAAAACGCAAGGCGTGCTTGCAGGTTGCCCGATGGTAGGTTTTAGAGCGGTTCTTTATTTCGGTTCTTACCACCCGGTAGACAGTAAAGAAGCGGCGTTTATCGAAGCGGCGAAAATAGCATTCAAAGACGGTATTCCGAAAGCGAACCCCGTCCTGCTCGAACCCGTGCTTAACATAAGCGTGACCGTTCCCGACAACTATATGGGCGACGTAATGGGCGACCTTACCAAGCGTAGAGGAAAAGTGTTCGGTATGACTTCGGACAAGGGCAAAACCGTTATTACGGGCGAGGCTCCCGCGGCGGAACTTCACAGATACGCAATCGACCTGCGCAGTATGACGCAAGGCAGAGGTAAATTCAGTACCGAGTTCGCTCGTTACGACGAAGTGCCGAGCGCAATGGTTGCGAAAATTATCGAAGAAGAGAAGAAAAAACGCGCGAAATAATCGAAAAGGAATAAAAATATTATAAAAACAACCGCTTTAAGCAAGCGGTTGTTTTTTTTCGTTATATCGAAGAGTTCCGGACATCTTCGACTGTGAAAATAAAAAAGTTATTGTCTTTTTGCGTCAAGTAAGCGAATAAAACTTTTTGATGCGAACAGAACGCAACCTGCAATCATGCTTATCGCCATATCCGCAAAAGCAAAGGTGTTGTAAAGGAACGACCAAGCGACGGCGGAATAGTTTTCCGGGTCTGCGCTGCCAAAAACGAAAATGCCGCTTACTACGTGCGAAAAATAGCGTATGACGACGGCAATCACCGCGCCGAGCGCGAATTGCAATGGTTTTTTGTCGTCGAAAATCTTTTTTTCACGGAATAAACCCGCAAGTCCGATTGCGGCAAACGCTATCGGGTAGTCGAGAAGGAATTGTACCGGGTGAACGAACCAAGGCGCTTGAATAAATTGAAGCAAGCCGTAAATCGCACCGAGCAACACGCCGCGACGAATGCCGAACATATATGAGTAAATCATAATCGGCAGTAAACTCGCAAGGGTAATCGAACCGCCCTGCGGAAGTTTATAAAACGTAATGTAGGAAAGAGCGAAAGAAAGCGCAATACACATTGCCGCGTAAGAAATCGAGCGCGTTTTTGACACGTCCCGGTTTTTCTTTCCGACGAGGAAAGCGAGCAAAACTATCGCGGCGATAAGAACGGCGGTATAAATATAAAGTTGAACTTCTCCGGAAACGCTTATCGAGTCGTGGGTTTTGTAGTATTTTACCGTTTGAACGATAAGTATGACGGCAAGTTCGACGGCAAGAACGATAGCCGCGATTTTTCCGACAAGCGACAAGCGTTCTTTTTTGAAAACGGATACGATATAAGATGCGACCGCAAAAACGAACGCCGAACATATCATAACGACTATCGGCACGAACGTGGCGAGATCGATGTAATCCGCGGCTACGTACTCGTCTAGTTTAAGGAACAACAAGACGACTGTAAGCCCGATTGCATAGCCGAGCGCGGCTGAGAATGCGGTTTTCAGATAACCGCGAAAAGCGTCGATACGGAGTTTTTTAACGGCAATACCGACCGCTACGCCGAGTACGATCAACGCGAGCGTCGTGAAAAACGCAACGACGACCGCTTTGTCGAACAAGGACAAATCTTTGAACGGAACGTTAAACATAGTGTGTTTCTCCTTTGCAAGGGAATCACTCCTGCTCCAAAATAAAAAATCCAAGCAGCCGTCGAGACTCTTGGATTTTGCTTCCTTACCCGTAAGGCAAGTTCGGAGGGTGTAATCTCAGGCTTGTGTGCCACCCCTAGCGATTTTAGTATTTTGTATATCCTTTTTTTCGGTTCCGGATACCGAAAATCAGATTTCTATAACAAATTCCCCGATACGGTCGAGGGCTTTTTTTAGGCTTTGCATACTGTAAGCATAACTGATTCTTATGTTGTTTTTGCCCGACGCGCCGAACGCGCCGCCGGGAACAACCGCGACGTGCTTTTTGTAAAGGAGTTCGTTTGCAAACTCTTCGCCGTCTTTGCCGAAAGAAGAAACCGACGGAAAAACGTAGAAAGCACCCATAGGGGCAAACACGTCGAAGTTCATCTTTTTAAGCGCAGAAAAAACGTACCTGCGGCGCAAATCGTACTCGTCGCGCATTTCTCTTACCGTGGCAAAGCCGTTGGCGAGTTCTTCTTCGAGTATGGCAAGCGCGGCGTACTGAGCGCAGGTAGGCGCGCACATTATGGTGTACTGATGTATCTTGTACATAGCGAATGTAATCGGTTCGGGTGCGAGAACGTAACCGAGCCGCCATCCGGTCATAGCAAACGCTTTGCTAAATCCGTTGATAATAACGCTGCGCTCTTTAAGTAACGGGTGACAAGCCACAGAATAGTGTCCTTCATCCGAGTATGTAAGTTCGCTGTAAATTTCGTCGCTTACTACGAAAATATCCTTTTCCGCGATAATTCGAGCAATGGCGTCGATATCGGATTTGGTCATAATACCGCCGGTCGGATTATTCGGATAAGGCAGAATAAGAATTTTGGTTTTGTCGGTTATGGCGTCGAGCAGGTGTTCGGGCGTTACGATAAACCCGTTTGATTGTTCGCATTTTATGGCAACGGGTACTCCGCCCGACAAACGCACGCACGGACAGTACGAAACGTACGACGGGTCGGGAACGAGGACTTCGTCGCCGGGAACGATAAGCGCGCGCAACGCAAGGTCGATTGCCTCGCTTGCTCCGACGGTAACGATAATTTCGTGGTTCGGGTCGTATTTAACGCCGTAACGAACGGAATAATATTCGCTTATACGTTCGCGCAGAGCAGGCATACCGCAGTTGCTCGAATATTGAGTGTAACCTTTTTGAATACTCTTTATCGCGGCGTTCCGTCCGAGCCACGGTGTGTCGAAGTCGGGTTCGCCTACGCCTAAGGAGATGGCGTTTTTGTCTTCCGCCACGATGTCGAAAAATTTTCTTATGCCGGACGGTTGAATATCCTTGACCGTCGGATTGAGATAGCGGGAATAGTCCATTATTCGTGTACCGCCATTCGTTTAGCCGCTTCTTCGCCGCTCATAATAACGCCGCTTTCTTTGTATTGTTTCATAATGAAATGCGTCGTAGTGCCTATTACGGAGTCAATCGTAGACAAGCGTTCGCTTACGAACATAGAAACGTCGCGCGCGGTTTTGCTTTCGAGCGTAATCGCAAGGTCGTAAGTTCCGCTTACGAGATAAACGGCTTTAACTTCCGGGAACTTGTAAATTTCTTCGGCAATCGCGTCGAAACCGCTACGAGCCTGCGGAGTAACTTTGACTTCGATAAGCGCGTCGATAAAATCTTCGCCCGTTTTTTCGGTATTGATGATGGCGGTGTATTTGACGATAACGCCCCTGTCTTCGAGAGAACGTACCGCTTGCGTGACTTCTTCGACGGAAACGGCGAGCATATTCGCTATTTCTTCGTGGGAATAACGGGAATCCGCTTTGAGAATCTGTACGATTTTCTTTTCGAGTGCTGTCATCTTTACCTCCGTTTGCTTAGGCAAACAACGTATTATACTTAATTATACACGTCGTTGTTCGCATTGTAAACCGTTTTTCGCGCCGAGCGAACATTTTGTGCCTGTTTTGTTGCGGAAAAACTTGCCGAAAGAAAAAATAATCCCTAAGTTAATTGTCATTTAAGGTATAGTTTGGTATAATACTTATTATGAAAAAAGAAAGCCCGATTTCGGTTGCCGAAAACGAAACAACCGAACAAACCGAAAAAAAAGAACCCGTAAAAACCGGACGAAAACTTACGAAAAAACAAAAAATTTTGATAACGGTTTTGTCTGCGGTATTCACGGCGGTCGTCGGACTTACGATAGGGCTCTGCCTTCATTTTTTCGTTTATTCCAAAACAGACTATTTTCAATATTATAATAATTTCAATTCCGCCGAAGTAAAACAGGCGGAATGCACGCTCAATTTGCCTAAAGGTACGTACGTATCGTCGTTTAACCCTACGGAAAACGTGTTTATAACCGCCGCAAAATACCTAAAAGAAGACGGCGACAGCGTCGAATTGTTCGGATTGGCATCGGCGGATAAGGAATTTTGTAAACCGTATTACGGTCAGATTATTCAAATAAAAGGCGACTACGCCATCGTTGCGCGTCCGCCGAAAACAAACGAGTCGTCTACGTCGTACTATATCGACGTGATACGATTTAAGGGAGCGGATAACACTCCGTACAGCCTGCTTTCGTCGAAAAGTATTATGTATCAGGAATCGTTTAGACAATTACGATTCGTCGGCGACAGCATCGTCGTTTACGGAGAGTTGGACGCGGTTTCGTCAATGCCGAGTTATGCCACGTTTTACGACTATACTACGGGAGCGGAACTGCTCGAGAAGTTCAAAATTCGTACCGCATACGACAGCAATGCGCAATGTTTGTACGAATTTATTATGTTCGACGGGTTTATCGCGGCATACTCGACGGACAGAGCGTACTTTTATTCGACGAGTTATGCCCCTCAAAGAGGATATCTCGAAACCGCAAAAAACGGCGAGTATACCGTGTTTTCCGAGTTAACGCAAAGCGCGTTGTCGGACTATACCAGAGAACTCCAAGTCTATTATATGGGCAACGGCTGGTTCTTGCGGAGCGCGATGATTTACATCCATAATAAACCGTGGAACGGGTTTAACGTTCGGCTCGAAAGCGTTAGCGGAAAATTGACGAAATACGCAAAAACCAAGGTAGATTTCTATAATATAAAAAGCGGCGTTACGCGTGAATTCGGAGAACTTGCCTGGGGTGTGGCAGGAGTGGCAAACGAATATACGAAGACGTATTATTCGCAACAGTCGTATTCGCTCGGAGCAATAAAAAACTACGACCAAAAAATAAACGGCTATACTTACGATTTGCCCTACGGCGACCCGTCCGGTATGATTAAAAACGGTTATAGCATAGTGTATTTTTACTATTTGCCGTATCTCGATTTGTATAAGGAAGACAATAAATATTTCCTCGGCTACACGGGAGAAACCACTTACAGTATTTTCGATAAACAACTTAAAAGGAAACAGCCCGACAACGCACTAATGCCTACGTCGTATATCGATGGCGTGGGAGTGCAAAACTCCGACCCGTCTTATAGCGAAATAAGCGGTGACGCATACGCGTTCGATAGGTATATGAACCGAACCACGCTCATACCCTTTGTCAAGGGTGGGGCTACCTATGTGCCGCATTACGGAAACCAAACTGCGTGTATAGTACAAGGAACGGTAAAAAATGCGGCAGGCGAAACCGTAAAAAAATATGCTGCGTACACTCCCGACGGGAATAAAATAACCGACTTTATCTACGACGAACTGACGTATTATTCGGGCGGGTACGCTCTCGGAAGAAGAACGGACGAAACGGACAAGAAGAGCAAAGTTTTTCGCATAGACAAATACGGTAAGGAAGAAGAAATTTTAGACGCGGAAATGATTTTCCAAGGCTCGTATACCTATAAAGACGGCGAAAAAATCGGCATAAAAAACTACAAAGGCGAAGTCGTAATCGAGGCGGGGGAATATTCGATAAGCGTTTGCGACAAGGCTATGGACGGAGAAAAAGCGATGTCTTCTTACGCCGTTCTCGTTGCGGACGACTATACTAAAATATACGTTTTGCAATAGAATTTTGCGAACATAAAAAAGATTAAAAACGGCAATAAACGCCGAAAAACATAACGAGAAGACTTGTTAAAAATGTTTACGAAAATAGGAAAAGAAGAGTTAATTCCCGAGTGTGCCGAACTCATAAAAAAAGGCGAAATCGTTGCGTTCCCGACGGAAACGGTATACGGATTAGGAGGCGACGCGTTTAACGAAACGGCGGTAAAAAAGATTTACGAGGCAAAAAACAGACCGTCGGACAATCCGTTTATCGTTCACGTTTACGACGTGCAAGACGCGCAAAAAGCGGCGGTTATTACGCCCGAGGCGGAGCGTATCTTCAAGGCATTTTCGCCGGGACCTATCACCGTCGTGTTAAAGAAAAGGAAAGAGATACCCGATTGCGTTACGGCAGGACTTGACACCGTAGGGATAAGAATACCCGAACACGAGATGGCGAGAGCGTTTCTTAAAGCCTGCGGAACGCCCGTGGCGGCGCCCAGCGCAAACCTGTCAAAACGCGTCAGCCCGACGACGGCGCAAAGGGTATACGAAGATATGAACGGCAGAATTCCCGCAATATTAGACGGCGGAGCGTGTCGCGTAGGGATAGAAAGCACGGTGCTAAGCCTTGTCGGGGAACCGACGATACTAAGACCGGGCGCGATAACGGCTGAGCAACTCGCGCCGTACCTCGGTACGGTAAAAACGTTTACGGGAAAGGTTATCGTCGCGCCCGCGCCGGGAATGAAATACGCGCATTACTGCCCGACCGTGCCGTGCGTGCTGTTTTCCTCGGTGCAAAGCGCGGAAAAAGAATTCGACAAACGGGTAAAGGAAGGGAAAAATCCCGTCGTGCTTGCAATGGCGGACACTTGCGAAATACTTAAAAAAAGCGGCGTAAAATGCGTGTCTATCGGAAGAACCGTGGAAGAGTTTACGCATAACGCGTTTGAAGCGCTGCGAACGTACGAAAAAACCAACGATTATATCATCACGGAAGCGCTTAAAGGAGACGGGTTGGAAGCAAGCGTGATGAACAGACTGCTTAAAAGCAGCCACGGGGAAATAGTGTAAAATCGGTACGTCGATTTATCGAAATAAACCGATAAATAAGAGAAAGTAAACGCGCAACGAACGGAAAAACGGCGGATGTAAGCGTACAAAAACGACGAAAGGAAAGAAATGGAGCCAAACCGTTGACAAACGCGTATCGAATTATGTTATACTTGTTAAAATAAATAGTTAGTATCCGTAATAATTAACGAATACGGAAAAGGAATTTGGGACGAATGAAAATTGCGATAGGTTGCGACCACGGCGGAATAGTGCTTAAACAAGCGTGTATAGACAAAATAAATGAACTCGGATTTACCTACGAAGATTTCGGAACGTACAACGAAGAAAGCGTCGATTATCCCGTGTACGCCGCGAAAGTCGCCGAAAAAGTACAAAGCGGCGAGTTCGATAAAGGCGTATTGCTTTGCGGAACGGGTATCGGAATAGGAATCGTCGCCAACAAGTTCAAAGGAATAAGATGCGCGCACGTTACCGACGCGTTTTGCGCGGAGAAAGCAAGCGAACACAACAACGCCAACGTGATAAGCATGGGCGGAAGAATTACTTCGCCCGAACAGGCAAAGGAATATTTGGGGATTTTTCTTACCACTCCGTTTGCAGGCGGCAGACACGCCAAGCGCGTCGATATGATTACCGAAATAGAAAACAAAAACTTCAAATAAATTTACAATACATAAGGAGAACAGAAATGAATATTCACGTAGTTAATCATCCGCTTATCGCTCATAAAGTTACCTTGATGAGAGATAAAAATACCGTACCGAAAGATTTTAGGCAACTTCTCAAAGAAATATCATTGCTTATGGCATACGAAGTGACGAGAGATCTTCCGCTTACGGACACCGAAATAGAAACCCCGATTTGCACGTGCATAAGCAAAACGCTCGGAGGAAGAAGCATAGGCGTCGTTCCGATACTCAGAGCGGGACTGGGAATGGTTGACGGCGTGTTGGAACTCGTACCTACGGCAAAAATCGGACACATCGGTTGTTATCGCGACCCCGAAACGCATCAACCCGTGGAATACTACTGCAAACTACCCGTTGACGCGGACCAAAGGACGATTATCGTAGTGGACCCGATGCTTGCTACGGGCGGAAGCGCGATTATGGCGATTGATTTTATCAAACAAAGGGGAGTTAAGGACATCAAATTTATGTGTCTTGTAGCGGCGCCCGAAGGCGTTGCCGCGCTTAACAAGGCTCATCCGGACGTCCCCGTATTCGCGGCGGCGCTTGATGAAAAACTCAACGACCACGCGTACATCGTACCCGGACTCGGCGATGCAGGCGACAGATTGTTCGGAACGAAATAATAATAACGTGCGATAAACCGTTAAACGAAACGAACCGACTCACCCCGACAGACGAAAAAGGCGGGAGGCGGAAAAGTGCGTTCGAGCGCGAGGCGGTTATAAAAACAATCGCGTTTTTAAGAGATAAAAAACGAAAATTTGATAATTGCGGTTTTATATTGCAAAACGAAATCGGAGGAAAGATGCTAAACGAAATCCTTGACGAAATACGCATAGCGGAAAAAGAAGCGGAAGAAACGGCGAAAAAAGCGGAAGAAGACGCAAAACAAACCGTGTTTAACGCGGACGAAGAAGCGAGAAAAATACGTTTAGAAACGTTAAAAACCGTAAAAGAAGAACGTAGAAAAGTCGTTGAGCAAGCGGAAAAGTGCGGCGACGAAAAAGCCGACGCGATAATCGCGGAAGGCAAAATTTTCGTGCAAAAAATCGTCACGGACACGCCGACGGAAAAAGCGGCGGAATATATAAAGGAAAAGGTGAGCGCGCGATATGTCAATCGTTAATATGCAGAAAATGAGTCTGGTCGCTCATTCGAGCGAACGGGCAAAACTTTTGCGCATCTTTCTTAAATCGGGAGCGGTCGAACTCGTTAAAAGCGAAAACGTGACGGTAACGAACGCGGACAGAGAAAAGCGCGAAAGAACGGAAGAGCGCAAGGCTCGTGCCGCTTTTTTCCTTGCGTTTATGAAAGAAGCGGTGAAAGAACTCGCGCGTTACGACAAAAAACAGGCGCCGACAATCGACTTGAAAAAGGAAAACAGGTTGATTAGTCTCGAAGAATACGAGGACGTTGTGGGCAGCGCGGAAGATTTGAACGTGAAAATCGACGAACTCGAAACGATAAACAACAAAATCACCGACTTAAGAAGCGAAAAAACAAAACTTAACGGGTTGCAAGACCAACTTAATCCGTATAAAAACCTGTCGTTCGATATGAAAGACAGGAAAGGAACATGCACCTGCGACGTGCTGTGCGGACTTATACAAACCGCGAAAAAATCGGTTTTCGACGAAAAAATCGCACCCGAGTGCGTGACGGAAATCGCAGTGGGAGATAAGACGAGCGCAGTCGCGATAGTAACGCATAAAAGTAAAAAAGACGAAATAAAAACCGCGTTGGTAGAATGTGAATTTACCCCTTGTACGCTTAATATCGACGTCGCGCCGTCCGAAAAAATCGCGCAAATCGAAAAAAGAACGGCGGAAATAGACGAGGAAATAAAATCCTTGTTCCAATCGACCACCGATTATTTGAGATACGTGTCCACGATGAAAATCGCGTACGATAACTGCGCGCTGGAAATCGCGAAAATCGAAGTGACGCAAAACTCGGTGAGAACCCAAAAAGCCATCGCGTTCGAAGGCTGGGTTCCTGCCGACAAAACGCAAATTTTAGAAAAAGAAATTACCGAAAAATGTCCGGCAACGGTAATCGCGTTCCGAGATCCGCTCGAAGAAGAAATACCGCCTACGCTCACGAAAAACAGTAAATTCGTCGGTGCGTTTTCGGGCATAACGGATATGTTCGGAAGCCCGAACTATCGCGAAAAAGACCCCAATCTTTTTGTCGCGCTGTTCTACTTCCTTATATTCGGAATAATGCTCGGCGACGCGGCTTACGGGCTTATAATGGCGATAGCGTGTTTTGCGTTCGTTAAGATAAAGAAACCCGTAAAAGAAAGCGGCAAGATGATAATTATGTTTGCTTTTTGCGGAATATCGACGTTTATTTGGGGCGTGCTTTTAGGCGGTTGGTTCGGGATAGAACTCGGCGAAGGCAGTTTTCTTGCGAAGATTAGATGGTTTAGTCCGCTTGACGAGCCGTTAAAAATGTTCATGCTTGCTTTGGGCGTGGGCGTGTTGCAACTCGGTACCGGGTTTGCTCTTGCCGGGGCGAGTAAAATTCGTTCGGGAAAAAGAACCGTCGTAATTAAAGGAATATTAAGCGACTTCGGTTGGGTCGTGATATTTATCGGATTGTTGTGTTTGTTCCCTAATATTATGGTTTATCTAAACGCGATAGAAGGCGGCAAAGCGTGGCATTCGATAATGGGTAAAATCGGAACGTATACCGCGATTGTCGGAGCGGTTATGATCGTATTAGGCGGCGCGTGGGGTAAGAAAAATCCGATAAAGATGATCGGCGGCGCGCTCGGAAGCGTGTACGGTGCCATCAATATAGTAAGCGACTTGCTCAGTTATTCGAGATTGTTCGGGCTAGGTCTTACGACAGGCGTCATCGGTTTGGTTATGAACAAACTCGGAATGATAGCGGTGAATATAATCGGACCTGCCGGATGGATTGTGGCGATAATAATTTTCGTGTTCGGACACGTGTTTAACCTTGCGATTAACCTGCTCGGAGCGTACGTTCACGATTCGAGATTGCAGTATATCGAATTCTTCGGTAAGTTCTACGAAGGAACGGGAAGAGCGTTCAAACCGCTCGGAAACGGGTTGAAATACACATATTTAGACAACTAGAAAAACACGCCGAAAGGCGATAACTAAACATAAAAAACCTATTGTTTTAAGGAGGTATAAAGACAATGGAAGCGTATTTGGGTACGGCGATTGCGCTTATAGGCGCGGCGCTTGCGGTCGGTTTAAGCGGAACGGGTTCCGCAATAGGCGTAGGAAGAGCGGGTAGCGCGGCGTCGGGCGTCGTAGCGGAAGATCCCGATAAGTTTATGAAGTGCCTTATACTGCAACTTCTTCCCGCAACGCAGGGAATTTACGGATTTATCATAGGGTTCCTCGTGTTGTTAAAGACCGGCGTGTTCGGCGGATTGCAGGCGATGAGTTGGCATGCCGGACTGGGTGTGCTCGCAGGATGCCTGCCTATTGCGATAGCGGGACTTTTCAGCGCGATACATCAAGGTAACGTTGCGGCGAGCGCGATAGGGCTTGTGGCGAAACGTCCGGAAGAAACGACCAAAGGTATGCTTATGACGGCGATGGTAGAAACCTACGCGCTTTTGGCGTTCCTTGCGTCTTTCCTTATCGTATTTATCCCCGACTGGGTAAACATCGGAGCGTAAAATGTCCGGGCAAAGCGGTAAAGACGCAATAATTCAAAAAATCAAAGACGACGCTATCGTCAAAGCGAATTCCACGCTCGAAGAGGGCGCGGCGCGCGCGAAAACCACCATCGACAGCGCATTACGAGACGCCGATATTTACAAGCAGCGCAATATGACGGAAAGTTATCGCGAACGCGACGAAATTATCAAAAGAAAGATGACCGTCGCGTCGCTTAAAGTGAAGAAACTTGTCCTGCAAGCGAAAAAGCAAGTAGTGGATAAGGCGTTTGACGAAGCGGTTAAATTGATTAAGGCGGACGAAAAGGCGTATAAAGACCTTATAGAAAGAATGTTGTCGTTTGTTGAAGATGGTGACGAAATCGTGTTATCCGTTTCGGACAAGAAACTCATAAGCGACGAGTTTGTTAAGGAAACGGTGAAAAAACTCGGAATGAAAGCGACGATAGCGAAAGAGAGAGGCGCGTTTAAGGGCGGGATAAAACTCGTCGGAAAAAACACTGATAAAAACCTTACGTTGGAAGCGGAACTTGCCGAGTTCAGACGAGAAGAAGAAAGCGTCGTGGCGCAAATATTGTTTGGAGAATAAATGCAACAAGGACTGTTGTTCGCATCGGCGAGAGCGAAAGCGAAAGAACTTAATCTATTCACCGACGAACGCCTGTATAGGGTTATGGAAGCGCGCACGCTAAAAGACGCGGTAAGGGTGCTTGCAGAGGCGAATTACGGCGGAGGAATGAACGTAACCGAAGAAAACTTTTACGACGCGCTTAGAGAAGAGGAACGGCTCGCCGCGGAATTTTTGCGCGAAGCCGCGCCCAAAGGAATGGGGATAGAGTGTTTCTTTTTATTGAAAGACTACCATAACTTGAAAGTACTCGTTAAAACGAAACGCACGAACAACGCCGATTACCTACGAATGACGTTAAGCGGCGGACTGTACGCGCTTAACGAACTCAAAGAGCGGTACGACGAAGGAAAGATAGGATTTGTCAACCCTTATATGGAAAGCGCGTTAAAGACGATAGAAAAGTTTGAAGAAACCGACGGATTGTCGCCGAGAAAAATCGACGTCGAACTCGACAAAGCGATGTATAGGGAGATAGCGGACGCGCTTAAAGGCAAAAATGCGGACAAGTACGTTAAGGAATACTTTGCGACCACTGCGGACGCAATCAATATCGGCTCGCTTATAAGAACGGCAAGAATCGGTGCGGAGTATAACTTTTTTGAAGAAGGGTTCGTTCTCGGCGGAGAAATTCCGCCCGAAACTTTCCGAGAATGCGGATTAGACGTGGATAAACTTTGTAAAAAAATCGAACGGTCAAAGTACAAGGATTTATTGCCTGCGATTAGAGAAAACGACCTTAGCGCGTTTGAAACCGCGAAAGACAATTACCTGTTAAAAATATTTTCGGTCAACAAAGCGGATATGTTTTCGGTTGCGCCGATAGTAGGATATTATCTCGGAAAGGTAAACGAAGTCAAGGTGTTAAGAGTGGTGCTGTCTTGTCTAAAAAACGGAGTAAGCGGCGAAGAAATGAAAAAAAGAGTGAGGACGTTGTATGCGTAACGACAAAATAGCGGTTATCGGCGATAAAGACAGCGTGCTTGCGTTCAAAGCGGCAGGCGCAGACGTTTTTCCCGTAAGGAACGACGAGGAAGCGTCGGAAACGCTTAAAAAGGCGTCGAGAACTTATTCGGTTATATTTATTACGGAAACGTTGGCGGAAAGCATTTCCGAAACGTTAGACAGGTACAAAGCCCGTCCGTTTCCCGCGGTAATACCTCTGCCGTCGGCAAGCGGAAGCACAGGGCTAGGAATGCGTAATATTTCAAAGAACGTCGAAAAAGCACTAGGAACGGATATTTTGGATAAGAAATAAATAATCGAAAACGGATATATAAAATTAAGGATAGAGTAAAAAGATAGAAACAAGGAGAAACCCGATGAAAGAAACGTGCGGCAAAGTTATAAAAGTAAGCGGACCGCTTATAGTCGCAAGCGGAATGAGCGAATGTAAGATGTTTGACGTAGTCAGGGTGTCGGAGTCGCGTTTGATAGGCGAAATTATAGAACTTCGCGGCGATAAGGCGTCCATACAGGTTTACGAAGAAACCGACGGAATAGGACCGGGGGAAAACGTATATTCCACGGATATGCCGTTGTCCGTCGAACTCGGACCCGGACTTATCGAGTCTATATTCGACGGAATTCAACGTCCGCTCGCGATGCTGAGAGAAAAAAGCGGCGACAGGATAGGCAGAGGCGTGGAAGTAAGCGCGCTCGACCATAGCAAAAAATGGAAATTTAATCCTACCGCAAAAACGGGCGACGTTCTCGAAACGGGCGACGAACTCGGCTACGTTCAGGAAAATAACTTCGTTCGGCATAAAATTATGGTTCCGACGGGAAAAGGCGGCGTATTGAAAGAGATATACGACGGCGAATTTACCATTGACGAAACGGTGGCGGTTATCGCGACGGAAAAAGGCGACGAAAACGTGATCATGTTACAACGTTGCCCCGTCAGAAAAGGTAGACCGTACAAAGAAAAACTTTCGCCGAGAGTTCCTATGGTTACAGGACAGAGAGTTATCGATACGCTGTTTCCGATAACGAAAGGCGGCGTTGCGGCGGTTCCGGGTCCGTTCGGGAGCGGAAAAACAGTCGTTCAACACCAACTTGCGAAATGGGCGGACGCGGATATTATAGTGTACGTCGGTTGCGGAGAACGCGGTAACGAAATGACGGACGTTCTTAACGAATTCCCCGAACTTATCGACCCTAAAACGGGCGAACCGCTAATGAAGAGGACAATTCTCATAGCAAACACTTCCGATATGCCGGTTGCCGCGCGCGAAGCGAGCATTTACACCGGGATTACCATAGCGGAATACTTCCGTGATATGGGGTATAACGTCGCCATAATGGCAGACTCAACGTCAAGATGGGCGGAAGCGTTGCGCGAAATGAGCGGACGACTCGAAGAAATGCCCGGCGAAGAAGGATACCCTGCGTATTTGGGGAGCAGACTTGCCGAGTTCTACGAAAGAGCGGGTATAGTAAAGGTAATGGGGAGTAAGGGACTTACGGGAAGCGTAACGGCAATCGGCGCGGTCAGCCCTCCCGGCGGTGATTTAAGCGAACCCGTCAGCCAAGCGACTTTGCGTATAGTGAAAGTTTTTTGGGGGTTAAGTTACGCGCTTGCGTATAAACGTCACTTCCCTGCAATCGACTGGTTGCAAAGTTATTCGTTGTACTCTGACAGACTGGGAGAGTGGTATACGGAAAACGTGAGCGAAGACTGGAACAGATTAAGGGCAAGATGTATGGCGATTTTGCAAGAAGAGGCGAATCTCGAAGAAATCGTAAGGCTGGTAGGTATTGACGCATTAGGTAGCGGCGATAGACTTACTATGGAAACTGCGAAGATGATAAGAGAAGACTATTTGCATCAAAACGCGTTCCACGAAGTCGATACGTTTACTTCGCTCGAAAAGCAAAGAAGAATGATGAACCTTATTCTGGAATATAACAGAAAAGGCGGCGACGCTTTGGCGGAAAACGTTGACATCGAAGACATAATCGAACTTTCGGTAAGAGAAAAAATCGGAAGAGCGAAGTATATCGAAGAAAAAGACCTTGCCCGTTTCGATGAAATCGAGGCGGAACTTCAAGACGAAATCGCACAACTCATCGGTTAGGAGAGAGTAAAATGATAAAAGAATATAAGACAATCAGAGAAGTAGTCGGACCGCTTATGCTCGTAGAAGGCGTGAACGGCGTAAAATACGACGAACTCGTCGAAGTCGAACAAGACAACGGCGAAGTTCGTAGCGGTAAAGTACTCGAAGTAAACGGCGATAAGGCGTTGGTGCAGTTATTTGAAGGTTCGTCCGGATTGAAAATATCCACGGCGAAAGCGAGATTTTTAGGTAAGAGTATAGAACTCGCCGTAAGCGAAGATATGCTCGGAAGAGTTTTCGACGGTATGGGCAGACCGAAAGACGGCGGCGCGCCGATTATTCCGAAGATGAGGATAAACGTCAACGGACAACCGATTAACCCCGTAGCAAGAGATTATCCCGACGAATTTATACAAACGGGCGTGAGTGCGATTGACGGATTAAACACGCTTGTCAGAGGACAAAAACTTCCCGTTTTCAGCGCGTCGGGACTTCCGCACGCCGAACTTGCGGCGCAGATTGCTCGTCAAGCGAAAGTTCTTAACAGCGACAGCAAATTTGCGGTTGTTTTTGCGGCAATCGGTATCACGTTTGAAGAAGCAGACTATTTCATTTCCGATTTCCGAAAAACGGGCGCAATCGACCGAGCGGTTTTGTTTATGAACCTGGCAAACGACCCGGCAATCGAAAGAATTTCCACGCCGAGAATGGCTCTTACCTGCGCGGAATACCTTGCGTTCGAGTGCGATATGCACGTTCTCGTCATTATGACGGACATAACGAACTATTGCGAAGCGTTGCGCGAAGTCAGCGCGGCGCGAAAGGAAGTCCCCGGGAGAAGAGGATACCCCGGCTACCTTTATACCAACCTTGCCACCCTCTACGAAAGAGCGGGAAGAATTAGGGGCAAAAAAGGAAGTATAACGCAAATTCCTATTCTTACGATGCCCGAAGAAGACAAAACGCATCCTATCCCCGACCTTACCGGCTACATTACCGAAGGACAAATAATATTAAGCAGGGAACTGCACAAACGCGGCGTAGTTCCGCCGATAGACGTGCTGCCGTCGCTTAGCCGTCTTAAAGACAAAGGAATAGGGCAAGGAAAGACGAGAAAAGACCACGCAGACACGATGAACCAACTGTTCAGCGCATATGCAAGGGGCAAGGAAGCGAAAGAACTTGCCGCGATTTTAGGCGAAGCCGCGCTTACGGCAACCGACAAAAAATTCGCGTTGTTTGCCGATGAATTTGAAAAACGGTACGTAAGTCAAGGGTTTAACAAGAACAGAAGTATTGTAGATACGCTCGATTTAGGCTGGGAACTGTTACGTTTGTTGCCGAGAGCGGAACTAAAAAGAATACGCGACGCGTATCTTGAAGAGTTTTACGATAGGAAATAAAGCCGCTCCCACCCGCCCGCCCCGCGGCTTTACCGACAGGACTAAGAAAGGTAATATAAAATGACGAGAATGAACGTAAACCCGACGCGTATGGAACTAAGACGGTTAAAAACCCGTCTAAAAACGGCAACGCGCGGACACAAACTTCTTAAAGACAAATCGGATGAAACCATAAGACGGTTTATGATTTATGTGCGCGAAAACAAAATTCTTCGTAAAGAAATAGAAGAAGAACTCGTTTCTTGTATGCATAATTTTATGCTAGCAGGCGCGGTTACGACAGAGCAAGTAATGGAAGAAGCGGTGGAGATGCCGGGTACGAGCGTAAAGATAGAAACCGGAAAAGTCAACGTAATGGGAGTGGAAGTCCCTACGCTTAAAGTAGTCGAAGGGGAAAAGAAAGAACTGTACCCCTATTCTTTTGCGTCGGTCAGTGCGGAACTCGATGAAAGCATCGCAAAATTAAGTGAACTTATGCCTAAACTTATTCGTCTTGCAGAAGTGGAAAAAACGTGCAATATGCTGGCGGACGAAATAGAAAAAAACAGACGAAGAGTAAATGCGCTCGAATACGTCATCATTCCGCAGGTCACCGAAACAATTAAGTATATCACGATGAAACTCGATGAAAACGAACGTTCAAGCACGATAAGACTTATGAAAGTAAAATCTATGCTCGAAAACCAGCAAAAGCAACCATAGAATACTGTTAAAAGTGAGTAAAGGATACCATATCGAGTATAATAATAACCTAAACCAGTAAATCAATAACAAACCGCCGCTTAAATTAAAGCGGCGGTTTTGCCGTTTGGAAGAATTAAAAAGTAAAATAAATAAAAAAGGAAGGAAAACGGTTTACAATCGATAAAAAAATATCTATACTAATAGCGCAATTAAAATGAGATAAGGATTATCGTTGTTTATGAAACCCGTCAAATTTGTTAGACCGATAAAGGAGCAAGTGTCGCAATCGCTGTTGCTTGCCGTATTTATAAGCCTGTCAGGCGGACTTCAAGACGCATACACATATTTTTGTCGCGGAAAGGTATTTGCCAACGCGCAAACGGGTAACGTTGTTTTTTTAAGCGTTAGCCTCGTGAGCGGACAGTGGATGAAATGTCTTAATTACCTGATACCGTTGCTTGCGTTTTTCTTCGGAACGGTGATTGCCGCGGTGTTACACAGAAAACTAAAAGGGACGAAAAGACTTCACTGGCGGCAGCCCGTGCTTTTGTGTGAAATACTGCTGTTGTTTATCGTCGGTTTTTTGCCGCAGTCGTTAAATATGTTGGCAAACGCGCTCGTATCTTTTGTGTGCGCGATGCAGGTACATTCTTTTCAAAAAATCGAAGGAAACACTTTTGCAAGCACGATGTGTATAGGCAATATAAGCCGCGGAGCGGAATCGATATACAGATACATCTCGACTCACGAAAAAAGGCTGTTAAAACGCGCGTTTTTATATCTGACGGTTATTTTTGTGTTCGGTTGCGGAGCCGGACTGGGCTACCACCTTACTTCGGTGTTTGGCGAAAAAGCGATATGGTTTTCTTGTTTGCTTCTTTTAATCGGGTTTATGTTAATGTTTATCCGTCCTCAGGAAGAACGTAAAAGCGAAGAGAAAAAGACGGCAGTTTTAGAGAAAAACGACAGTAAGAACATAAATTACGGCGCGGAAACGGAACGGGAAACGTCTTCCACGGATAACGAAACCGAGAGCGAAACAGAGAGTAAAACCGAGAGAGAAACAGAAAGCGAAACCGAGAGCGAAAAACGCGACGATGAGTAATATTTATTTCGGTATTGACTTTAACGCGCAAGCGACGTTTAATTTAATTATAGAGAATGTTTTTTAAGGAGCAATAAAGATGGTTTTTTTTGAAAACGTTAACAAGAATTTTGGGTTCGTGTGCATGAGATTGCCCGAAAAAAACGGAGTTATCGACTATGTAGAGTTAAATCGCATGGTCGATTATTTTATAGATAACGGGTTTAACTACTTCGATACGGCGCGCGGATACCACGAGGGGAAAAGCGAAATAGCGGTAAGAGAATGTTTAAGTAAGCGTTATCCGAGGGATAAATATATACTTACGGACAAACTCACGGGTGTGTTTTTTAATTCACACGACGAGATACGACCGTTTTTCGAGAGCCAACTCGTGTCTTGCGGCGTTGAGTATTTCGATTTCTACCTTATGCACTCGCAAACGAAAGAACTATTTGAAAAGTTCAAAAAATGCAAAGCGTACGAAACGGCGTTTGAACTTAAAAACGAGGGTAAAATTAAACACGTCGGCTTGTCTTTTCACGATAAAGCGGAAGTGCTTGACGAGATATTAAACGAATATCCGCAGGTCGAAGTCGTTCAAATACAACTTAATTACGTCGATTATAATGACGCGGCGGTTCAGTCGAAACTTTGTTACGACGTGTGCGTTAAGCACAACAAACCCGTAATAGTGATGGAACCGGTGAAAGGCGGAAGTTTGGCTAATTTACCCGAAGAAGGGAAAAAGATATTGTCGTCGCTCGGCGGCGGCAGTGCCGCAAGTTATGCGATACGGTTCGCCGCAGGGTTTGAAAACGTATTTATGACGCTTTCGGGAATGAGTAACTTTGCGCAATTAAAAGACAATATCTCGTTTATGAAAGAGTTTAAGCCGCTAGACGAAAGAGAAAAGAAAGCGATAAACGAAGTTTGCGAGATAATAAAATCAAAGCACCTTATTCCCTGCACGGCGTGTAGGTATTGCGTAGAAGGTTGCCCTAAAAACATATCGATACCCGACCTGTTTTCCTGTCTAAACGCGAAAAAAATGTATAGAGACTGGAACTCGGACTATTATTATGACCAAGTTTATACCGTCAAAAACGGCAAGGCGTCCGATTGTGTTAAATGCGGTAAATGCGAAAAAGTTTGTCCGCAACATTTGAAGATAAGAGAACTTTTGAAGACGGTCGCCGAAACCTTTGAAAAAGCCGAATAATAATTTTTAACGCGCAAAGCATACTATGAGTATGTTAGCGATAATAATAAGAACGATAATAATATTTTTCTTTCTTGCGGTTGGAGTAAGACTAATGGGGAAACGAACCATAGGAGAACTTCAACCGTATGAATTTGTAATAACGCTTGCCGTCGCCGACCTTGCGTGCGTGCCGATGCAAGACGTCTCCGTGCCGATTACTTACGGGCTAGTACCGCTTATTATACTGTTTATCGTGCATTATATTATGACCGCGATAATCTCAAAATCGATAAAATTCCGAAAAATAGTAAACGGTAAACCGATGATAGTTATCGATAATGACGGAATAAACTCAGAGTGCCTTACAAAACTCAATATGGACGTGAACGACCTTATATCGTTGATTCGGCAACAAGGTTATTTTTCTATACCCGAAATATCGTTCGGCATACTGGAAACAAACGGTAAATTATCGATACTGGAAAACGAAAACGCAACGCCGCCGTCGTCCGTTCCGATGACTATCGTGGTAGAAGGCAAGTTTATGCGTGAAAATATGCAGTCCGTACAAATGACGGAAGAAAGAGTCCAAAGCGTACTCGAAGGAAAACAACTTAAAGTGAAAGACGTCGTTTTGATGACGGCGGACAGCGGTTCGCTCTTTGTCCAACCGCGCAACGCAAAATATTTTACTGTCGAGCAAGCGGGGTAGAAAATGAAATATAAATTGACGATAGTGATAATCGCTACAATAATATTGATAGGCGGAAGCATAGGGGAAACGCTTTATATAAAACACGCGTTCAACGATCTCGAAAAACAACTTACCGAACAAATGAATATGGAAGAATACAACGTTAAAGACGTGACGGAAACGTTTGAATGGTGGAAGAAAAAAGCGGAAGTACTCGAAGTGTTCGTTTCCGTATTACAACTTAACGAAATAACCGTAACGCTCGGTGAACTCAAAGGCTACGTCGAAAAAAAAGACTTCGAGTCGGCGAGAGCATTGTATAACCGTATCTATATGTACGCCGAATGTGTAAGCGATATGTATATGGTTAAATTCAATAATATATTATAATTAGCCGACCACACGTTACACGGGCGTTTGACGCAGTCGCTGCGTTTTGTGCGCACAAACGCTTAGCCCGTGTAAGTCGGACTACAAAGGAAGCGGAATGATGCATTCCGCTTTCATTTTTAGTTCGCAGGGGCGCCGCCCCTCGCTCGCTCCCCATAAGGGCGGCACTCATGGCGCATGTCCGCTCGTGCCGGCAAAGTGCCTTTGCTTACATTAAAAGTAATTACTTTTGTCGTGCGATAGACTTATATGCGTAATACGCTTATTGCGTAAAGGGATGCAACGTCCCACGTTGCCCCTATAAGGGCAAAAAGCGAGAAGTGAATTCCCGCTTTTTTTATTTTTGATAAAACCAAAGTGCGTACGCCCACCCGCCCACCCAAAGTAATGTTGAGCATTGAAGTGGATTTTTTTGAAAGCGAATAGGTAAAAAGCGCTATTACGAAAAAGCGTCTTTCGCCGTAAAAAGGACGGAACAAAGCATATGACGGGTTTGGAAGAGTAGAGCGGTTCGTTCGGTCGTGCCTACGTTAAGCGAAGTTAGACAAGAAATTATAAAAGCGACGAGAGATTTCTCTTTGTCGTTTTTCGTTTCCAAGGCGGAAAAACGTACCAGATAACCGTCTTTCACGGCAGAAAGCGAACTTTCGGAAAAGGTTCCGCCGTCTATATTGTCAAGACAGACGCTTGTTTCGCGGAAAAATTCGTCGATAAGGTTGGCGAGTTCGGAGTTCGAAGATTTGTAGTTTAGAGTATAGACGTAGTAGAGATTGTTTTTTTTAGATACGGTTTCCGCCGTCGGTTTGTCTTGATAAATACCGTAAATTACGATATAATCGCCGTTTTCGGTAAAAAGATACCCGGCACCGCCGCCGTTTTCGGCGAGTAAAACGCCGGCATGCGCCATATCTCGCGTCGGGAACGACCTTACGACCGCATAATATGTATATGAATGGCTTTTAATAATCGACGAAATAACTTCTCTTATTTTGCCTTTCGAAAAAAAATCAACGCACAAAAAAAGTATCGCAAAACATAAAATCGTCGCGATTACAACGGTAAAAACTTTTCTTTTTTTCGGCGATTTGTTTTCTTCTTTACATTTTTTCGGCTCTTTAGGAGGTTCTTCACCCGTCGGGCGATACAAAAACCGAGAATAATCTATTTCGTCCATATAGTATTAAAATATGCCCTATTCGCTCAAAAAATGTATTGCAAACAAGCGCGTGTCTGTGGTACAATATTATAATAATTATACGGAGAAAATGCTATGAACAAATGGGATAAACGCTTTATGGAAATGGCTCATCTCGTTGCGGGATGGAGCAGTTGTTATCAGACAAACCGCCAAGTCGGCGCGGTTATCGTAAAAGACAAACGTATTCTAACAACCGGATATAACGGCGCGAGCAGCGGTATTCAGTCTTGTAAGGAGCGCGGCGAATGTATTCGCAAAAAACTCGGTATACAGTCGGGGACGCAACTCGAAGTATGTTACGCCGTACACGCGGAACAAAATGCGATAGTTCAGGCTGCCAAACTCGGAGTTTCGGTAGACGGAGCAACGATTTACGTCACTCATCAACCTTGTTCCATTTGCGCGAAAATGATTATTAACAGCGGAATAAAAAGGATAGTTTATAAAGAAGGTTATCCCGACGATTTTTCGTGGCGGTTGTTCAACGAATGCGGCATACTCGTAGAAAAATACGATGAACTTTAATTTAGGAGAAGAAAATGAAATATTACATCGGCGTTGACATCGGCGGAATGAGCATTAAAGCGGGGGTTGTAGACGAAAACGGCGTTATTTTATCGAAAAAAACGTGTGTGACGAGAGCGACCGAAAAGTGCGAAACAATCGTTCGCGACATTTACGAACTTTGTTTGGAAACGGTTGCGGCGGCGGGATTGACACAAGACGACGTTACCGCTGTCGGAATGGGCTCGCCCGGTACAGTCAACAGCGAAAAAGGGATAATTACGTTTGCCGGGAATTTGAATTTTCACAACGCAAACGTAGTTAAAGAGTTTCGTAAACTTTGGAAAATTAAGACTGTCGTCAACAACGACGCGAACTGCGCCGCGTTAGGCGAAGCGAAATTCGGCGCGGCAAAGGGCGTTAAAAATCTCGTTTTCGTGACGCTCGGAACGGGAATAGGAACGGGTTATGTCATAGACGGAAAGATATTTTTAGGTCAACGCGGCGAAGGTGCGGAAGGGGGACACATTTGTATAAAAATGGGCGGCGAGAAATGTACTTGCGGCGAAAAAGGCTGCTGGGAAGCGTACGCGTCGGCTACCGCATTGATTAGACAGACGGAAATGGCGATGAAAAAGCACCCCGAATCGCTTATGAACGAAATTGTCGCAGAGAAAGGCAAAATAGACGGTACGATACCGTTTGAGGCTTACAAAAAAGGAGATAAAACCGCGGAAAAAGTCGTTAAAACGTATGTTAAGTACGTTGCGACCGGAATTGTTACCAATATTAACATTTTCCGCCCGGAAGTGATTTCTATCGGCGGAGGAGTGAGTAACGCAGGCGACGAGTTTATAAAAATGATAGCAAAGGAAGCGAAAAAGCACGCGTTCGGAAGAAAAGTCAACAAGATGCCGCTTATCGTTAAGGCGCAACTCGGGAACGACGCCGGTATAGTCGGTGCAGCCGCTCCCGTTATGGATTAAAAATGTTCGATTTAAGTCAATATTTAATGAGCGTGGAAAAACCCGCGCGGTACATCGGCGGAGAGTTTAACACGCCGGATATGAACAAACAATGCGACGTGCGATTTTGTCTTTGTTTTCCCGACCTTTACGAAGTCGGAATGAGCAATCTCGGTATCGCTATTCTTTACGACGTATTAAACAAAACGGACGGCGTCGTATGCGAGCGTTGTTTTGCGCCATGGGTTGATTTAGGCGATATTTTACGCAAAAACAACGTTCCGCTTTTTAGCATAGAAACGAGAAAACCTCTTAAAGAGTTTGACATAGTCGGTTTCTCCGTGCCGTACGAAATGAGTTACAGCAACGTTTTGTATATGATGGATTTGGCGCAAATACCGTTCAGAGCGAAAGACAGAGGAAACGAATATCCGCTTATCGTAGGCGGAGGACCCGCCGCGGCGAACCCCGAACCGATAATCGACTTTTTCGATTTGTTTTTTATAGGGGACGGGGAAGAGGCGGACGCACTCGTTGCGGAAGTAGTAAAAAAATACAAAGGCGATAAAAAGAAAATTTTATCCGAATGTGCCAAAATACAAGGCGTTTACGTTCCGTCCGTTTGTGAAGTAAAAAACGGTTTTTGCGTGACGACGGTTCAAAAAGCGGTCGTGAAAAATCTTAACGACGCCCCGTATCCGACAAAACCTCTCGTGCCTAATCTCGAAATTATACACGATAGAGGGGTAGTCGAGTTGTACAGAGGCTGTTACGCAGGGTGCAGATTTTGTCAAGCAGGATTTTTCTACCGTCCGATACGGTATAGAAACAGAGAAAAAGTCGTGTGTTTGGCGAAACAAATCATAGACAACACGGGTTTTGACGAAATAGGACTTACGAGTTTATCGAGCGGCGACTACGAAGATATTTACGGCGTTCTTAGCGATATTAATGAAATATCCAAAGAAAAACACGTCGTTTTTCAACTTCCGAGTCTGCGACTTGACAGTTTTACGGCACTTCTTACGAAAAACGCGAAAAAACTTTCGCTTACGTTTGCTCCCGAAGCAGGCACGCAACGATTGAGAAACGTCATAAACAAAAACATAACCGACGAAGACATCGAAAAAAGTATGCGACTTGCGTTTGAAACGGGCTATCGCACGGTAAAACTGTATTTTATGCTGGGTTTACCTACGGAAACCGACGAAGACGTACTCGGAATAGCAGAAATAGTGCGCAAAATACGCAGTATTTATCGAGAAATAACGGGTAAAACCGACTTGTCCGTCAACGTAAGCACTTCTATGTTTATCCCTAAACCCGTTACGCCTTTTCAATGGTGCGAGCAAGTGTCGATAGCGGAAATGGAAAGAAAACAAAACCTGCTTAAAGCCGAATTTTTCCCGATGCGCGGAGTGAGATACGCTTATCACGCGGCAGATACGTCCGTACTCGAAGGAGTATTCGCAAGAGGCGACCGTAAACTTTCCTACGTCATCGAAGACGCGTATAATTCCGGTTGTTACTTCGACGGTTGGTCGGAAAAATTTAACAGCGAAAAATGGTTCGCCGCGCTCGAAAAAAACGGTATAAAAACGGAAGACTACACCGGGAAACGAGAACTTAACGAAACCCTGCCTTGGGATTTCATCGACTTCGGCGTGACGAAAGCGTATATGAAAAAAGAATATAATAAGGCGATTAAAGGAGAAACCACCGCGCCGTGTAAGCATAAGTGTAACGGTTGCGGCGCAAAAAATATGGGCGAATGCAGAATGTACGAAGGAGAAGAAAATAAATGATAACCCTTTGTTTTGCGAGAACGGGAAACGGTGTTTATGTAGCCCATACAGATGTATTGAGGAGCCTAAACCGCTCAATGCGGCGCGCAGGACTCGATATGAATTTTAGCAAGGGTTATAACAAACATATGGCGCTCAAACTTACGCAACCGTTGCCGCTCGGGATAGCAAGCGAAGACGAGTACGTTAGTTGCGACGTGGCAAGCGAAGTGTCGAAACGCGAATTTTTAGAAAAAATGCAAGTTTGTTTTCCGCCGTTTTTAACCCCGAAAAAAGCATATGTAAGTGCGAATAATCCCAATCTCGCCGCAAAAGTGATTGCCGGGGATTATGAAATTAAATGTGAAAAGGCGGACGAATTTAAGGAAGAAATCGAAAAACTTGCCGAAGGATTTACGACTGAAATCGAGAAAGACGGCAAGAAAACGGAACACGATTATACGGGCTATATCTATTCGATTAGGGTGGAGAAAGGCACGATATATTGCAGGTTTTCTTTCGGAAGCAAGAATTTACGGGCGGACGTGTTTTGTAAATATCTTAACGATAAATTCGGTTTATCTATACCGTTTTCCGCAATAGTGAGGAAAAAGCAACTCGTTCAAGTTGAAAACGGACTCATCACTGCCGCCGAATATTTGGAGTCTCTTGAATGAAAACCGAAGTTTTTTACAAAAAAAACGAAAAAGGGGCGGAAATAGCCATAAGGGAAAACGGAATAGTCGAGCATTATTATAAGTTCGACGACGTTTTTTATACGGGAAGTATTTTCGTGGGGAAAGTCGTAAGGGTCAACAAAACGCCGGGAGCGTTTGTCGATATAGGTTTGGACAAGGACGGTTTGCTTGACTACCGCGACGGGCTTAAATCGGGCGATTACGTTTTAGTGACCGTCACGAAAGAACCTACGGAAACGAAGGGGTGTGCATTAAGTGAAAATATTTCGATTGCGGGCAGGTTTACGGTAGCCGATTGTTCCGAGAAAGTTAATTTTTCTTCAAAAATTTCGAGTAAAAGAAGACAGGAACTTCTTGAAAAATGCAAAAATGACGAAATCAGCGGCGTTCTATTCCGTTCGGCAAGCGAAAAAGCGGACGAAAAAGAAGTTTTCGACGAATTTAAGAGAATAAAAAAAGAACTAGAAGAGATAAAGAAAGCGGCAAGAACTACGCAAAAGGTCAGTTGCGTTTACTCGGACGACGCGGTTAAAATAGCAAAAAGGTTTGCTCGAAGCGACGATGATTTGATATACGGTTTTGCCGAAATAGAAAAGGAAATCAAAGACGTCGGCGCGCGAAAAATCGAAAAAGACGGAATAGAAATCGTTTTTGACAAAACCGAGGCGTTGACGGCGATTGACGTCAATTATCATAGATACGGCGGTAACGCGGCGGGGAGCGAAGAGGCAATTTATCGCGTTAATTCCGTCGCGATTAAGGAAATTGCCAGACAAATAAGGTTACGAAATATCGGCGGTATTATAATGGTGGATTTTATAAGTATGAAAAGCCATGAAAACACCGAAAGGCTAGAACGACTTTTCAAAGACGAACTTGCCTTAGACAACGTTAAAACGAGCGTTGAACTCGTAAAGAGCATAGGAATGTTTGCCGTCACAAGAAAGAGAAGATACGGCTCGCTATAAGTATAAATTCGACAAGAAGGAATATTTTTCGCTTTAACTAGCGTATTTGCGCCTTATAATAACGATTATACTTTTCGCTATGAAAAAGTCGGTCGTTGTTTTTTTATTAGTAATTATTGCGTTCGTTGCGGCTACGCCGCTTGCGCAAGGCGTTTCTTCCCTGGCGGTCAGCACGCCTTACGCCGTTATCGGCGACGACGTGTGGTTACTCGCGGAAAGCGGAAACAAACTTTTTTTGCTTCCCAAGACGTATTATGCGCGTATCGACAAAATGGACGACGATTATTATTACGTTACGTTTAACGGTGTGAGCGGAAAAATTCCGAAAGCGAGCGTGTCGGTCGTAGGATACGACAAAGCGGTGCAGGATACGCAAAAAATCATAAGAATTGCGCCGGAATATGCTGTTTTTACCGAAATAAAACTAAAAACCGCGCTCGAAGGAGAGAGCAAAGACGAACTTGCGCCGACAGGCGAACCGCTCACGTATCTAGGCACTTACAGGCAAGGGGAAACAATATGGTATTACGTTAGTTTCGGCGGCAAATACGGGTATGTCAAGAATACTTACACAGATTCGCCCGAGTTGACTTTTGACGAGTTTAAGCCCGTTACCGACGAAAAAAAAGCAGAACCGAACGATGCGGACGAAAAAACCGAGAACAAACCCGAACTCGTAAAAATTCTCGTAATAGGCGGAGTAAGCGCGGTTGCCTTGATATTCGTCATCATATTGTTTTTGCCGAGAAAAAACAAAAAACACAAGTATTATTACAGTTAAGTCGCGGTTGACAAAGCAAAAAGCGGATAAAGAATAGTAAGTTCGCATTTCCTCTCGACGTATTAATTGACGAACAGAATAAATATCTATATAATATATTCGCAAGAAAAAATTTTTCGGGAGATACAATGGAAAAACATCAAACAATAGTCGTTTTGGATTTCGGCGGTCAATATAATCAGTTGATTGCGAGAAGAGTTAGAGATTTGGGCGTTTATACCGAACTTCTTCCTTATTCCACGAGTATAGAAAAACTCAAAGAAATTAACCCCATAGGCATAATTCTTACGGGCGGACCTAATTCCGTTTTCACCAAAGACGCGCTTGTCGCGGATAAAAAAGTGTTTGAACTCGGCATACCTATGCTCGGAATTTGTTACGGGGCGCAACTGCTGGCGTATTCTACGGGAGGTAACGTTACCGGAGCGACCACGAAAGAGTACGGCAAATGCGAAATCGTTTATTCGGATTGCGATTTGTTCGACGGTATCGAAAAGAAAAACGTTTGCTGGATGAGCCATACCGATTTTGTTTGCGAACTCGGCAACGGGTTTGAAATCCTCGGTAAAACCGCGACTTGTCCGATTGCGGCGTACGGCAACAAAGAAAAGAAACTTTACGGGGTACAGTTTCATCCCGAAGTTGTGCATACCGTCGGCGGAATAAAGATGCTCGAAAACTTCCTTTATAAGGTATGCGGAGCGAAAGGCGACTGGACAATGAAAGGTTTTGTCGCCAACCAAATCAAAGCGTTGCGCGAGAAAATAGGCGATAAGAAAGTTCTCTGCGCGATGAGCGGCGGCGTGGACAGCGCGGTAGCGGCTACCCTTCTATACAGAGCGGTAGGAGATAACCTTACGTGCGTTTTCGTTGACCACGGTTTGCTCCGCAAATACGAGGCAGACCAAGTAATGAAAGTTTTTCGCGACGAACAGGGTATGAACGTCATCAAAATCGACGCGGAAAAGAGATTTTTGGACAGATTGGCAGGAGTAACCGAACCCGAAAGAAAACGCAAAATAATCGGAGAGGAATTTATAAGAGTATTTGAAGAATTCGGTAAACAAATCGGCAAAGTCGATTATCTCGTTCAAGGGACGATATATCCGGACGTTGTAGAAAGCGGATTCGGAAAAGCCGCGCTTATTAAATCGCACCACAACGTAGGGGGACTGCCGTCGGTAATAGATTTTAAGGAAATAATCGAGCCTCTTAGGGATTTATTCAAAGACGAGGTGAGAAAAGTCGGAAAAGAACTCGGACTCGACGACGAAATCGTTATGCGTCAACCGTTCCCCGGACCGGGTTTGGCAATTCGTATAATCGGAAACATAACAAAAGAAAAACTCGACCTTCTCCGCGATGCGGACTATATAATGCGTGAAGAAATCGCGAAAAACGGACTTAAAAACGACATTTGGCAATATTTTGCGGCGTTGACGAATATGCAAAGCGTCGGCGTAATGGGCGATATGAGAACCTACGATTACGCCGTTGCGCTTAGAGCGGTAACGAGTGTAGACGCGATGACGGCGGATTTTGCAAGAATACCGTACGACGTGCTTGCGAAGATAAGCAATCGTATCGTAAACGAAGTTAAGGGCGTAAACAGAGTGCTTTACGACATAACGAGCAAACCCCCGGCAACTATCGAAATGGAATAAGGACCCACCCGCCCGCCCATTTAGACAAAGCAAGATTTTATTACAAAAAAAACGAACCGATTTTCGGTTCGTTTTTGTTGATTGAATAGTTTGTTTAGAACAGCAATCCGTCCGACGAATCGGTGTGTTGACCGTTATCGGAAACGTTTTTTCCGCCTTTATCGACGTAGTCGCAGTATTCGTTTATCATTTTCTTTTGTTTATAGAGTCTAATACCGTTAATCAAGGGAACAACGATAAACAGAAGCATAATGAGAACGATAAGCGCGATTGCGAGTTTCATCGACGAGTCGATTTTTAGAGCCTCGTCGGTTGTGGACTTAAACGCCGCGTCGATGGCTTTTCCGTACGTTGCGCCCGAACGGTTAAGATTGCGTTGCAAATTCGTTTGGAAAACCGCGAACAAATCGTCATCGAATACTTTTTGCGCGTTGTCACCGCACATATCGACCCACATCCATTTATCGTTTTCGCCAGTCGGGTTGTCGTTTACGGCAAACAATATAAGCAAATGTCCTTCGTCGTATCTGTCGATATAGAGTTGCCAAGCGTAATCTCTAAGGCTTGTTTCGGTTACTTTGTTGTATTTCGACGGTAAATCCGCGTATTTGAACGTAATTATATGCGGTTGAACGCCCGTCTTATTATAAAATGCTTTAAGGTCTGATTGCAGGTTCGGTTCGTCGCTTAGAATATTTGCGTTATCCTCTATATACGCGTCCGTAGCAACGCAATACTTCGATTTAAGTTTATGCGGAAGCATAAACGACAGGAAAAACGAGCAAATAACGATAGCGATTAACATTATCACGGCTGACGAAATCAACGCCGTGAGGGGATTAGAGCGACGAGGAACGCCACCGTAATAAAAATAGCAAAGTCTGCCGTAAGGGTTGTAGTAAGCATATCTGCGACTGCCCGGGAAAGGCTTGTTAGGGTCGAAACGCGGACCGGAATTGCTACCGCGAGAACCGCCGCCGCCGAAAGAAAAGCCGCCGCCGCTGCCGCCGTGAAAACCTCCGCTCGAACCGCCACCGTGTGAACTTGGCATAATTACCTCCGAAAAAATATTATATTAATTTTATCATTAAATACGTTTGGTGTAAAGCGCAATTTTTTGTTTTGTAAAGAAAAGCCCCGAAAAACTCGGGGCTCGGTTAATAATCGAAGCAGTCGAACGTTTACGCCTTCAAACCTTCTTCAACGGCAACCGCACAGTTAACTGTCGCGCCAACCATCGGATTGTTACCCATACCGATAAGTCCCATCATTTCTACGTGAGCGGGAACGGAAGACGAACCTGCGAATTGAGCGTCGCTGTGCATACGCCCCATCGTATCGGTCATACCGTAAGACGCAGGACCGGCAGCCATGTTGTCGGGGTGAAGAGTTCTACCCGTGCCGCCGCCGCTCGCAACCGAGAAATAGGTTCTGCCGTGTTCGATACACCATTTTTTGTAGGTGCCGCTTACGGGGTGTTGGAAACGCGTCGGGTTAGTCGAGTTACCCGTTATACCGGCGTCAACTTCTTCCTTAATCATAATGGAAACGCCTTCGTTTACGTCATCTGCGCCATAGCAACGAACTTTTGCTCTTTCGCCGTTGCTGTAAGCGGTTTCTTTCACGACTTCGAGCGTGTCGGTGAACTGATTGTATTTGGTTTGAACGTAGGTAAAACCGTTAATTCTGCTAATGATGTAAGCGGCGTCTTTTCCGAGACCGTTAAGGATAACGCGCAGGGGTTCTTTTCTTACTTTATTCGCGCTTCTTGCAATACCGATTGCGCCTTCTGCCGCAGCAAAAGATTCGTGACCGGCAACGAAAGCGAAACATTTGGTTTCTTCGCGGAGCAATTTAGCCGCAAGGTTTCCGTGACCAAGACCGACTTTTCTGTTTTCGGCAACGCTACCGGGGATACAGAACGCTTGCAAACCGATACCGATTGCTTCCGCGGCATTTGCCGCTTTTACGCAGTTTTTCTTGATAGCGATGGCGCAACCGAGCGTGTACGCCCAAACAGCGTTTTCAAAACAAATATTTTGTACGCCTCTCACGATAGTATCCGGGTCAACGTTTTTGGAAAGACAAATGCTTCTCGCTTCTTCCAAATCGGCGATGCCGTACTCTTTAAGACAAGCGTTGATTTTATCTATTCTTCTTTCATAGCCTTCAAATGTAACCATATTTCACCTCATTATTCCACTCTGGGGTTGATTTTCTTAACGGCTTCGTCGAATCTGCCGTATTTAGCCGTGAACTTCTTAACCGCTTCGTCGGCGGGCATGCCTTTTTGCGTAATCGCTTCGAGCATTTGACCGACTCTTATAAATTCGTAACCGATAACTTCGTTGTCCTCGTCAAGCCCGATACGAGTAACGTATCCTTCCGCCATTTCAAGGTATCTTACGCCTTTCTTGTTGGTCGCGAACATCGTACCGACTTGGCTTCTTAGACCTTTGCCGAGATCTTCGAGACCCGCGCCGACAGGAAGTCCGTTTTCACTGAACGCGGATTGCGATCTGCCGTAAACGATTTGCAAGAACAGTTCTCTCATTGCGGTGTTGATGGCGTCGCAAACAAGGTCGGTGTTGAGTGCTTCGAGAATGGTTTTGCCGGTAAGAATTTCCGCCGCCATAGCCGCAGAATGAGTCATTCCCGAACAACCGATGGTTTCTACCAAAGCCTCTTCGATAACGCCTTTTTTAACGTTAAGAGTAAGTTTGCACGCGCCTTGTTGCGGAGCGCACCAACCTACGCCGTGCGTAAGTCCGCTAATGTCGGCGATTTCTTTCGACTGAACCCATTTCCCTTCTTCGGGAATAGGAGCGGGACCGTGGTTCGGACCTTTTTTAACGCAAACCATTTTTTCTACTTCGTGAGTATATTGCACAAATAAAATCCTCCGTCAATATATTTTTTATTTTTAGTTTTATACCGTAGATTATACCACACCGCGCGGACGCGTTGCAATCTCTTTTAGACATTTTTTAATTTTTCTTTCCGCCGGAAGAGTTTTCTTTTTCCTCCGCTTCGAGCAAAGCCAGTTTCTCCGCCGCCGTCAGTTTTTTCTTTTTTTCTTTTTTCGAAGTCGAGGAGAGAAGGGTTTCCGCAGGTTTATCGGTAGAATCGCCGCCTACTTCTTTTTCAAGCGCAAGCAGTTTCTCTTCGTATCCGCGATCGCGCCGCTTGGACGGAAACAAACTCCACACCGCCGTTTGTACGAACACGACAAGAATAAAACTGATAAGCGCGCCGCGCGCAAGCATACCGGTAAGTTGCTTGATGATAAGGTTGTCACTGATGAAAAACATTCCCATACATACCGAGCCTATCATAAGCGCACTAGTTAGAATAGGCGGGATAACTTCCGTAGCCGTGTCTATCGCGCATGCCTTGCCGCTTTCGTAGGCGGACCGCTTCTTTTCAAAGGTGTTTGCAAAAAGTATCGCGTAGTCAACCGTGCAACCGAGTTCGACGCTGCTTATGATGACGTATACGATAAAGTTGACGCTTTGCCCGAATAAAAAGTTGAACGCAAGGTTAATCCATATACCGAGTTCGATGATGACGATAATTATAAGGCTTTTTAACGGATTCCGTAAAAGAACGGCGACGACAAGATAAATTATCGCCGCGCTCACCAACGTGACAACCATAAAATCACGCGGCGTTATCTCGCCCATCTCGTTGCTCGAAGTAATGGTGCCGACAGGATAGTAATTGCTTTTTCCGAAATATTTAACGCACAGAGAAACGATGTCGGAATACGCCTTTTGCGCCTCGTCGTCCTCGGTGTTACCGTTGAAACTAATCGTGTAAAGAGTGTACCACTTCCCGTCTACTTTGCGGAAAAGCGAACTAAGTTTGGTTAAATCGACATTGTCGTTAAGCGCAACGATTTCATCGCATAACCCTTTGATAATTGCCGCCTGTTCTGCATTTTCTATACCGTAATCACGCAAAAACGACGAAAATTGTTCGTATTTGTCAAGATAAGAGGTCAGTTCTTTGAACTTCTTGTCCGCGCCGCCGTTCGCTACCGTAAGCAACGCGTCAAGTACGTCCTCGCTTATGTCAACCGCCGCAAACGCGCCCATTAACCCCGTTATCCTGTCGGGATTAACCGCTTTTATCTCTTCGATGAACTTCTTTTGAGTTTGACCGCCGATAGGTTTGAGCGGAACCGCAAGAATAAGTTGATTGCCGAGTTCGGACGCAAGAATTTCTTCGGAAGTTTTCGCCTTTTTTTCGTAAAGTTCGAGATAACTGTATTTGACCTTGCTTTGCGCGATAAAACTCGGCACGAGAAGCCCGACCGCAACGATTATGAGGACTATCCTTTGCCACGCCGCAAACCTAGCCACAGGACGCGCAAGTACGCCTTTTTCAACGTTGATAGGCCGCTTGTGTTTTTGCTCGCGCTTGGTATTGATTTTTGTCGTTATCGCGGATAAATACGAGTGCGAGGTGCGCAAAATAAGTTTGTCCGCAAGTACGGTAAGTATCGGTTGAAGAATAAGTACGGTTACCATCGACATGATTACGCCCTTGATGAGTACGTTTGCTATGTCCGTACCGATACGAAACTTCATACAGTATAACGCCGCAAATCCGCCCACCGTGGTAAAACCGCTCGCAAGTACGCTCTCGGAAACCTCGGGAAACGCTTTTATAGCCGCGTCGGGAGCAGGAAGAGAAACTCGATTACGACGATAAACGTGCGTAAAGAATATCGCGTAGTCCATCGTAATGGCAAGTTGAAGTACCGCGCTTATGGCAAAACTGATAATGCTGATTGACGGGAATAAATAATTCATACCCATACTGACCACTATCCCCACGCCGAGAGTGGATAAAAGAATAAACGGCTCAACATAACTCGATGAACTTAAAAGCAGTATGATAAGTACGCTGAGTACGCCGCATACGATAAACCACGGCAAGTCTTTCATTGTGTCCGAAAGAAGAGCCTGTGCCGTTTCTGTGGTACCCGTAGAACCGTATTTGGTATACCCGAACTCGGATTTAATGTTGTCCAAAAGAGTGTATGCGGCGTCACCCGTATCAACGTCGGTAAAGATAACGAGAACGTAATCGAAAACGCCGTCCTTATCGGTAGGATGACGTAAGTACTCCTGCATAAGCGCAGTGTCTACGAAGTCAACGTTGAAATAATCGGCAAGTTTTAGAAGAGTGAGAAGTTTATCCGCGTCGGCATATATTTTTTGATCTTTAATGTTGGAAACAACCCTTTCAAGATAAGTACGGTTTTCGTTGAGAACGGATAAAATGTTTTTTAGAGAATCGTCGATTTGCTCGAACGAAGAAACCGAACCGTACCAGGTCACCGAAGAAACAGACTTCATCGCAGTCACTTTTTCAACCGCCTTGCGAAAAGTCGCGACGTCCTCTGCGGAGTTTTCGTCAACGCGCACTACAAGGGTGGCGTTTCCTCGTACGTTAAACTGCTCCTTGAGAAATATAAGCCCACGCTTGGTGACGGACGAATCGTCAAGATAACTTACCATGTCCGAATTGATTTTGTTGTCATCGGTAACGAGAAATACCGTTCCGATAATCGTCACGACAAAAAGAATGGCAAAAGCGAGCAAAAAAACTCCCTTGTATTTTAGTATGAACTTGCCGACCTTTTCCAGCATCTATCCTCCGATTAACAAAGCCTATTATAAATAACGTAATGTTAATACATTCTTAACAATTTTACCATAAGATAACGATAACCGCAAGCATTGCACCCAAACGAACCGAACGCACGCAAAAAAACTTCCCCTGAAGAGAGGAAGGTGTCGGCTTTGCCGACGGATAGGGAACAACTAACCGTCGCGTTGCCGCCATGCCGACAGACTGTACCGTCCGTCATGTTGAGCGTAGTCGAAACATCTAGGCGATAGCCGCAATGCAACGTCACGTTGCCGCGTTGCCGTTTCGCTAGGCCGTTAGACGTTACCCTAACGCCGAAATGACGTTATTCCACAGTGACGCTTTTTGCCAAGTTTCTCGGTTTATCGATATCGCAACCTTTATAGAGTGCCGAGTAGTATGCGAAGAGTTGCGTAGGGATTACGCTTACGAGCGGCGTAAGCAAGTCGTTAATTTTTGGTATTTTTATTGTATGGTCGGCTAATGAGAATAATTTTTCGTCGTTGAACGGAGTTATTACCAGTGTTTTTGCGCCGCGTGATTTAACTTCGGCAAGGCAGGTTGCGTTTTTTTCGAGAGTTTTTTCTTGAGTTATTATAGCGACGACAAGCACGCCTTTTTCGATTAACGCGAGCGTACCGTGTTTCAGTTCGCCTGCGGCGTAGGCTTCGGAGTGGACGTAACTTATTTCTTTGAGTTTAAGACTGCCTTCTTTTGCGACACAATAATCGATGCCGCGACCGAGGTAGAAGACACTTTTTGCGTTTACGGTTGATTTTGCTATATTTTTTGCGGAATCGGCGGATATTATCGTTCTGCCGAGTAGCGACGGCACAGAGCGAAGTTCGCAACGGAGTTTTTCTGCGGCAGTAGCCGAAAAGTCGGGGTTTAGAAGAGTTGCGGCGTCAAGACAAAGCGAGATGAGGCAAGCAAGTTGACTTGAATAGGCTTTTGTGCTTGCTACCGAAATTTCCGGACCCGCGTTTGTTAGTATCACGTCGTCTGCGATACGAGTAATCGACGAAGACGGGACGTTGCAAATCGCGACCACCCGCCCGCCCCGCGATTTGACGTGTTTAACCGCGCCGAGAGTGTCCGCGGTTTCACCGCTTTGAGTTACTGCGACAAAAAGAGTTTTGTTTATAGGATAATCGGAGAACAGGAATTCGCTTGCAGGCTCGGCGTAGCAATCAAGAGAGGGGACGAGTTCACGAAGAATACGCAAAGCGACCAAACAAGCGTGTAGGGCTGTGCCGCAACCTATGAATACGATACGGTTTACGGCAGAGATAATCGTCGGATCGAACTTGGTTTCGTATGAAGACAGAGCGCGAGCGACCGCGTCGGGAATTTCGTGAATTTCTTTAAGCATATAATGCGGATAGCCGCATAAGGAGAACGCGTCCGAAGACGAAGTCGTCACGAAATTACAGGGCAGTTCGACAAGAGCGTCCGTAAAAACTGCAACGGAAAACGGCGTGACGAAACCGATAGTATCGTCGGGTACGGGCAGACATTCGCAGGCATAACGGGATATCCCTGCGAAATCCGAACAAACGTAGCCAAAACCGTTATTATAAGCGGCGACAAGCGGATTGTTGCGCTTAGCGAAGAAGATTTTTCCGTTGTCACGAGAAGAAACGAGCGCAATCGCAAAAGAGCCTTTAAGGCGAGTTACGGTATCCGAAATAGCGTGAAGAATATCCCCTTTGTGGTAATATTGAATAAGGTTAACGATAACCTCGCTATCTGTATCGGACGAAAAAGAGAACCCGTTTGAGATAAGAAAGTGTTTTAAGGAAAGGTAGTTTTCTATGACGCCGTTGTGAACGAGCGCAAGAGTACCGTCGTTTGAAAGAAACGGGTGAGCGTTTTTATCGTCAGGGGAGCCGTGGGTTGCCCAACGGGTATGACCTATGCAAGGGGAACCGCAAACGGTAGGAGAAGAAGAAAGTGCAGAGCGCAAAGCGGAAACGCGACCTTTTTTCTTAATTACGTCCACGCGAAAAGGGGACGAAGAAGACAAAACGGCGATACCGCTACTGTCGTAACCGCGATATTCGAGAAAGGAAAGCCCGTCGATAACGGCAGGTACGCAGTCGGAGGAACCGACGCAGCCGAAAATTCCGCACATTTTAACTCCTAAGTAATAACATACTATGCGGAGCGCAGAAAAAATGCCAAGAAAAGGAGTAAAAATGCTAGACAAAATAAAAAAATATGGTATACTAGATAATGCTAAAAGCGAATGCTGGTGTGGCTCAGTCGGTAGAGCAGCTGATTCGTAATCAGCAGGTCGCCGGTTCAAGTCCGGCCACCAGCTCCAAAAACAGCAGGAAAACGTACAATATTGTGCGTTTTTTTTTGATTTAATAAGGTTTCGCTAAATTTCAGCGTTCGGGGAGTACCGTTTGTCGGAAAAAGCGGTTTTTCGCGGCCGAAAAGCGGTGTTCCGATTGATTATAAAATTATTATATGTTAAACTACTCCTTATAAATTATTCAAACACGGAGGGTTGTATGGAAAAATTTGTTAAAGTAAAGGATTTGCCGTATGAACGCTACGACATACAAAACTTGAAAAAAGCAGCGGAGGAATTTAAGACGCTTGCGTTAAAAGCGACAAACGCAAAAGAAATTTACGACGGATATCAGGTTTTTTTAGACGAAATTGAGAAGTTTGGAACGAACGCATCGCTGGCGTACACTCGTTATACGCTAAACACGCGCGACGAATTTTACATTGCCGAACAAACGTATTACGACGAAGTCAGACCTATCGCAAGCGCGATTTCCACCGAGATAAGCAACGTTTTACTGGATAGTCCGTTCAAATCGGAACTGGAAAAACTTTTTCCCGAAACGTTTTTCCCGAACATCGAATGCGAGAGAAAATCGCACAGCGCGGAAACTGTATCGGACGAACAGGAAGAAAACGCGATAGTTACCGAATATTCGATGCTTATGTCGCAAATTTCAGTGGATTTCAGGGGCGAAACGAAACCGATAAGTTACGTCCGCGGTTTTATGGAAGACGCAGATAGAAACGTCAGAAAAGCGGCGTGCGAAGCAATCGGAACGGCACTCGGGAAAGAAAGCGAAAAACTCGACGATATATACGATAGACTAGTAAAAGTTCGTACCAAAATGGCAAAAAAAATGGGATATAAGAACTTTGTCGAACTCGGATATAACCGTATGGGACGAATAGATTATAACGAAAAAATGATAGCGGAGTTCCGCAACAACGTGCTAGAAGACATCGTACCGTTAGTGACGAAACTCAAAGCCAAAATCGCGAAAAACCTTAAAATCGACGAGTTCAAATTCTATGACGACGGTGTTATCGATTGCGGCAACCCGAAACCGTACCCGGACGCGGAAGGAATACTCGCCGCCGCCAAAGATATGTACCACGAAATGAGCCCCGTTACCGGTAAGTTTATCGACAAAATGTTAGAAACCGAAGCATTCGATACCAAAGCACGCGACGGAAAATGGGGCGGCGGCTACGCAACTTCGTTTGACAAATATAAACAAGCGTTTATTTTGGCAAATTTTAACGGCTCGGCAGGGGACGTTGACGTCGTTACACACGAGTTCGGTCACACGATAGCATTCGATTACGCTATGAACAGAAAAGAAAAATCCGTGGGAATAGGCTCATGTGAAACCGCGGAAACACACAGTATGAGTATGGAATTCTTGTGCTGGAAATATATGGATAAATTCTTTAAGAACCCCGACGAATATAAGTATAAACACCTCGTTGACGCGCTTTGCTTTATCCCTTACGGCGTAATAGTAGACGAATTCCAACATATCGTGTACGAAAACCCCGATATGACGCCGGAAGAAAGAAATAAGGCTTACCTCGACCTCGAAAAAAAATACAGACCGTATCTCTCGTTCGACGGAATACCTTACCTCGAAAAAGGCACAAGATGGCAATTCCAAATGCATATCTACGAAACCCCCTTCTACTACGTCGATTACTGCCTCGCTCAGGTGGTCGCTCTCGAATTCCTTACACTCTCAAGAAAAAACTACGACGATGCGCTAAACCGCTACCTCGAACACGCCAAACGCGGCGGACTCTACCCCTTCGGTAAACTCGTAACCCTCGCCGGTCTAAAATCACCCTTCGAAAACGGCGCCCTTAAAGAAATCGGCAATGAAACTCAAAAAATACTTCAAGAACTCGAAAAGTAAACCCCATTTTAAGAACGCTAAATAATATAATTCGATACCCCAAACCATAAAATATCGACTAACCTGCAACCAACCCGAAACATAAATAACTCCGCGCTAATTTAGCGCGGAGTTATTCATTTTCCCCCTTAATCTTTATACGTGCAAATCAAATCAGTCGGACTATTTTGCACCCCATACTACTTTACCGCCATTGTAATTCCAATCACTACGCCAACCGCTTGGTTTCGAAGTCGCTTTGCAGTAAATAGTAAGATTTTTGCAGCCGTAGAACGCATTTTCTCCGATACTCGTCACGCTGTCGGGGATGGTTATGCTCGTAAGTCCGCTACAGTCGCTGAACGCATACCGACCTATACTCGTTACGCTATTACCGATTGTCACACTCGTAAGTCCGCTACAGTTGTCGAACGCACTATTGCCGATACTCGTCACGCTGTCGGGGATGGTTATGCTCGTAAGTCCGCTACAGTCTTGGAACGCCCAATTCCCTATACTCGTCACGCTGTCGGGAATGGTTATGCTCGTAAGTCCGCTGCAGCCGCTGAACGCATCATTGCCGATACTCGTCACACTGTCGGGAATGGTCACGCTCGTAAGTCCGCTACAGCCGCTGAACGCCTTATAGCCGATACTTGTCACACTGTCGGGAATGGTTATGCTCGTAAGACCGCTACAGCCTTCGAACGCCCGATAGCCGATACTCGTCACGTTGTCGGGTATAATAACTTTGGTGATTTTAGTGTTTTCATAGAATGCGTATTTATATATATCGGTAATTCCTTCGGGCAAAGTAAGTTCGGTTTCCGTACCCGTATATCCTATAAGTATTTTATCTTCGCCGTCGGTATAAATAATATATCCGTTTTCGTCGGTGGATAATTTGTTTTGATTTTCATTGGTGTATATATTTTTAGCATAATATCCGACATCGCCGTAGTCGGATCTTCCGACTCTTATATTTAGCGAAGACTTATTGTATACTTCGACAAGTTTATAGCAGCCGTCGAACGCATCATTGTCTATACTCATCACGCCGTTACCGATTGTTATGCTCGTAAGTCCGCTACAGCCCCTAAACGCCCCATTGCCTATACTCGTCACGCTGTCGGGAATGGTCACGCTCGTAAGTCCGCTACAGTATTCGAACGCATAATCGCCGATACTCGTCACGCTGTCGGGGATGGTTATGCTCGTAAGTCCGCTACAGTCTTGGAACGCCCAATTCCCTATACTCGTCACGCTGTCGGGAATGGTTATGCTCGTAAGACCGCTACAGCCTTCGAACGCCCGATAGCCGATACTCGTCACGTTGTCGGGTATAATAACTTTGGTGATTTTAGTGTTTTCATAGAATGCGTATTTATATATATCGGTAATTCCTTCGGGCAAAGTAAGTTCGGTTTCCGTACCCGTATATCCTATAAGTATTTTATCTTCGCCGTCGGTATAGATAATATATCCGTTTGCGTCGGTGGATAATTTACTTGTATATTCTTCGGTATATACCGCTTTAGCATAATATCCGACATAGCCGTAGCCGGAACTTCCGACAGTTATATTTAGCGAAGACTTATTGTATACTTCTACAAGTTTATAGCAGCCGCCGAACGCACTCCAGTCTATACTCGTCACGCTGTCGGGGATGGTTATGCTCGTAAGTCCGCTACAGCCGAGGAACGCAGAATTGCCGATACTCGTTACGCTGTCGGGGATGGTTATACTCGTAAGTCCGCTACGATGAGAGAACGCATGTTCGCCTATACTCGTCACATTATCGGGTATTATTAATTCTCCTTCTACTTTTTTGCCGTCTATATATAAGGTAAGAGAACTTGACATTATATTACGAAGTCCGCTTATTCCGCACCAACCTACTATATCGCCCGTGTAATATATGCTCGTAAGTCCTCTACAGTTGTAGAACGCCTCATAGTCGATACTCGTTACGCTGTCGGGGATAGTTATGCTCGTAAGTCCGCTACAGTACCAGAACGAATAACCACCGATACTCGTCACACTGTCGGGGATGGTTACGCTTGTAAGACCGCTACAGCCGCCGAACGCAAAAATGCCGATACTCGTCACGCCGTTACCGATGGTTATGCTCGTAAGGCCGCTACATTCGTAGAAGGCATAACTGCCGATACTCGTTACGCTGTCGGGAATTATTAATTCACCTTCTACTTTTTTGCCGTCTATATATAACGTACGAGAACTTGACATTATATTACCAAGTCCGCTTATTCCGCACCAGCCTGCTATATCGCCCGTGTAATATATGCTCGTAAGTCCGGTGCAACCTTCGAACG
This sequence comes from uncultured Clostridia bacterium, assembly GCA_934274515.1. Classification (GTDB taxonomy): domain Bacteria; phylum Bacillota; class Clostridia; order Christensenellales; family DTU072; genus CAG-1782. The sequence goes on from CAKQTC010000002.1 coordinate 160,854, forward strand.
CTTCGGAGCCGATACTTGTCACGCTGTCGGGGATGGTTATGCTTGTAAGTCCGCTACATTTGCTAAACGCAGAATCTCCGATACTCGTCACCCCGTTACCGATAGTAACACTCGTAAGTCCTCTACAGTTGTAGAACGCATACCAGCCGATACTCTTCACGCTGTCGGGGATGGTTATGCTTGTAAGTCCGCTACAGTACCTGAACGCCGCATAGCCGATACTCGTCACACTGTCGGGAATGGTTATACTCGTAAGATTGGTGCAACCGCTGAACGCAAACTCGTCGATACTCGTCACGGGATGTTTGCCGTTTTTGCCATCGTCGTATTCTTCGGAAATTATTGCTATAGACCCGTTTCCCGAGCAACCTGTTACGACATACGTTTTTGAGTCACTGTTATATGAATATTTGAGTGTTAATTCTACGGCGTTACAACGCGTACATACACCGTTTTGTACGTCGTGGCCTAATGCAGAAATTTCCGTTATTTCCGTTTTTTCGTCGCAACGCGAGCAATGTTTCGATTTGCTACCTTTTAGCGTACAAGTAGGTTCTACGTCGGTAGTAAATACTGTTTCAAAATCGTGACCTAAGGCAGGTTTTGCGACATATGTAGTGTGATCGCAACGTGAACACGTTACATACTCATTCCAACCTATTGCCGTGCAAGTAGGTTCTTGTGCATTGTGAAGTATCTCGTCGTGACCTAACGCAGAAATTTCCGTTATTTCTGTTTTTTCTTCGCAACGCGAGCAGTGTTTCGATTTGCTACCTTTTAGCGTACAAGTAGGTTCTACGTCGGTAGTAAATACTGTTTCAAAATCGTGGCCTAACGCAGGAATTGAAACGTAGGTAGTGTGATCACAACGTGAACACGTTACATACTCATTCCAACCTATTGCCGTGCAAGTAGGTTCTTGTGCATTGTGAAGTATCTCGTCGTGACCTAACGCGTCGATATCCGTCTGTGCGACAATAATTTCGTTACAAACAGAGCAATGTTTACCTTCGGTTTTACCTTTTTCGGTACAAGTAGCCGCTACGGCAGGGTCGATTACTTCGGTATGTCCGAGCGGTTCGATTTCCGTTATTTCCGTTTTTTCTGCGCAACGCGAGCAGTGGTGAGATTTGCTACCTTTTAGAGTGCAAGTAGGTTCTACGTCGGTAGTAAATACTGTTTCAAAATCGTGGCCTAAAGCAGAAATTGTTTCTGTTTCGCTTTCGCCGCAGGGACAAGTGCGTTTTCTTGTGCCGTCGGTAAGGCAGGTTGCATTTGTGACGATTTTCCATTCGCCGTATGCGTGGACGTGTTCTGTCGGGGTATTCGGATTATTCGGCGCGTCGGGGGTAGGATTATCGGGTGTTGTGGTTTGTCCGGGGGTGGGATTATCATTGTCTTTATCGTCTATTTGTCCGCAAGCGGCGATAGATGTCGCAAGAGCGACAATGAAAAGAATAGACAAAAAAACTTTCAAAAAGCGTTTCATAAGATTTCTCCTTATTATTTTTTCGACGTTTGTCGTTTTTTACATATTTTTGGGTACAAAAAAAAGTACCGCTTCGAACGAAACGGTACTGTAGAATGTGCCGTTCCGCTTGCTGCAATACAAATTATGTACATATTCCAAAGTCTATGTAATGCGAAACAGGTACACCGCTACCGACGGGTGTACTTTGGAATATGTATTTGGTTTGTATTGCGATTTTATCTTAACACACAGAGAAAAATTTTGCAATAATTTTTCATAAAAAGAACGGTTTAGTTGCATTTTTGGACGTCTTATGTCCCGTAACGCTTTTGATTTTGCACTTCGGCTATCGCCCGGATGTTTCGACTACGCTCAAAATGACGGACGGCAGAGCCGTTCCGTCGGCAACGTGACGTTGCATTCCGAAATCAAGCAAAGTAAGTCGCGGAAGGAAATGTTTTTCCCGTCGGTATCGTCACCCTGAGCGACGTCGAAGGGTCTAGCGCAAGCGGCAATGTAAAGAATACGGCGAAAAGACGTTTTAGTCGAGTCGATATTAATAATGTAATTTGACTAAATACAATTTTAACATTATAATATACTGGTGAGAAAGAAAGAGCAGATTCGGGGCGATACGATAGCGGAATATAAAAAAAGTTTGCTTAAAAAGAACGTTCTTTGCGTTTGTTTAGCCATAGTCACCGTTCTTTGTTTTGTGATGTGTTTGTCCGTCGGGTCGGGAAAACTTACGTTTATCGAAGTCGTGCGCGCGTTATTCGGGAAAGGGAGCGAAACCAACGTTCTTATTATGCGGAATATCCGTTTGCCGCGAGTTATCGCCGCGGTTGTAGCGGGGGGCGGACTTGCAATTTCCGGATGCGTTATGCAAAGTGTGTTACGCAATCCCGTTGCGTCGCCGTCTACGCTCGGTGTAGGCAACGCCGCTGTTTTCGGGGCAAATTTTGCTATCATCGTCGTTGGCGCAGGCGCGTTCCATTCCACTCACGGGAACTGGTTGACGATAGAAAACCCGTATCTTGTATCTTTTTTTGCGTTTGTTTTTTCTTTGGTTTCCGTAGGCGTCATACTTGCGTTGACCCGTACAAAAAAATTCGGTTCTTCTTCCATTGTCCTTTCGGGGGTGGCTGTTGGCGCGATTTTTCAAGCAGGGACTACGCTCGTTCAATATTTTGCGTCGGACACCTACGTTGCGTCGGCGGTTTATTGGACGTTCGGCGATTTATCGAGAGCGACTTATCGAGAAGACCTGATTATGGCGGTCGTAGTTGTCGTCGCGTCTATATTCTTTTTCATTAAAAGATGGGATTATTCCGCTATGGCAAACGGGAATTCGGTTGCTTCCGGGTTAGGGGTAAACACTTTGGCGACCACGATAATATCGTTGTTTTTGGCGTCGCTAGTCACCGCCGTATGCGTTGCATTTTTAGGGATAATCGGCTTTATCGGACTAATCGCGCCGCAAATAATGCGCAAAATCATAGGCGACGATTTTAGATTTTTATTACCGTCGTCTTTTTTGTGCGGAGCGGTCGTTTTGCTTATCGCGGATACGCTCGGTAGGATAGCGATTGCGGGAACGACTTTGCCCGTAGGTGCGATAACGTCGCTTATCGGCGGTCCCGCGTTTTTATATTTACTTTTAAGGGAGAAAAACGGCTATGGAATTAAAGATTAATAACTTGTCGTTTTCTTACGAAAAAGGCAAAGAAGCGGTCAATAACGCATTTTTGACCGCAACCGAAGGAAAAAGTTTGTTCATTCTCGGAGCAAACGGTGCAGGCAAAAGCACGTTGATAAAACTTGTTTGCGGCTTGTTAAAACCCGAAAGCGGAACCATAGAATTTGACGGAAAAAATTTGCTGACAACAAAACCGAAAGAGCGTGCAAAACTGATAAGCACGGTGCCTCAGGAAGTCGGGTTTCCCGAAACGACAGTGTTTGACGCCGTACTTCTCGGAAGACGACCGTATATAAAAAGCGGAGCAAAAGAAACCGATTTAATCGCGGTACGCGACGCTCTGCGACTTCTCGATATGGAAGATTTTGCGTTAAAAAACGTAAAAAACCTATCGGGCGGAGAAAAGCAGAAAACCGCCGTTGCGCGAGCGATTGCGCAGTCCGCGCCGATTATGATTTTTGACGAATTGACGAGCAACCTTGACGTTAAAAATCAACACGAAACGCTCGTAATGTTAAAAAAAATCACGAAAGAAAAAAAAGTGATTTCCGTCACCATAGTACACGATATTAATCTTGCGCTTAATTTTGCCGACGAGATTTTATTGATGAAAAACGGAAAAACCATAAAGCAAATACCCGTTGAAAAAATAACCGAACAAGACATAAACGAAACGTTTGATATAAACGCAAAAATACTAAATCACGACGAAAAAAAATATATGGTCTTAGGAGAGTAATATGAAAAAAATAAAAACTGTTTTATTTGCCGCAATAATTCTGTTCGTTATGATTTTTGCCGTTAGTTGCACGAATAACGACGTAAAGAAAGGAAAAACGGTAATCGACCTTTTAGGCAGGGAAGTCGTCGTTCCCGATAAGATAGACAGGGTAGTTTGCGTCGGCGGAGGCGCGCTTAGATTGTATTCGTACGTCGGAGATATGTCTAAACTTTGCGGCGTGGAAGACGTGGATAGAGATGGGACGGGCGTAGGAAAAACTTTATCGATACGTCCCTATAAAATGGTAAATAAGGACTTGTTTAACTCTCTTCCGTCCTGCGGAATCGGTGGACCGACGGGTAGCGCGGACGCTGAAAAAATTCTTGCCTGCAACCCCGACGTAATAATTTCATTATATACTTCCGACAAGTCTGCTATGGACGAGTTGCAAAATAAAACGGGCAAACCCGTAGTCGTGCTTAGTTACGGAACGGTGGAAGCATTTGACGAAAACGTAAAAAAATCGATCTCGCTTTTAGGCGAAGTGCTTAATAAGCAAGATCGAGCGAAAGAAGTCGTCGACTATATTTGCGGTATACAAAAAGACTTGGGAGAAAGATTTTCGTCGGTAAAAAAAGAAGACAAACCTTCGGTATATTTAGGTTGCCAAAGCAATTACGGCACGCACGGAATAGAAAGTTCTACCGCTTCGTATTCGATTTTCGATGTATCGGGGATTAAAAATATTTTGGACGTAAACGGCTACAAGGGGTACCAAAAATCCGTAGATTCGGAGTCTTTACTCAAAATGAACCCCGAAATTATCATTTTAGACGCAGGCGGACTCGGCATACTTAAAAGTCAGTTTAAGGACAAGGAAAAGGCCGAAGTCTACGCCAAGATTAAGGCGTTTCAAACGGGCGAAGTATATTTGCAAATGCCGTACAACGCATATTACACCAACCTTGAAACGGCGTACTGCAACGCCTACTTTGACGCATGGGTAGCGTATAGAGAACAAATGAAAGATTTCGATTACGTTGCAAAAGCAAGGGAAATAATTAAATTCTTTTTAGGTGCGGATTGCTACGACGAAATAGCGGAAAAAATGTACGGCGGATTTCAAAAACTCGACTTGAAAAAAACGTTCGATTACTTCGGAGATAAATAATGCCGTCGATAAAGGAATTATTCAACAAACTTGCGCCGAGGCGGAACGAGGCGGAACGGAAATATTAATCGACGCGCTGTTTTCGCTCCCAAAAAGAAAAGTAACGGCAATCGGCTTGTCCGACCAAATTACAGAAATCGGAAAACAAATTTTTGATTTTTTCGGCATTTTGATAATGGTCGATAACGACGAAGAATACTTGATTTTACCTAGAAATAATAAATAAAGAAGGCAATACAAAAATGACTATATTGTTAGTCGTCATTTATATAACGTTTATCTCGCTCGGACTTCCGGATTCTCTTTTCGGAGTGGCATGGCCGGCGGCTCATCTCGAATTTAACGTAGCACAAAGCATCGGCTCGGTTTATTCGATAATAGTCGGTGTCACGACAGGCGGAATAAGTTTTTTTGCGGGTACTCTTATAAGAAAACTCGGCACGGGCGTAGTCACCGCGGCGTCTGTACTGCTTACCGCCATCAGTCTTATCGGAATTAGTTTCTCGCCAAACGTATGGGTTATGATGACTTTTGCAATACTCGGCGGGTTCGGCGCGGGAGCGATAGATACCGGGTTAAACAATTTTGTTTCCCTACGCTATAAAGCCATTCATATGAACTGGTTGCACTGTTTTTGGGGCGTTGGCGTTACCGCAAGCCCGCTTATTATGTCCTATTTTTTGAAAAACGCAACGTGGAGAGAAGGGTATAGAACCGTTTCATATATTCAATTCGCTATTACGATTATCGTCTTTTTATCGTTGTTCCTCTGGAAAAAGTATGATATCAAATGCGAGAGAAGAGAACCGAATATAGAAGAAAAGAAACCCAAACGAAGCATTGTTGCTATATTAAAACAAAAAGGCGTTATATTCGGGATACTGTCGCTCGGATTTTATTGCAGTATGGAGTTTCTAGTAGGAACGTGGGGAGCGAGTTATATCGTAAACGTTCGAGGTCTTACGCCGGACGTGGCGGCAAAATATATTTCGGCATATTTCGGCGGAATAATGACGGGTAGATTTATTTCGGGAATAGTTTCTTTGAAAGTTAGCGATAAAAACCTTATTCGCGGTGGCGCGATAGCGGCAACGATAGGAATAATTTTGCTTTTTATCCCGAATAAACATACGACTTTAATAGGATTTTTGCTTATCGGTATCGGGTTCGGACCGATTTTCCCGTCAACTTTACACGCGATTCCCGAACGATTCGGCGACAAAAATTCCGCGGATATTACGGGTTTTCACATGGGCGGAGCATACGCGGTCGGTTTCGCCACGCAACTCGCGTTCGGGTTTGTGGCAACGGCAACCACGTTTACTATAATGCCTTTCGTGATGCTCTTCTTTTGCGCACTGTTAGCGACGTTTGCGGAAATAACGAATAAGAAAACGTCAAAAGCAAAAATCGATTGTTCAGTATAACGGTGAAAGTTATACGTTGTATAGGCGGAGTATTTTATATGGCGTATAGACGAGTTAATTTATAAGTTTTTTTCTATCTTATATTGACATTGCGGAAAACAATAAATATAATATTTTTGATTGTGCTAGGCACGACGGGATATTATAGAGGAGAACGGATGGAACACATTATCGATATTACAGGGTTGGATAAAAGATTTAACGACGTCCACGCTGTGAACAATTTATCATTTCACGTTGAAAAAGGCGAACTTTTTGCATTTTTGGGCGTAAACGGGGCAGGGAAAAGCACGACCATTTCCATTATTTGCGGCAGTCTGAAAAAAGACGCGGGAACGGTGATTATCGACGGAAAAAACATCGAAACAGATATGGAAAATATAACGAAAGAACTTGGCGTAGTTTTCCAAAATTCGGTGCTGGATATGTCGCTTTCGGTGCGAGATAACCTTATTTCGCGCGCCGCGTTGTACGGAATATACGGCAAACAGGCTAAAGACAGGATAAACGAACTTGCCGAACTGCTCGAATTTACGAGTTTTCTCGGCAGGGCAGTAGGTAAACTATCGGGCGGGCAAAGAAGAAGAATTGACGTGGCGAGAGCGTTGTTGCATAGTCCGAAAATTCTTATTTTGGACGAGCCGACGACGGGACTTGATCCGCAAACGCGAAAAATATTGTGGGAAGTAATACAAAACTACCGCAAAAACGATCAAATGACCGTTTTTTTAACCACGCATTATATGGAAGAAACCGCCGACGCCGATTATGTCGTGATTTTAGACAACGGAAAGATTTCCGCAGAGGGCACGCCGCTCGATTTGAAAAATAAATATACGGGCGATTTTATTACCGTGTATAACGTTGCCGAAGAAAAAATAAATGAACTCGGTTTAAGGTATGAAACTGTAAACGACGGGTTTAGAATAGCGGTTAAAAATACAACGGAAGCACGAGATTTGATACTAAAACGTCCCGATCTATTTACCGATTTTGAAATAGTTAAAGGCAAAATGGACGACGTTTTTCTTTCGGTTACGGGTAAAAAACTAGTCGGAGGCGAAAATTAAAATGAAAACTTTTTGGGCATTGACAAAAAGAAATATCAAGGTGTTTTTTAAGGAAAAAGGTCTGTTTTTTACGTCATTAATCACTCCGATTATAATGCTTGTCTTGTACGCAACGTTTTTGGCAAACGTATACCGCGACAGTTTTGCAAGCGCTATTCCGCAAGGCGTGGAAATCTCGAAAAAACTTATAAACGGTACGGTAGGAGGAGAACTTTTCTCGTCGTTGCTTGCAGTTTGTTGCGTAACCGTCGCGTTCTGCTCGAATACGCTTATGGCAAACGACAAAGTAACCGGCGCGAGAAAAGATTTGCTGATTACACCCGTGAAAAAAGCAACGCTCGCCGCGTCTTATTTTATGGGTACGTTGCTGACGACCCTTATCGTAACTTACGTCGCTACGGTAGCGTGTTTTGTTTATATTGCGATTAACGGTTGGTTTTTGTCGTTCGGGGACGTCGTGCTTATCATTCTTGACGTGTTAATTTTGACGACTTTCGGAACTGCGTTTTCATCGATTATAAACAACTTTTTGTCCACGCAAGGACAAATAGCGGCAGTCGGAACGGTCATAAGCGCAGGCTACGGCTTTATTTGCGGCGCTTATATGCCTATATCGCAGTTCGGTTCGGGATTACAAAAAGCCCTTTCGCTCTTGCCGGGAACGTACGGAACTTCGCTTATAAGAAACCACGCGCTTAACGGTATTTTTGAAGAAATGTCGAAGCAAGGATTCCCGAACGAGGTCATTGAAAAAATCAAAGACAGCGTCGATTGCAATATCTACTTCTTCGGCAATAAAGTCGAAATTTGGGTTATGTACCTTATTATGATAGGTGCGATTGCCGTCCTCGCAGGTGCGTTTATTCTCATCAACGCCCTGCAAAAGAAAAGGGGATAAAATATGAATTTTTCTCCGTTCTACATCGAAAAAGGAAACGGTCAACCTATCGTATTTTTGCACGGGAACGGCGAAAACCACGAATATTTCGTTAATCAAATAAACTACTTTTCAAATAATTATAAGGTAATCGCTATCGATACGCGAGGTCACGGCAAAAGCCGACGCGGTGACGGCGATTTTTCAATTAAACGTTTTTCAACCGATTTGTATAACTTTTTAAGGGATAAAGGGATACCAAAAGCCCATATCATAGGTTTTTCCGACGGCGGAAATATTGCGCTTACGTTTGCGATCGAACACCCCGATATGGTGAATAAACTCGTGATTAACGGTGCAAATTTAACACCGTCGGGAGTAAAGCGAATTACGCAATTACCGATAGAAATAGGGTATAGAATCGCTCGTAAATTTGCGCGGAAAAGTGAAAAAGCAAATCGCACCGCCGAACTTTTGGGGCTAATGGTAAACGAGCCGAATATAAGCGTGCGCGAACTTAAACAAATTACCGCTCCGACGCTCGTAATAGCAGGTACGCGCGATATGATAAAACCCGAACATACGAGATTGATTGCCGCGTCGATACCGAGTGCAAAACTGATTTTTATAAAAGGCGACCATTTTATCGCAAATAAAAAAAGCAAAGAATTCAATAAAACGGTCGAAGACTTTTTAACGGATTGATTTCTACGCGGTATATTCCGAATAACGATATAAAATCGATAGAAAAAAAGAACCCTACGTTTTCGTAGAGTTCTTTTTATACGTCGTTTAACTGTTATACGTTAAAAAAACGCGTGATATATCGAAGAGATTGCGCGGTTCATATCGTCGGAGTTTACGCCGACTATTATGTTGATTTCACTGCTGCCTTGGTCTATCATTTTTACGTTGATATTAGCGTTTGCAAGGGCGGAGAACACTTTTGCCGCCGTACCCAGTTGATTGTTCATTCCGTGCCCGACGATTGCGATAAGGGATATATTGCGATAGACGTAGATTAAGTCGGGGTTGACTTTTCCGCGTATGCGCTCGATTATTTCGTCTAGGTTACCGTCGATTTCGTGGTCGGCGACAATCAAACTCATTGTATCTATCCCCGTCGGCATATGCTCCATATTTACGCCGTAATATTCTAGCACGGACAAAACTTTACGACAAAATCCTATTTCGTTGTTCATCATTGCTTTTTTGATAAATATAGTAGTGAAGCCTTTTCTGCCTGCAATACCCGTAATCAGTCTGTGGCTTGCGGTTGCCGACGCGTTTTTGATTATCATCGTGCCGGGAGCAGACGGGTTAAACGTATTTTTTATGTTAATAGGAATACGCGTTTCTTGCAATGGGAACGTGGATTCGGGATGAAGGACGCCCGCGCCCATATAGGACAATTCGCGGAGTTCGTCATAACTAAGACATTCGATAAGTTTCGGGTCGTGAACGATTCTCGGGTCGGTAGTCATAAAACCATCCACGTCCGTCCAGTTTTCGTAGACGTCGGCTTCGACCGCGCGAGCGATAATTGCGCCGGTAAAATCGCTGCCGCCGCGAGTAAACGTTTTAATCGTTCCGTCGGGCATCGAGCCGTAAAATCCGGGGATAACCGCGCCGTTATAGAATGATAGCCTTTTGGCGACCATATCGTTTGTGTATTCGGAATCGAACGTCCCTTTTGCGGTGAACTTGATAATTTCCGCCGAATCGACGAAATCCATATCCAAAACTTTCGACATAATCACCGCGCTAAGGTATTCGCCGCGGCTAGCCGCATAATCTGGGGAAACGCTGTTTTCAATGCCTTTTTCAACTTCGTCGAGATAGGGGACTATGTCGAAATTAAGTCCTAGATTTTTCACGATACCGCAAAATCTTTCGCGGATTTTATCGAAATAACCCGAGCATTTGCCGGATATTTTCTTTTCTTCGTAGCACGCGTAAAGTAAGTCGGTTACTTTTTCGTCGCCGGGGAATCTTTTGCCGGGCGCGCTGACGATAACGAATCTTCGCGATTTATCGCCGAGAACAATGTTCTTGACTTGAAGAATGGACTCTTTCGTCGCCATACTCGTTCCGCCGAACTTACAAACTCTTAGTTCCATATTACTTTATCCTTTTTGATTCGATATAATATTTTTTTGTTTTTTCTTCCCCTATCGAAAACGCTTTTTTCGGAAGTTTTCCGTGATTAACAACGTAGTTAAACAACGCTTTTTTGGGGAACGACGGCATCAAAATGCCTATTCCGCCGTTTTTCGCGCCGTCTCGTACCTGTTTTTCTTCGTGTACGTATTCAATCGTAATTCCTTTTTCTTCTTTCGTCTTTTCAAGATATGCTTGAAGAGCGATAATTGTTTTATCCGATTCGCCGAAAGACGGAATAAAAGTTTCGTCGTTTCGAGTTATTATCGTAAGCATTTTGTCACCCGACAGCACGTTTCTCAATCCGTCGATGAACTCGTCTTCGTCAATGCCGTACACAACCCTGTGTATAGGTAAAAAATCAAGCGCGTCATCGTAAACGTTGAGCAGTTCGATAAGAGCAAACCTTGCCGGATGCGACAGTCTTTCTTCTTCGGTAAGCGTGAGTTTAATTTTTTCCCAACACTCTTTCGCTGTCGCCATGCTGTGGTTTCCGTCGCCTACGGCAAAAAGTATTTGCGCGTTCTTTCCGTATTTTTTTTCTTGCAAAGTATGAGATAACAACTTATCGAACGCGGTCAAAGGAACTTCGTCGTAAGGCACGGCAAAGCCGCGAATATGTCCGCCGTTCATGTTAAGGTCGAAATCATAGAGTTTTTCAAGGGAAGAAACTTTTTTATAAAGCGGTTCTATTATGCTTTTTTCTTCGTCGTCCGCAAGCAAGAGTATGTGCGGTAGTTCGAGCGGCGCGTTTTCTCTTATGTGTATTCTTACGGGTAAACGCTCGCGTATTGTTTGTTCCGTCGGACGTATAAGCGCGTTTTCATCGTTGAAATCATACGCGTCAAGGTCTACGGGGAATACAAGCCCTATGCGTTTTCTTCCGTCCGAAAGAGTGCGTTCGGTCAGTACGTAACAGTTTTTTTCTTCAAAAATTCCGTTGTCGAGATATTCGCGCATCGTCGAGTTTATCGCCCCGATACGGCTTTCCGCGTCACCCGAAAGATAGATTTCGGGGAAAATAAGCCGTAGCGTACTGGGGGAAGAGCCGACGTAAGAATCGAGGGTTTGCCAATACGAAAAGTCCGTGGTGTATTGATCGCAGGCGATTACCGCCCATTTACGCATGTCCGCGTTTTTAGGTAGTAGTATCGGGTGTCGTGACGCTATATTCATTATTTTTATCCGCCTTAAAATTAATTAAAAAACTTTTTTGATTTTTTTACTCTGTGGTCGTCCGCGTTGTTGAGATACGGGTCGTATAACAGGTCGAAAAGCCTTTCGGGAGTAAGGTATCTTCTAAGCACGCCGTTTGCCGCAGTCGAAATGATACCGTTTTCTTCGCTGATAATAATGCTTATGATGTCGCTCCCTTCCGCTTCGGTTACGCCTATCCCGGCACGGTGACGCGTCCCTAGGTCTTTCGCGATGGATTCGTTTTTAGATAAAGGAAGGAACGAGCCTGCGGTAAGAATTTTGTTTCCTTTGATGATAACCGCGCCGTCGTGCATAGGACAACGGGTGTTGAATATGCTTTCGAGCAAAGGCGCGCTTATGATTGCGTCGAGTTTAATGCCTGAATCGAGAATGTACTGGTCGATTTTATTTTTTACGATTACGATTAATGCGCCCGTACGCGACTTGGCCATTGTTTGACAAGCAGTGACGATTTGACTTACGCTTTCGCGCATTTCTTCGTCGGTAACGGAAACTTCTACGTTTTTCTTGTGAAAACGCGACAATTTAAGGAAAAAGTTACGAAAATCGCTTTGATAAACGACGATTGCCGAAATGTCGCTCACGATACAAACGAGCAGCATAATCGTTACGCCGAACGAGAACGTCGCATCAACGTACCAAGTAAGCAGTTGCATCAAGGCGAGCATGATTATTTCCAAACCGCCCAAAGCCATCAAAAGCGGAGATTTTTTATGCGCGAAAAATACCAAAACAAGCACAAGCGCAATTCCGCATAGAATTAAAGAAACAATTTTTCCTACCATTTTCTCATCTCCTAAAAGCCGAAGTCGTCATAAATTTTGTCGCTTCCGCCTTTGTCGTTATCGTTGTTTATAGTGAACTCGATGTCGGGTTCTTTTTTAATTTTGCGATAATAAAAGTAATATCCGACAGCCGCCGCGACGTACGACGCCGCTTGGAGCGAATACGCGATAATTTCCGCAACGGTCGTAGGTTTCGTGTTTTTTATAAGAAGGAAATTCGAGAACAAACTCCATACGAACAAAAGCACGTTGATGCCGATAAAAATCATAGCGAAACGAGAAAACAAAGCCGTTTGGTTGCGTTTCGGAACGTAACGAGTACGGAAATCATCAAAGAAAACCAAAGCCATAATCGCGGCTACCGCAAAAGGCAAAACCGAACTTTGTATGGTATAATACGGGTTTGTCGCGTTAAGAATGTTAATTTTGTCGCCGAAAAGTACGATATGCGGATTAATTACGCCGTTTTCACGTTGCGTAAAGAAATAACCGACGGAAAGCACGCCGATAATTAAATTAACGATTATCATAAAATAACGCAGACGAAATTTGAAATCTTGACGATTGATTTGACAACGGTACCGCCCGGCGGCAAGATTATAGGTAATCGCAATCAATATTTCGAAAATCGCAAGATAAATCGCGGCTTCGAAAACTGACGCCAATATACCTACGGTAATAGTGTTTACGGTTAAACCCATTTCTTTGTAGATTTCCGCAAAACTATGTGCGTAGTATTCCGCGGACAGTAAGAATTCATACGCGTTCGCAAAAAAGAAAGAAACGAGTAAAAAAATCACCCATAACACCGCAGGTACGGCGCGAAGTTTGGAAATAACTGTGTCCGAATAAAGTTTTTTCATGCTTGCTCCTTTTCCAAGAGTTTACTTACGGCGACGTTTAACGCGGTTTCGTCGGTAATTTCGCCGCTTTTGAATTTGTATTCACATTCGAGCAGAAGCCCGAGATTGTCTTTAAGAATTTTAGATTTAAGTTTTTTTCCGCCGCGTGTTTTTTCGATTGCGAAAGGTTTAACTTTCATAAGCGAAGCGAGTTCCGCGTCGGGAAGCGGACTAAGCGCGCAAAACAGCATACGTTGAAATTGATTAGTCAGCGTGGAAAGTATAGTAGACGGCGCGACGCCGTAAACACGCATTTTTTCAAGTTGCTTCATCGCAAGGACGGTATTTCCCGACGCAACCGCGTTCGCAAAAGCGAAAACTTGTAGTTCGTTGTCTTCGCTCACGAGATTTTCCACGTCCGACAAAGTAACTTTTCGTTCTCCGCAATAAGCGAGAAGTTTTTCTTTTTCATTGTTGATTTTCGCAAGACTGTTGTCCGTGTAATCGGCAAGAAGCGCGACCGCAGGTTTGTCGATGCCGAAAGGAAAAAGTTTTTCCGCATAGGCAATGCAACCGTACTTGTTAGGCTTTTGGCAGTTGATGACGGTGAGAAGTTTTTTCTCTGCGGCAGTAAGAAACGAACCCGTGCGAAAAACCGCATAGTCGGGCGCGACGCCGCGTTGTAACAATGCAAGTAATGATTTATGGTCGTCGTCGGTTAGTTTTACGTTATCGGGAGCGTCGATGATAACCACGTTCGGTGATCCGTCGAAACTGTAAACGCCCAAGCAACTCGACAATTCGTCCACGCTTTGAAACTTGTCGATGACGTGAAGAGAAAGAGAGTTTTCCGGTAAAAGACCGCGGAAAAAATTCACGGCGGTTTGCACAAGGTAACCGTCGTCGCCCGAAAGCAGATACGCTCCGCCGTCCATCGATTTTTCGTTAAGGTTAAACGCGTCCATAATATCTATATAAATATTATTATACTTATACCGATAAAGTATGTCAATTTTTAACGACAACAAATTCTGTTTTTCGCGCGAAAGGTCGCGTTCGGGCGGACATAACGGGTTGAAAACGCGTCGATGGCAAAACGAACGCGCTAGGCTATCTATGATAAAATCCGACGAACGACGACGCAGAAATCGACGAAACGAAACGTTTGACTTCGCTTAACACCGTCGATGAAAAAACGACGCTTATGCCGCACCCGACGCCGATTCTTTGCGGCGTGCTAACTGTGGAACAGGCTATTCTTTTGCTTTTTAACAGGTTATAAAGTTTCAATGCTTCGCTCCGCGAGCGAAAGACCGCAAGTGTATCCATAGTGTGTATCTCCCGAATAAAATTCTTATGTACCTAATACATTATATTAAATTAGTTAATTGATTAGTTCGGAGGCAAATGGTATATATCGACAACGCGGCAACTTCGAGAAGAAAGCCGTTATCCGTCGCGATGACGGCTGCAAAAGAAATACTTTTTTCCGCAAACGCAGGCAGAGCGGGGCATAAAGCAGGAATAAAAACAGCGTTAAAAATCGAAAAAACGCGGGAAATCATAAAAAAAACATTTTTCGACGGAAATGTCGTTTTTACAAAAAATTGTACCGAAGCACTCAATCTCGGTATCGTAGGAACAAAGCCGTTCGGACAGGCGATAACCACCGTTTACGACCATAATTCGGTGTTAAGAACGTTGAAAAAACTAGAACTCGAAGGAAAAGTAAAAATGAAAATTCTTTATCCAGACGAAAACGGAAGTTTTGAAAACGCGCTTAAACAGGCGTTGAAAACGAAAACGAGTTTGGTAGTAGTTACGGGAAGAAGTAACGTAACGGGCAAAGAAACCGATTTTTCTAAATTAGCCGAAATCACAAAACGGTACTCCGACGCGCTGTTCATTCTCGACGCGGCGCAAACGGCAGGACACGACGACTACGATTACAAAAACGTCGATATGGTCGCGTCAAGCGGACATAAAGGACTTCTCGGCCCGCAAGGAACGGGATTCTTGGTATTAAGAAAAACGATTAAACTTTACCCGCTCGTCGTAGGCGGCACCGGAACGTCTAGTAACAAACTCGAAATACCTGTCGAGATACCCGAAGGAATGGAAACGGGAACCTTAAACGCGGCGGGGATAATCGCTTTGGGGAAAGGAACGGAATACGCCGTTAAACACAGAGAAAGAATAAACGATAAGATTTTTCGTCTAGCGAAAAGGTTTGAAGAGGGGATAAAAACTGAAAAAAACATAGAAACGTACCCTTGTGACGGCGGCATTGTTTTGTGTAACGTTAAAGGAAAAGACAGTTCGGTTTTTGCGGACGAACTCAGCGAGAAATACGGAATATGCGTTCGAGGAGGGTTGCATTGCGCGCCGCTTATGCACAAGTATCTAGGTACGGAAGGACGGGGAGCGGTGCGATTTTCTTTCGGGAACAATAACAACTTTTTGGACGTAGCGAGAGCGATTTACGCGGTAAAAAAGATTGCACGCGGCGAAAAATAAACGAATATAATATACGGCGGAGGGGAATATGGACGTAGGCGAATATATGAGAAGAAAAGAACGAGAAAAAGCGCAAAAAAAGAAAAGGAACAAAGATATGTCCGCTTCCGAAGCGGTAGAAAGGTACTCGTCTATGAGCGAGGAGCAACTTATGCAAGAACTTTTCAAAGTCGGTAGCGTGTCGAGAGGGAACGTATCGGCAGGCGAACTCGACGCTTTTTACGACAACGTAAGAGCATTCCTCACGCCCGAACAGGCTGAGAGAATGAGAGAACTTATTATTTTGTTAAAAAATCAATAAGGTTAAAAAACTATTGAAAATGCCGAAACGGGGGTAAAAATGAATGCGAATTTAATGATGTTGTTGCCGTTATTAATGGCGAAAAACGGAAGCGGACAGGGTAGCGGCGGAGGACTGTCGCCCGATATGATAATGAAAATGTTTTCAGCGAGCGGCGGCGCGACAACGAGCAACGGAATTAACCCTATGGCGGCAATGCTTATGTCGTTAATGGGAGGGAAAAACAAACCTACTATGTCGGGAGAAACGACAACAGAGGAAGTAGTGGCAGAACAACCCGAACGACGGGAAAAACCCGATCCCGAAAAGATTTTCGATAAAGACGTGTTGAATATGTTAAAAATATTTATCGATTTGAAAAACGCCGAAAAAGAAAGCGTTTAATCGTTCGTGCCGAGATTGAATTCGGGGATATAATCTTCGCTTGCCGAAGAAAGTTCTTGTACGAAACAGTCTTCAATCCCGGCGTCGATGATTTTTCGGAGTACGATTTTGTATTCCAAAGGGGATAGCGTGCGTTTGATAGTGGAACGGTATTCCGGGGTAAACTGCGACATTACGCTTAGATACGCCGCGCCCTTATAGCGCGTAAAATAGTCTATAACGCCGAAGGTGTTATCAAGTTCGGTAGGAAGAACAAGGTGTCTTACGATAACCCCTTGTTTCATTAGGTTACCGTCAAAAATCAGCGGTTTGTTTTTTATCATTATATCCGTTGAACTTTGGCAATTTTCAACGTAATTAGAGCATTTTGAATATTTTTTCGCAACGTCGTTCGACGAGTATTTCATATCGGTGAGAAAAATATCGACGTATGAAAGAAGATCTGTTATTACCGACGGAAGTTCATAGCCCGAAGTGTTGTAGACAATCGGAATTTTCGGGCGATATATGTCGAGCGCGAGCCGAATTTTATCGGAAAAATGCGTCGGGGTCACGAAGTTAATGTTGTGCACGCCGCTTTCTTCGAGTTTTTTTATCTCGTCGGCAAGTTGTTCGGGAGTATAGGAAACGCCTGCGTAAGATTTACTTATTTTGTAATTTTGACAAAATTCGCAATCGAGAGAACAACCGCCGAAAAAGACGGTTCCGCTGCCGTTCGTTCCGCTTATAGGGGGTTCTTCGTAAAAATGCGGCGCGACGCGACAAATTCGCATCGCAGAAAAAGAGCGACACCGTCCGACGGTTTTTTCTCTGTCCACGCCGCATTTATGCGGACAGAGATAGCATTTTTCAGCCATTATTTTCGTCCGTTGTCACCGCGTTTTCCGCTTTTTCTTCGCAGTCCGCGGGTAAAGTTTCGGTTTTTTTGGAACTTTCCGTATCCGCCGCGTCCGAAGATGGAATTGACTCGTTTTTCTCTTCGGTTTGGACGGTTTCGCCGTTGTTTATGCCGAAACTTACGCCGAAAATGTCGTCTACGGGGAGGGAGAACGTTATACCTTTGCCTTGCGTGTTAAGCCCTGCCGATTGACAAATGGCGTTCATTATCGCGTTGCGGTTTTCTTTGAGGGTAAGAATAAGGACGAGTTCTTTTTCCTGAGAAACGGTTATACCGAAAAGCCGTTCTACTTCTTTCGTCCCCGTTCCGCGCGCGGTGACTATCGTGCCGCCGGTTGCGCCTACGGCGCGCGCGCTGTCCATAACAAGGTCGGAAAATCCGCGGTTAAGAATAGTAAGAATAAGTTCGTATTTATTGTCCATTTTTACTCCTTATCGCCCCGTAGAATTTTTAACGTAGCGGGACCGCCTACGCTTGCCATCGGAATGGTAAATGATATTCCGCCGCCCTGTTTTTTTAGACCGTAAAGATAGTCTAAGTCAGAATTGATTTTTTCTATCGAGTTCGAGTTGACTGCGGCAAGGACGATGCCTTTTTCGGTTTCGCCTATACCGAGTAGGTTAAGCAAATCGTTTTTTGCCGTTCCGCGTCCGTAAAGAACGTGAGCGTAAGACGCGCCCTGTTTGGTTGCCGTTTCCGCAACTTTGTCCGCTATTTTTCTGTCAACGATAATTACAAGCAGTTTGAGTTTGTCCATATTTCGTTCTCTCCGTTAGATTAAATCGATGACCTCGCCTTCGTGAGAAAGCAGTTCCGCATTTTGCTTTTTAAGCGCGTTGTCTTTGCGTTTTAGTTTCAATTTATAAATTAAACCGAGAATTTGGAGCACGATTAACGGTACCATTGCGACCACGCCGACCGTTCCGAACGCGTCCGAAAGAATGTTTCCGCCGAGTTGATCGCACGCGCCCATAGCGAAAGGCATAAGGAACGTCGCCGTCATAGGACCGCTTGCAACACCGCCGGAGTCGAACGCGATGCCGGTAAAAATTTTCGGTACGACGAACGAGAGAATCAGAGCGATGGCGTACCCGGGGACGATTATCCAAAGAATGCTTATGCCTGTGGAAACGCGCAACATCGAGATGCCGACGGCGACCGCCATGGAAATCATAAGCACCATAAACATCGTTTTACGGGAAATCATACTGCCCGTTATTTCTTCGACCTGTTTGTTAAGAATATGAATCGCGGGTTCGGCAAGAACGATGAACGCGCCTACGACCGCACCTATCGGGATTATAAGATAACGGTTTACTTCCGCGACTTTACCGCCGATGTAAGTACCCGTCGCCATAAATCCTACGTTAACGCCCGTAAGGAAAAGGGTTAGTCCGAAATAGGTATAAAGAAGACCGATGAGTATTCTTACAAGACGTTTTTGCGGCAATTTGATAAAGAAAACCTGCATTATCAGGAAGAACGCCGTAATCGGAGCGAGAGCAATGCCCACTTCTTTAAGGTATATCGGGAGAGCCTTGAAATAGTTAAGGAAAATATCTCCGACCGAATTTATCTCGGTAAGATAAGTTAATTCCGCGCTGCTTTTCGTATCTTTGAGAATAAGGGCGAGAACGAGCATAACCATAATAGGTCCGATCGAACAAATACCTATCGTACCGAAACTGTTTTCTTGCGATTTGGAACCGCCGATAACCGCGCTTATACCTGCCGAAAGCGTCATGATAAACGGTACTGTAATAGGTCCGGTCGTTACGCCGCCCGAGTCGAAAGACAACGGAATCATTTCCTTGTCAACGAAAATAATCAGGACGAAAGTAACGGTATAAAGCGCGACCAAGACGATATTGAGATTGATTTTCAATATCATACGCAAAACCGCGAGTATCATAAACACGCCGACGCCTATCGCGACGGTAATTATTAAGAGCCAACTATTGATGGATACTTGGTTTGCAAGAACGGTAAGGTCGGGTTCCGCAATAGTGACGAAACAACCGATAAGGAAAACCGCGAACAACAGTAGAACGACGTTTTTCGTGTGGCTTATCCTATAACCTATGTGTTCGCCGATAGGTTCGATTGCCGAATCGACGCCGAGAGAATAGAGCGCGGTGCCGATAATGAGAAGAAACGCGCCGACGAGAAACGACCCGAAAGAATAACCGTTCATCGGGGTAGTCGCGAAATTAAGAATAACGATAATCGCGGTTATCGGAAGAATGGAAAAACACGCTTCTTTTAGTTTATTTATAAAAACTTTATTCATTATTAGAAGTATATTAACATAACATTAAGGAAAAAACAAACAAAAAAAGCGATTTCGATAAATTTTTTTAATCTGGGGGGGG
>CAKQTC010000003.1 GCA_934274515.1 uncultured Clostridia bacterium
CTGCCCGCCCACCCGCCCGCAAAGTAGAAAAATAAGGATAAAAAATAATAAAAAAAGGGATAAAAAAGGTTTTTTGTTTGATAAAAAAAATCGATTGTGGTAGAATATTTTTTGTTGAAAAAGAATTATAATCGGAGGGTTTACGGTTATGTACGACGTATTGATAATCGGAGCGGGACCTGCGGGGATTTTTACCGCGCTTGAACTGTTAAAACACAAAAGCGACAAAAAAATAGCCATTCTCGACCAAGGAAGGCTTATCGATAAAAGGAGTTGCCCTAAAAACGTTACGGGAAAATGCGTTCACTGCCAACCGACGTGCAATATCACGTCCGGGTTTGCGGGAGCGGGTGCGTTTAGCGACGGCAAACTTTCTCTAAGTTACGAAGTAGGAGGCGACCTTCCCGAACTTATCGGGGAAAGTTACGCACAGGAAATGATAGATTATACCGACGGGATTTATCTCGAATTCGGCGCAGATAGACATATCGAAGGTATCGAAAATACCGATGAAATCAAAAATATCAGACTTAAAGCCATTCAAGCCGACCTTAAACTCGTAGACTGTCCGATACGCCATCTCGGCACGGAAAAAGCGCACGATTTGTATTTGCGTATACAAAATTATCTCGTGGAAAGCGGCGTGGAACTTCATCCGCTTTGCGACGTAACCGACCTAATCATCGAAAACGGCGTTTGCCGAGGCGCGGTTGCTCTAGGCAAAGAATTTAGAGCGGAAACGACGGTTGTCGCAACCGGAAGGAAAGGCGCGGACTGGTTGGAAAGAATGTGTCGAGAGCATCACATCGAAAACGAAGCGGGAGTCGTAGACATCGGCGTCAGAGTGGAGTTGCGAAACGAAGTCATGGAAACAGTCAATAAAGCGTTGTACGAATCCAAACTCATCGGTTATCCTAAACCGTTCAAAAACAAAGTTCGCACGTTTTGTCAAAATCCCGGCGGTTTCGTCGCGCAGGAAAACTACGAAAACGACCTTGCTTTGGTAAACGGTCATTCGTATAAAGATAAAAAATCGGAAAATACGAACCTCGCAATACTTTGCTCTCATCATTTCAGCGTACCGTTTAACGAACCGATTTTATATGCGCAAAATATAGGGCAACTGCTCAATATGCTCGGCGGCGGACAAATTCTCGTCCAAAGACTCGGCGATATCAGAGCCGGTAAACGTACTTGGGAAAAAGAACTTTCGCGCGGAAACGTCGTGCCTACACTTAAAGACGCGGTGGCAGGCGACATAACGAGCGCAATACCGTATAGAACGATGACGAGTATTCTCGGGTTCATCGACCAAGTGGATAAAGTCGTACCCGGATTTGCAGGGAGCGAAACTCTTCTTTATGCGCCCGAAATAAAATTCTATTCAAACCGAATCAAAATGGATTCCGACTTTAATACCAACGTCGGGAACCTTCACTGCTTGGGGGATTCGAGCGGTTGGACGCGCGGACTTATGATGGCGTCGGTAATGGGAGTCGTTATGGCGAGAAAATTGCTCGGAGAGAAGAAATAATGATACCCGTCGTGTCCGTCGAAACAATGCGCAACTCGGACAAAGCCGAAATCGAACGCGGCGCGAGCGGAAAAACGCTTATGATGCGAGCCGGCAAAGCGATAGCGAACGCCGTGGACTTTCACGGAAAAATCGCAATCGTCTGCGGCACGGGCAACAACGCAGGCGACGGATACGTTCTCGCACTCGAACTATGCGAAAAAAGCACGCTTTCTTGCGTGCTTTTTCTTACCGAGAATAAATTTTCAACCGACGGAAAATTCTACTTCGATAAATGTATCGAACGAAATTTACCGTACGAATACATCGACAAAAACACGGATTTAACCGAATTTGATTATATAGTCGATTGCCTTTTCGGAACCGGCTTTCACGGAAAAATAAACGATTTTAATTCGCTCATAATAGATAAAATTAATAATTCAAACGCGATAATTGTATCTGTGGATACAAATAGCGGGCTAAACGGAGATAACGGTTTATGCGATAAAGCGGTAAAAAGCAACATAACGATAAGCATAGGAACGTACAAAACCGGGCATTTTTTGGGTATGGCGAAAGACTATATAAAATCGCTTAAAAACGTAGATATAGGAATACCGATTATCGGAGAAAAATTTTTTCTTGCCGAAGAAAGCGACTTCGCGTCTTTCGTTGAAGAAAGAAAGAATTATTCGCACAAAGGGACGTACGGCACGGCGATTATTGCGGGCGGCTGCGCAAATTATTGCGGCGCGGTCAAACTCGCCGCGTCGTCGCTTGCCGCGCTTAAATCGGGCTGCGGCTTGTCGCGCGTAGTCGTGCCGAAAAGCATAATGCCGTCGGTCGCCGCAGAAATAAAAGAAAGCACGTTGTTTCCCTTGTCGGATAAAAACGGCGAAATGAAGTTCAAAAAGAAAGAACTTGCCGCCGCGTTGTGCGGAGCAAGCGCAATGGCGATAGGAATGGGATGGGGAAAAGGAAAAAACAATCGTAAAATACTCGATTACGTTTTGCATAACGTCTGCTCTCCCGTGATAATCGACGCCGACGGGTTAAATGTCCTTGCCGAAAACAAGGATTTAATTGTCGATAAAAAATGCGTTACCGTTCTTACTCCGCATGTCGGCGAAGCGGCTAGGCTTTTGGGGAAAACCCGCGCCGAAATACTGTCCGATCCCGTTGCCGCGTCAAAATCGCTCGCTATCGACTATTCGTCGATAGTTGCGCTCAAAGGCGCGGCAACGATAATAACCGACGGAAAAAGGGTTGTCGTTTCGAATACGGGGTGCGCGGGAATGGCGACCGCCGGCAGCGGCGACGTTTTAAGCGGAATTCTAGTCGGTGTTCTCGCGCAAAATCATCAAAATATGCTGTTATCCGTTGCTTACGCTACATATATCAATGGTTTAGCGGGAGAATTCGCGCAAAAAGAAAAAACGGATATATGTATGACTAGCGCGGATACAGTCACAAAAATACCCGATGCCGTCATATATTTAAGAGAAAGAGTTACGGGTGTGCGTTCCGTTTGACAAAATCGGAAAGATAAAGTAAAGTTAATATTAATATAAACATAAAAATCGGAGGTTTTCGGTGAAAAAAAATAGGACTGTTTTTCAAGGGGTAGCGACTGCGCTTATTACGCCGTTTTCGGGAAACGGAATAGATTACGAAAAATTCGGCGCGCTTATCGATTGGCAGATAGAGAGCGGAGTAAACGCGCTTGTCGTGTGCGGAACTACGGGAGAAGCGAGTACTCTTACCGACGACGAGCATAGGGACGCGATAGCGTATGCCGTTAAACGCGTGAACAAGAGAGTTCCGGTTATTGCCGGCGCAGGAAGTAACGATACTTCGTACGCGCTTGACCTGGCGAAATGTTCGTGCGAAGCGGGAGCGGACGCGTTGTTATGCGTTACGCCGTATTATAACAAATGCACGCAAAACGGTCTGGTGAAAATGTTTACCGCAATAGCGGACAATAGCACTGTTCCCGTTATTTTATACAACGTGCCCGGCAGAACGGGGATAAACATCGAGCCGGCCACATACCTTGCGCTTGCCGATCATCCGAACGTTTGCGGCATCAAAGAGGCAAGCGGAAACATATCGAAAGCGGTGGAAACGATGTCTCTTGTAGGGGATAAACTTGACCTTTACAGCGGCAACGACGACCAAGTTTTGCCCATCCTTTCTCTGGGCGGAAAGGGTGTAATAAGCGTTTTAAGCAACGTTGTTCCTCAAAAAACCGTAGAAATGTGCAATAGATTTTTCAAGGGCGACATAACCGGTTGCGCTAAACTGCAATATTCCATGCTACCGCTTATCCACGCGCTTTTTTCCGAAGTAAATCCCATACCCGTTAAAGCGGCGATGAACGCAATGAATTTTTGCTCGCCCGACATTAGATTGCCCCTTACGGAACTAGAAGAAAACCATAAAAAAATTCTGTTTGAGGAAATGAGAAAGAACGGGGTTAAATTTTAGTTAAAGAAACAGAAAAACAGACGGGCTGCGACGAAATCGCAGCCCTTTTTCTTTATTTGTTATAAGCCGAAATGTTTTTTCACCGCTTTTTCTATAAGCGCGACCAGTCCGTACATTCCGCCGGCAAGAGCGCAGAGAATAACCGTGCTCGTCATTACAAGGTCTAGTTGAAACACTTGCGAGCCGTAAACGAGCAAGTAACCGAGCCCTTTTTGAGAACTTAGATATTCGCCTAATATACTGCCAATCCAACTTAATCCGACGTTGATTTTCAATACGGAAATAAGCGTCGGAACGTTTGCGGGAAGAACGAGTTTTGTCAGAATTTTCAGTTTACTCGCTTTCATTGACTTTAAGAGCATTATCTTTTCCGCGTCCACGCCGATGAATCCTGCGAGCATGCTGATAATCGTGATGATGACGCAAATAAGAACCGCCATAAAGATAATTGCCTTGGAACCCGTTCCCATCCACACGATGATTATCGGCCCGAGCGCGATTTTCGGCAGTGAGTTAAGCGTGATGATGTACGGTTCGAGTACTTCGCGTAATCCTTTGCTAAGCCATAAAATTATCGCGATAACGGTTCCGACGGCGGTCGCGATGACAAAACCCATCACCGTTTCGTATAAAGACGCGACGATATGCGGAAAGAGATTGTTTTGTTTATATAGTTCCCCGATTAAACGCACTATACGCGACGGTGACGAAATTATAAACGGGTCGATTACGTTGAACGCGGCAACGAGTTCCCATAACCCGAGAAACGCCGCGAGAAGTCCGACGCGACAAACGGTGACGACTATTTTACGCGTCCTGAGTTTTTTCAAAAATCGCTTGTGTTCCGTACTCATTTTTATCCTCCAAAAGTTTCCATATCCGTTCAAAGTATTTTCCGAACTCGGGACTTTCTCTGCGTTTGAGCGGAGAAAGGGACTTGTCTATATCGATGGTGAGTATGTCTTTGACGCGACCGGGACGAGCGGAAAGAACCACGACTTTGTCGCAAAGAGAGATACATTCGCTAATATCGTGAGTTACGAGCAAAGCGGTTTTCTTTTCCTGTTTGATAATCGAATATACGTCGTCGCATACGTTAAGACGAGTTTGAAAATCGAGCGCGGAAAACGGTTCGTCGAGAAGTAACACGTCGGGACGAAGCACAAGCGTCCGTATTAGAGCCACGCGTTGCCGCATGCCGCCGGAAAGTTCGGACGGGTGTTTTTTCGTGACGTCGCCTAAGCCGTATTTGTTAAGAAGCGACAAACCGTATTTTACGTTTTCTTTGGTTTTCGTTTTCGTGATTTCAAGACCGAGCATCACGTTTTTTTCAATCGTTCGCCATTCGAACAGTTGGTCGCGTTGCGGCATGAGAGCAATTTGCCTAGACGATGGAGCGAGCGGTTTGCCGAGAAGTAAAATCTCGCCTCCGGCAGGAGGGTAAATTCCCGCCAAGAGATTGAGTATCGTCGTTTTACCGCATCCGCTCGGTCCGACCAAACCTACAAACTCGCCTTCGTCTACCGTAAACCCGATACTTTGTATGGCGGGCGTTTCGCGGTCCTTGCCGTGGTAAGTAAAGTCGAGATTTTTTAGTTCAAGTACGTTCATTTTTTTCTCCGTTATTTACCGTAAATTTCGTCGAGTACGTCGTTATAAACGACGTCGGCGTACGCAACCTTTTCTTTAATCGTGCCGGCGCGAAGAAGAACGTTTTGCAGGTGGGAAAAACTTTCTTCCGTCATATACGCTTTTTTCGCCCACGCGTCAATGGATTGATAACTTTTTATCGCCTTTTCGAGCAGAACTTTGTCCGTCGTGGAAAAAGAAGGAGAAACCGCCTCGGCTATCTCTTTCGCGGACGCTTCAAGACAGAAATTCATTGCTTTAATTATCGCTTTCATAAACGAGGAAACTCTGTTTCTGTTGCCCGAAATATATTTTTCGGTAGCCATAAAGCAAGTATAAGCCACATTGCCGACTTCCGCGCCGACGCTCGAAACGATATAACCTTTGCCCTCGGATTGATATTGACTTGCGGCAGGTTCGAACATAGTGCAATAATCTCCGACGCCGCTTTCGAACGCCGCGGTAATGAGATCGAACTGCACGTCGTAGTTTATGTTTACGTCCGTTCCGTCTTTAAGACCGTTTTGAAAAACGGCGTATTCAAGACACATAGCCGGCATGCCGCCGCGACGACCGCCTATGATTTCTTTGTTGCGCAAATTCGTCCATTTGAAGTCTTTTTCCGCAGTTCTGCCGATTAAGAAAGAACCGTCCTTTTGGGTAAGTTGACCGATGATTTTCGCGGTATTCGCACTCCCTTGCGCCTTGACGTATACCGAAGTCTCGGGACCGAGTAGGGCTATGTCGGCATTGCCGCTTATGAGAGCGGTCATACTCTTGTCGCTTCCGCCGCCGTTGGTGAGTTCGATTTTTAAGCCGTTTTCTTCAAAATATCCTTTGTTTATCGCAACGTATAGCGGCGCGTAAAAAACCGAATGGGTTACTTCGTTAACGCGGATGACGTCGTCGCTTTTTTTGTCGGAACAAGCCGCAAAACAAAAACACCCGATGACCGCCATAGCCGCGATTAAAACAAGCGTGATTAGTTTTTTCATTGTTAAAGAACCTCCTATATATTACATTCTTATGTCAGAGAGGTTTTTTTGCGTGACCCGAAAAACGCAAGCAAACCGCTTTACGATACGAAGTGCGGCGCGCTCGTTAAGGAATTTTTAATTTTTTTATTATTAAATAATAACGTAATAAATTTTCGTTCCACTGTTGAAAACACGACTGCGCTGTGATATAATAAGGCACGACAAAAAACTTGCACTATATATGGTTAATAAAAATAATATAAAAACAATAAAAGCGATAATTTTCATTGCGGTTCTGGCCGCGGCTATTGCCGCGGTTTTCGGCGTAAAGTTTAACGCGACGAACTACGCGGCGTACGCAGACGAACCGACGGTGAGAGCGAAAGAATTAAAAGGTTACTATTTTATCGGTTTGAACGGCGTTTCGGCGAATATAGCCGAACGTGAATACACCAACGAAAAATATCCGTGTAGGGTTGTCGCGCGGTTCGAAGTAACCGCGCCGTATTATTTTATCGAAACAAACGGCGAAACCGAGCAGAGCAAAGTTGAAAAAACTCCCGAAAATCAAATTGTAGAATACGAGGCGAACGAGAGCGGTAATTACGAGGTAAAGGTTATCGGATGCTCGGACGAAAAAGGGACGAAACTCGACCATACTATCGTCTATTTTTCCGTTGACGCGGATAAGCCCACCATAGCCGATGGGGAAAAAGTCGTCGAGCCTATGACGGAATGGTTACGGGAAGGAAAGAAATACGTCGCCGTTGCGAATTGGAGCGCGTTCAGGGACGACAGAAGCGGAGTAAGCAAGATATGCTATTATTTCGAGTATCCGAACGGTTCGACGGGAGAAGTAACCGTACTCGATTACGTTTCTTCGGACAGAACCGAATTTGAAATAACCGAAAAATGCACTCTCGTAGCGGTCTGTTACGACAACGCCGGAAACGGACTTGAAGTGAGATACGGATTCGACAGATTCGATTTTTACGCGCCGCCCGCGCCGACGTACGAAATAACGCCCGAACCGAGAGAAGGTTTTTACGCGTCCGAATACAAGGTAAAAGTTACGTTTTTGCCCGACAACGGCGGAAGCGGATTGCAACAAACGCAATACTATACGATCTATGAAAACGGGCAAGCGGTAACGAAACCTTTTGAACAGGCGTCAACGGAAGTTTGCGCTATAAGCCTTGCGACCGCGTGCGACCATAAGATTATTTTATACGCTACCGACAACGCAGGCAACGTGTCCGAAACGAAATCGCTAATCGTGCCGTTTTCCGCATTTGACGTAACCGAACCCACAATTAAAGATAAACCGACGCTAACCGTAGACGTACTCGACGCGAACGCGTTTTTTACCGTATCGGTTTATGCGACGGACAAAAACGAAAGCGGTATAAGCAAGGCAACGTTTTTCTACGGCGACAAGTCGTACGAAATGAAACCCGATCAAACCGTTAACGGCGGATACGCCCGTTACGTCGTAGTTTTGCCGTACGACGCTTTTAACGCAAAGGTTAAGGAATTTATCATAGGGATGGAAGACGCGGCAGGAAATCGCGCGGAACGCGTTGATTCCATACCTTATTTTTCCGACTCGGAAACGGCGACGCTGATAAATCGCGTAATGAAGACGCTGGACGGATTTACGAAGACGGATTATACGGACGCGGCGGCTAAATCTGTGGAACGGGACGCCGCAACGCTCAACAGGCTGTTGTCCTATCCGGGTAACTCGAAATCGGACATAATAAAAACGGCGCAAAGTCTTATGACGTCGATTGAAAGCGACGTGACGTGTTCTACGATAATAGAAAGCGTACCCGATTATGCGTCGGGGATAATATCGTTCAGCGCGTTTGAAACGGATTTTACCGAGTTTAAGAAAGGAACGCAGGTTACGCTTACGCTTACGAAAGGAAAGAGCGACGGTAAGGATTATCCGTCGATAGTAAAAGCGGGCAAGGCGTTTACCGATTTCTTCGGGCTTAAAATTACGATTGACGGCAAAGAACTTGCCGAGCCGCTAAAAAAAGGATTGTCGGTTAAAATGAATATGCCGAACAAGTACCTTGACAGAACGGTTGCGCTCGTCAACGTTAAAACGGGCGAAGTCGTGCCTACGGAAACAATAAACAACGCGATAAGGTTTACGATTAAACAAAGCACCGATTACGCGCTTGTTATTTACGGCAGCAGAGAACCTACTGCGACGATGCAAGAAGCGTCGAAAAAAGTAACGGTTTTCGGAAAGGAAATGCCGTTAAGCAGGTTTTTGTGGATTGTGTGCGGATGCGGCGGCGCAGCGGTCGTTCTTGTGGCGGCGTTAATTATTTTGAAGAAAAGAACGAGATAAACGATGAGGGGACTTTTATGTTTACGACGGTAAAAAGTTATGCTTTGGACGGTATAGACGGATATGCGGTCGAAGTCGAAGTGTTTGCGCAAAACGGGTTGCCTGCGCTCGAAGTGGTCGGACTTGCGACGAGTGCGGTCAAGGAAGCGAAAGAGCGAGTAAGAAGCGCGATAACAAACAGCGGTTTCGATTTCGGAATGCATAAGACGGTAATAAATCTTGCGCCTGCGGACGTGAGAAAAGAAGGGTCGGGGTTGGATCTCGCGATAGCGATCGGTTATCTTGCCGCGATAGGACAAATACCGTATTCCGGGTGCAAAGATTACGTGTTTTTGGGCGAACTCTCGCTTGACGGAACGTTGCGTAGAATTAACGGCGTTATGCCGCTACTATTAAGTGCTGTTCAAGCGGGATATAAAAAGTTCGTCGTTCCGTCGGACAATGCCAAAGAAGCGGCTTACGTGCACGGCGCGGAAGTGTACGCTATGAGTAGTTTATCGGAAGTAGTCGGTCTTTGCGTCGGACTTAAATACGAGCCGATTCAGACGGAAGAATACGACGACGGAGAGATAATCGTTCCCGAAGTCGATATAGGGGACGTAAAAGGTCAACTAATGGCAAAGCGCGGACTTGAAATAGCGGTGGCGGGTGCGCATAATCTGCTTATGTGCGGGTCGCCCGGCACGGGAAAAACGATGCTTGCAAGATGCGTCACGGGGATTATGCCTAAGATGACGTTTGAAGAAGGCATCGAAGTAACGAAGATACATTCGGTGTCCGGACTTATCGCGCCGGAAGAAGGAATGATTAAGCGCAGACCGTTTCGCTCTCCTCATCACACGGCGAGCGTATTCAGTCTAACGGGCGGAGGAGCCAAAGCGACGCCCGGCGAAGTAAGTCTTGCGCATAACGGCGTTTTGTTCCTCGACGAAATGCCCGAATATAACAGGAAAGCACTCGAAGCGTTGCGTCAACCGATAGAAGACGGCAAAATTTCCATAGCGAGAGTAAACAGAAGCGTTGTCTACCCTGCAAGGTTTATGCTTATAGCGAGTATGAACCCGTGCCCGTGCGGCTATTACGGGTCGAGCGTAAAGCAATGTACCTGTACGCAACGGGAGATACTTAACTATGTATCGAGAATATCGGGACCGTTGCTTGACAGAATAGATTTGTACGTTACGGTAGATAATATCGAATACGGCGAGTTTCGCTCCAAACGGAAAGCGGAAAGCAGCGAAAGCGTGAGAGCAAGGGTGGAAAACGCAAGGGATATACAGTTACGGCGGTTCAAAGAATACGGCATATACGCGAATTCGCAAATGAACAACGCGCTTATCGACAAGTTCTGCAAAATTGACGCGGACAGCGAACGATTGCTTAAAGACGTGTTTGAGAGCAAGAATTTAAGTCCGAGAGCGACGACGAGGATACTTAAAACGGCGAGAACGATAGCCGATCTTGCGGAGAGAGAAGATATCGTTTTTGACGACGTGGCGGAAGCGGTGCAGTATAAAACCGTTGACAAAAAGGAGTTTATACTCGGATGAAACTTACGGATAAACAGAAAGCCGTGCTTATAGTGACTTCCGCGTACGGTATAGGCGTGACCAAGGGAAGGAAACTTCTCGACGCGATAGACGCGGACGATATGGCAAACAACCTAGCAAAATGCAGGAGTAAAATAATCGCTCTTCTCGGAGAAAAAGATTATCGGGAGATATGCATAAGCGCGGCGAACGCGAATTTTGACGAAACCGAACGCAAACTCGAATTATGCAAAGTTAAACTCGTTACCATACTCGACGAAGAATATCCTAAGAATATGCTTTGCTACGAAGACGCGCCGTTGTTGCTTTATTGCAAAGGCGATATCGGATTGCTTAACTTACCTGCGTTTGCCGTAGTGGGGACGAGATTTCCTACGAAATACGGCGTTCGCGCGACGGAAGAGTTTGTATCGAAGTTAAGCGAACGGTTCGTAATAGTAAGCGGTATGGCGCGCGGAATAGACTCGGTTTCTCACAGAACCGCACTCGAATCGCGCGGAAAGACGGTGGCGGTTTTGGGTTGCGGAGTGGACGTAGTGTACCCGCCCGAAAACAAATCGCTTTACGATGAAATAGCGGAATACGGGCTTGTGATAAGCGAATATCCGCTCGGAGAAGCGGCGACTGCGCATAATTTTCCTGCGAGAAACAGAATAATAAGCGGTATATCTCGTGCGGTTTTGATTACCGAAGCGGGAGAAAGCAGCGGAACGATGCTCACGCTTAATTATGCGCTTAACCAAGGCAAAGACGTATTCTGTGTTCCGGGGAGTATTTTTAACAAGGCAAGCGCGGGCTGCAACAAAGCGATAAAAGAATGTCAAACCAGGCTTGTGACGGACGTTAACGATATTTATTCCGAACTCGGAATGACGAAAACGGACGTGTCCAAACCCAGCAATATACAACTTGACGTAAACGAGGACAGCGTGCTTAACGCGCTCGCGAAAAACGGAGAAATGCATTTTGAAGAAATTCTCGACGTCGTGGATTTAAGCGTACCGCAACTTAATTCGTTGCTTACGAAAATGACAGCCGTCGGGTTGATAACAAAAACCAAATATAATTATTGGAGCATATAAATTTATGAAATTAGTAATCGTAGAATCGCCGACAAAGGCGAAAACCATCCAAAAATATCTCGGTAAAGACTATCGGGTAATGGCAAGCGGCGGACACGTTTGCGACCTGCCCGAAAAAAGTTTAGGGATAGACGTAGACGACGATTTCAAGCCAAGTTACGTAATGGTTAAAGAAAAGAAAGACACCGTCAAAAGGTTAAAAGCCGCCGTAAAAGAGAGCGAACAAACGTATCTTGCAACCGACCCGGATAGAGAAGGAGAAGCGATAAGTTGGCATTTAAGCAACGTTCTCGATCTCGGTGACGACGCGCAACGAATAGAGTTTAACGAAATCAGCAACCGTGCGGTAAACGCAGCGATAAATAATCCGCGACACATTAATATGAATTTAGTAAACGCGCAACAAGCGCGTCGCGTGCTTGACAGGCTTGTCGGGTACAAAATAAGCCCGATACTCAACCAAAAAATCAAACAAGGACTTTCGGGCGGACGCGTCCAAAGCGCGGCGCTTAAAATGATAGTGGACCGCGAACGCGAAATAAGAGCGTTCGTTCCCGAAGAATATTGGAATATTTACGCAATGCTTACCAAACTCGGCAAAACTACCGCGTTCAAAGCGACGCTTGCGGATAAAAACGGTAAGAAAATTAAAATCGACAACGGCATAGCGGCGCAACAAACCGAAGACGAACTGCTTAAAGGCGAATACACCGTAGACAGCGTAAAAAGGGGAGAAAGCAGATCGCATCCCGGCGCGCCGTTTACCACAAGTACGCTCCAACAAGACGGCTCGAACAGGCTTGGAATAACCGCTCCCGAAGTAATGAAACTCGCGCAACAACTTTACGAAGGCGTAAACGTCGAAGGGTCGGGACTTACCGCACTCGTCACTTATATTCGTACCGACTCTGTAAGAGTTAGCGCGGAAGCGCAAAAAGAAGCGAAAGATTATATCGAAAAGAACTTCGGCAAAGAATACGCGCCCGAAAAGTATAACTATTATACGACGAAAAACGCGAACGTGCAGGACGCACACGAAGCGATAAGACCTATTTCGCTTGCGGTAACGCCCGAAAGCATCAAGGACAAGGTAGCACGAAACCTTTATAGGCTGTATAAACTTATCTACGACAGATTTTTGGCAAGTCAAATGTCGGAAGCGATTTACAACACCCTTAACGTTAAAATAAAAGCCGATTGCGGAGCAAACAAATACGGGTTCAAAATAACGGGAAAAACAATTATTTTCAAAGGATTTACCATTGTTTACGAACACGATAAAGAAGAAGACGACGACAACGGTACGCAAAAACTTCCCGACTTTACCGAAGGTGAAAAACTTAATTTGAAAGAGATAAAGAAAGAGCAAAAGTTTACCAAACCGCCGACGAGATTTTCCGACGCCACGCTCATTAAAGCGATGGAAGAAAACGGTATCGGCAGACCTGCCACTTACGCCAACGTATTGAGCGTACTGGCACACAGGGACTATGTCGAAAAGGAAGGGAAACTGCTTAAACCGACGCAACTAGGAGAAACCGTTACGCAATTCATGGAAAAGAACTTCGCGGACATAGTGGACGTGCAGTTTACCGCGTCGATGGAAAACAAACTCGACGACGTGGTAAACGGGAATAAATGGCAGGACGTACTTGCCGCGTTTTATCCGCATTTTAACGAATGCATAACGAAAGCGTATTTCGGAGAGAAAAAAGTAAAGATGGAAGAAGAAGTTACCGACGTTATTTGCGATAAATGCGGAGCGAATATGGTCGTTCGTAACGGCAGGTTCGGAAAATTTCTCGCTTGCCCGAACTATCCGAAGTGCAAAAACATTAAAAACATAGTTGAACCGGTCGCGGAATGCCCCCGTTGTCACGGCGATATAGTGAAGAAGCACACGAAAAACGGTAAAGTTTTTTACGGTTGTGCAAACTATCCCGAATGTGACTTTATGAGTTGGGAACTTCCTGCTCCGATTTTCTGTCCCGTTTGCAGAAACGTGATGAAAATCGTAGTTAAGGACAACAAAAAGCAATACGTCTGTATCAACAAAAACTGCGGACACGTCGAGTACCCTAAGACGGAAGAAACAGTTACGGAAAATGAATAAAATCACTGTTATCGGCGGCGGACTTGCAGGATGCGAGTGCGCGTATGGGTTGCTTAAACGCGGATACGACGTCGTCTTGTACGAGATGCGTCCCGTAAAAGGAACGCCCGTCCACAAAACGGGGGATTTAGCCGAACTCGTATGCAGCAACAGTCTTAAATCGACCGACATAGCCACAATACAAGGGTTGTTAAAGTATGAACTGCGCGCGCTCGACAGTTTGATTCTCCGCGTTGCGGAAAGAACTTCCGTTCCCGCGGGAGGCGCGCTTGCGGTAGACAGGAGCGAGTTTTCCGCCGCGGTAGAGAAAGAACTTAGCGCGTTCGACAACTTAAAAATCGTTCGGGAAGAGGTGACGAAACTTGATTTCGACGGGGAAGTAGTCGTTGCCACGGGTCCGCTTACCGAAGGGAAATTCGCCGAATGTGTAGCCGCGGTTACGGAAGAGAGCGAAATGCACTTCTACGACGCGGTTGCGCCTATCGTTACGGCGGAGAGCGTAGACAAAGAAAAGAGTTTTTTTGCTGCGCGATACGGAAAAGGCGGCGACGATTATCTTAATCTACCGATGGAGAAAGAAGAGTATCTTGCGTTTTATAACGAACTTATAAATGCGGAAACCGTTATACTTAAAGAGTTCGAAAATAAGGACGTATTCAACGCGTGTATGCCGATAGAAGTGATGGCAAAGAAAGGGGAAGACAGCATAAGGTTCGGTCCGCTTCGTCCCGTAGGGATACGCGACCCGAAGACAGACAAAAGACCGTACGCGGTGGTGCAATTACGAAAAGAAGACAATTACGACGGGTTATACAATTTAGTCGGGTTTCAAACGAATTTGAAGTTCGGAGAGCAAAAACGAGTATTCGGCTTGATACCCGCCCTTCGTGACGCGGAGTTTGTAAGATACGGAGTTATGCATAGAAACACGTTTATAAACGCGCCGAAAGTGATAAATGCCGATTTTTCTTGTAAAAAACGTAAAAATTTGTGGTTTGCAGGGCAAATAAGCGGAGTGGAAGGGTATCTCGAAAGCGCGATGAGCGGACTTATGGTTGCTATTAACGTCGATAGAAAACTAAAAGGAAAGGAAAGTTTGATTCCGCCGGAAACTACTGCTACGGGCAGTCTTATGCGTTACGTAGCCGCATCGAACGGCAATTTTCAGCCGATGCACGTCAGTTATGCTTTAATGCCCGAACCGGAAGAAAAAATAAGAGATAAAAGAATAAAAAAAGAAAAATACAGCCAAAGGGCTGTCGCGGCGATTGACAAATATGCCGAAACCATCTTAAAGGAGTAAAAAATGGAATTGAAAGGTACGACGATATGCGCCGTAAAGAAAAACGGCGTTACGGCGATTGCCGGAGACGGACAGGTTACGATGGGACAAAGCATCGTTATGAAAGGCAACGCCAAAAAAGTTAAAAGGATTTACGACGGCAAAGTAGTCGTCGGGTTTGCCGGTAGCGTAAGCGACGCGTTTACGCTTAGCGAAAAATTTGAAGAAATGTTACAAAAATATTCCGGAAACCTTATGCGTAGCGCGGTTGAACTTGCCGAGTGCTGGCGCACGGGCGGTGGAATGAGAAATTTGGAAGCAATGCTTATCGTCGCAGACAAAGACAATATGTACGTTCTTAGCGGCGACGGTAACGTAATCGAACCCGAAGCGGGCGTTTGCGCGATAGGAAGCGGCGGAAATTACGCTTTAAGCGCGGCAAGAGCGCTTCTCGAAAATACGGATATGGACGCGGTAAATATCGTAAAAAAAGCAATGAAAATCGCGGCGGATATTTGTGTTTTTACAAACCACAACGTTGTTGTGGAAACGGTTTAACGGGAGAATAAAAAAATGGAATTGACCCCAAAACAAATAGTTAACGAACTTGACAGATACATCATCGGGCAATACGACGCGAAGAGAGCGGTTGCCGTTGCTTTGCGTAATCGTTACAGAAGAAGAATGTTACCGCAGGAAATGCGCGAAGAAATCACTCCGAAAAACATTATTATGAAAGGGCCTACGGGCGTAGGAAAGACCGAGATAGCGAGAAGGCTTGCAAAACTCGTTAAAGCACCGTTCGTTAAGGTGGAAGCGACGAAGTTTACCGAAGTAGGGTATGTCGGACGCGACGTCGAAAGTATGATACGCGACCTTGTCGAAGTAGGAATAAGGCTTGTAAACGAAGAAAAAATCGCGGAAGTGGAGCCTAAGGCAAGAGAAATCGCAGAAGCGAAACTCGTTAACGCCATTTTACAAGCAAAGAAAAAGAATTCTCCCGATAAGAGTGAAGAAGAGTTAAAAAACGAACTTTATGACGCTTTACACGCAGGAAAACTCGACAAAATCCCCGTGGAAATCGAAGTGGAAGAAGCACCGAAACAACTTTCGCTCGGACCTATGGGCGCGCCTCAGGACAACAATTTCGGGGAAATCCTCGGTAGTATAATGCCTAAGAGAAAGAGAAAACGCAAAATAAACGTTGCGACCGCTTTGAAGATTTTTATCAACGAAGAAGCGGAAAAGATGATAGACAAAGATTCCATCACTGCGGAAGGACTTCGCAGAGCGGAACAAGACGGAATAATCTTTATCGACGAACTCGATAAAATCGCGTCCAAAGGTAACACGAGCGGTCCCGACGTGAGCAGAGAAGGCGTACAAAGGGATATCCTTCCCATCGTGGAAGGTTGTACGGTCAATACCAAGTACGGCAATATAAGAACGGATTACATCCTGTTTATCGCCGCAGGCGCGTTCCACATCTCGAAGATAAGCGACCTTATTCCCGAACTGCAAGGAAGATTCCCGGTTATCGTCAATCTCAACAGTCTTACAGAAGACGATTTTTGCAAAATATTGAGAGAACCCGACAATGCGATTATTATGCAGTATGCGGAAATGCTCAAAGTCGATAAAGTGGGATTGAGATTTACCGACGACGCGATAAAGGAACTTGCTCACGTCGCACAAATAGAAAACGAAAACAAAGAAAACATCGGCGCACGCAGATTGCACACGATAATGGAATCGCTTTTGGAAGACGTGTCGTTTAACGCTTGCGGAGACACCGAGAGCGAAGTCGAACTTCTCGTAGACAAAGCGTACGTGGACGAACACCTTGCCGAAGCCTTGAATTCCAAGGATTTGAAAAAATATATCTTATAAAATTGTCGGAGAGAACGAAATGATAAACATACCGAAAGGAACGAAAGACGTACTGCCGCAGGAAAGTTATAAATGGCATTACGTCGAAAATACGGCGAGAAAAGTAACCGAAGATTTCGGGTTTAGAGAAATAAGAACGCCTACGTTCGAGCATACCGAACTTTTTTTGCGCGGAGTAGGAGACACGACGGATATAGTCAACAAAGAAATGTACACGTTTGCGGACAAAGGCGGCAGGAGCATATCGCTTAAACCCGAAGGAACCGCCGGCGTTGCGCGTTGTTTTGTAGAAAACGCTTTGATAAATGCGCCGCAACCGTCAAAAATGTACTACATTACGCCGGTTTTTCGTTACGAAAAACCGCAGGCAGGGAGGCTTAGGGAACATCATCAGTTCGGAATCGAACTTTACGGGAGCGGTTCCCCGTACGCTGACGCGGAAGTTATTTCGCTGGCAAAAGAGTTTTTCGACAGACTCGGACTGACCGAATTGACGCTTAACATTAACAGCATCGGCTGTCCTAATTGCCGTAAAGCCTATTCAGCCGCGCTAAAAGAGCACTTTTATAAACGCGCGGATAAACTGTGTGACACCTGTAAAGAAAGGTTGGAAAAAAACCCGTTGCGCGTGCTGGATTGCAAAAACCCGGAATGTAAAGAAGTGGCGCAAGACGCACCCGAAGTCCTCGATTTTTTGTGCGACGAGTGTAGAGCCCATCACGACAAACTCTGTTCCATACTCGTCAATCTCGGCATAAAATTTGAGATTAACCCGAAAATCGTGCGCGGATTAGATTATTATACGCGTACGGTTTTTGAGTTTGTTTCCAACTCGATAGGAAGCCAAGGAACGGTTTGCGGCGGCGGCAGATACAACGGACTCGTAGAAGAAATCGGCGGTACCGACGTTCCTGCGGTGGGTTTCGGGCTAGGATTGGAAAGACTGATTATGGTAATGGAAAACGCGTCGCTTTCTTTCGGGAAGGAACCTGTGGCAAAACTTTACGTCGCGCCTATGAACGAAAAATATTGCGATAAAGCGATGAAATTTGCAACAGAATTAAGACGAAAAGGCATATCGTGCCTAACTGACATCATCGGTAAAAGCCTTAAAGCACAAATGAAATACGCCGACAAAATCGGCGCGGAAAACGCCGTGGTCGTCGGAGAAGACGAAACGATAAAAGACGAATACGTAATTAAAAATTTAAGAACAAAAGAGTGTAAAATCGTAAACGAAGATAATCTTTTAAGCGGCACTTGGCAATAATCGTATAAAAAAGGAAGGATTGTATATGAAAAATATCACGGCTAACGAGACGGAATCGACAAAGAACGGAATAACGGTGGTGGATTTTTATGCGGATTGGTGTGGTCCGTGTCAATATATGAAACCGTTTTTTGAAAAAGCGGAAAAAGAAATCAACGCGCTCGGCGCGCAGTGCTACGAAGTAAACGTGGACGAATGTGAGGAATTTGCAACCCAAAATAAAATTAACTTCATTCCTTGCGTAATAATTTTCGACAACGGCATAGAAAAAGCAAGATTCACCGGCGGAAGAGATACCGACGGTATATTGCAATTCGTAAGAGAAAATATGAATAAATAGTTGCATTTTTCCTACCAAAGCAGTATACTTTTGTCGAAATAATGAACTAGATATTGTTGCTGGTTAGCAACAAGCGTGTTATTTGTATCTACGGATACAAAATAGGAGATAAAATGAGGATATATTTGGATAATTCGGCTACGACGAGTACGGACAAGAGGGTCGTGGAGAGTATGGTTCCATATATGACCGACGTTTACGGCAACGCGTCGAGTTTGCACGGGTTCGGAAGAGAAGCCGCGGCTGCGGTGGACGAAGCGAGAGCGAAGATAGCGGCGATATTTAACGCGAAACCGCAAGAAATATATGTTACGAGCGGCGGAACGGAGAGCGACAACTGGGCGTTGCGCGGCGTTGCGCACGCAAATGCGAAAGACGGAAAACACATTATCACGACCGCCGTGGAGCATCCTGCGGTAATGCAGACGTGCAAGCAACTTGAAAAGGAAGGGTTTTCTATAACGTATCTTCCGACGGGGACGGACGGAAGAGTAAAAACGGAAGACGTCAAAGCGGCGGTAAGAGACGATACGATATTAATTTCGATAATGTTTGCCAACAACGAAACCGGCGCGATAATGCCGATAAAGGAAATCGGCGCGTTTTGTAAGGAAAACGGTATAATTTTCCATACCGACGCGGTGCAGGCGATAAGCAGTATCAAAATCGACGTAGACGAATACGGTATTGACCTGTTAAGTTTGTCGGCGCATAAATTCCACGGACCTAAAGGTATAGGCTTGTTATACGTTCGCAACGGCGTTAAAATCGACAGACTTATGTATGGCGGGCACCAAGAGCGGACGTACAGACCCGGCACGACGAACACCCCGGGCATTGTCGGAATGGCGAAAGCGCTTGAACTTTGCGTTGCCGAAATGGACGAAAATAACGCAAAAATCAAGGCAATGCGCGATAGATTTATCGAAAGAGTACAAAAAGAGATACCCGCTTGCAGACTTAACGGCGGAATGGAGTATCGGCTTGTAAGCAACGCGAATTTTAGTTTCGACTATATCGAAGGGGAGTCTATATTAATGACGCTCGACCTTAACGGTATAGCGGTGAGCAGCGGGTCCGCGTGCAGTTCGGGCAGTTTGGAGCCGTCTTACGTTATTATGGCGGCAGGCGCAACTATCGAGGAGGCGCACAGTTCCATAAGATTTAGTTTCGGCAAAGACAATACCATGGAAGAAACGGAATACGTAGCGGACGTTCTGCGCGATACCATTGAAAAATTGCGTAGTTGGTCGCCGCTTTTCAAAGAAATAAAAGGAGAGAGTACAAATGTATAGTCAAAAAGTTTTGGATACTTTTGCAAACCCTAAAAACGTAGGGGAGATAGACAACGCGGACGGAGTCGGGACCGTCGGTAATGCAAAATGCGGCGACATAATGCAGGTTTTTCTTAAAATAAAAGACGACGTCATCGTTGATGCAAAGTTTAAGACGTTCGGTTGTACGGCGGCGATAGCGAGTAGCAGTATGGCGACTGAAATGATAAAGGGCAAGACGCTCGACGAGGCGCTTAAATTGAAAAATGCGGATGTAGTGGAGGCACTCGAAGGATTGCCGCCGCAAAAAATTCACTGCTCTGTTCTTGCCGAAGAGGCGATTGCCGAAGCAATTAAGGATTATCGTGCAAAACAAGCCAAAAACGCGTAAAATTTGATGTTTCTGTACAAAAAACAAACGCTCGATTTATTTCGAGCGTCTTTTTTTATATCGACATAACATTATTTTTTTATACACAAAAACTGCTTCGTAGCAACGGAAGCAGTTTATTTTGTCGTGTAAAATGAGCGTAACGAACGATTACGCGTCTTTCTTTTCCGTTCTAAGGCAACGGGTGCAGACGTATTCGTAACTTACTCTGCCGTTTTCGTCAACTCTTTTAACTTTATGAACGTTGGCTTTCCAACTTCTTCTGGTCTTTATATTACTATGGCTTACTTTATTTCCGCTTATCTGCGCTTTGCCGCATACACTGCAAACTCTGCTCATTTAGCACCTCCTATTGAATAAACGCAATTCATTATACAACGCTTTAACCTAAATAGCAAATGATTTTTTACATTTTTTCTAAATTACTTGCAAAATTTCGAGCAATATATTATCATTAATATAGTGCGACGCCGTGCAGGCGAAGCAAGGGAGAAGAAATGGCATTACAGACCAGCAACATATACGGAAACATAGTCGTTTCGGACGAAGCGGTTGCTTTGGTTATCAAAAAAGTCGCGGTTGAGTGTTACGGCGTATCCGAGTTGGTTAGCCGTCGTTTAAGCGACAGCGTTTTGATGCTGTTTAATAAAGAACCCGTATCCAAAGGCATAAAGTTGGTGACTTTGGACAACAGAATTTTTATAGATATATACTGCTTGATAGCAGACGGAGTCAACGTAGACGCGGTTGTGGCGAGCCTTAAATCGTCGGTAATTTATCACGTGGAGCATTTTACCGGAATGAGAGTAAAACAAGTAGACGTACACGTGGTCGGAATGCGATTATAAGGCGTTGACTTATATGGAGAGGAACGAATAAAAATATGATTACAGTATTGACTGCTGCACAGTTGCTCGATATTTTTAAGGGCGCGAAGCAAAATTTGCTTTTGAACAAAGCATATGTGGACGAACTTAACGTTTTCCCCGTGCCGGACGGCGATACGGGTACTAATATGGGGCTTACGATTACGTCCACGGTGAACGAGGCGGCGGAAAAAGACCTTACGAACGTCCCCGAGATAATTACCGCAATGGCGAAAGGCGCACTTAAAGGCGCAAGGGGCAACAGCGGCGTTATTTTAAGTCAGATAGTTAAGGGAATGAGCGACGTAATTGCCGAAGCGAAAATCCTTAACACGAAAACATTTGCAAAAGCCCTTCAACAGGGAGCGAACAAAGCGTACGAAGCGGTTACTCATCCGAAAGAAGGCACTATACTTACCGTAATTCGCGTGGTTGGCGCATTTGCGGTTAAAATTGCGGCAAGAACTTCCGATTATATAGAATTTTTTGAAAAAATCTTAGATAAAGGCAATAAAACTTTGGCGGACACGCCAAAACTTCTTCCCGTGCTTGCGAAAGCGGGCGTCGTGGATAGCGGCGGACAGGGGCTTATGTTCATTTTGCAAGGTATGTACAACGTCCTTGCGGGAATACCGATGGAAGAAATCGCCGCAGAACAACAAACCAAGTCGAATAATACGCTGCAAAGTATCGATGACGATATACACGACCCTGACAATATTCAATTTGCTTACTGTACGGAATTTTTTATCATCAACCTTAAAAAACAAACGACGCTAGCGGATATAGACAAGTTCCGCGATAAACTTATGAAAATAGGCGATTGCGTGCTTGTAATCGGCGATTTGGAAATGGTTAAAGTTCACGTCCATACGAACTCGCCCGATAAGGCGCTCGGTTATGCGTTGCAATTAGGCGAACTTAATCTTCCCAAAATCGAAAATATGCTCGAACAAAGCCGTAAAATTCACGCGAAGAAAAAGCGCGAAAGAAAACCGATAGGTATGCTTGCGATAAGTTGCGGCGA
Source organism: uncultured Clostridia bacterium (assembly GCA_934274515.1). GTDB lineage: Bacteria > Bacillota > Clostridia > Christensenellales > DTU072 > CAG-1782. Next base: position 22,060 of record CAKQTC010000003.1, read on the forward strand.
GGGGTTCTGTAAATTGTTCAAAGAATTTAACGCGGACGAAGTACTCGAAGGCGGACAAACGATGAACCCGAGCGTAGAAGACATCATCGAAAAAGTCAAAGAAGTAAACGCCGACAACGTTTTCGTTTTGCCGAACAATAAAAACATAGTTCTTGCTTGCGAGCAGGCGGTAAAAGAACTAAACGATTGCAATTTGATAATAATTCCTACGACAAACGTGTCGCAGGGGATAGCGGCGGCGATAGCGTACACGCCCGATACCGAACCGGAATACATAAAGGACGCAATGACTACTGCGGCGAAAGCGGTGGAATGTATACAGATCACCCATTCGGTCAGGGATACCGAAATAGACGGATTTACGTTGAAAAACGGTGATATTATCGCATTACGCGACGGAGTTGTGGCGAAAGGAACCGACCCGAACGAAGTCGCGATGGAAGCGCTTGCGACTTTTGATAAAGACAGCATATGCGTAATCACTATATTCAACGGAGAAGGAGTTTCGGACGAAAAAGCGGAAGAATTGCAAGAAAAAGTAACGAAAGAATTCCCCGACAGCGACGTCGTGCTTTATAACGGCGGACAACCGCACTACAATTACTTTATTAGCGTGGAATAACAAATGCTTTCCGACATAAAAGGAATAGGCGACGTAACGGAAAAGAAACTTCGGGCGCTCGGGATAAACGACGAACGCGACTTGGTGGAACGCACGCCGAAAAGTTATATGGACATGTCGGTAATCGCCCTTCCGCAAGAAAGCGCGGAGGGTGATTTTTGTTTATTCGAAGCCGAGTTAACCGCCTTGTCGAAACCGTTCAAAAAGGGAAAACTCGAAATTTTGAAAGCCGTGGCAAAATGCGAAGAAACGGCGATAAAACTAGTATGGTTTAACAGAAACTATGCAATTAAAATTCTGAAAATCGGAACAAAATATCGGTTTTACGGAAAGTTAAAAATAGAGAAAAACATTCTATTTTTCTATAATGCGGCATTTGAAGAAATAGGCGAAAAAACCACTTTTTGCGGCATACAACCGATATACTGGACGCGCGGATTAATTCCGCAAAAAACGTATAGAACCTTCGTTGCCGACGCATTGAAAAAGTATGTTCCCGAAAGCGTAATCGATATAGAAAACGAGCGCAAATACGGATTAAAGCCTATTTGCGAGGCGTATTCCGAAATACATTTTCCTAAAAATATCAATGTTTCCGCCGCAAGAGAACGCATTGCTACGGAAAAAGTAGTTCGTCGTATTTGTGCATTCCGTATTGCACAAAATAGGCAAATTAAGACAAAAACACGAAAATATGACATAAATACTAGTTTTGATGAGTTATTTTCGCTATTGCCGTTTAGGCTGAACGCGTCACAGCAAAGCGCACTCGACAAGATAGTAAAAGCGTTTTGTTCTGAAAAAAAACTTAATGCGGTATTGTGCGGCGACGTAGGCAGCGGCAAAACGGCGGTTGCAGTCGCGGCAATTTATTTTGTCGTTAAAAACGGCTATCGCGCTGCGATTATGGCACCTACGGAGATACTTGCAAGGCAGCATTATAATTTTATAAAACCGATTTTTTCCGCATTAGGCATAAGTGTTTGTTTTTTGAGTGGAAGCGCAAAAAACGCAGAAAAGAAAGAACTGCATTTTAAGATAAAAAACGGATTTTTTGATGTAATTGTCGGGACGCAGGCATTACTGTTTTGCGGAGAGGAAATTCCGAATTTAGGGTTTGTCGCGGAGGACGAACAGCATCGTTTCGGCGTCGCGCAAAGAACGGGTCTTATCTCGCGAGGCGAAGCGGTTGACGTACTCACGCTAAGCGCGACGCCTATCCCGCGTTCGATGCAACTCGTCGCGTACGGCGAGGTTGAATACGTCACGATAGCCAAGCGGTTTGTCGGGACGGTTTCTACCAAAATAGTGCCGGAAATCAAAAGAAAAGGAATGTGGAAGTACGTCGCGGACGAATGCGCCAAGGGAACGCAGGCATACGTCGTCGCACCTAAAATTTACGATGCCGAAGGTGTGGAGAGCGAATCGGTGGAAGCGCTCGGCGAAGAACTGGCCGAATATTTTCCGTCCGAAAAAATCGGTGTGTTACACGGTAAATTAAAAGCCGCCGACAAGCAAGCGATACTCGATGGTTTCTATAAAAACGAGATTTCCGTACTCGTATCCACGACTGTTGTCGAAGTAGGCATCGACGTGCCGAACGCGTCGATAATGGTAATCACCGACGCAGAAAAGTTCGGCTTGGCTACGTTGCATCAACTTCGCGGACGGGTCGGTCGCGACGGAAGAAAAGCGTACTGCTTTCTTTACACGAAAAAGCAACCGACAGACGGATTGAGAACTTTATGCGAATGTTCGGACGGATTCGAACTTGCCGAAAAGGATTTTGAAAACCGCGGCGGCGGCGATGTTTTCGGACTCGAACAATCGGGTGCGGGCACAATCGACGGTCTTAATCTAAGGGTGCTAAAAATCGCAAAAGACATAGTAGACGGGTTGGATTTATCGAAATCGGAACCCGTGCTTAAACGCGAAATCGAAAGTTATTCGCTTACGGACGTCAGCCTTACTTAGCGAGTCGTTCGTTTCGATACGAAAAATCGCAGATATAAATCGGTATAAACTCGGATTTAGGGCGATTATTTTTTAGTTTAGTCTTGATTTTATTTCTAACAAGTGTTATATTAATATATATTAATATTTCGCGGAGTATGAATATGAAGAAAATCAAGCCGATATTGCTTTTTATAATTTGTTTAAGTATATTGCTCACGGTGTTTGCGTGTACGAACAAACCTACGGTTGACGTAGACGGAAACGAAGTGGTGATTGACTTTGCAAAAATATCCGAAGTATCTGTGCTTAATCCCGAACAACTCGAAACCGAGGGTTTTCTTCTTTCCGCTTTTCAATTATCCGATATAACCGTTCATATTACATACAACGAAAATAACTCCGTCGATATTCCGTTTTCCGCTACGATGGTAAAGGCGGCAAGCCAAGCGAAACTCGCCGTTGCAGGCGTGCATACGATAGAATGTACTTACGGAGGGAAATTCGATTTTAGTTTCGTACTCAGACTTTACACGTCGGTAGAAACGAAGTACACGGTTACTTTTTACGACGAGAACGGAGAAAACGTCGTCGGAACCAGGCATTTGCGCGAAGGCGATAAAGCCACGCCGCCGGATATGCCCACGAAAGAAAACTACACTTTGGTTGGTTGGAAAAACAAAACGACCGGCGCTATGACGACCGATTTCACGGTAAGAAACAACGTCGCGTTCGTCGCCGTGTATCAACCCGATTTTTACGAAGTTAAATTCTACTATACGGTGGGCGAAAAAAGCACGCTTATCAAGACGTCAATCGTTGCGCGCGGAGGGAGCGCACTCGACGTTGCGCCCGAAATACCTATCGTGTCGGGATACAGCAAAGGCAGATGGAGCGACGAAGAAAAGATGAAGTCCGTAGGCGAAAACAATACGGATTTTTATGCCGTTTACGACTCCGATAAAGTTTTGATTACGTTTTCATACTACAAATACACCGAAGGCGAATATTACGACTACGACGTTTCGTGGAGCGTGGATCTCGCGACGGAAGGCGTTACGCCGCCGGACGACGCAGGCAGACTTAAAGATAACGTGTTTTTATACTGGTACGTCGAAAGGGACGGCAAAGAAATAAGGACGGAGTTCCCGTATAAAGTTACGGGAGAAATGAAATTTATCGCAAAATACGTTTCGTTTGCAGACGGAACGCCCGAACTCGAATATAAACTCGACGACGAAGGGGCGGGATATACCGTTGTCGGACTGAAAGCGGATAGCGACGCGGAAATAGCGGTTATTCCCAATTATTATTTAGGCTTGCCTGTTAAATCGGTCATGAGCGGAGCGTTTTCGTATACGAGCGTAAAAAAATTCGCCGTGAGCGCCGACAACAGATATTTCAGAGCAAACGACGGCGCGTTGTATTCGCTTAGTTCCAACGTAGTTACTCTTGCCGCGTATCCCGTTGCGGACAGAAGAACTAGTTTTGTTCCCGACGCAAAAACCAAGAAAATAGACGCGTACGCGTTTAGAAACGCCGATATTCTCGAAACGATTTCCCTTCCGTCGGGTATAACGGAAATCGGACGCGGCGCGTTTTCAGAATGTGACAAACTCTCATCGATAATTCTTCCCGATAACGTGGAAACCGTGTCCGCCGAACTGTTCAAAAACTCTCGTTCGCTCGTTTCGGCGTCGATAGGGAAGAAAGTAAAGAGTATAGGCAACGAGGCGTTTTACGGCGCGTCGTCGCTTACGGGCGTCGTTTTGCCCGCGTCGCTCACCGAACTCGGCGAAAACGTGTTTGTCGGCTGCGGAGAACTAGCAAGTATAATGGTATCGAGCGAACACTCGATAGTTAATCCGAGATTTACCGTATCGGGCGGAGCATTGTACGGGTATAAGGAGGGAGGAACAAACCCGTACGCTTGTTTGTACGCATACCCGTCTAAGTATCTCGGCGGCAACGCGTCGGCGGAGTTTGCGGTACATTCGGATGTTCAAGTCATCAAAAAAGGCGCGCTTTACGGCGCGGCGATAGAAGGAATTTACGTGGGTACGAAAACCGTGGAATTCGAAGAATACAGCGTGGTATGCCCGTTGGTGGTTTCGATACGGTTCGGCGCGACGAAAGTCACTATGCCCGAAGAAACGTTCGGAACGAACAAACCCGAAGTGATATACGTTACCGACGCGACCGAACTCAACAACAACGGCGACGCGTTCGGGATTCGCGTGGAAAAGTATCCGGGGACGGGTTCTCCGTATAAGAGTTTTGTCAACGGAGGATTTGCGTACGAAGTAAACGAAACGACTAAAAAAGTCACGATAACGGCTTATAAAGGCAGTTCTGCGGTTTTGGAAATACCGAAAAAAATCAACTCGTTTGACGTGGCGGCAATCAAAAGCGGCGTATTTATGAACAATTCTTCGATAAGGGAAGTAGTAATTCCCGATACGCTCGTAGAAATCGGCGACGACGCTTTCGCACAGTGCAACAACCTTACGAAAGTCACGTTCGGAAAGAATTTGCGCAAAGTGGGAGAAAACGCTTTTGCAAACTGCGGCAAAGACGTTGAGTTTATAAGCGGCGAAGCGAAAATAATCGAGGTAGGGGAAAACGCTTTCGGGGATTTCAAAAAAACTGCTGACGAAAAAGGCGTGGTGACGATAGGCGGAGTGGCGGTCGCTTACGTCGGATACGGGAAAACGATAGAGATTTCCGAAAACATTACGATTATAGCGGAACGAGCGTTTGCAAACGCGCCGTTCGTTTCAAAAATTGATTTTTCCGCCGCAAAGTCATTAATAGAAATCAAGAAAGAGGCGTTTATCGGGTTGGAGGAAATAACCGATATTGCTTTACCCGAAAATTTAACTTCAATAGGGGAACGAGCGTTTTACGGGTGCGTAAGGCTGAGCGTAATAAGCGGAATACCGACAAGCGGAGAAATCGGTTCTGCTGCGTTTGACGAATGCGGAACGGAAAAAAACGCTTGCTGGGACGTAAGAAACGGCGTGCTGAGAAGATACCGCGGAAACGCGAAGACGGTGGTTATTCCGCAAAACGTTATCGAAATAGCGGCAAACGCTTTTAAGGGTAATTCTTATGCGGAAACAGTCGTTTTCCCGACGGAATTGACTACGGTGGGCAAGTCCGCGTTTGAAAGTTGTGTTAACTTAAAACAGGTTATCGTAAACGATAAACTTAACGAGATAAGAGAAAAAGCCTTTTACGGTTGCGACGAACTCGATAAAATAGATTTTTCTTTTGCAAACGGTTTGAACGTAATAGCGGGCGACGCATTCGACGGAACGAAATGGTTGGCGACGCATACGGACGACAGCGTAATCATTAACGGGATATTCTATAAATATCTCGGACAATCGGAAGATTTGCATATACCGAACGGGGTACGCATTATAAACGAAAAAGCGTTTTACCAAGCGAAGATAAACACGTTGTACATACCCGAAAGCGTCAGAACGATAGGCAATTATGCGTTTGCTCGGTCGGCAATATCAAAATTTAACTTCGGGCTAAGAAACGTGTCGATAGAAATTATCGGCGAAAGCGCATTTGAAGAGTGCGTCGAACTTTCGTTTTTGGATTTAGGGAATATGAATAAATTGAAAACGATAGGGAAGAGAGCGTTTTACGGAGCAAGACCGGCAAACGACGGAAAAAGCGAAATACACGTTTATATTCCGTCTTCGGTAACGGAAATAGGCGAGTCCGCGTTTGAAAATTCGGGAATAAAAACGATAAGATTTGTCGCGGGGAGCAAACTCGAAATCATTGAAAAAAGAACGTTTTTCGGTTGCGACCTGCTCACGTCCGTTATATTCGAAGGAAACAGCGATCTTGTCGAAGTGCGTGAGAGCGCGTTTGAAAATTGCGGCAAGATGCAAGTTTTTCATAACACGAAAGGAAGTATCTATGCGCTCGGCGAAAGGGCGTTTTACGGAGCGACATCGCTTGAAAACTTCAAAATTAACGAAACGGAACTCACGGAAATAGGTAAAGATTGTTTTGGCGACAACAAATTTATCGGGGAAAGCGACGATAAGATGGTCTTTGTCGGAACTGTTTTAATTAAGTACAACGGAAAACTGGATTCCGTAGTTAAAATTCCCGCAAAAACGACTTCAATAGGAAATTCTGCTTTTGCCGGAAACGGTTTTATCGAAACCGTTATCTTTATGACGCAAAACGGCAAGACGCAAATAAAGGAGATTCAAGAAAGCGCGTTTGAGAACTGTATTTCGCTTAAAACCGTTAAACTCCCCGATAGTGTGACGACGATAGGAGCAAGGGCGTTCGCTCGCTGCGGCGCGCTTACGGAAATAGAACTCGGAAACGGCGTCACGGCGATCGGTCGCGGAGCGTTCGCGTCATGCGGCTCGCTTGCCGAAATAACGATTACTTCTTCGGTGGATAACTTTGACGGAAGCGCGTTCAACGGTTGTGACTCGCTTGCGGAAATCAAAGTAACGGGCAGCAATAAATATTATTCGGTAGACGGCGTTGTTTACGAATACAAAACAACGAAAACCGACGGACAACAAATTCGTACGGCAAAACTCGTCGCATACCCGAACGGGCTTACGGCGCAACAGGGAGCGTACCTTGTTCCGAAAACAATCGCGGTAAACGGAACGAGTTATTCCGTAATGGGAATAGGCGATTATGCGTTTTCGGGTTGCAATAAATCAGAGGTGTCGAAAATTATGCTACACTCGGAAATTACTTCGATAGGCAAATATGCGTTTGAAGAAACCGAAGTGGCGGTCGTTTTCGACGACAACGTGAAAATAACAGAGTTTTCCGATTATATTTTCTCGAAATACGAAGGAAACGAAATAAAAATACCGAATTCGGTGACTACGATAGGTAAACATGCGTTTGAAAACGTGAAAAACGTTTCTACAATCGAAATTCCCGTTGCCGTGTCGGCAATAGGCGAATATGCTTTTGCAAATACGAGCGCGGAAATAAAGTGGAACGCGAATTGTGCGCTCGAAACGGTGTCCGATTACGGTTTCGCAGGGTATAAAGGCAACAACCTTACCATACCGAGTTCTGTCAAAGAAATAGGGAAATATGCGTTTTTCGATATTACGGCTATATTGAAAATAGACGCGAAACTTACTCAAATAGGCGACTACGCGTTTTACGGCTACCGCGGAACGACTGCTCCCGAATTGCCCGAAAGCGTGACGTCCTTAGGCGAATATTCTTTTGCGCAAATGACGAACCTTACCGACAAAATAGAAATCGGAGCAGGAGTAGAAAGCATCGGCGCATATGCGTTTAGCGGAGTTTCCGTTCCCGTCAAAATCGACAAGATGTCAAAACTAAAAGAAATAGGCGAATATTCGTTTGCCGAGTATATGGGCAGCGACGCGGAAATACCGAGCGGAGTTTCTTCCGTCGTTAGATATGCGTTTTACGGTTGCACGAATCTCGTACGTGTGGACGGAATAAGCAACGTTACAAGTATAGGCGACTATGCATTCGCCTTGACGAAACTCAATTCGTTTGTCGCGCACGACGGGTTGAAAACGATAGGAACGAGAGCGTTTTACGGCTGTTCGAATTTGACGGAAATTCGTTTCGGGAAGACGAGCGAAATCATCGGAATAGGACAAGGTGCGTTCGAAGGTTGCGAGGCTTTGACGGATGGCGATTTCGCCTTTGTCGGAGGAACGAGCGGTTTCAATAACGGCTACATAGGCTATGTTTTCGGCGGAAAATCTTATACGGAGAACTCGTCCGTCGTGCCGAGTTCGCTAAAAAAAGTTACCGTTTACGGCGGAGTAATCGACGCGAACGCGTTTTACGGCTGTGCAAACATCGAAAAAATACTAATCGATGAAGACGTACTTAGCGTAAAAGAAGGCGCGTTTATCGGATGCGAAGGGCTTACCGAAATATCTCTTCCTTACGGCGGAGTGATGGGGCTGCTTTTCGGCGGGGATAAATATTCCAACAACAAGACGTACGTTCCGTCGTCTTTGAAAACGGTGGAACTTAAAAAAATAACCGAAATAAGCGATAACGCGTTTTACGAATGTATAAACGTTAAATCGGTAAAAATTCCCGACGGTTTGGAAACCATAGGAAACGCGGCGTTTTACGGCTGTTCCGCGTTGGAAATGGTGACTATCGGCGCAAACGTAAAGAAAATCGGTGCAAACGCATTTGCAAGATGTTCTTCTATGAAAGCGATAGAGGTGAACAGAGCAAACGAATCGTACGTCGCAAGCGAAGGCGTTTTGTATGCGAAAGGAAAAGACGCTTCGGGAAAATTTATCGCGAGATTAATGAATTATCCGCAAAAGAAAACGGGGACGGAATATAAAATCGGGTTGAACGTTGACGGAACGGATTATACGGTAACGGGAATAGACGGTTACGCGTTCTATTACACGTCGCTTAAAAAAGTAATCGTTCCCGAAAGTTTGAAATCCATAGGAGATTATGCTTTTGCGTACTCGATGTTATCGGAAATAACTCTTTACAAAGATACGGAAAACATATCGACAAACGCGTTTATCGATTGTTCGTCGCTTAAAAAAATATATATAGAAAACCCGAATATGTTGATAGCACAGACGGACGCTTATAGAATTTTTGCGAAAGCAAACGAGATTTACGTCTTGCCCGACCTGTCCGATTCTATAAAAGAAACTACCTATATTTACAAAAACTTCGTAAAACTCGTTTCGTCGAACTCGGATAAAACGTTGACGATAAAAAACAACGACAAAGAATACGTCGTCTATTATAGAAAAGACGCGGTTACGCCACTGGATTTCGACGTCAATTTCGATTCCAAAGCGGGCAACGTGTACGTTGACGGAAATCCATACGCAGGAAGAAACAATTATCTCGCAGGCACGAAAATCGGGCTTAAAGTCGAGCCTAGGGACGGATATTTGTTTGTCGGGTGGTTTGTTAACGACGAAATGTTAAGCGGCGACAGAGAAATATCGTATACAATAGAAAATAGGAAAGTCGCACTTAGTGCAAGATTTGCTTTTATCGGAGGAACGCAAACAGAATTCGTCGTTAAAGAAACCGGCACGCTCGAAGGCGACGTCAAGTATTATCTCGTTGAGCCGAAATCGGAAGAAGAAGTCGGGTCACACAGGATACTGTCGTTTGTAGGAACGGGCGAGTTGTCGTATATCGCGGCGGACTTCAATCATAACGCTTACGTTACTTCCGTAATTGTCGGCGACGGTATTACCGCTGTTAGAGAAGGAGCGTTCAAAGGGTTTGTCGAGTTGGAAAACGTGTCGTTGCCGCGCACCCTCACGGCTATCGGCGAAAGGGCGTTTGCCGATTGCAAAAAATTACAACGCGTAAAACTGCCTGAAAAACTAACGAGAATAAGAGAGTTCGTGTTTGAAAATTGTAGTGCGCTTGATAATATAATTCTTGGCAAAGAAACTCTTACAATCGAAGCAAACGCGTTTAAGAACACGGCAATATCTACGATAAAATTACCGTTTACGATAAAAAGCGTTGACGATAACGCGTTTGCCGAGTGCAATTCATTAAAGTATATCGAAGTTGACGCGGAGTTGAAATCGACGCAATCGAGCGGCGCGGCGACCGAGGCATACGCGTCTTACGCAGGCGCGCTGTATCGGTTAAATATTCAAAAAAAGGAAGCGGCTTTGGTTGTCGTCCCGCACGGCATTTACGGAACGTTCGTGATTCCCGAAACGGTGGAAAGACAATGCGTCGATTATAATGTCACCGAAATATGCGGCGGAGCGATGTTGGCGTGCGTAGACGTTAACGTCGCGGTTATACCTACTTCCGTCGTTTTCATAGGCAACGCGGCGTTTAACGGTAGCGGAATAGAAACGATAGAAATGAGTGATAACGGAAAGTACGTCGTTATCGAAAACGTGTTGTATTCATATACGACGGAACAAGGAGAAAACAAAGCGACGATTGTGTACAACGCGTCGAAAGTAACACCGCCCGAAAAGGTGACGATAAATAACCAAGAATACACGGTAATCAACCGTTGACAAGCAGGTAGAGTATGAAAAGAAAATTATTGATTATTTTAGGAGCCATACTTATAGCGTCGCTTGCGTTTACGATAGCGGCATGCTCGAAAAACGAATTAAAACACTCCGACATAGAGTCGATTGACGTGGACCCGGATTTGAGAAAAGAAGATTTTCTCGGGTTTCCGCTAGGGAAGTTCGATATTTCGCAAATTACGCTTGTCGTTCAAATGAAAGATACCGTGGACGAATCGGGCAATGCCGTTAAGGGAGAGAGCAAAACTATTCAAGCGAAAAACTATATGTTGATCGCGGCGGATAGGGAAAAATTAAAAACGTCTGGGAGAAAAGATATAACCTTGCGTTGTTACGGATTTGAAATAACTTTTCCGTTGACCCTTTACGATGAAATAAGCGAAAAGTATTCCGTTATTTTCTTCGACGAAGACGGCACGACCAAACTCGGCGCGACGCAAAGGGTACATGAAGGCGGCAGAGCGGAACAACCCGACGTTCCGGCAAAGGACGGCTTTACGTTTGTCGGTTGGATCGATATGGACTCGGGTAAAAGCGCGATTTTCGACAATATCAGGAAAAACACGCGACTAAGAGCATACTACGAAAAAAACTCGATAGAAATTAATTACGTGTACAACGACGGAATTAACGACGTTTTGATAGAAAAAAAGACGTTGCCGTCGAGCGAAAGAGGGGAAGACTACTATCCCGAGCCTCCGATAAGACAAGGCTATGAGTTTGCCGAATGGAAGAAGCGCGACGACAATACGTTTTACGCCGAATACAAGCCTGTGCGATACAGCGTGAAGTTCGTTTACAGACCTTATACCGAAGGCAGATATACTGACGAAGGCGAATACGATTTCAGCGGTAAATACAGCGATACGTTGGTTACTAAACTCGTATCGATAACCGATGCGGATAAAAAAATAGTAGCCCCCGACGATTATCTTCCGACCAACGCCGAAAGTAACGGAAAAAGCGACGCGGACGACTATCGTTTCGTTTACTGGTACGTTCTGCACGGAGAAAAGAAAATGCCCGTCGCGTTCCCGATGGAAGGGGAAAGGGCGTATGAAACGACTTTTTACGCGCATTATATCGATATGAACGTAGGGACGGAAGAACTGAAATACAAGAAAACAGGGGATACTTGTATAATAAACAGGTATGACGGGAACGGAGGAGTAGTCGTTATACCCGAAAAAACCGTAATAGACGGAACGCTTTGTACGGTAAGCGGCATAAGCGACGGAGTGTTCAAGTCCTCGACGGTAACGGAATTCGTCGTAAGCGGTAAAAACAAGTATTTTGCGACAGCCGACGGCGCCCTTTATAATACGGATTACACCATATTGTATGCGTATCCGTCCGGTTCGACGGCAACTGAAACTACGATTATGTCCGATACCGAAGAGATAAGCCCGTACGCTTTTTACGGAGCAAAAAATCTTGTGACGGTTAATTTCAATGAAAAATTAAAGTCAATCAAGGACTACGCTTTCCGCAACTGCGTTTCGCTTGAAAGCGTGACAATACCCGCGCTTGTGGTGTCGATAAGCGAAGGTGCGTTCAAAATGGACGAATACAGCGCGTTGGAAACCTTTACTTTTTCGGGGACGGAGGTCGTTTCTCTGGGAGACGAGGCGTTGTACGGACTGAATTCGCTTAAAGAATTCGTACTGCCCGCGTCGCTGACCTCGCTCGGAGACGGGACGTTTTACGGTTGTTCGTCGCTTAAACGCATTGACGCAACGAGAAACTCGAATTTTACGGAGTATAACGGTGCGCTTTACAGTTTCGATTTTCGTACGCTTTACGCGTATCCTGCGTTGTATAACGAAAATACAAACCCTGAAATATCATTGCATAAAAACTGTAAAACCATTTCGCGCGGCGCGTTTTATTACGCCAACATAATTAGTATTGTGTTTAATTCCGAAGTTGAGCCTAGTACTTACAGTATCGTTTGTCCGTCGCTTAAAAGCATAAGAATAGATTACGTCGGATACAAGTTTGTCAGAGAAACGTTTATGCAAGCCTTTGCCGAATTCGCACCCGATATTTTGTACGTAAAAGAAGGTAATCAGTCGTTTGCAAACGTTACGTTAGCAGATACGGAAATTCGTTTTTACGACGAATGGGACGGATATGACGATTATTATAGCGGTTTTATATATACGCTTAACGAGGCAAAAAACGAAGTGATAATAAACGGTTATAACGGTTCGGAAATCAATCTGGCAATTCCGCGAATGATAGATAACATCAGAGTTACGGAAATAGCGGATAACGCCTTTAACGGGAACGACGTAATAGAAACGGCGGAAATTCCGGTCGAAGTGAAAAAAATAGGGATGACGGCGTTTGCTAACTGTAAGAAATTGCACACCGTGACCGTTACGGCAGGCAGCGGAAGTACGCTTTCGATAGGCGAAAGGGCGTTTTATGAGTGTTCGTCGTTGAAAACGTTTGAAATAAACGATGGAGTAACCGTATCTTATTGCGGAGAATACGCGTTTGACGGTACGCCGATAATCGAAAACGACGAAGAATATACGATTATCGGCGGAGTTCTTCTTTCTTACAAAGGACACGATTTGTCGATTACCGTTCCTTCCGAAGTTGAATATATCGCCACGGACGCGTTCAAAGACTGCGGTTTTATTACGTCAGTAAGTTTCGGAGCGGGAAGTAATCTCAGAGTTATCGATAAATACGCGTTCCTTAACTGTTCAGGAATAAAACAAATTGTTATTCCGAGTTCGATTAAAGAAGTTAAAGACAACGCGTTTTACGGTTGCGACTATCTGTATTCCGTAAAGTATCTCACTACAAAAGAGAGCGTGGCGATAGGTGGCGACGCGTACTATCAAGCAGGCGGTTTCTACGGCGAAGGCATCTATGAAGAATTTTCCGATACTGTTAAAGGGAAAATATTGTATTACGTCGGAAATTCGAATACCGAAGTTACGGGAATAGCGTTTGTAGAACCGAATGTTCCCGAATTAGGCGCGACCGAACTATTCGTAGGTTGGTTCTACGACAGAGAATTTACGAAAAGAGTTAAGTTCCCGATGAGCGTGGAAAGCGGCAAAGAACAAAGCCTGTATGCGTGTATCAAAGAGAGTTCTTACATTTCCGACGGACTCGTGTATACGAGAAACGAAGACGATACTTACACGATTACGGGATACGTGGGAAAGGACGATTACGTTGTTATCGGCAAAACGTATATGGGCGCGTCGGTGCGCGGTATTGCAGAAAACGCTTTCGGAGAAAAAGTAGTCGAACTCAGAATACCCAACGAACTCAACTCGTCTACATCCGAATACGTTTCCGATATAATCACGATAGGGCTTAACGCCTTCGTAAAAACGCAATGGTATAAGAATATGTCCGGCGACTTTGTAATATACGATAACTTGCTCGTCGGATATAAAGGCGAATCCAAAATAGCAATAGTTCCCGACAACGTAACCGTGCTGGCTGCGGGCGTGTTTATGGATAATAAAAATCTTGAATACGTAGAATTACCCGACGGTGTTTCCATAATCCCCGAAAACACGTTTAACGGCTGTACGGAACTTAAAACAGTTGTTTTAGGAAGCCAAACAAGCGAAATAAGAGAAAAAGCATTTTACGGATGTAAGTCGCTGACAGAAATTAACTTTGACCAAACGACCGCGCTCGGAATCATCGCACCCGACGCGCTTGACGGTACGGCGTGGATGTATGAATATGCGACGGATAGTATAATCATAAACGAAATATTATACAAGTATAACGGGTCGGAAGAAACGTTGCACGTTCCGAACGGTGTTACCGGTATAGCAGAAAAAGCGTTTGAGAATAATTCTACTTTGGTAAATCTGTATTTACCGACGACTTTGACGATTATAAGAAGTTATGCGTTTAGCGGAGCAAAAGCGCTTAACGCGGTATATATCCCGACGGAAGATCCGCGCCTTGCGTACATAATGAACAACGCGTTTGCGGATTGTTATAATCTAAGGTCGATAAACCTGAACAGCGCAACCGCACTTACGGAAATCGGGGAAGCGGCGTTTGAGAACTGTTCGTCTTATAAATCGCTTGACATTCCGGCCGGTTTGTTATTCTTCGGCGAAGGCGCGTTTAGGAACTCCGGGGTTGAAACGGTGACGGTAGCGAACGGGTCAAGACTCGGTCAGTTCAGTGACGAAGCGTTTGCAAATTGCAGACGGCTTAAATCGGTTAGATTTTCCGGTGAAAGCGCGCTCGGCAAAATAGGCAAAGCCGCGTTTAGGGACTGCACCGCTCTCGAAGAGTTTTATAACCCCCACGCACCGCTTTCGGTGTTCGACGATTATTCGTTGTATAACTGTCAAAGTCTTTCTAAAGTCACGATAAACGAAGAAAACGTGACGGCGATAGGGAAGGACGCGGTGTATAAACTCGGCTTTATCTCGGCGCAAAACAAGAATATGATTTTGTTGGGAAACATACTTATTTCGTATAGCGGTACGGAAAAGAAGATAGAGATACCCGACAACATTACGCTTATTTACGATTCTGCGTTTGAGGGAAATACAAACGTTATCGAAGTAAGTTTCGGCAACGACAGTATGCTTAAAAAAGTAAACGACAGAGCGTTTTACGGCTGTACGAACCTTGCGAAAATAAACTTCCCCGTGCGGTTGGAAACGGTCGGATATAAGGTTGCGGACGGAACGAAGTGGTATTCTGAAAAACTTAACTCTCTTGAATACGTCACGATAAACAACACGCTTGTCAAATACAACGTAAGTTATACCAAACAGGCGGAAGTTCCCGATTTCGTCACGAAGATAATTCGCGGAGCGTTTGACGGAGCGTCGGTTTACGATATAAAAATCGGACCTAACGTTACGGAAATATCCGATGGCGCGTTTGACGGCATAGTTCCCGTAGAATGGGTAGAAAACGAACAAACTCGTTCCGGATGGACGTTGACCATTGAAAGCGACGAGCCTGCGCAATTAGGGTATACGTACGCGTTTGAAAACTGTGTAGCGGTCTACGTTTCCGAAAGCGAAACGCGCGACAGGTTTATTCTTAACGATGAATGGCGCGAACAGAGAGATTTGATAAAAGTTATCGATAGGTTTGCTATTACTTATAAAATAAACAAAGAAGAAGCGGTGCAAATAGACGACGAAACGATACATGCGTTGTATAGCGCGAAAGACGTCGTAACGCAAAGCACGGCGAAGAAACAATACGTTTTCGTCGGTTGGTTCTTGGACGAAAAATATGAAAAAGCGATTACTTATCCGTTTATATTGACGGAAGACACGCGAGTATTCGCAAAATGCGTAGATTATGACATAGGAAGCAATCCCGACAAGTATTTGCTCGAAACTGACGAAAACAGCAAATCCGATTACACGATTAAACGTTATTTGGATACAACCGACAAGAAAGTCGTTATTATAACCGAGCAGGCAGGAAGGAAAATTTATTCGATAAGCGGTTATTTCGGATATGTTCCTTACGATAAATCCGGGACGGAGTACGAAAGGTATGTGTTTAACTCGGAAAGTAACGTGTTTGAAAAATACAATCCGTTTGAAACATACCCCGAAGGGACGGAAGTTTACAGAAGAAATACGGTTATCGAAGAGATTGACTTTGCTAACAACTGTACGATAGAAGTTCTCGGGTCAAACTGTTTCGCAGGATTGACGGGACTTACGAAAATCAAACTTCCTTCGAGCGTAAAACGTATCGCGTCCGACGCGTTTGCCGACTGCGTAAGCCTTAGAGAAATTGAATTTTCCGACGGAATAGAAAATCTTACGATAGAAAGCGGAGCGTTCCGCAACTGCACGTCGTTACAAACGATTAAGATACCGTCGGGAGTGACCACGCTCGAAGATAAAGCGTTCGACCAATGCTATGCGTTAAAAGATGTGTATTTGCTTTCGGAGATACCGATAACGCTTTATCAAGACGCGCAACCGTTTGAATTTAACAACGGACTGAAAATTTACGTGCCTTACGGCAAAAAATCGGTGTACGGTTCTTCGTGGAAAGATTACGCGGACTTTATAGAAGAAAGCGGAAAGCCAAGTAAATCCGACGAAGAATAATAAGGAGAGAACAAAATGAACAATTACAAATGGACGGGCGGCGCGCCTAGCGTGGACGTTGCGGAAAACAAAGAAAGAAACGTATTAAAAAACGTTTTTATGCGCGTAATGCAAGTGCAGGGATTTGAAGAAGTCAATTTGCCTACGCTCGATTATTCGGAGAAATACATTCTCAACAACGAGTATTACGAGGCGCAAAACCACTTCAAGGCGATTGCTCCCAATGGCGAAGTACTCGCAATGTCCGACGACTTGATAGCGGGACTTATCTCGTTATCGATTAACGGAATAGAGCCTAAGGGAAGATTGTGTTCGTTCGGAGAAGAAAAGAATTTTCTCGCGACCACTTCGGAAAAAGCGACGGAATACCGTTTCGGCGGAATAATATACGGAGCAAGCGGCATCGAAGAAGAATGCGACGCAATACTTGTCGGGATTGATTTTGCAAAGGAATTAGGAATTACCGCGCCGAAAGTAACGCTGAGCAATATAAACGCATTCAAAGGCGTGCTTAACGTGTATGCAAAACGAGAAGAAAAACTAGAACGACTTAAAAATATTTTGTCGGGAAGAATAGAAAACGACGTGGATTATGCGGTTTCACAAACGCTTGCACCGTTTAAGAACGTTGAAGGCGGAGCGGAAACAGTGAAAGAACTCGCCGCAAAAATCGACAATAAACAAAGCATAGACGGTCTGCTTGACGTGTTTGAAATATGTAATTTGCTTAACGCGTACGGAGCGGGAACCAACATCGTGATTAAGCCCGGGTATCTCGGACGGTATCGGCACGATTCGGGAATGGTTTTCACTGTCGAAGACGAAAAAGGCAGAGTGGTCGCGTATGGCGGAAGATGCGACTGTAAGAAAGGAAACGATGAAATCGGGTGCTTGTATGTGGTAGGGGAAACGGACAATGCGCTTTCCGTAGCGAAAGAGAACGACGTGTTTGGAAAACAGGCGGCAAGAACCGTTACGATAGCCGTCGCGCCAGTCGGAAAAGCCCTTGAAAAAGCATATAAAGTAAGACAGGATTTTGCACGGGAAGAACTGTTTTCGCATATGATATACGGAATGGAGAAAAAAGACGCGTACGCCCTTATGGGGAAAAAGAGCGCGGGAATGACGATATATATAGACGAGAACGGGAACATACTCCATAGTTAAAAAAAATAAAAAAAACTTATCGCAAACGCTTGCATTATAATCCGTAATTTGGTATTATATACAGGCAAACAGGTTAAGCCTAGTTGGCGGTATCACAGATAAACGTGCGGGAGTGGCTCAGTGGTAGAGCGTTGCCTTGCCAAGGCAAATGTCGCGGGTCCGAATCCCGTCTCCCGCTCCAGTTTATCGGGACAAAGGACGTAAGGCACCATAGCCAAGTGGTAAGGCAGAGGTCTGCAACACCTTCATCTCCAGTCCGAATCTGGATGGTGCCTCCAACAATCTGCCGTTGTGGCGGAACAGGCAGACGCAAGGGACTTAAAATCCCTCGGTGGCAACATCGTACCGGTTCGACCCCGGTCAACGGCACCAGATTGTAAAGAGCATAGAAACCGTAAGGTTTCTTTTTTTATATATGAAAAAACGCAAAAAAGAAGCGAAAAACGATTATTGCAACTTTTTGCGTATAACGTATTTATTGCAAAGCATTAAAACGGAACCACAAATTCACATATATGAATCTTTTAAGCCTAAAAGATAATCGGCAGAAATATTAAAAGCACTAGCAATTTTTTTTAACATATCATAGCCCGGTTTCGCTTTCCCTTTTAACCACTCGCTTACTTGACTTTGTTTTATGTCAACGACATTCGCAAAAGCCGTTTGAGTAAGTCCTTTTTGCAACATAAAATCTAAAAGAATATCCTTAAATTCATATTCGAGCATACATATTATGAAATAGAAAATTCTATATTAACGCTTGACATATAGAATATTCTATACTAATATAAAATTAAAAATAATATAATTTTAAGGTGGAATATGTCGAAAAAAGCATTTTATTTGGTAGTTTTAGTATTAGTTTTGGTTGCCGTACTTTTCGGTTGCAATCAAAATGCAAATACCGATAATCCCAATGAAAATAAGTACGATCTTATTGCTATTGCGGGCATTTATAAGTTAAGAGAAGGAGAGTAAAAAAATGAATCCAAGAGAAGTATTATGGCCGAAGTCACGGATAGGAAACGGAAGTCTGAACGTTGTATACGGAGATTCCGAAGATGCGGTTTTCAGTATTGCGATAATGCAATGGGAAGGTGTCCCTAGAGTTGGACTAAGATGGAATAATTGCGGAAAACAAGGCAAAGGGTATCCTGTCGGAGCGTTCGGGCGTCCGCAATGGTTTATAATTCCGAAAGAAATGGCGCTAGCGTACGCAAAGCAACTTAACGACGTCATAATCATCGAAAAAATCAAAGCGACAAGCGATGATCCGCTCGTATAGCGTTCATCGGCGGTTAAAAATCTTTGCTTTTTAACCGCCGATATGATTTCCGTCTAGTATAATTTACAAGCCGACGATGAAAATTTCGTCGTTATTTTGATAGAAGAGCATAAACGAGCCGTCAAGGTTTACGAGAATTTTGGCGTTTGTGGTTGTTACGTCAAAATATTTGACCGACAACAAGTCTTTATCGTTGTAGACGAGAGCGAGTTTTCCGTTTTCGTCGCCGACAAGATAATAGAGCGTGCCGTTGCGATAAACTCCGTCTAAGATGGAGTTTACGTTTATTTCGGAGTTTAGTTCGTTTATTTTTGCGTTCAAATCGGGGGAAAGCGCAATTACGCCGTTTACGTTGCCTTTACAGACGATGAGTACGTTTTCTCCGTCGAAGTATGCGCTGTGGGTGGTGAAATTGCCCATTCGTTTTGAAAGCAGCACTTTAGTAAAAGTTATATCCAAGAATTTTCTTGCGTAGGTTGTGCCGTCGACTAGTTCCAGTACGACGAAATTTTGCCCTTGCGGCGAGTGGACGGGGAAAACGTCGATACACACCGCGCCGTCGCGTTTCGTTTCGGATAAAACAGAAAGAGAAGACTTAGAAATTTGCGTACAGGAATAATTATTATTTTTCGTATCGGTCGAGATAAGGGCGTAAAACGAGCCGTATTCGAATATTTTTACTATTTTCCCTTTGCCGACGCTTTGAAAAGAAATTGCGCCGTTATTTACGGCATATACGAGAGTTTCTTCGCTGAATTCCACAAAGAACAGGAAGGAATCGGACGTGGCGAGAAGAACTCCGTCAGGAATGCAACCTACCTTGTAACGTGTTTTTACTTTGGAGAGTTCGTAAGAAACGACGAATAAAGTCCCGTCTTTGTTATCTGCGTTTTTAGCGGCAATAACCAAGCCGTCTACGGTCGCGCACGCGTCTACGTATTTGAAATCGTAATCGTTTATCGAGAGTGTAGTCAATATATTGCCGTAAGAATCTAGTTTAACTATCCCTAAGCACGGTTTTTCGCCGCATACGTCGCCTTGCGTTGCTTGTGAATAAACTATCGCATATATTCCTACGGAAGTCTGTATTACGTCGCAAAGTTCGATATTGTTGTTGCCGAAAATTCTTTGCGAATAAGCGTACAACTCGTTCGTCGTTGATTTTCTCGGAACGATGCCGTCGTATTTTTTCGGTATTTCGGTCGGGACGTCCGGGGTGGTCGGGACGTCGGATTCTGTCGGTATTGTCGGAGCGTCGGGCTTATTTACGTCGGACGGCTCGGGTTTCTTCGTTTCGCCCGACGTATTCTCGATGTCATCGGGATTAACTTGCGTATTATTTTTGTCATCGGTTATACCGCCGGCGGAGTTTTGTACGGGGTTGAGAATATAAATGCTTAGCGACGCAATCGTCAAAATTAAAAAAGCGTATAAAAACGCAGGTATGTGTTTTTTTAGTTTCTTCATTTTTTATACCTCCTGCGATAATTATAAAATAATTATAAAACCACAGAAAGCGGAAAACAAAAATTCTTAAAAAAACTCAAATATCGACAAATTATCGCACAACGGAAAGAATTTGTTTTACGATATTTTCGTTAATTTGCAATACGTTCATAACGGACGGTTTTTTATTCCAAATATTTTCAATTTCGGACAAAAGATTTTCTCCCGTGAGATTTTCTTGCAATATTACTTTGCAATAACCGCGTTTTTCAAAACTTTTTGCGTTTAGAATTTGGTCGCCGCGTGACGCGCCTTTCGGTAAAGGAACGGCAATGCAACGGGTTCCCGTTGCGGCTGCTTCGCACAACGTGTTCGCGCCTGCGCGGCAAATGATGAGGTCGCTTTGTTTAAGAGCGTACGGAAAAGCATCGGTATAAGCGCATTGATAATAATTGTTGCATTTTATGTTAAAGTTGCCGTTTTTTCCGCAAATATGGATTACGTTGTATCGTTTTGTAAGTTCGGGTAAAACTTCGTAAACAACGGAGTTAATCGCCGTTGAACCCGTGCTTCCGCCGCATATCAGAATAGTTTTTCTGTTATCGGACATACCCGTGAAGGAATCAACGTAGTTATTTTTATCTTGTAGAAACTCTTCGCGGACGGGGTTTCCGACAAACGTTCCGCCTTTTGTTTCGGGAAAAGACGTAAGGACTTTTTCGGCAAAACTTGCGATAATTTTGTTTGCCAAACCGAGAGTATAGTCCGATTCGTGACACACTACGGGGATGCCGAGTTTTTTTGCCGCAAGGCAAACGGGAAGAGAAACGTAACCGCCTTTTGCGAAAATAACGTCGGGCGCAAGGAATTTCAGCAAAATTTTTCCTTCGTCGATACCTTTTTTCAGCATAAAAGGTATTTTAAGGTTAGAAAAGACGCGGTTTCTGTCGAATTTGACAACCGTTGTTTTGTGATAAGGCAGTCCTGCGTGTTTTACGAGAGATTGCTCTATGCCTTCGCCGCCGAAATAATGGACGGAATCGAAATGTTTTTTCAATTCGGGTAAAAGCGCGAGATTCGGCATAACGTGTCCTGCCGTTCCGCCCCCGGTAAGCACTATGGTTTTCATTCTGCTCCGATTCAAGATAGTATATTTATATGTTTTCCTTATTTTATATGTTTTCCTTATCGACAATGTTTGATACAGCGTTATTATTCCGATTCGGATAATTAAAAAGGAGAAACGTGAATAAATCGCGTTGTGTTTGTCCGGCGAAATATAACGAAAATGAAAAAAGTATCGAAAATCGATATGTTGTAAAAATTATAAATGCGCAAGAATCGGCAAAAAACCGCAATCGAAAATCTCAAGGAGTAATGGATAAAACGCCATATTTTTATTTTTTCAAAATTTGTAAAAAATATATTTTCGTTAAATTTTTGTTGATAAAACTAAGCGCAAATTTGCAAGAAACGGTTGCTTTTTGTCGATATGGGAAAGAAAGCGACGAATATGCGTAAAAATGTGGCGAATTAGTATTGTTTTTTTGTTATCATAGTGTTATAATATTAAAAAATAAAATCAATAGGAGAACGTAACGTGAAACAACTTTTTTTGAAAGCATTTGACGGAGCCGATATCGGCATTGATTTATGGGACGAAGTCGAGAACGCGAAAGCGTGCGTGCAGATAGCGCACGGCATGGCGGAACACCCCGACAGATACGACGATTTTGCTCGTTTTCTTAACGCGAACGGATTTATCGTGGCGGCAGACGACCACAGAGGACACAGAAGGGGCGCGCTTAACGGTGAAAACGGTATGGTTTACGGCGACAGTTGGAACCAGACTCTCGAAGATATGAACGTTTTGTGCGATTATCTTAGAGAAACGTACAATCTTCCCGTGATACTCGTCGGACACAGTTACGGCAGTTTCCTTTCGCAACGGTTTATAGAACTTCATTCCGACAAACTTGCAGGTTGTATTCTTAGCGGAACGGCGCATATGAAAAACGCGCTTGTAGCCTCGGGCAGAATGATTGCCGGGTTGCAAAAACTTTTCCTAGGCGGCGACAAGAAAGGCAAACTCATCAACAAACTCAGTTTCGGCGCGTACAACAAGCCGTTCGCAAGTCAAGGACAGGATTTTGCTTGGCTTTCCAGGGATAAAGAGCAAGTCGCAAGATACGAAGCCGATCCCGATTGCGGATATGTGCTTTGCATCGATTACTATTATTCGTTCTTTAACGGCGCGATGCATATGTACGGAAAGGACGCGGAAAATATCAGAAAAGACTTCAAACTTATGATTGCCTGCGGAAGCCAAGATCCCGTTTCTGCGCAAGCGAAACAGGTCAGAAAACTTTACGATTTCTACAAAGGTCTAGGTCTTAACCCTGTTTTAAAAATTTACGAAGGCGCAAGGCACGAGATACTTAACGAAACGAACAAAGACGAAGTTTATAATGATTTCCTGACGTTTCTTAACGGCGTCATAGCATAGGAGTGACAAAATAATGAAGACCAAAATCAAGGTTCTGCTCGGAATAGTTTTATGCGTCGTAATCGGCTGTACGCTTTTCGTCGGCTGTAAAGACAAACCTACTGACGACGACACCCAAATACTCGATCCCGCAACTATCACGGTCGGCACCGAAGACGAACTTTTTGCCGTAAGCAAGTACGTCGGCGAAAAGTATAAAAACTATACGATAGAACTTACCGCCGATATCGTACTCACAAAAGACTGGACTCCGATAGGGCTTTCTCTCGGAAGAGCGTTTTGCGGAACGTTCGACGGAAAAGGAAAGTCGATAAGCGGATTGAAAATCAGCGGCTGGGACGACGACGGGGTACCTAAATACGTTTCAAAACAAATTCTCGGTTGGTCAACGGAAGGACAGCCCGTTTACAAAAGTTCGGAAGTTCTTTCTTTTACTAAAGGCACTGACCTAGGCGACGGAATTTATCAGGTAAGCAATATTGTCAGAGAGGGCGACGACGCGGACGAAAGTTATGCGAAAATCATTGCCGGCGAAGGTGAGAAAGAAACGGAAGTTTCTTACGGTAGCGTAGGGCTTTTCGGATACACCAAAGGCGCAAAAATAAAAAATCTAACGGTAAAAAACGCCGATATTTCTTTTTTTGCGTCGGGTAAATATTCATATGCCGGGATAATAAGCGGTTGTTCCGTTGCCGGAGAATACGAAAACGTAAAAGTTTGCGACGGGCAAATTCGCACTTCGCACGTTTACGAACAGACAATCACATACGATATGACAAACGCCACGCCGAATGAAATTACAAACGAAGGAATAGTGAGCGAATATGTCGGCGGAATAGTCGGTTATGCGAAGAGTAACACGGTGATTGCGGACGGTCAAGGCAAAAACGTAGCGACGAAATTTAACGGAGCGGAAAGCGTTAACTTTAAGTACGGCAACGCAAACTACGAGGCGTTTTACGATTTAGGTATCAGGAAAGAGAAAAATCCCGTTACAGATAAAGCGAACGATAATCTTCTCTGCATCGATACGAACGTGCAAAAAGGTTACAACAGCACTAAGACGATTGCCAACGGAGGGTTGCCGGCAGGCGAAGCCGGAATGGCGTTGAAAGTTTACGCAGGCGGCGTTGCGGGGTATGCGGACGGCGTCTCGATAGAAAACGCAACGGTAGACGGATTTAACAAAGTAACGGCTAAAACAGGGACAAACGAAATCGAGATGAACGAACAAACGCTTATTTCCGCAAAAGCGTTGTATGCGGCGGGAATTGTCGGCGGACTTTATTCGTCTTCGGTCGAAACCGTTAATGCGAAAAACGTGGGCATTAATTCCGTTTATTGGAGAAACTGGGACAACACTTATTATATCGGATTGACAAGAGATAAAGTTACCGCAGGCGGAGCGTTCGGAATTACGCAACGTTCGACCGTTACCGGAGTTAACGTAGAAAACGTGTATGCGGAAGTATGCGGAACCGGAGACAAGTTTGAAAACGCATGTATGGGCGGAATTATCGGCTATGCGGACGAGCAAACGACGATTATGAATTCCACGGCAAAAAAGGTGTATTTTTACAGTTCGCTTAAAGGCAACGGAGAACTCGGCACTATAGTAAGCGGTGCGGTTGCGGTCGTCCGCAATTCTACCGTTGAAAATGTCGGTGCGGACGACGTTAAGGTTGAAATCGGCGGAGGACTCGAAGGAGATTATATTTTTACGAGAGGTATCGTGTCGCAGGTTTACGGTAATTCTGTCGTTAAAGATTCCACGGCGAAAAACGTATATATATATAGGAATAGGTATAACTCGCGTGAATTTGAAACCGTAACGCCCGTAAAAACGAATAATAATTACGTCAACGAAAACGGATACCAAAGCGTCCGGTTATACTATGCGCCCGACGGGAACAAATACGATAAAGTTTACGTTACGGCGTATGCGGAACTTATCGGAAGAGACAAAGACGGCAATTTACTCGTAAAAAAAGACGTCTACGTCGAAACCGACGCGTTCTCGTCGTTTGCGGACGGGCAGACAATACCCGAAAATATGAAAGATAAATATTACGTGTACAACAAAAAGGACAACAGGTATATATTTATAAGAAGCGCGAGCGGTGACATAGACATAGCGGAAATGTACAAAAAATACAACGAGAAATGGATTTACGCAACCAAAGAAACCGCATACGAAGTCGTTATTCTCAAAAAGAACAAACAAAACAAACTCGATAAAAATCTTTATAAAGAATACGACGAAAAGAAAGCGAGTTTTGTTGCGACGAACGACGAAACGGCTAAGGACGGAAAAGTTTACTATATAAGCGGAACGGCGTATGAATCGAACGTAAGCGATTACGTTATCGACGTTACTTTATATGCGGAAAGCAGTAAGCAGTTCGTGCTTGACCCTAAGGACAAAGACAACGATGACGACGACGTTAAAGCGTACGCGCGTTATGCGGTAAGCAAAAACATAGTTAAAGAAAGAATGAAAACGCTCGGAGATAAGACGGTTGCGGAAGCATTTCTCGATATATTCTTTGCGAACGGCACGGGGTTCAAAAAAGACGTTAACGGCAACGTAATGAAGTATTACGACGCAAGCGTGAAAAACAGGAATTTTGCCGATTATAGACTTGTTAGCGGCAGACCGGAAGTAAGCGGATTGTTATATCAACACTAAACAAAAGAAATCAAAGAGGCATATTATGCAAATCAAATTAAGAGACGAAGTAAAAGAATTTGAAAGCGGCGCGTCACTGTTCGACATTGCAAAATCGATAAGCGACGGGCTTGCGAGAGTCGCGCTTTGCGCGAAAGTAAACGGACAGGTGCGAGAAATGGGCACCGTTCTGACGGACGACGCCGAGGTTGAATTTTTGACGTTTAACGACGAAGAAGGAAAGAAAGCGTACAGGCACAGTGCCGCGCACGTTATGGCGCAGGCGGTAAAACATCTTAGACCCGATACAAAAGTGGCAATCGGACCTGCCATCGAAAACGGGTTTTACTACGATTTTGATTTTTCCACGCCGTTTAACCGCGACGAAATAGAGCAGGTTGAAGCAGAGATGAAAAAAATCATCAAAGCAAACTATCCTATTATAAGAAAGGAAATATCCAAAGCGGACGCTCTCGAATTGTTTAAGGAAGAACCTTATAAAATCGAACTTATAGAAAATCTTCCCGAAACCGAAACCATAAGCATTTATACGCAGGGCGACTTTACCGACCTGTGTGCGGGACCGCATATTCCTTCTACCGGGTATATTAAAGCGTATAAAATTACGTCGGTAACCGGCGCGTACTGGCGCGGAGACGAACATAACAAGATGCTGACGCGACTTTACGGAACGGCTTTTGATAAAAAAAGTGCGCTCGAAGAGTACATAACTGCAATCGAAGAGGCGAAAAAACGCGACCATAACAAGATAGGCAGAGAACTCGGTTACTTTATGACCGACGAAACCATAGGACAGGGATTGCCTTTGCTTATGCCGAACGGCGCAAAACTTTTCCAAATTCTTAATCGATTCGTTGAAGACGAAGAAGAAAGAAGAGGTTACGTTCGTACGAAAACGCCTTATATGGCAAAGAGAGAACTTTATAAAATAAGCGGACACTGGGATCATTATCTCGACGGAATGTTCGTAATGGGAGATCCCGAGGCGGAAGGCGAAGTTTTTGCGCTACGTCCGATGACTTGCCCGTTTCAATATACCGTATATAAAAACGGACTTAAATCGTACCGTGATTTGCCGCTTAGATACGGTGAAACCAGCACGCTTTTCCGTAACGAGTCAAGTGGTGAAATGCACGGGCTTATAAGGGTAAGGCAGTTCACCATAAGCGAAGGACATCTTATCGTTCGTCCGGACCAACTGGAACAAGAGTTCAAAGGTTGTCTCGAACTTGCTACGTATTTGCTTAAATGCGTAGGACTCGAAGACGACGTAAGTTATCGTTTTTCCAAGTGGGATCCGAACAACAAAGATAAGTACATTTACGACCCCGAAAAATGGGATAAAGCGCAAAACGAGATGGAAAGAATACTTAACGACCTTAACGTTAAGTACACAGTCGGTATTGACGAAGCGGCGTTTTACGGACCGAAACTCGATATACAGATAAGAAACGTTTACGGCAAGGAAGATACGCTCGTTACTATACAAATCGATATGTTCCTTGCGGAAAACTTCGATATGAGTTATATCGACGAAAACGGGAATAAAGTAAGACCGTATATTATTCATAGAACGAGCATAGGCTGTTATGAGAGAACGATGGCGCTTATACTCGAAAAATTCGGCGGCGCGCTTCCCACGTGGCTTGCTCCTACGCAAGTTAAGGTTCTCAGCCTTACCGAAAGAACGGAAGACGACGCAAAGACGCTTGTCGCGGAACTTAAAATGAAAGGCGTAAGAGCGGTTGAGGACGTACGCAACGAAAAAATCGGATATAAGATCAGAGAGGCGCAACTTGAAAAGGTACCTTATATGATTATTATCGGCGATAAAGAAAAAGAAAACGGCGTCGTAAGCGTGCGTAATCGCAAGTCCGGAGATATGGGAACGATGACGAAAGAAGAGTTCATCGCGCTTATAAATAAAGAAGTGGAAGAAAAAACGCTGTAAAAACAATAAAAATCGACTATTTATGCTTGACAAACGCGTAAATAATTGGTAATATATTCGAGAAAAGTAGATATGCGTCTCACCGGAAGCAAAAGCGTAACGGTTTCTGTAATACGAAAAATATTATTGGAAAGATGTGTATTTACTATGCACATCTTTTATTTTTGGAGGTACTAACAATTTTTAAGGAATTATCGATAAACGAGAGTATCGTTGACAAAGAGGTCCGACTTATTGACGAAAAAGGGCAACAACTCGGAGTAATGGCAAAGAGCGAAGCGCTTCGTATAGCGGAGTTTCGTAATCTTGATTTAGTCAATATCTCGCCGATGGCGAAACCGCCCGTATGCAAGATAATGGACTACGGCAAATATCGTTTCGATATGATAAAGAGAGAAAAAGAAGCGAAAAAAGCGCAAAAAGTCATCGAAGTCAAAGAAATAAAACTTTCGCAAACCATTGACGTAGGGGATATAAACGTCAGGGCGAAACAAACTCGCGAGTTTATCGCAGACGGAAACAGGGTCAAAGTTTCTTTGAGAATGAAAGGTCGTCAGATGGAACATCCGGAAATCAGCGTACAGGTTTTGGAAAACTTCTACGAAAAGGTAAAGGACGTAGCCACAATGGATAAAAAACCGACAGCGGAAAACAGAAGCGTCTTTATGATGCTTTCACCTACGGTAAAAAAATAATAATAAACACACATAAAGGAGAATTTGGATTATGCCCAAAATGAAAACGCACAGCGGTGCGAAAAAGCGTTTTAGATTAACTGCTTCCGGAAAAATCAAGAGAGCGAAGCAGAACAAAAATCACATTCTTAACAAAAAACCGACCAAAAGAACGAGAAATCTTCGTAAAGGCGGATATGTAGACGCAACGCAACAAAAGACGATGGCGACGCTTATGAGCGGTCAGAAATAATGGAGGTGTCGTATGAGAATTAAAAGAGCGGTAAACGCGGTAAAGAAAAGAAGAAAGATAATGAGA
The DNA here is from genome assembly GCA_934274515.1 of uncultured Clostridia bacterium. Taxonomy (GTDB): domain Bacteria; phylum Bacillota; class Clostridia; order Christensenellales; family DTU072; genus CAG-1782. The sequence continues at coordinate 50,839 of CAKQTC010000003.1, forward strand.
AGAGCGAAAGGATACTTCGGTTCCAAATCGCGTTCTTACAGAATAGCAAGACAGGCTGTCATGAAGTCGATGCAATACGCATACGTCGGAAGAAGACTTAAAAAGAGAGATTTCCGTCAAATGTGGATTGCGAGAATAAACGCTGCGGCAAGAATGAACGATATTTCTTATTCCAGACTTATGTTTGGTTTGAGAACTGCCGGAATCGAACTTAACCGTAAAATTCTTGCGGACATCGCGGTCAACGACCCTAAGGCGTTCGCGGATTTGTGCGAAAAGGCAAAAGCCGCTGCAAAATAATAAAAAAAAGAAGTGGTTACCTTTTTAAGTAACCACTTTTAATATCGGGACACAATTATGATAGTGACGTCTTCGCAAAACGCTGTTCTTAAAAGGCTTCGCGCTTTATATAAGGATAAAAAACTTCGCTTACAAGAAGGAGTTTTTATTGCCGAAGGCGTAAATCTCGTCAAAGACATACCGACCGATTATAAGGTTGAAACCCTGTTCATAAAAGAAAGCAAAGCAAAAGACCTTCGTTATATCGAAGAAAAAATCGGGATAGAAGCGCATATCGTTAAAGACGGATTGTTTGATGCCGTTGCCGAGCAGGTTACGCCTTCGGGAATAATCGCTCTCGTGGAAAAGAAAGCCCCGCCCGCCCACCCCGAAGGAGATACGGTTCTTCTTCTCGACGGAATTTCCGACGCAGGAAATATGGGTACCATTATTCGTACCGCCGCGGCTAGGGGAGTGAAAACGATAATTTGCGCAGACTGTACCGACGCGTTTTCTCCCAAATGCGTGAGAGCCGCTATGAGCGGCACGTTTCGAGTTTCCATTATAGAAACGACGTTGTCGGGCGCTTTGGAATTACTGTACGATTATGATATAATCGGGCTTGATATGGACGGAAAATGTATCTACGGATACCGAAAAGGCGATAAAAAAATAGCGATAGCGGTCGGGAACGAGGCGCACGGGCTTAGTGAGAAGACGAGAAACGCTATTAGCGAGAAATTGTCTATACCGATGGAAAACGGAATGGAATCGTTGAACGCCGCAGTGAGTGCGGGGATAGCGATGTATCTAATAAGATAAACAGGAGTAGAGCAATGAGCGGACATAGCAAATGGGCGAACATTAAAAATAAAAAAGGCAAGGCGGACGCAGCGAGAGGCAGCGTTTTCACCAAAATAGGGAGAGAGATAGCGGTTGCGGTTAAAGCAGGCGGTCCCGATCCGAACAGCAATTCAAAACTGCGTGACGTTATCGCGAAAGCGAAACAGAACAATATGCCGAACGAGAACATAACGCGTTCGATAAAGAAAGCGAGCGGAGAACTCAACGCGGTAAACTACGAAGACATGCAGTATGAAGGTTATGCGGCAGGCGGAGTGGCGGTTATCGTTGAAGCGCTTACCGACAATAAGAACCGTACGGCAGGCGACGTAAGGCATGCGTTCGATAAATGCGGCGGTTCGTTAGGCAGCACGGGATGCGTTTCCTACTTGTTTAAGAAGAAAGGACTTATCGTGGCGGAAGCGAGCAAAGAAATGACGGAAGACGACGTAATGATGCTTGCTCTCGAAGCAGGTGCGGACGACGTGGTAAACGACGAAGAAGACGTTTATGAAATATATACGCTTCCTGCGGATGTAAACGACGTAAAAGAATCGCTTGAAAAAGGCGGAATGAGCATTTTGAGTTTTGAAAGCGGTTTTTATCCGGACGATTACGTTACGCCTGCGGAAGAAACGATACCGATGATTGAAAAACTTATAGGAATGCTTGAAGAAAACGACGACGTACAAAACGTATATCACAACGCGGATTTACCCGAAACGGAAGACGAGGAGTGATAAATATGAACGTAAAAGCGGTATGCGAAAAGACGAAAAAAGCGGCCAACGCTTTTTTTGCCGTAAAAACGGAGCAGAAAAACAGACTTCTCGAAAAAATCAAAGAAGTCGTGCTTGCCAACGCGGAAGAACTTAAAAGAATTAACGCGATTGACGTTGAAGAAGGCAAGAAAAACGGCTTGTGCGCGGCGTTTGTCGATAGATTGACGCTTACCGACGCAAGGATAAAAACTATGTGCGACGGGATAGACGAAGTAATCGCCTTGCCCGATTACGTAGGGCTTGTCGAGGACCGCTACACGTTAAAAAACGGGCTTGTTGTGGAAAAAGTGCACGCACCGCTCGGGGTAATCGGAATAATATACGAATCAAGACCGAACGTGACGATTGACGCGGCTGTTCTTTGTATTAAATCGGGGAACGGAGTCGTGCTTAAAGGTGGCAAAGAAGCGATAAACAGCAACCGTAAACTCGTCGAATTAATGAAGCGTGCGTTTGCCGAATGCGGAGAGAACTCGGATTTAATAGGTTTTATCGACAGCACGGACAGAGAAAAGACGATGGAAATGTTGCATGCAGGCGGACTTATCGACGTTATTATTCCAAGGGGCGGTGAAAAACTAAAAAAATTCGTTATCAAAGAAGCGTCGATGCCCGTAATTGCGTCAAGCGGCGGAAATTGTCACGTTTACGTTGAAAAAACCGCTGATTTTGCCATGGCAAAGAAAGTTGTTCTTAACGCGAAAACCAGCCGTCCGTCGGTGTGTAACGCGGCGGAAACGTTGCTTGTAGATCGAGCGATATCACGCGATTTCTTGCCCGAATGTCTTGACGCGCTTAAAGAAAAAGGCGTGGAGATACGAGGAACGGCGGAAGTTAAGGAAATATATCCCGACGCGAAAATCGTTTCCGACGAAGAGTTTTACGTAGAGTACGAAGATATGATTATTAAAGTAAAAATCGTAGAAAACGAAGAAGAAGCGGTAAAACATATCAACGAATACGGCACGAACCATAGCGAGGCGATAATAACAAGAGACGAAAAAGCGGCGGAATATTTTACGACGATGGTGGACGCAGGGTGCGTGTACGTTAACGCGTCAACGCGGTTTACCGACGGATACGAACTCGGACTCGGCGCAGAAATGGGAATATCCACGCAAAAACTGCACGTCAGGGGTCCGATAGGGCTTAAAGAACTTACTTCCGTCAAATACGTCGTAAAAGGCGACGGACAAGTGAGATAAATAAAAATTTCGTAAAACCCGTTTTTCAACAGAAAAACGGGCTTTAATAATTTGATAGCATAATTAAATTGTGATATAATTTGAAATAATATTTACAAATGAAGATATACGGTTATGCGGAGATAGAAGATGAGCAAAAATAAAATAGAAAAAATAGGCATTTTGACTAGCGGCGGCGACGCGCCGGGTATGAACGCGGCTATAAGAGCGGTTGTCCGTTGTGCGTCGGCGGCAGGAATAGAATGTTACGGAATTGACGACGGTTACACCGGGCTTATCGACGGAGAAGTTCACAAAATAGATTCGAGGTTCGTTTCGGATACCGTTCAGAAAGGGGGTACGATTTTGCGTACTTCGCGTTGTCCGGAATTTCTTGAAAAAGAGTACAGATTAAAAGCGTACGAAGTTTTGCAAGCGTACGGTATCGGCGGACTTGTCGTAATAGGCGGAGGAGGCTCGCTTGCCGGAATGAGCGAGTTTTATAAAGATTTCGGCGTGCCTTGCGTTGGGCTTCCCGGGACGATAGACAACGACCTTGCTTACACGGATTTCACGCTCGGATTCGACACGGCGGTAAACACGGTCATAAGCGCGATAAACAACATCAGGGATACGATGACCGCACATAACCGCGCCTGTATAATCGAAGTTATGGGAAGACACTGCGGAGATATTGCTTTGTATGCGGGCATATCGGGCGGTGCGGAAATTATTCTCGTACCCGAAATTCCTTTTGACATCAAAGAAATCGCGAAAACGATAAAACTTGACAGAATAAAAGGAAAGAAATCGGTAATTATCGTCCTTGCCGAAGGAGTTTGCAGTTGTGTAGAACTCAAAGAAAAATTGCTTGCGGAAGTTGACGAAATACAGATAAGAACGGTTAAACTCGGATATATTCAACGCGGAGGAATGCCGTCGATGAGCGACAGAGTGCTTGCAGCAAGGTGCGGAGCGCGCGCAATCGAACTGTTTATGAAAGGAGATTGCGGCGGCAGGGCGATAGGAATAAAAGAAAACAAAATAATAGACATCGATATCGAAGACGCGCTTAAATGCGAAAGCAAATTCGATACGGAGTTGTATGAAATAGCGAAAAAACTAGGAAAATAAGAAACGGAGGCATAAAATGAAAAATTTAGTCGGAGCATGTATGTTCGGACAGTCGGGCGGACCGACGTCGGTTATCAATTCGAGCGCGGCAGGCGTTTTTATCGAAGCGTTGGCTCAGAAAAACATTACTAAGGTTTACGGCGCGGCGAACGGCATTCAGGGTATTTTAACGGAAAACTTCTACGATATGGGACAAGAAGACGAGAAAGAACTTTATCTTCTCAAAAACACCCCGTCTTCCGCTCTCGGTTCGGTAAGATATAAACTCAAAAGCGCAGACGTAGACGAAACCGATTATAAGAGAATTCTCGAAGTGTTCAAAAAATACAACGTAAGATATTTTTTCTATAACGGCGGAAACGACAGTATGGACACTTGTAACAAAATAAGCAAATATTTGCTTAAAAGCGGTTACGAATGTAACATTATCGGCGTACCGAAAACGATAGATAACGACCTTTACGGCACAGATCACTGTCCGGGATACGGCAGTGCGGCGAAATACGTTGCGACAACGATGATGGAAATGTATTTGGACGCGACCGTTTACGATAAAGGACAAATTACCATAGTGGAAATTATGGGACGTAACGCAGGTTGGCTTACGGCGGCGAGCGCGCTCGCTTCGTATAAAGGACTCGGTCCCGATCTTATTTATCTGCCCGAGCAGCCGTTTGACGTGGAAAAATTTCTTAAACAAGTCAAAGAAGTCGCGGATAAGAACAACGGTAAATGTATCGTTGCGCTCAGCGAAGGTATCAAAACCGCCGACGGACAATATGTAGTCGAAGCGATTGCATCGGCGTCCGCCGCGAAAGACAGTTTCGGTCATACGCAACTGGGCGGTGTAGCGGCGACGCTTGCAAATCTCGTAAAAGAGAAAATCGGCGGTAAAGTAAGAGCCGTCGAGTTCAGCCTGATGCAGAGATGCGGAGCGCACCTTGCAAGCAAAACGGACGTCGAAGAAGCGTTCGAGGCAGGTAGAACGGCTGTACGCAGCGCGTGCGAAGGGTATACCGATAAAATGGTTGTTTTTGAAAGGCAACCCGGGAAAGAGTACAAAATCGAATATAAACTTATGAATATAGAACTTGCGGCGAACACAGAAAAGAAGATACCCGACAGTTGGATACTTCCCGACAATAAAGGACTCAGCCAAGAATTTATCGACTACGCTTTGCCCCTTATTCAAGGCGATTCCAAAGCGCCGCTCGAAGACGGTTTGCCGAGATTTGCTCATCTAAAAAAAGTAAAGGTAAAGGCTTAAAGAGTGAAAAAAGACAAGATAAGCGCAGAGAAAGAATTTAACGAAAACGGTTCGGAAAAGAACAACGAAGGGAAAACGAGGTTCAAACCGACGAAAAAGATGCTTGTTATAATCGCGAGCGTTTGCGTCGTTTTGATAATTGTCGCCGTTGCCGTGCCGCTAGGGATAATTTTCGGGAACAAGAAAACCGTTCCCGCGCCTTATTTTGCCGAATTTAATGAAGAAAGCGATTATTACATCCGTATAAGGTGGAATAAAATTCGCGGAGCGAACGCATATAGTTATATTTACTGTTACGGTGCCCCGGAAAAAACGGACGAATCGAAATACGTCGAAGGCAGAACGCAAAATACGGTTACTTCCATTCCGCGCCACAAAGGAACGGTTGCGTTTAAGGTCAGAGCGGAGATAAGCGGAGAAAATACCGTGTATTCCGAGTGGATTAAACTTGACGTTTCGGCATGGAAACTCGAAAAACCGATAGTAACGATAAGCGATAAAATGTCGGTTTCGTGGGTACCGTCCACGTTTAAGGCAGACGACAAAGCATACGAAGTAAAAACTTATCGGTGCGAGATGTTAATAGACGGAGAAAACGTTTTGCAAGATTACACGATTTCGGGGAAATCGGTCGATTTCGGGAATTTCGTGTATAGGGCGCTCGGAAACGAAGAAAAAGTACAAAACTATAATCTTTACGGGACGTGGACAGATATAACTCTTACTGTCCGAGTAAAAGCGCTTGCGTACGAAATTTTTGCCGGGACACAAATAACTTCTCCGCAAAAACCGTACGACGTTTTACTTAACGTTTACGAAGACAGCGATTATTACGAAAAAACCTTAAATATTACGGAAGAAATTTATAACGGTTTGAAATAAATGGAGTAAAAGAGCAAATGAAAAGAGATGATTTGCGTAATATAGCGATTATAGCGCACGTTGACCATGGTAAAACCACGCTCGTTGACGCTATGCTTAAACAAGGGGGAATATTCAGAGATAATCAATCCGTTCCTACCTGCGTAATGGACAATAACGCGATTGAAAGAGAACGCGGAATTACCATTCTTGCGAAAAACACGTCGGCATTTTATAAGGATATTAAGATTAACATCGTCGATACGCCCGGACACGCGGATTTTGGCGGTGAAGTCGAGCGTGTATTGAAGATGATAAACGGCGTCGTACTTCTTGTAGACGCGTACGAAGGGCCTATGCCGCAGACGAGATTTGTTTTGCAAAAAGCCCTTGAAATGAACCATAAAATCATAATATGTATAAATAAAATCGACAAGCCCGGCGCAAGATGCGACGAAGTGCTTAACGAAGTGTACGACTTGTTGCTCGAACTTAACGCAACCGAAGAACAACTGTACAGCCCGGTTGTTTATTGTAGCGGAAGAGCGGGAACGGCTACGCTTTCTCTCGATGAAGAAGGGAAAGACCTCGTTCCGCTTTTTGAAACGATTATATCGCATATAGACCCGCCCGAAGGCGACGAAAACGCGCCTTTACAAGTTCTTGTGTCCGCAATCGATTACAACGATTACGTCGGAAGAATAGCAATCGGGAGAATAGAACGCGGAATTATGAAAGCGAACAAAGAAGTCGTCGTTTGCAACTATCACACCGACGAAAAGTATCGCGGAAAGATAACGAACATCTATCAGTTCGCAGGGCTTAACAAAATGACGACAGAATCGGCGAAAGTCGGCGATATAGTGAGTTTCAGCGGCTTGGAAAACATCACGATAGGAGAAACCGTCTGCGACCCGACGCTTGTCGAACCGATACCTTTCGTAAAAATAAGCGAACCAACGTTGCAAATGTCGTTCTCGGTCAACGACAGCCCGTTTGCCGGGAAAGAAGGCAAGTTCGTAACGAGCAGACATCTACGAGCAAGACTTATGAAAGAATTGCTTAAAGACGTTTCTCTCAAAGTTACCGAAAAATCAAGCGACGAATTTATAGTAAGCGGCAGGGGAGAAATTCACCTTTCTATTCTTATGGAAAATATGAGAAGAGAAGGATACGAATTTCAGGTAAGTACGCCGCAAGTGATAAATAAGGTTATTGACGGCGTGTTGTGTGAACCTATGGAAAAACTGTTTATCGACGTGCCGGATACCTGCATCGGCGCGGTTATGGAAGATATGGGTAGAAGGCAAGGCGAACTTATTACGATGAATCCGCTCGGAACGAGAACGAAACTTGAATTTACTATTCCCGCAAGAGGACTTTTGGGATACCGAAACGACTTTATGACGGAAACAAGAGGCGAGGGCGTAATGAGTAGTATTTTCACCGGATACGAACCGCTTAAAGGCAGCGTGCCGCGTCGCCCTTACGGTGCGTTCGTTGCATGGGAAACAGGCGAGGCGGTTACTTACGGGCTGTTTAACGCGCAAGGCAGGGGGCAACTGTTTATCGGACCCGGAACGCCCGTTTACGCAGGAATGGTCGTAGGATATTCGCCGAAACAGGAAGATATACCCGTAAACGTATGCAAAAAGAAGCATGTCACGAATATGCGTGCGGCAGGAAGCGACGAGGCTCTTACTTTGGAAACGCCGAGAAGATTCAGCCTTGAAGAATGTATAGAATTTCTTTCTATCGACGAGATGCTGGAAGTGACGCCGAAGAGTTTACGTATAAGAAAAACCATTCTTGACCATTCGGAGAGAATGAGAAAATTATCGAGAGAAAAGAACGGAAATTAAACGATAAAGGAGAACAAAATGGCGAATCAGAAAAAAAGTCTCGGACTGCTTGAAAAACTCGAATTATGTCCGGAATACCGCGAAGACGGCGGTAAAACGGCGGAAGTGGAAATAGGGAGATTTAAGTATTTCAGAGAAGTGTCGAAACGTAGAAACGGTCCGCTTTTGACGGCGAACCTTATGTTTTTACTGTTCCTTATTCCCTTGCTCGTGCTATTTGTTTTGCTTGAAGTATTTCAAGGAACCGAAGGGATAGCGTATAAAATATCCAATACGACCGCAACTCCGTATTTGTTGTCGGGGATAGGTTTCGGAATGAGCGAAACGACCGCAACGGTTCTTGCAGTAAAAATGAACATACTAAAAGTGTATTATATCATTTTTGCCGCGCTCGGCGTGTGCGCGTTCATAATGAGTATAGGACTGGGCGGTATGACGCATTTGTCTACGAAGTTTCTCATAGGCGATACTTTCATTTCAAAAAAAGACAATTACGGAAACAACGTGCCTAGGGCGATTAAAGAGTTTTTTAAGGGTATAAAAAGAACGTGGAAAGAGATGCTTGCGGTAGGTGCGTTTTTCTTTGTTTTGTTTGCCGGAATTGCAAATATCTTCGTTTACTTTATCGGCGAATACTGGCAAAAAGAAGCAAATGCAGGACACTGGATAATGGTGATTTTGGCAGCAATCGCTGCGATTTCGATACTTATGTATCTCGTTCATCTTATCCCGTCAATCGCGCTTTATAATCAAACGCTTTGCGGCAAAATGAAAAATTCAGCGATACTCTCGATACAAATGTTTGTGCAAACTTTGCTTATAGCCCTTGTTTTAAGCCTTCCTTTTGTGATTATGGCGGTTTTACCCCTTGCGGCAATGGTCGTAGTAATAGCCGTGATGTTGTGTTTCGGAAGCAAATGGTACGCTCTTTCTTTGTGTAATTACGAACAATATATATCGGAAAAAATCATCTCGCCCTTGTATAATTACAAATACGGAAAAAATCAACAAAAGGCAAAAAACAAACAAAAACGCAAATAGTTTTTTTGATATAATTTTAAGTTTTTTATTAAAAAAACAACATATCCTTTCTGCTCGTTTTATCGAAAAAAGCAACGATTTTTCTTAACGATGGAAAGGATATTTTTTTATTATGCGCCGAGAGTACAATGGCGAGATAAACGCTATTGACAAAAGTTATTATATTATTATATAATAATTACGGAATATTATTTGGCGTAAAGCGGAGGAATGCCATGAGAAAAGATATCGCTAAGAAAGTATTCGGAATAGTCGGGGCGCTTATTCTGGTTATATGCATAGGCGTATTCGCATGTTTATCGAATAAAATCTCGAGCGGAGGAAACGACGGTTCGCTTACTACGGGCGGTTCGGGTGGCACCGACGTTGCCTATGCGGCAACGGCGCCTACGCTTTCCACAACGCTTGTAGGAGCGTCGTACAGTAACGGTTGGAGTCTCGATTCAAGCGTAAGAGATAGGACTTTGGCTTTTGACATTTCTTCCTCCGACTGGGTGTCTACGTCGATTGACAATGTCAAAAAATCGATACTCGGACGATTTGGCGTCGAGGTTTCCATGTCCGCTTACAAGTACGATAAAGTTATAAGAACTTATACGGACGAGGGGAACACGCCGACGCCAACAAATCCGACGGAAACCATTACCGAAGACGCGATGGGCGAAACGAAGTATTGTTACGGAATCGTCGACAACGCAGATCCTGCGCCCGTTAAATTTACGTCTATTATAGCGGACGGTACCACTTGGTACGGAGAAGAAATAACAAACGTTGACCTTCTTGCGCCCGGTTCGAAAATCGTTGCCGGGAAGTACGCGATAAAAATAATTAAATATACTTGTTCCGCCAAGATGGAATATAAAGTAAAAGAAACTATCGATTTTTATAATTGTAGTCAGAACTACGAAGGCGATCAGCAAGAACCAGTTATACAAACAGCCGAAATTTCTCTCGATGCGAACGAAGAGCGTATTTACGATGCGAGCGGACTTAATCTTTCGGTTTTCCTTCGTACGAGCGTCAACGTCGATTCCAATTTGAGCGGTTATATATCGAACAATCTCAACGTAGACGCAGAGTACGATAGTCAAACGGTATGGGCGGACAGAGTTTCGTTATACGGCACGGCGAGTTCGGATTCCACGCATTTTACTTATTCCGACGGGAGTAAAAAATACTTCAAAGCAAAAAGCGGACTTTCGCCTGACCTTGCGGCAGGCAGCGCATTCGGAATGGACGAAAACATTATCGGTTCGGCGGGAAAGATAGGGGATAAATTAAAAATCGTTTGGTATTCGGACGAAAAATTAGCGGGCAGAGTTCAGAATGAAGATACCCTGAAAGCGGGGAATTATTACTTAAAAATCGAATCGAACAACGAAGATAAGGAAAACAACGATTATTTCTATTTTCTCGATTTGGAAGATACGGGTAAATATATTCAGGCGGTCGAGTTTTATATAGGGGAAAACATTTATATACAAGCGTTTGAAGTCGCGCGACGGTATTTGAAAGTCAGTATCAAAGACCGCATGGGGCTTATGATGCGCTTAAACGAGAAAGGCGTTGCTACCACGGCGTTTAACAGTGGTTATGCGGAAGCAAGCGTGTTTTTGGCGAATATGGGGAAAACCATACCGAGAGCGACCTATTATACTTACAATTCGGAAACGAAAACCTATCTTGACGCAAGCGGAAACAACGGCGAAGGGAAGTTTTCCGAAATCGTTGATTATTACGTCAACAAATGTGCGATCGGAACCGCTATGGCAAACACCATTGCGTACTCGCAAGACGATACGAACTTTGTTAATCTTTGGAAAGAACTAGGCGGTTTTGAAAATGACGCACAATATATTTTGGCTGGCGCGGACGTAATATCTCTTCGCGGGTCGTATTTCCCCGGGAAAGATATAAGAAGTTACGATTACGTCAATTTATTCGTATCAATCGGTATTAAAGAATTAGCGACGAACTATGCCATCGATTTGGGAGAGTTCGAAGACGGCGTTTGGGCATCGTATTCGCTTAATTCCGAAGAGGCGACCAAAAGCAGGCTCGTCGAAGACGGAGAGGATAAAAACGGTTTCAGTCTTTCCCACTACGTCTTTTACGGTGATTTTGAAGTAACAGCACCGATTATCGACGTCGATTTGTCGGAGTTTAGGTTAGCAAATGAAGGCTGTTATTACGGCGAAATCGCGTCGAGCGAAGAAATCGATTATTCTAGCGTAAACCTCGTCGGCAGCAATTTGGCGACGATTAAAGGCATTGCGCTTACTTGGGACGTATCCACGGGACTTGAAAAGTGGAGAATAAAGGTTGTTTCGTCCGAAAAAGAGATGAACGATAATGACGGGTATAATTACATTTACGTGCTTATGCGGCTCGCGACGGAAGGAAGTAACGGCGATTATCAAGACGCGAACGGGAGATACTACGCTACTTATACGCAAACGATTTATGCAAAAGATTACTACGTCATAAGTTCGATATACTATCGTCGAGTAGGCGAAGCAACCGCACAAAAAGCGAGCAATATGACAAACGGCGAGACCGACGTTAAAATATCTTCCGGCGGAATCGAAATCGGTATTGCGAAAATAAGGTTGCAAGAGCCTGTGCTTTACGTTGTAAACAGGGTAAAAGTTTATCTTAATCTTATCGATTATTCCGAGAACAAGTTCTACGACGGGACGACCGACGTGCTTAACTCGACTCGTGACGCAAATGCGACGGCGGAATTAAAACAAAGCGAAGGCAGCGGAGTGTTGTCCGACGTTATTAAAGCGCGGTTCAAAGCGGAAACGGGCAGAGAAATAGAAAATATTCTCCAATACGATTTAGATTTTTATTTTGATCCGATTTATAAAATTTGCTATTCGGGATATATGGCGGACATCGGTGTAGACGAAAAAAAGATGATTTATTGCCAAAGTTTGAACTTTAACTTCAACAAAGGCTCGATTTCCGGTGACGTTGCCGACCTTATACGCGAAAGTTACGATTTTTCCGATTTAAGCGGAATTTTGCGTAAAGACGATAGAGAACAAACGCTTTACGGAAGGATAAACAGAAGGATACTCGACCTTAAAGTTCTTAAAAATCCCGACAGAATAACAGACCCCGCCGCTCCGGGATATTCGGCGAGTCCTTATCAACGCGGATATAACTCCGACGCGTACGTTGCTTTAAGAGTAGCGCGTTATAGCGACGTATTCGGCGGAAAGAATCTTTTAGAACATTATAATACAGAAAGCATCAGTAAAAAAACTATATCGAGCGGTCACGAATATTATGCGGATTTATACTACGTTTACGGAATAGGCAGATTTGAAAGAAAAGGCGGATACTCGTTCTATTCGGATCTTCCCGAAGTTTTTAACGGCGTAAGTTATATTTTCGTAGAGATAGAAGGTAAGGGCGAAAGAGAAAATCACGGCTTTTTGGAGACGGAAATCAGAAAAGAAGGTTTCGACTGGAAAGGAACGTTCCTAGAAAAGTATTATAACGACGCCGACTATTATCCGTTTACCGAAAAAGAAGGCGGAACGGAAAACATCGATTTGACAAAATTCATCGACTGGGCGAATTCGTATGTCAAAGATAAAGCCAGCGGAGCGTGGTTACGCACGTCGATAACGAGAGAATCCAACGCCGGAGAATATTTGATTGCGATTGCGGAAAATCTAGGCGTGCTTAATTACAGTATAGTTTTGTCAAACGAATTGACGGACGAAAATATTGACGGTACGGAAATCGGGTTTGAAATTACAAAAATCGTGCAAGATCCGAACGTGGTTTTTTCCACTAACCCTACGATAACTTATTCTTACGATAAAACGGACAAAATCGAAAGGCTTTGTACGGAAGATACGGAAAACTCTTATATTACGTTTACCAACCACAGAGATTATCAATTTATCAGAAGTTGGGCAGAGTTCGATGATTTTATTAACGGGAAACGCGTGGCGAATTTCAAAAAAATGATAAAAGTCATCGGTTATGAGATTAACTGGGAAGACGCGGACGTGATGGATAAAAAGGTGTACGACCCGGTAGAATTTGACAGCGATATAACGAATATTCGCAGAGCGGGACAGTATACTTTGGAAGTTACCACGCCCGAAACTGATAACTATAAATCTGTTACTACAAGGATTATGCTTGTAGTGGAAAGAGCGAAAGTAGTCGTCTATACCACCATAGGCGTGCGCACGTATATGTCGAATTACAGTTCGTCGAACGAAGTGTCGTTTGACGGTTCGTATCGGATTCTTGCCGCAACCGAACTCGATCGGTTTGCCGCATATATAGACGAAAACGAGTTCGAATTTGTCGAAGCAGGCACGCAAGGCGCGATTAAGGCGTACGTTCGGTATAAAGACGAAGACGAGTCCGGACTAGGTACGATATACGATACGTCGGCAATCAGAGTATATTACATCGGGTTCATGAACGGCGATGATTTCGGAAATAACTTTAACGACAAACAAGCGAAGGTTACCGTTGACTCATCGAGTTTTTTCGTCAATAACAAGTACATTGACCAAGCAGGAGTGAAGAAAGGCGCGATAACCGCATCCGAAGCGTACGTAAGAGATTACTCGTTTACATACATAAGTGCGGATTTGTATGTAAAAAGACAGTCGCTTACACTTGAAGTAGACGGCAATCAGCACGTTTTCTACGACGGAACAAATCTGTCGCCCGTAAATAGAGTTACCATCGAAGACGGAACGGACGCCCCGGCAAACGTTAAACAAACGGTAGTGGGTTATTTCTCGAAGCAAAAAGTCGGCGGCGGATACAAATACAACGTTTTGGTTCGGAACGCAGGCAGTTTAGTCGTTGCGGAAATGGCGAGGAACGAAAACGATTTAAGAGATTATTACTATTATTTTGAAGAGTTTTACGACGAAACGAATGCGCCAATCGAAGTTAAGCGCGTCGGGACGAGAATGTGGTTCGTTAAAGGCGGACAAGAGATAAAACTTTATAACAGCGGATTATTGTACTATTACTATCCCGGCAACGACAAAGAAAAGACGAAAGTTTATATTACGCATAAAGAAATAGCAATATATACCGACGGAACTCGTCATTACTACTACGACGATAACGACGCGAGTACCGCCAAAATTTATTTATCGAGAACTATCGAGCCCGATTTTGACCTTACGGCAATGGAAGACGTAGGCGGAGTAATGACCGAAGTAAGAGTTTCTTACGTCGATGCGGTTGACGGAAAAAATATTTATCTCGAAATGGTTGAGAAAAGCGGCGTAAGCAGTAAAGAAACCGTGCAAAACGTTTTCTATGACGAAAACGATAATATCGGCGGCTATATTCTTAGAGTGAACGCCGTACCGGGCGAAGGCGCGAGTTCCACAAACTATAAAGACAGTAAGACGTATACCGTGTTCCTTGCGGTAGACGTTTTGACGATAGATTTGCTCGACCATAGCGAAAAGGGAACGACGGGCGCAACGATTAACCCGATGTGGAATTCGGTTTATTACGGTAAATATATGGACGACAAATACGTCGGAGAAAAATATATGCTACGCGAGTTTACCGATTATTACAAGGGAATTGCCGGAGAAAGAACCGTTAAACTCGGCGGAAACTGGGCAAAGAGCGAGATAGCGACAAATGACGACGGACTGCCGATGTTTGCGTATTATTCGGCATACGGGCTGGATTTGAGCATACCCGAAAAGGCCGATAAGTTTATCGGGTATCAACAAGGTAACGCTGCGGACTTCGTGTACGCCAACCACGTCAATGCGTCAATCAGCGACGCCGGGCTTTACGTTATCCTTATTAAAGTGACGATAAGCGACGCCGTGGAAGCAGCGGGAGTGGGCGAAAACTTCGTCAATATGAGAAAGAATTTGAAGTTTGCGACCAACGAAGCGCAAGCCGATTTTAACGGCGTAAGACCGGTCGCGAGCAACGAATACGAAACGTATTTCGTGCTATATCTCAATATGGAACGTTCGACCGACATCGAATTGAAAGAAATTGCCGGGAGCGGCGTAACGCGAAACGATAAAGCAAGCGGCGAAGGCTATAAAGGCACGTTTACAAAAATATACAATTCAAAGAAAATCGAATTCCGCGAAACGCTTAAAGTTACGGGACAAGCGTCCGACAACGGAGAAATTCTCGGAGTTAAGGCATATATGCTCACCGCTTTGGACGGTGGAAACCGTTATGATTATTTGGAAAACGGTATGGTGGGAGAATGGGAAAACAAAATCGATTTAAGTTTGACGCACGTCAATAATTTCTTTATAGAATACGTAGTAAATGCGACGGGCGAAGAGAATTATAATAACAATTTTGCCACGATTAAGAGCGTATATCGCGTCGAAATAAAGCCGAAAGACTTAAAGGTAATCGTAAACGTTATTGATGAAGAAAGCGGAACGGCGACAAGCGATCCGGAAAAAATTAAGCAATACAGCAATAAAAATTACGGACAAAAGAATTCGGAAGTAGAAAACAAGTTTATCGTTACGTTCTCCGGTTGGGAAGGCTCTGACGAGAAAAACCTATTGCATACAATCACGACGATGCCGAAACTTGACTGGAAAAGGGGAGGGCTAAGCGTTGAAAACGACGTAGACGGACGAACGAGAAACGCCGGTACCGACTATTCGCTTTATGCGAAAGGCGGTAAACTGCCCGTTACTCAAATCAGCGTGTTCGGCGAAACGATCACGTACGAAGACTACGTGTTCAATTACGATACGAGTATCCCGTTTGAGATTAAAAAACTTAAAATGATAATCGGGCAAAACAACCCCGGCGTGATGATCGACGAAGAAAAAGTGTACGAAGGCAAGACGCTGGTTCCCGAAATAAAAAGATACGGTTGGGACGGTAAACCGTTGGATAGCGGCGAAGACGCAAACTATAAAAAGAGTATAGTTTACATCGGGCTTATAGAGAACTACGTTCCCGAAAAGGAATATACCGAAAACGACACTAATCAAGGTGTCAAAAACGCGGTAAACGTCGGGTATTATTTGTTCCGCATATTTATCGGCGACAGTAAGAACTACGAAGGCATAGACGGCGAATTCTACTGGGTGTTCAAAATAACGAAGAGCGACTTATATTTGTACTTTACCGACGAAAATAACTCGATAGTAAGCGGAAGCGGACTTGCGCGTAAGACGTATGACGGGACAAAGAGCAATTATCCCGAATTTTACGCGAAATATGAAGGATTTAAGGGCGAAGACAACGTTGCGTCCAACAAAACAATGCAGCGAATTAAGTTTAGAATTCCGGAACTTTACGCAGGATACTATAACGGTATTCCCGTCCTCGGACTTATAAATCCGTTATACGTTTTTATAGATAAGGAAACGGGCGAAGAATTAAGAAACGCCGACGGTTCGCCTTACACGCCCGTAAACGCCGGAACGTATTACGTTAAACTCGTGCAAAACGAAGGAGTTTACGGCTATGCCGACAACTATAACGTAATAGTTGCATATAATTCGGATGTTACGACGGGAAAAATCTTGTATCCGGAACTCATCGTAGACAAGCGTGCGGTTACCGTAAGTTATGTGGAAAACACAAACGATAAAATCACGAAAGTATACGACGGAACCGACGCGGTGTTGGCGGGTAGCGTGTCTGCGCCGAACGGAACGACGGCAGGAAACTACTCGTTTAACAGACAAACGGCGAACGTCGGACTTATATCCGGTGACTTCATTAGTTTGAAGATAAATTACAGTTCGAGTAAGTATGCGCGTAAAACCGTCTACGACAAATACGACGTAAGGAGCGATATAGACGTATATCTGCACGTCGAAGAAATTCTTGTGGGCGACGACGCGGAAAACTATAAACTCGACTTCGACAATTCTTCTACTTATACCGAATACGGCGTCAAATATATAAAACTTTGCGGCGCGATTACTCCTGCTACGGGTACGGTTAAATTTTTCAATAAAGACGGACAAAGCACGTCTAATTTGAGGGTAGAATACAACGGCGAAAAACAAGACGTAAACATTAAAGTGTACGGTGTAAACGATGAAGTTTTGGTACCGATTACCGAAGAAAACGGCGTGACGGTAGGCGACTATTCCGTGACGTATAAATCTGCCACTTACGAAAGTTCGGACGCGCCGAAAGATTGCGGAAGGTACGACGTCGTGGTTTCTATCGTAAATAAAAACTACGTAGGTTCTCTTACCGCATCTCTCGAAATAATCCAAGCGCAAGTCGAGATTACGTTCGGCGGAGAAGGAACTCAGATTTACGGAAACATTACTACGGGGCTTACCGCAATAGCGACGGGCGTCGGCGGATACACGCGTATTCTCGACGTGCAGTATTACACGATAGGCGAGAACGGCGAAGCGGACGAACTTGTTTCCGACATCTCGCTCGCGCCGGCAGGCGAGTATATAGCCGTTGCAATCCACGATTCCGATGCAGGGGATAACTTTGCATATAAACGCGCGACAGAATCGTTTACCGTGCGTAGACGCGATGCGGACATTAAATACGACGTCGCGCCGATATATAAGTATACGGGCGTGTCGATAAAAATTGAAATGTATTTTAACGATTACGGAACGAAACGTTATCCGAAACTGATTTTCGACCGTTCAGTCGGAGGCGACGAGTGGCAACCCGCCAATTACGATTACGATGAAAACGGCAAGATCGTCAACATCGGAAACAATCCGTCGGATGCGGGCAAGTACAGGGTTAAAGCGTATGAGATTTTGGATAACTTCATTATCGGCGAATCCGAATGGGCATATTTCGAAATAGAAAAAGCGTCGCTTACCATAGAAACGAAAGATATTTTGATAAATGAAGGCGAGAGTTACGATATAGAAGCGGTGCTGCAAAACAGTCTTACCGACGATCCGTTGTCCTCCGTCGTAAGCGGCTTGAAATTCAAATATTACGACACGAATACGGGAGCGCAACTCGCAGATAAACCGACTGCGCCCGGAACGTATAAAGTCGTTGGTTACGGAGCAAGTGCGGAAAACTATACGATTAACTACACGTTCGGTATTTTGACGATATATCAAACCAAAATTACGGCGGAAAGCGGCGCGGGTGCCGGCGATGTCAGCGTAGACATCGAAGGGTCGTTTACTTCGGGTACGAAGATAAGCGTAGATAAAAAACAAAGTAAAGATTACTCGGATATAAATACGGCGTTTGAGTCGTTCAAACAAACGAACGAAGAATACAGAAATAAGCAACTAAACGATATTTTCGTGTTCTCTTACGGAGATTACGTTGCGTCTACAAAACAATCGGGTAGTACTTTTAGGGTTTATGCGCCTAATTTGTTCGGAGCAAATATTTCGGATGCCGAAGAGATATCCGTTGCAGTTCTTGCCTCCGACGGAAGCATTAAGGTCGTAAAAGCACAAAAAGAAGGAGAATATCTTAAATTTAGTACCGACGAACAAATGATAAAGGCGGTAAGCGTAATATCGACAACGAAAGACGAACGCTCAAACGCATACGACTGGGTGCTGTATCTCGGAATTGCATTGAGCGCGTTGGTTCTCGGACTGGCGATATTTATAGTGGTGAAAAAAGCATAAATGGGAACGACAAACAAAATATTTTTGAAAATACTCTTAACGGTCGCGGCGATTTTTATCGCCGCAACCGTTGCAATCTGTTGTTTAGGCGGTAAAGAAACGGCTGTCGCGTTTTCGCCCGAAAAAAAATTTATGGCGGAACAAACGTCAAAAATTACGTATTGCGGCGCAGATTATCTATACGACGAAACGCTAAAAAATACGTTTTTAGACGCATTTTCTTTCAAAATCGGCGATACGGTTTTTGAGCCGGATTATGAAAAAGTGACAGTAGAACCTGCGGTAGAAAAGGCGATTGCGCCCGGTAAAAAGTATAAATGTTCGTTCGTTTATACAGACGAAGGAAACACTTTTAAGACAGATACCGTTTTCTTCGATATCAGTAAAGCAAAAGTTACGGTAACCGCCTTGCTAAACGGAAAAACCGAACTCACAATAGACGAAAGGGATGCTAACAAGATATCGGTAGTTTACGACTACGCTTGCGACGTTAAGTCGGACGTCAGGTCGGAAACGATAAACGGGATACAGGTTCATACGCTTTCGGACAGAGTTTTGACGTTTCCGGCAATAGTTCAAAACATTCCGACCGACCCCGTCAAGAACTGTAAAATCGTAGCCGGCAACGCACAAAGTTTTTATTACGATTTTTATTACGTCCCGTCTATATTGAACGTCGTGAGAACGGTCGTTCCCGAATTGAAATACGAAACCGAAACTAAAACGGCAGATAATAAGACTAAAACCGAAACTTCGGTAACCCTAATCGGGAGTTTCAGCACGGCGTTTAATCTTTCTTTCGAGGACATAGGCACAACGAAAACAAGCAAAGAATTCGCCGCGATTTACGCCGAAGCGGAAAAGAAGTACAAGGACGCGGGAAATATTTTACGAGAAAACGATACGATTGCTTGTTATTCTTTGGACGTAACTAAGAATGAAAAACCCGTCAGCGACGTAAACGCCACGGTTAGAATCAAGTTCCCCGAAAAGATGTCGAACAAAAAGTCTTATAGCGTAATCGCGCTGTACAACAACGGTGACAACGATGTCTTATACGCGACGGTTTCGGACGGCTATCTCACGTTTAACGCTACGGATATGGGCGATTTCATCGTAATTACCCCTGTAGAAGGTATATCCACCACCACGTATATCGCGGTTATAGGAATAGGCATAATAGTCGTTTTGCTCATAGTTTTCCTAGTCGCGCTATTTAGAAAAAAATATTGATTTTCAACATAATTCGTTTTGCGAAATTGTTTGATTTTTGTTAAAAATCGTTATAGAGTTTTGACGTCGTTTTTTGTGAAAACGGCGTTTTTAATGTGCTTTATTTGTTTTATCGCGTGTTTTAACTAGTTAAACGTAGCAAAGTCGTTCTTGATTTAATGAAATATATATGTTATTATATATTAAAGACAAAAAGGGTGAACTATGCTCTTTTTTCGGAGGTCTTACAGTGAGTATGAAGAAAAGATTTTCTGTCATCTTTCTTATTTTGATTTTGATTTGCACGGTGGCTTCGTTTGTCGCGTGCAACGATAAAGAAGGCGAGTCGCCGATTGTTGGTGCGGTTATAAACGTATACCCGAAAACCGAATATTATCTCGGAGATAAATTCTCGTTACAAGATGCGCAACTAACTATTATGTACGAGGACGGTTCGACAAAAGTCGTTCCCATAGATTCGACGATGGTATCCGACTTCGACCCTAACGTTTTGGGAGAACAAACCCTTACCGTTAAGTACGAAGACATAACGAGATACGTTACCGTAACGGTAAAAACCGCTCCGGTTTATGCGCTTAAAGTCGTTTCTACCAATCATAAGACAGAATATGTGGTAGGGCAGACGCTCGATAAGAAAAATCTAAAATTAGAAGTTACTTACTCCAACGGCTACGTTTCCGTGTTGACAGATAAAGACCTTACCGACGATATGTTTTCCGGATTCGACTCCGCGACTCCGGCGGACGAAAGACAGGTAGTCGTAAGTTACGGAAAAAAAACTTGTAGTTTCGGAATTTCGGTTGTTCCTAAGAGCGTTGTAAACAGAGAACTTACCGCTCCGAGCAAGAAAGATTATTACGTCGGCGACGTTCTGGATTTTAAGGGCGGCACGATGTTTGTCGCGTATAACGATAACTCGGAAAACAAGTTTGACTTGAAAACCCTGTACGAACAAGGGAAAATAGGCGTAGTCATCGACGGCGAATCGACCGTTGAGTTTACCAAGAGCGGCACTCAAAAAACCGTTACAATTATTTATGACGGACAAAGATTTCCTTATTCGGTAAACGTATACGAAAACACCGCAGACAAACTTCTTATCAAAAAGAAACCGCAGAACCAAATTATGGGAGCGACTAAGTATGATTTCTCCGACGGCGTGATTACGGTGTCGTATAAAAACGGAACGGTAGAAGACGTGAGTTTTACGGACGAGCGCGTTTCGATTGATTTCTCGGCGTGCGATTTGAACGCGGTAGGCGATTATAACCTGCAAATAACCGTAGGCGGCGCGACGATAACTTGCGAAGTAAAAGTAATTGCGCCATCTCCCGCGTCTTTGTGCGTCGTTCGTCCCGAAGGAGAAAAAATATACCAAGGCAAAAGTATAGATTTTACTCAATGGAAATACTATATTTTGCTTAATAACGGTAAGAAAGAAGAAAAAGAAGGGAAAAGCGAATTTGCCGTGACCGAAAGTATGCTTGACGGGAAAACCTTGTCCGACTTCGATTTTTATCAAGTCGGCGAGATAACGTTGCCGTTTAAGATTAAAGCAGGCGACGGTACGGATCTTTCGACGAGCGTTAAAGTGCAAATTCTCGCGAAAGAAATCGTTTCATTGACGATAAACAACGCCGGTAGATACGTTTACAGCGAAAACGATGTTTTGTCGGTAGAGAACGTTACGTTTTTTGCCGAGTACAACAACGGGGATAAAGGCGAAGAAAAAGCGGTGGAAAGCGGCATGCTCGTTGACGAAGACGGCAACGCAATCGATATAGCAACGTATCTAAGCAACGCAGGAACGCACGGCAGAACGATAAAAAAGATATACGTAACTTATACCGACCCGAGTTTCGATACGCAGGGTAGGGGATATTTTGAAGTTTTGCTTGTCAAAAAAGCGAAAAAAATCGAGTTTAGCGGTGAAAGTCCGAAAAACAAATACGTATACGGCGAAAGGTTCGATTCGAGCGATTGGCAAGTCAAAATTACTTATACCGACGGTAGCACCGGGTATTTTTCCGGTAAAAACGGCGACGATTTCGAAGGCAAAGAATGGAAGTTTAGTTTCATTCTCAACAAAGGAACTTCTCAGGAAAGCGAAGAAAAGGGTTTCGATAAATTAGGCAAATATACGGTAAAACTTGTCTACGGGGAAGATGAAAACGTTTATTTAACGCACAACTGCGACGTAACGAACTATGTCGTCGAAGTACATAGCAGCAAACCGTTTCTCGGGTTTGTTACAGAAGGAACAAGCCCGTTGCTCGGCGGAGCGTATCTGCTTACGATAAGAGAAGACGGAACGAAAGAAAATATCTTGCTTACCGAAGACATTCTCGGCAAGTTTGTTGCGCCTACGTACGTGGTAAATTCGGGTTACGCGTCCGCGTATATACAAGCAAACGGCTGCGCGGCAATCGACAGTTACGGCGGCTTATGGCAAGAAAAAGTATCGAATTATTACGTTAAAAACGAAAACGGATATAAACCGGCGAGAGGAGAATATTCATCGGACGTTACGTATTTCGTAAACGTAGCGGAATATTATCAAGAAGTATGGAAAAACGTATATTACAAGTTTTACGTCAAAAACGGTTCCGAATACAGAATTGCGGACGTAAATTATGCCCCAAGCACTGAATATTTTGTTGCGAATGCAAAAACGATAACGTTTTCTTATGAAGAACACGAATTGCAATTACCCGTTTTTGTTGCGGCAAAGACAATTACCTCGGTCGAAATAAGCGAGATAAATTCGGAATACGATCAAAATGCGACGGAATGGGATTATTCGTCGTTACGGCTCGTTGTCGGATACGATAACGGTACGAGAGACGGCGTTACGGGGGCAAAAGAAGCGACCGGCGGCGATAAATTACTCAAATTTGACGATAACGACAAAAAATACGGTTTTACCGCGTCTAACGGACTGCGTTATACGATAGAAATAGGAAAGAACGAAACGAACGGTTTCGTACCTTTCGATTTCGAGACTTTCAAATCTGCCTTCGATTCCGAAAAAGACATTTTCAACCGTGAATCTATAAGCGTGAGAATATACGACGCGATAAATTTCGAAACTACTGTGTCGGGCGACGTATCGGTATACGTCTTTGAACAGTTAATTAAAGAAATAAGATTTTATTTAGGCGAAATGGAAAACGAAACGTTTGTCGCTTACTTTAATCAAACCGTTTACGTTAACGAAAAGAAAGACGTACTTAAAGACGGATTCGGAATAAAAAACGACGGAACGAGAACGACTAACCTAAAAGACAACGCGTATTTGTCCGTCGTCGCAAACAACGGGAACAAAGCGTATTACGCTTTAAGCGACAACAAACTCAAATCGCTGCAAATAGCGCCGCATAACGAAGGGAGTTTTTCGCAATCGGTAAACGTGAGTTTTGCATTGAGAAACTGCTCGTTCAATCTCCAAATTCGACCGAACGTTATTAAGTCGCTCGATGTCAGAATCGTTACCGCAGACGGCAAACTTTCAGTTATCGAAAAAACAGATATCGACGATGAAGACGTGGCAATTTATGCAGAATATAAGGACGCCGACGGCAACGACATCGAAGGGAAAACGTTACATCTCGGGCAAACAGAGATAGAAGGTTATACGAAAACAGACGTATTCGAATTCGACGCGAACGGAAAATTCAATACGACGATAAACGTTTGTTACGGCGGACTGAAATCACCGTTGGATTTAACGGTCAGAAGAAGAACTCTTGAAAGGATAACGGTAATAACTCTTCCTTCGACAACGGTATACGTAGAAACTCCTTTTGCGAACCCGTCCGAGAGCAAAAAACTCGATTATACGGGCGGAAAAGTTCTTATTACGTTCGATAACGGCGAAAGCGAAGAAAAGAGTATATCAAACAAGGACATCGCGAAGAATGAGGGCGCGTTCAATCCCAACAAAGAACTTACCGGCGGAGCGCAGGAAACGCAAGAAATTATTTTGTCGTATTCTTACTACGGCGTAACGAAAACCACGTCGTTTAACGTGATAATAAAGGACAGAAAATACGTTTCCGTGTCTTACGACGAACTGCTCGGTTACAGCAAAAAACTTATATGCGAATACGGCGCGGAAGAATCGATAATGCCGCTTCCCGTGATTAAGTATTACGAATGGTTCAATTCAAACGAACAAACGCTCATGGAAAAAAATTCTTCCGAGGAAGACGTGGTCGGCAAATATAACGTTCGTTATAGAGATTCTCTTGGCGTCGTGTCTTCCGTATGGCCGAAAGAAGTCGGAACGTATACGGTAATTTACAGTTATTTCGAAGACAAAGGGGATGACAACAATAACGCGTTTTACGACGAAACGGTAACGTTGGAAATTACTAAAAAAGCGGTAGCGATAGTCATCAACGATTACGAATTTACGTTCGGCGATATTATCGACGGAAACAACGATACGGCGTTTGCGAATTATCTCGGAAAATCTTTGTGGAGAATAACGGCGGTAAACAACGGCATAGCAGACGGAGAACCGTTCTGTTACGACGATACGATGGAAACCGTCATCGAAAACGTTATACTCCGCGTCTACGAAAAGAATTCCGTAACCCCGATTACGTTCGTTAGCGACGACGCGATAAACAAACTTTTTGTCGGGATAAGTGCAGGAGAATACGTCATAAAACCGACTATTACGCTTAAAGAAGGGAATTACGAACTATCTCCTATCGTCAATCAGACGGAAGCGGATTGCATCGTCAATAAGCGTAAGATAGTTATAGCCGCGGAAAACGTTTCTAAGATTTACGGGAAAGAAGACCCCGATTATAAGTTTATAATCTACGACTACGACACGGTTGCAAATGCTTTTGCCGGAACGATAACGACGGAAATGTTTGCAGGGGATATATTTGAAAAGAATTTACCGTCGATAGGCAGTAAGAGCGGGATAAACTACGTTTCAGACGGCACGTCGATTTATATTGACAACGTAACCGAAGAGTATCACCTTGCAAGAGATAGCGAAGATACCGAAAACGTTCCCGATACGCATAAGATTTACTCCGGTCCGACGGACGCGCTGCGTAACTACGACGTTACTTATGCTTATAATAACTTGCAAATCAAGAAATCCGAACTAGTAATAGAAGGCTCGAACGTAAACAGAAGTTACGGTACGATAGAACTCAATTACAACGTTAACGGTAAAGACGTAACGGATACGGCGTTTGAGTTTTATCCGTCACCGAATACGCCGTTCCAACACAAAGATACCTTTGCAAAACTGTTCCGCAACTATTTTAAGGACGATTACGTTTTCTTCTATAATGCTTCGACAAACAGTATTGCGAGAGAAGTTGTCGGGAACTATGACGAATGGAGCGTTTTGTATAAGAACGTAGAGTTTTTCAAAGACGAGCAATGTTCTAGCCCGGTGGGGAACAAAATAACCGATTTTTCGTACGAAGGGAAAGATTATATAGGTCGTTACGCCGCTATTCCTTGTTCCGCACAAGTCGGAAAATATTATTGCCGTATTTTACTCGACGCAAATCTCGATAATTACGACGCAAAAATTAACGAGGAGAACAAGTATTCGTTCGTTTACGATATAACGAAAGTTAAAGTTGCTCTAAACGCAAAATCGTTCATCGTGACTGGTTCGAGTGCGATAAGAGATAACGCGAATTCGCCCAGCGGCAGGCTATTGTCCGAATACTTCTACGGAGAAGGAGTGGAAACCGAAGAAACGGATAAAGTCGAATTTGGCGCGAAACTCGACGAAATGTTCAAAAGCAATATTTTAGGCGTGGTTTATACCGATATAAACGGAAACGAAATAAAATATAGACTAAGTATGAACGTTTTGAACGAGCAGTTCAAATTCGTAAGAAAGAATGTAACCGACTTCGATACGGGTATTCACGAAATAAATGTTAAATATAACGACGAAAATACGACGAACTACGACATAGAGTTGACGAGCGTATATACGAACGCGGAAAATTATAGTTTGCCTTATATAAAACATTTTTATAACGTGTGGACGGCAAAATACGGCGAATTCGTTGCCGATACCGACGCGTACGCGAGCAACGCATACGTTGTCGTTCTGCCCGAATTCACGCAAATGGGTTACGGGTCAAACACGACGGTAGACGACGATAACCCGACGTTTACACACAAAGAACTGTATTCCGCGAAACCTTTGGGTACGTTTACTCTTAACGCTTTCTATACCACGGATTCCGTTAATTACATAACTGCACCGTCTAGCGGACTTTCGTTCACCGTTAAAAATAAAAATCCCTTGTATCTTACCGATACGATGCTTTCGGCAGGGGAGTACGACGGAACTTTTGCTTACTCTTACTTTGACACGGCATCGAAGAATTACATTTATCTCGGCGACACTATGGTGCTGGGAACAGCCGACTGTCTGCAAATCGTCAAATATTTGTTTAACGATAAATATACCGGTGACGCGAACAATAAACTCAAATTCGTGCAGAAATTCGATTATACGGTCGATAAAGTTCAACTTGCGACAAAAGTGGTAAGCGGTACGAAATCGTACGATGAAAAGAGTTACGTTCCGCAAATAGAAATAACGAAAGGCAGCATCTGTTCGGGAGATTTACTTAATCCGACTTTTGACGTTGAAGTCGAATATATCGAACAAGAGAAGAAAACGTTTTCTTCCGTCGGGATGAGAGAATATGACGTCGTCGATTACGGCGGAGGGTTTTCGTCGGGTGCGTTCAATTTGCTTTATGCGGGAACTTACGTTTTGAAACTCGTAAATTTAGGCAATGCCAACTACGAATTTGTTTCGGAACAGAACGGCGAGGTCGCTTCGACCCCGGGAACCATAAGAATAGTTCCGATTAATATTCCCGTTTATATCAAGCATCACAAGAACGAAGACGGCGACGAGTTCCGTATCGTAAAACAGTATGATATTACGGGAACTCCGAGAAACGCAATCGATACTACGTGGAAAGACGCTTCGTCTACCGCAGAGGCGGCTTTTGCCAAATACAAAACCATCGACTGTTATATAGTAAAACGATACAAGAAAAACGTTATCGACGATACTTATATCGAAAGCGATCTTAAATTTGTGCCGACAAACCTTGTAATAACCACGGCAAACGAAGACGGTAGTTATCCTACGACAGTAAAACGCAACGCAGAAACGGGAGAAGTCGAAGGGTATCCGGTGAGATATCGTATACTCAATTCCGAATATATAAACTATTCCGTAGTATTCGTTTATAAATCGGGCGGCAACGACGATAATCCCGAATTCGCGGAAATGACGGATAAAAAATATGAATTCGTCATCAAACCGAAAAAGGTCAATCTTCACAATTTTATTAATATTAACTCGAAGAAATACGACGGCAATCCGGCAAGCGTCGCATCCGGCCTAAACAATATTAAGATAATCGGCGATTATACCGGCGACAAAATACAGATAAACAGACTTATATTCACGTTTTCTCGTCCTTTGGAATCGACGTACGTCGGTTCGATAGAAAGCGGTTATCAATATATTAAAGATAACGCAAACGGCAAAGCGCAAGACAACAAAACCGACGCAGGTTTACTTACTGTAAAAGTCAGATACATCGACGCCAATCAAAACGAGAACTACGAGATAATATTCGGAGAAGAAGAAGTACGATACAACGGGAAAGAAGGGATAGGAAAGTATACGATTGAACCGGGGAACGTAATACTTGACCTACAAAACACGTCTAGACCGTTCCTTACAAGACAGTATGACGGTTACGGATTGACTAATTCCGAGAATACGAGTTTTACCGCTGCGGGAAGCACGCTTACGCCCGAAAACGATATAATAGACAGTCTGGATAAAATGTTCTATCGTCTTGTAGTTAGATATTACGGAACCAAACTCGATAAAAAAGATGAATTCAACGCCGTCGAAGCGTCGGCAACAGACGATGCGACCAAAGTCAATCTTAACGGACAGATATGCGGCTACGACGCAGGATATTATTGGTACGACTTTTTAGGCGTATTCATAGACGCGGAAAGCGGAAAATATAAGTCGTTTGCAGAATTTAACCCCGAAGCGACGGACTGGTTTAGTTGGAACTATAGATTTGTCGTAAAAGAAAACAAGACAATCTCATCCCACGGTTGCAACGGCATTTATCATCTTACCAAACGCGACGTGTATCTTGCGATAAACTCGGTTGACGACGAAAACGGCACGCTCATAAGCGAGAGAGACGCGTTAAACGCACCGAAATCAACCGCGAAAGACTACACATATTATATTACGTACAACGGGTTTACCTATAAAGCGAACGTAACGAACGGCGTTTCCGACAATAAATATTATTATGATATTAAGTCTGATATTAACGCTTTGGGCAACGCAAACAGGAAGTTTAAGTACTCGTTTTACGTATATCGCAACGGTTTCTTCACAAACATTAACAGCATTGAAAATCTAAAAACGTATTATGACGGCAAAATCGAAAGTCTAACCGACGGATTTTTCATCGGTGACGGAGAGATACGCGACGGGAGCGACGGTTCGCTCGGCGCGGGAATAGCAAGTTTCAAGAGCGCGTATACGAACTTCAATTTCGTCAATGCGGAAAACGGAGTAGCGTTTAGAATCAGGGCGAGAGAGATCGGTATCGACATATCCATCGTAAACGTAGAGAGCGGAGCGTCCGAAATGATTTACGGTACGCAGTTCGGCGCGGACGGCGGATTGTATTTCAAGTTTTCGTTTACGGACGAGAATTATTCTTTCGTCAACGGCGAAGACGGATATGACGAAAACCTTGTTTCCATAAAGAGCGTGATAAACGGGATAATAAATAAATCCAACGGAAGATTGATGTTGGAAGGCGGAATAAACGGTCAATCTGCGTCGGTCAACCTTATTTCGTCTATTATCGATTCGGCAATCGTAAACGGCGAAATCATTGACAAATCGAAAGTTATTATCATCGACGGGGTAGTTTACGTTAAAATCGGGCAAATCGACAAGACGAGATTTCCTGCAAACAAATACGACGGAAACAACCAAATTATCGATAGATATACGGCAAACGGAACCGATCTCGAATCGTCAAAAGACAAATACGCGTTTAACGTAACGGGCAAATCGTTCCGCATTTCTAGACGGGAATTAACGATAACCGGCATCGAAAGAGATTACTTTAATAAAGACACGGATACTTATGTTTTCGACGCGTTTATTAACGGTGTAAACGATTTGACCGCGGAAGAGATGAAAGCGGAAGTTAACGTTATATTGAAGGTGCTTGACGATAACGGCAAAAAGTCAGCCGACTACGTTAAAGACAATACGAGAATAAACAGAAGTACGGGGACTTGGAATGCCTTGGACGGAAGAGTATATTACGTTTCTATTCCGCGCATACAGTTCAAGAGCAACGACAGTAACTATATCGTCAAGACGTTGACGGAGAACAACGAACTTAACTTCTCGGCGTGGGACGGCAAGTCGGTCGCAACCGGCGATTACGTATATTTACCGCTTACGATAAACAAAGCGAAAGTCAAAGTCGATTACGCGTTTGCTTCGTCGATTAAGTACGGCGACGCTATCGGCGACAACGACGGACAAATCCTTTATAGCGGTTTAACTGCTTTGACGGGCGGAATTTATACTTACGAAAACCACGCTACGGGAGAACTCGTCTATGAAGAAGACGTTAATTACGTAGACGATGACAAAAACAAAAAGAAACTATCCGATGAGCAACTCGACCTTCGTATGGAAGTTAAAAACGCAATTCTTCTTGAAGCGATACGTTTGCTTATTGCCGAAACGAAGGCGCGGACGGCGGGTTATTCGGTTAAATTGTATAATCCCGCTACGATTAGTTACGTAGCGAATATGGACGAGTTTGAAAACTTCGAGATAGAATGGGGCAATCTTACGTATTCCGTCGAGAAGAAGAGAGTCGAACTTTCGATGAACGCGGAAAAAACAACGTTCATTACTTCGGACGGACAACAATACGATTACTTTACCGCTAAATGGTCGGAAAGATACGATTTAGGGTATAAAAAATCGGGCAGACTCGGTTATAACGTCAGTATTCAAAAATTCAATTTGTATCGCGAGTCGGGGATGCAAACTTACGATAATCTTTCGGAACAAATTACGACATTGCTCGGAATTAAACCGCAAACGGAGAACGGAGAAATAATTTACGAATATAAAGGCGTCAAACACAAAGGTATAGACGCTTTGATGAAAGCAATTTGCAAGTACGAAATTTACGACGACCCGATAAGCGATAACGTAATTACAAGCGGAGGCAAGATACGATACGTTGCGCTAAAAGGCTTACAGAGCGATAACTTTGAATTTGTGTTTAACCGTAAAGAAATTATGGTTTATCCCGAAATAGCAGGTATCGGACGTCACGAATCGCAAGGGACTTACGCAAACCTTATTACCGATACCGAGGCGTCGGGCGAGGGCGTTGTGGTTACGGAAAGCGAACTTAAGGTTAAAGATCTCAGTATGCTCGTTTGCTTTAACTTTATCGGAGTCGTAGACGAAAACAAACTTCAATATATCGATGTTAAGACAAACAAATACGAAACGTCCGCATATGCGGGAACCGCTTATAACCGTACCGTTAAAATAATTTACGATAAGGATCGTTCTACGATTAATCTCGACGCGAAAGGACAACCGTCAAACGGCGACGTGTTGCTCGTGCAGATTTTACTCGAAGAAACGTTCGGATTCCCCGACGACCTATCGGTCACGGAAATCGAATCCAACTTCTTTGCCGTAACTATTAAGAAAACGGGTAGCAATAAGATAGGATATAAGGAAACCGAACTCGATAAAGCGGGAGGAGCGACGCTTACGGCAGTCGGCGTGTCCGATACGAAAGAGTTAGACGAATATCTTTCCTATCAGGCGGCGACCTACTATCTAAGCAACGGACAAGACGAATACAGCGGAAAATACGACATAGTTAATCTTAGAGCAAGGCTGTTGCCGATAGCCGCAGGTTCCTCGATGAGGAACTTCGAGATGACGCTTTACGAAAACGCGCTCGGAAAACTCGTTTTAGGCTTTGCCGCAGGGACAAGTTATGTTCGTAGCGAATATCATCATTACTTTGTTACCGCTTCCGAAGGAAGTTCCGCCGACAGATTCTCTTTCAATGAAGTATTGTTCGGTGAAGGTGAAACAGGAGGCGAAGAGCCAAGCGAAGAACAGTACGGTGACGCGGTTGTACCGTATACCTACTACGAAAGAGTGGGTAACAGTTACGTCCTTACGTCCGATACAGTATTTATCGAAGGACATTCCTACTACAAGAAGAATCTCAACGTAAACGGAGAATACGTTCGATTCGTAAGCGAAAGTGTTATCAACGACGACCTTGTCGAGATGTTTGACGGCGCGAGCCATTCGATAAGCGTATATATCGACAAAGTCGGCGCATTCGACAACGTAAATTGTTTGATTGTAAATCGCGAATCGGATTATCCGGTGGGTTCGGAAGAAGGACAAGGCAAGTTCTACGAAAAAACCACGAAAGTGTCCGCCGACAGAGTTTATACCGTCAGGGTAAGAATTGACAACAAGAGTTATATATTTACTTATAACGGCGAGCCGTATTATTACGAAAAGTATGAGAGCAGAATTGTTTACAATGAATTAGAACTGCCCGATGAAGTAAACAAGGAAGTCACCGCGCTTCAATCCGCGCAATTCTTCGGAGAAAAGGGCAAAACGGGCATCGATTATAACAGTCTTAGGGTTATGATTGAACAGTATACCGTTCAAAACAGACTTATAAAGACCGCAACGAATTACAATTATATCGCAAACGTTATATTCTGGCCTGAAGGAGAAACCGACGACGATATACCGTATATAACAAACGAAGGGACGTTAAAAACGCTAAACGAACTCATATCGGGTATCGGAAACGTCACGATAAGCGGCGGAGCGGAAGCGATGGACGCATACAATGCTCCGTATAACAACGAAAAGAGCGTGATAAGTACGACGTTTACTATTACCGACGCAAAGGGTAACGCAACATCGCTTGACGATGACAACTTGCACGGGATGTATTTCTATACTTATAAAACCGTTTATAATTACGGAGATAATCTCGAAGCCGTTTTAAGCGAGAGAACGATAAGAGTTTTAGTTACGGAAAACTCCGTTGCAAGACTTTCGCTTAACGGGTTCGGCGCGGATTCGGCTACGCCTGTCACGTTTGAAAACGAGTATGCGTTCTCCAACGATATTCGAGATAAAATGTCTGTAACGAACGAAGTAACGTATGTTTTCGACTCCGTGAAGTTTGACATAAACGAAAGCGACGAAAACGACAAAGCCAACAAAATCGGTGTAGTCACACTTTACTTCAAACTATCCGACATGCGATTTATCGACTTGTTGAACAAAAACGAAAATATAGAAAATGTTTGTTCCGGTATTGCGCTGAGAATAGAACGTAGGTACGAAAACGACAAGTGGACGACCAAAGTTAAACTTATCGCCGCTACGCAAGAGATTGTCGATAGAGAGCCATTCTATACCCCGTATATCGGGACGGAACAAGTAATTGATTTTGCCACGGATTCGTCGGTAATAAACATATTGAAAGTATCCGTTACGAGAGTAGGTAAGGAGCAAAGCACGAAAGGTGTTATCGACGAAAACGACAATCTTTCCGATACTGCCGTTGCGTTTAGGCTGTATCAACATTCGGCAAGCGGAACCAAACTTGCGTTCGAAGATTACATTGACAGGTCGTTTAGTTCGATTGATCAACAAAAGATCGAAAAAGACTTGCTTAATCCTCAATCGACGCATTATTCCGGTATCGGACTAACCAACTCTTCCATAAGAATGATTGATTTTTATAGAGGAACGCCCGTAAAGACAAACTATGATTTCGTGGAATACTCCACGAAAAATGTAGGTTCCATGGTCGATATGCCCGTAGGCAGGTATGTAAACAGGGATACGACGTTCAAAAAATACGCGGGGCATGACGGTTATAGCAGAATCTATATGCCTACCGATAAGTATGATATACCTATGGCATACAAGGGGAATTCGATTAATTTCCGATTCAGTATGAACACAAACGGCGAACCCGCTCCCGGGAATAGGGCGAACGCGATAAAAATGTATTTCGGAATGAACACTCCGTACTGGGTTAAATTCGGGGACGAAATACTCGGTTTGCCGCTTAGGAAGCAAAGAGGACTTATTCTCGAATACGACGCCGTGGACAATAAATTATACTTCTCGTTCTATAAATACAGTTGGATATATGAAGAACAAGGAATAAATCTCTCGTCTAAGGGAATTGCGCTTAACGACGGAAAAGAGCATCAAATAACCGCGGAAATTGATTTTTCTCATACGTACGAGAGAAAGAAAACATTCATTTATACGGTTAATTTGTATATCGACGGCAACGACCTAGGCACCGCGCTGTATATACCCGTAGGTAACGATTTGAGCGGCTTGTCGTCCAAACACGTAGACGCGAGTTTGACGGGACAAAACGACGATATGGAAAATCCGCGCGACCAAATCTTTATGAAGGGAATTTATTATTCCGCGGTGGAAGTGCTCGGGAACGTCGAATTGACGCTTAAAGACATCATAGGTTTCGACCAACAATATCCTAAAAATCCTAAAACGTAATAATTAATACGTTTTGATGGGCATAATCGTTGACGAAAGAGAAATATAAGAGTAATATTAAGTAAAAGAAAAGATTTCAGGGCGGGGTGAAAGTCCCCACCGGTGGTACAGTCCACGAGCCGATGTTAGGCGTTGCCGAACAAAGGTTGAGCGGGGGAAGTTCCCGCACCGACGGTTATAGTCCGGATGAAAGAAAGTAAACACACACTTGTAAGCCCTGTTTTTTGCAGGGCTTTTTCATTCGGAAAGACTTTGCATAAAAGAAAAAACGGGAGAAGTCTAAAAATGAAAAAAAAGTTAAAAATCAGTACCGCATACGTTGCAAAAATCGCAATGCTCAGCGCGCTTGCTTTCGTGCTGTATATGTATGGTAAATTTAATTTGCCGTTTATGTTTCCGCAATTTCTGGAAATGCAATTTTCCGAACTGCCTGCGTTGCTCGCAGGGTTTTCTATGGGACCCGTGGCAGGCGCGCTCGTTATTATAATTAAATGTTTGATTAAGTTTCCGTTTTCGTCCACAATGTATGTCGGCGAACTTATGGACATAATACTAGGACTGTTTTTCGTGCTACCTGCGAGCATTATTTATGCGAAAAAGAAAACAAAAAAACACGCGATTATCGGGCTTATATCGGGAACGTTATCCGCGACGGCTATGTCGCTGCTTTTCAATAGATTTATTGCCATTCCGTTATACGTCAACGCGTTTCACTTGGAGTTCAGTACAATAGTCGGAATGCTATCGGGACTTTATCCGAAAATCAACAACGATAATTTTTACGGGTTCTATATTTTCGTAGGCGTGTTACCGTTCAACTTGCTACGTTTAGGGCTTGTCAGCATAATCACGTTTTTCGTTTATAAACGGCTATCAGGGCTTCTTCACTGGGAAAAAAGTGCGAAACAAATCGTGAAACAAACGGAAACCGCTGTTGGGAAAGAAACGCATATAGCGAAAAAAGTTCTTGAAGGGAAGGAAGAAAACGAAAGTAACGCAAAATCCGACGAAACTGGTGCAAAAATTGCTATAAACTGTATGTCGGACGAAAAACCCGACTACGAAAGCGATTGCAAAAACAACAAATAAGGATTATAATAATCCTATGAAATTTATATCGAACTCGCCCGAAGAAACAATGAAATTTGCAGAAAAAGTCGCTGCGCTATGTAAAGGCAACGAAGTTATTTTGTTAAGCGGCGATTTAGGCGCCGGGAAAACGACGTTTACGAAAGGTTTTGCTCTAGGACTAGGAATATCGGCGACGATTACAAGCCCGACTTTTACGTTGATGAAAACGTACAAAGGCGGACGCTTGACGCTTTATCATTTCGATTTATACCGTGCGATAAGCGAAGACGACGTAGAAGAACTTGGTTTTGAAGAATACTTTAACGACGGCGGAGTATGCGTAATCGAATGGAACAAGTTTAACAATTTTCCGGGAAAAGTGATAAAGATAAATTTTACTTATGGCGACGGCGATGTGCGCGCGATTGAAACGGAGGGGTTAGATGAAAGTTCTTTGCGTTGACACGACTACGGATAGGATAGTGCTTGCTTTGTATATAGACGGAAACAAGGCTTTTTTTATCGGCGAAAAGGGGTGCAAAAAGCACAATGCCGTTTTGCTTGAAGAAATAGACGCGATTTTACGTGAAAATTCGGTGGATATTAACGAAATCGATTACTTCGGCGTATGTATCGGTCCGGGGTCGTTTACAGGTATAAGAATAGGTGTCGCCACCGTAAATGCTTTTGCACTTGCTCTCGGACGAAAAGCGGTTGAAGTGACTTCTCTTGAAATTGAAGATGACGGAACGGAGAAACTTGTACTGCTTTCTTGCGGACACGGAAATTATTATGTCGGGAGTTTTGGTAATGAAACGAAATATTTTGACGTTAGCGTTGCGGACATTGAAAAACTCGAAGTAAAAAAAGTTTATATTGAAGAAACCGACGCCGAAAAGTTCTTAGAGAAGACCCTTACAAAAATTTTTGACAAACAATACGTGGAACAAGCGCGTCCGTTTTACCTTAAAAAGTCTTCTGCGGAACGCGCGGAGTAAAACATATGGACAAAATTCTTCCGCTTAGCAACGAAAACGTATCGAATGTAGCAAAAATCGACGCCTTGTGTTTTGTCGGCGAAAAATGGAGCGAAAATCTCTTTAAGGAAGAAATCGGCGACGAAAGTAAATATTACGCCGTGTTTTACGATAACGACAAAGTCGTCGGGTTCGGTTCTTATGTTCAAATTTTAGACGAAGGGCATATACTAAATATAGCGGTGCTGCCCGAATATAGACGAAAAGGCATCGCGTCTCGAATTTTATCTAATTTAATTGAAAACGGAAAAAGTAACGGTATTGTCGCGTTTACTTTGGAAGTGCGCGTAGGCAATGTTCCTGCTCGTACGCTATACGAAAGATACGGTTTCAAACTTGTCGGCATAAGAAAAAAATTCTATCCCGACAAAGAAGACGCCGGGATTTATTGGCTGTACGTGTAAGGGGGATTTTAATTTTAATTCATCACGTTCAATACGGACATGGTAACGACGTAATATGTTTGCACGGCTGGGGCGGGAGTTGCGACAGTTTTTTAGGTTTGGCAAAATTTTTGCAAAACAATTACCGCGTTACGCTCGTTGATTTTTACGGGTTCGGACAAACTCCGCATCCGTCAACTCCGCTTACGGTGGACGATTACGTTTTGGCGATAGTAAAAATAATTCGACACTATAATATGAAAAAAGCGTCGCTTGTTTGCCATTCGTTCGGCGGACGAGTGGGAATAAAACTTGCGGCAAAATACGGTTATTTGCTCGATAAACTTATTCTTGTAGATAGCGCGGGACTTATACCGCGACGAACTCTCAAATATTATTATAAAATCATCAAACATAAAATATTAACCAAACTTAACATTCCTCACGAAGCAGGAAGCAGCGATTACAAAAAATTATGCGGAACAATGCGTGAAACGTTTAGGAACGTCATCGGTGAAGATTTATCCGCCTGTCTATCCAAGATTACCATTCCGACTTTGCTTGTTTGGGGTAACAAAGATAAAGATACGCCCATATATATGGCAAGAAAGATGCTTAAAAAAATCAGACGTAGCAAATTAGCGGTTTTTTGCGAATGCGGACATTTTGCGTACGTCGATAGATACGGGTTGTTTTGTCAAATCGTTGAAGAGTTCTTGTCGGAGGGGGATGAAAATGTGGTGGGCAATATCGGCTATACTCGCGATTACGGGCGCAGTCGTACAATTAAGATACCTTACGTTAAGTCAAAATAATGCTTATGTTCTTCCTAAGTCCGTAAGGTTTATCAAATTTTATCTTTATACGTCGCTTGCGGTCGTTGTAGTTTTTATTTTTTCCGCCTTATCCGTCTTAATCGAAGAAAAAATCGTATATGCTACTTTATTTTTGACTGTTTTTAGTTTAATAATAATTTTATGTAAAATTTTTTCTTATCGAACCAAATTCAAATTTACCGAGCGCGGAACAATATATTTCATTTTTTCGCTATTTCTGCATATTTTTGAAGTGTCAATAATTGCCGTACTTGTCAAAAAACCGTCAATAATTGCTCTGACAATATGTCCCGTAATTCTTGCTGAACCGTTAATTATCGCATTCGTGTCTTGCGTGTTAAATTTTGTTTATAATAGAAAAAATGCTAACTTTATATCTAAGCAAAAAGATAAAGTTATTCGAATTTCACCGATTATAGTAGGAATTACCGGAAGTTACGGAAAAACGAGTTGCAAAAATATATTAAAAAACTTTCTTTCCGATGATTTTAGGGTGTGCTGTACAGAGAAAAATTACAACACGCCTATCGGTGTGGCTTTAACTGCGGAAAAGATGTCAAACGACGTAGAAATTTTCATTGCCGAATTCGGTGCTCGAAAACGTGGCGACATCAAAGAGTTATGCACGCTATTTTCGCCTTCGTATGGAATTATAACGGGAGTGTGCGAACAACATACCGAAACATTCGGCTCCTTGGAGGATGTTTATAAAGAAAAATTCGAACTTGCGCGAAGTGTTTACGAGAACGGCGGAACTTGCGTGTTTAACGGGAACGACAAAAACGTTTTACGAATGTGGAGAGAATATCGCGGAAAGAAAATCGTTGCCGCAAGTTATAAAAAAGGCGATGTGTATGCGGATGAAATCACTTTGGATTCAACGGGTAGCCGATTTACGCTAAACGTACGCGACAAAAAATATCTATGTAAAACCGCGTTGCTCGGAAGGCATAACATACAAAATATCGTTATGTGTGCCGCACTTGCAGTCGAACTTGGTTGCGATGTCGAAAAAATTGTCAAAAAAATAGAAAATTTGCCGCAAGTACCGCATAGACTTGAATATACGTTCGCCAACGGCGTTTATATTTTGGATGACGGATATAACGGAAACGTCTACGGAATACGCAGTGCTTTCGAAGTTTTATCCGTATTCCCGAAACGGCACGTCGTGGTGTCGCAAGGGATAGTCGAACTCGGTGAAAAAGCGGCGGAAACAAACGAAAACATAGGTCGAGAACTTGCTTGCGTCGCGGATGTGGCAATCCTGAGCGGAGTAAATGCAAAATATATAGAAAAAGGCTTGAAAAGTAAAAATTTTCAAGGACGTATAATTATAGCAAAAAATATGAAATGCGTAAAAAAATGCATTAAGTCAACCGTAAAAATAGGAGATACCGTGCTTTTGCAGAATGATGTTTCCGACATATATTAGGAGAAATATGAAAAATTTAATTTTACTTTTTGGTGGGGATAGTTGCGAACACGACGTGTCGGTCATAACCGCATTATCTGTGTATAACTCGATAAAAGATGTATGTCGAATATTGCCGATATACGTCAAAAATAACACTTTTTTTATGTGTAAAAAAACGCTAAAAATTGACAAAATCGTTAATTTTTCGCAAAAAAATTTTTACGAAATCGGGTTCGCGAGCAACTGCTTGTACTTTGTCGGCAGGAGGAAGAAAAAAATTCCCGTTTATTGCGCCGTAAATTGTTGCCACGGCGGAAACGGGGAAAACGGCGCTCTTGCGGGGACTTTGGATATGGTAGGTATACCGCAGACTTCGCCGGATGTGTATCAAAGCGCACTTTTTATGGATAAGGCATTTACGAAATATTTTCTTGAAAAGAAAAAATTTTCCGTTGTTCCTTATCGAGTAGTAACAAAAAACGACTTCGAAGCGGCGAGAGAACTTGCTTTTCCGCTTATCGTTAAGCCTGCCACGCAGGGGAGCAGTATCGGAATTACCGTTGCGGAAACGGAAGACGAGTTGTCGGAAGCAATAGAATTTGCGTCAAAGTTCGATAAAAAAATCCTTGTAGAAAAGGCTCTTGTCGGCTTTACCGAACTAAATTGTGCGGCGTATAAAAAAGGCGACGAGATTATTGTAAGCGAAGTAGAAAAAATCGTGTCCGATAAAAAGTACTACGATTTTGCGTCAAAATACGTTAAAAACGACGTTTCGCGCGAGATTCCTGCTAAAATAGACGACAAGATGACCGAGCGAGTAAAAAATCTCACGCGTTCATTATACGTTGCGTCGGAATTGAAGGGCGTTGTCAGAGTCGATTTTTTACTTTCGGCAACGGGAAAACTTTACGTAAACGAAGTCAATACGGTGCCCGGTTCGCTTGCATTCTATTTGTTCAAAGGGAAAGGCGGGATAAGACGAATCGTGTTCGACACGGTAAGCGAGTGTCGAGCGGATTTTGAAGAAAATGCGAAATTGATAAAAGATTATAGCGGCGACGTTTTGTCAAATTTCGACGAAGGAAAACTGGAAATGGGAGTGAAAAAATAGTTATCGTACCAAAAAAACACAGGCAAAACGGCTATACGAAAAGACGCATAGCCGTTTATTTATTAAGCCGATATAGTTAGTTTGCGGCGCGCTCTGCGATGATTTCCGCTTTTTCGCGTTCGATTATTTCTGAAAGATGTTGGAGAACTTGTTTTGGAGACTGCCACCAGTCTCTCGACCAAATGCGGACGATTTTCCAGCCGCGACTTTCAAGGAATTTAATTCTGTAAACGTCGCGTTCCAATACGCTTTCGCTGCTACCGTATGCTTGATAATCACATTCGATGCCGAGTACAAATCGAGCAAGTTCTTTGTCGTAAACGCCGAGAGAGAGTTTATAACTCGTGTTTCCGAGATTTGTGTATACGGTATACCCCATATTTTCCAAACCTTGTTTAATGCGCTCCTCATATGCTCCGATAGGTTCGACGATTTTTTTGCCCGCGTTGAACGTGGACAGTACGGCGCGGACGTCGGAGTTGTTCCCTCCGCTTACCGCTCTTGCGTATTGTAGATATTTTTTAAGCAGTTTCGGTCCGTTGTTTTTCGTTGTTTCCACGTTGTCAAGTTCTTCGGGCTCTATGCTCGTGACGACGTAGATTTTCTTTTTTGCACGGGTAATGGCGACGTTAAGCCTATTTTCGCCGCCGTCCATAGAAAGCGAACCGAATTGCGCGACGACTCTGTCGTAATCGTTTTTTGCGTATCCGATGCTGAATATTATTATATCGCGTTCGTCACCTTGTACGTTTTCTAGGTTTTTGACAAAAATCGAGCAGTTTTCCCCGTTTTCAATACGGTTTTCTTCTTGGAAGAGTTGTTTGCGGAAAATTGCGACTTTGTCCGCCTCGGCGTCTAGCATATCCTCGATATATTCTTTTTGTTCGGTATTAAACGTTACGATGCCGATGCTTTCGTTGTATTTTCGTTCGCGCAATATTGTGCGAACGAGTTTAACCACGGCGACCGCCTCTTCGTGATTGTGTCGAGATTGCCAAAGACCGCGAACTTTTATTCGTTCTATCGGTTTGTAGCCACCCGAAAGAGTAATGTTGGGCGCGATTTGAAGTTTATTGTCGTAAAACGCCATATTGCTGAAATCAATGAGTTCGGAATACATGCTTCGGTAATGGTATACGAGATGAACAGGCGTAAACTTAGCCGTAGCAAGGTCCAAAAGCGACTCGACTTCGAGCGCGGCTTGCGTGGACAAGTCAACGTTGTAATCGAACGAATCGTCTGCTTGATAACGACGAACGAAACCGCTGGAAGGGCGAAGTTGCTTGTTGTCGCCGGCTACTACGATGCGATTTCCGCGATAAATCGTCGGTAAAGCGTTTTCGACGAACATTTGGCTCGCTTCGTCGAAAACGACGAGGTCGAACATATTTTTTTCGAGAGGGAAAATAGTGCTTACCGTTTGCGGAGATAAAAGCCAGCAGGGGAACAGGCGGAACAGGTAATCCGAGAAAAATTCTATCATTCTGCGAATAGGCCATAAGGCGCGTTGTTTTTGAATTTGGTATAAATAATCCTTGGAATCTTCGCCGTTTTCAAAGTATTCGAGATAATCTTGGCTAAAACGGTCGAGCGCAAGATGTTTCGTCAATTCTCTTTGGTCGGATTTTAATCTTAAAATACGCTCGCGCATACTGTCGAAACTAACGGTTTTTGAAAGCGCGTTATCGATATACGCGTCGTTTTTGACGATTTCGTGGTAAATGCGCAGGGGAAGAACCTTGTTAAGTACGTTGTTTATCCCGGCGTACGTTTTATCCGAATTTTCGTAGGAAAAATCGAGAATATCGCGCATTTGTTCGCTTAATTCGCCGATTGCTTTGTTCATATCGCGAACGGAAACGTAATTTTCGAGCGCGTTTTTTAACGCTTTGACAAAAACCGTATTACCGTTTATTATGCCGCCCATTACCAAAGCGTAGCCTTCGTCGTCGAGTATTTCTTGCAGCAAAGCGAACGGTTCTTCAAACATTTTGAAGGCTTTAAGGGCAATGTTAAGGTCGATTATGACGTTTTCGCGTACTTTGTAGTGATGATATTTTACGAAAGGGAACAACCACCAAAGGGCGGGGAAGTAACTTGCTTTTAACCATGAACAAAGCCCTTTGCGCTCCACTTGC
Source organism: uncultured Clostridia bacterium (assembly GCA_934274515.1). Classification (GTDB taxonomy): domain Bacteria; phylum Bacillota; class Clostridia; order Christensenellales; family DTU072; genus CAG-1782. The sequence goes on from CAKQTC010000003.1 coordinate 92,649, forward strand.
ATAATAATGTTGGCAATTTCCGTCATATCGGGGCGTTTGTTTGCCGTTTTTTCAAGATAAAACGTAGCAAGGTATCTGCTATGCGGATATTGCGAAAAATCGAACGGCGGAAGAGCCGTGGTCGAAAGACGAGTGACGAAAGTATAAACTTCTCTAAGTTTATGAACGTCAAGGTCGGTTTTTATATGCGTTATCATCGGGTTTGCGGCGACCGCGTTTTGTCTGTCGATATAGAGTTTTGCGATGTCCTTATCTTTAAGATAACGCATGATTTCGTAAAGTTCGGGATAGTTTTCTCTTGCTACGGATGTTTTTAGCAGCCCTTCGTAGAGTTTATAATCCTTGGAATCCTTTCCGATATTATAACTTTGTGCGTACATTTCTTGCAGCGAAAGTCCGAATTCGGTAGGAGAAAACAGCACTTTGCTGATGTTTTCGAGAGTGCCTACTTCACGATTAATGTTAATTTCGTTGTACTGGAATTTTTTTTGCGCCGCGCGGTAATCTTCACGCATAACCTGCGTGTGCATTTGCCGTATGCGCTCGAAAAAGTTGAACTTGTCTTTTTCTGCGTCGGGGATAAACATCGCTTTTGCGTTAAGTTTTCCCAGACGAGAGAAAACGACGTCAAGAGCGGCGCGTTTTTGACTGACAACCAAGACGCGTTTGTTTTTGCATAGCGCGTCGGAAATGATGTTTACTATCGTTTGGCTTTTACCTGTGCCCGGCGGTCCGTAGATTACGATGTTGCTTTTTTGGTTAATTTGGTCGATTGCGTTTTCTTGCGCATAGTCAAGGTCGTTAATCGTATAAGTAACGGGTATGGATTTTATACGTTTTTCTTTTTTTGTTTTGCCTTGCAACAGCAAGTCGATGCTCGGCGTGCTGAGATTTTCTTTTTCGAGTATCTCGTAGTCGTTGTAAATAGGATTCGCTAGGGGAAACCTGCCTAAAACAGCCATATATTTTACTTCGAGAAAGTTTTGCGTCATTTCTTTGACAGGGTCGAACGGAACGACGGTTTTTCTCTTTTGATGAACGAGTTTGATCCCGACTTTTTCAAGATAATTGATTACGTCTTGAACGCAAGAGAACGTGCTTTCGCTCGACGGGTCGAATTCCGCTATTATGTTGTCGGTTTTTAACTTGTTTTCGTTGCAATAAGCAAGAACAAGACTACGATTGACGATAATAGGTTGATTTTCGATGTGATTAAGCGTAACGACGTCCTTGTCGATACCTATGGAAACGGGAAAAAGCAAAAGAGGGGCTTTGACGGAAATATCCTGTCCGATTTTACCGAAAACATACGGAAACCCGATATATAAGTCGTATTTACCCGTTTCTTTTTGTATTTCCTCGACTTCTCTACGAAGATATTTAAGGTCGGATATTTGCTTTGCGATCGACATAGGTGCGACGTTTTCGTCAACCTCGAAAAATTTATCGGCGTTTTTCGCAATTTTTTTTGAGATTTTATCGTTGATTAAGTCAAACGCGTCACGTTTTTTCCAAAGAAAATCATAAAAGGCGTCTATATCGAGAAAGGGTAAAAGCGTGCCTAAGTCGTAAGAATATTTTTTTATTATGCTTCTGGTAAAAAGGGCGCGACTTTTCCCGCTTATTTCGATAAATCTATCCTTGTATTTCTTGTAAATTTGTTGCATTCCGTATTCGTCCCTTACGCCTTAAAGATTATTACCAACTTAACGCAACATAGAAACCTGACAAAATAGAATTTTGTCGGCAACGGTTGTTGCAGTGCGTCTTTCCTGCGTCAAGCCGCGGTTTCTTGTTGCAATACTGCGTGAAAATACTTGCAAATGCTTCGCGCTTGCGTATTTTTCTGTATTATAACAATGAAACTTGACAAAATAAAATTTTGTCGGCAACGGTTGTTGCAGAGCGTCTTTCCTGCGTCAAGCCGCGGTTTCTTGTTGCAATACTGCGTGAAAATACTTGCAAATGCTTCGCGCTTGCGTATTTTTCTGTATTATAACAATGAAACTTGACAAAATAAAATTTTGTCGGCAACGGTTGTTGCAGAGCGTCTTTCCTGCGTCAAGCCGCGGTTTCTTGTTGCAATACTGCGTGAAAACACTTGCAAATGCTTCGCGCTTGCGTATTTTCACTTGTATTATAACATATAAAAGAAAGAATGCAATCGTCTAAATGACAGCCTGAAAGGTTTTTATGCCGTCGTAACGTGTTTAATCGGGCTAACGCTTGACTTTTACGGCGAAAAATGTAAATATATTTATGTTTATAAAACTTATTTAAGGAGTAAAAGGGAGTTGAGTTACGCAGATAAATTGTTCGTTAAAAACATCACAGATATTCTTGAAAACGGCGTCTGGGATACGGAGTATGACGTTCGTCCGAAATGGGAAGACGGGTCGCCCGCTCATACGATTAAAAAATTCGGAATTGTAAATCGTTACGATTTGTCGAAAGAACTCCCTATTCTTACGCTTAGAAAAATCAATTTTAATGCCGCAATAGACGAAATATTGTGGATTTGGCAGAAAAAAAGCAACAACGTGCACGACTTAAACAGTCATATTTGGGATTCGTGGGCGGACGAAAGCGGTTCAATCGGTAAGGCTTACGGTTATCAACTCGCTCAAAAACACGTCTATAAAGAGGGTGAATTCGACCAGGTTGACAGAGTGTTGTTCGACCTTAAACACAACCCTAGCAGTAGGCGAATAATGACGAATATTTATAACTTCGACGATTTGCACGAGATGAACCTTTATCCGTGTGCGTACTCGATGACGTTTAACGTGTCGGGAAATAAACTTAACGGTATCCTCAATCAAAGGAGTAACGATATGCTCGTCGCCAACAATTGGAACGTCCTGCAATATTCGGTACTGCTTATGATGTTTGCGCAAGTATCCGGACTTGTTGCCGGAGAACTCGTTCACGTAATAAGCGACGCGCACGTTTACGACAGACACGTCGAAACGGCGAAAGAAGTTATCGCCAAAGAACAATTCGATGCGCCGAAACTGATAATAAACGACAAAGTTAAAGACTTTTACGATTTCAAAGTAGAAGATTTTGAACTTGTCGATTACAAGTATAACTTACTCGGTAAAAGACTACCGGTTGCGATTTAAGGTGAAAAATGAAAGCGATAGTTGCTGTTGACGAAAAGTGGGGAATAGGAAAGAAAAACGGACTTTTGTTCTCGTTAAAGAAAGATATGGCGTTTTTTCGGGAAAAAACCACGGGAAAAATCATAGTAATGGGAAGCAACACGCTAAAAAGTTTTCCCGATGGCAAGCCGCTTAAAAACAGAATAAACGTGGTTTTATATCCGGGCGGAGAAAAACGCGACGATTGTGTGATATGTGACGATATGCGAGAACTTGCGGAGGAACTGAAAAAATATCCGCCCGACGACGTTTTCGTTGTGGGAGGCGCGATGTTTTATAGAACTATGCTTCCGTATTGTTCGACAGTTTATGTAACGAAAGTCGATGCGGACGGAGATGCGGAAGTATTTTTCGAGAATTTAGATGAACTTGAAAACTGGAACAACGTTGCCGAAAGCGAAAAAACGGAAGATAACGGATATATCATCCGATTTACGGAATACAAAAACGATAACCCGAAAAAATTCGGGCAAGATTGAGGTGAATATGGTAAAAATTGCAATGAAAACGCCGCTCGTTGAAATAGACGGCGACGAAATGACAAGGATTATTTGGCAAAAACTTAAAGACGAACTTATTTTGCCGTACGTTGATTTGAAAACGGAATATTACGATTTAGGGCTTGTAAATCGCGAAAACACGAAAGACCGCGTTACGAAAGACGCCGCCGAAGCGATTAAGAAATACGGTGTGGGCGTAAAATGCGCGACGATAACGCCGAACGCGCAGCGCGTAAAAGAATACGATTTATCCGAAATGTGGAAATCACCGAACGGAACGCTTCGTTCTGCGCTTGACGGTACGGTTTTCCGCGCTCCGATACTTGTTAAGGGAATAAAATTGCTTATTCCTACTTGGAAAGAACCGATTGTAATCGCAAGACACGCATACGGCGACGTATATAGCGGAGTAGAGGCATATGTACCCGAAGGAGGAAAAGCGAAACTCGTACTTCCCGACGGAACGGAAAAATTGATTTTCGACTTTACGGGCGCGGGGATCGTTCAAACAATGCACAATACAGACCAAAGCATAAGAAGTTTTGCAAGAAGTTGTATGAATTATGCGTTGGACGCCAAACGCGATTTATGGTTTAGCAGTAAAGATACGATTAGCAAAATTTACGACCATAGATTCAAGGATTTGTTTCAAGAAATATACGACGCGGAATACAAAGAAAAATTTGAAAAAGCGGGAATTACTTACTTTTATACGTTGATTGACGACGCGGTGAGCAGAATCGTAAAAAGCAAAGGCGGTATGATATGGGCATGTAAAAATTACGACGGAGACGTGATGAGCGATATGCTTGCCACCGCTTTCGGCTCGCTTGCGATGATGACGAGCGTTTTGGTAAGTCCGGACGGAAAATACGAGTACGAAGCGGCGCACGGCACGGTAACAAGACATTACTATAAATATCTTAACGGCGAAGAAACCTCGACTAATCCGATGGCGACGCTGTTTGCTTGGTCGGGCGCGCTTAGAAAACGCGGACAACTTGACGATATTCCCGAACTTGTCGAGTTTGCCGATCGGCTTGAAAAAGCAAGCGTAAAAACCATCGAGGACGGAGTGATGACCAAAGACCTTGCTCTTGTTTACGACGGAGAAGCAAAAGCGGTAAATACCGATGAATTTATAGCAGAAATCAAAAAAAGACTGTAAAAATGAATAATTATCATATTGAAACGTTTAGCGTAGGGTATCTCGCAACGAATTGTTACGTCATAACGAACAAAACGAACGAGGCGGTGATAATCGACGCAGGCGGCGGTTATGACAGAATAAAAAAATATCTCGACGGGCTTGGGAAAAAGCCCGTTGCGGTTTTATGTACGCACGGACATTTCGACCATGTTCTTGACGCACGAAAATGGCAAATAGACGGGGCAAAAGTATATATCCATAAGGACGACGAGGACTTTTTGACGGGGAAAGAAACGATAATGCCCGGTCGAAACCTCTTAATTACGCCCGTAACGCCCGATAAGTTGTTAAACGACGGTGAAGAGATAGACGTAGCCGGATTAAAATTTACGGTAATTCATACACCGGGACACTCAAAGGGAAGCGTATGTTATCTCTTGGAAGACGACGTGATTTTTTCGGGGGACACGATTTTTCTCGGTTCATACGGAAGAACGGACTTTTTCGGCGGAAACTTTTCCGAACTCGTGCGCTCCGTGAAAAAAATACTTGCTCTTCCCGGCGACAGGAAAGTTTTGACGGGACACGGGGAGAGTACGACATTACAACAAGAAAGACGGTTTAATCCGCTAAGAACGTTACATGATTGAAGTAAAACTTGTATACGATAAAGAAAATTTCCTTAACGACGTGCAGGATATACCGCGCGCGTTTAGTCCGTATCTCGTAATAAACGACGATTCAGAGCATTATCTAAAATGGAATTATTCCATCACAAACGACAAAATAATTTTAAGCATTTCTAGCGATATTTTTACCAATAAAGAATATCGGACAGATTTAATTTATTCCGATTTTTCGGAGTATAAGAGAAAAATTAAACGGTTCATAAAAAACTCATTATACGATTTTCTTTCCAAAGAATTACAAATTAGGCTGCCTTATGGAAGTCTTACAGGGGTGCGTCCAACCAAACTTTATTATGAATTAAGCGAAAAGACAGAACAATCAACTGATTATCTTGTCGAAAAATTCGATGTTTCGCCACAAAAAGCCGAATTAATAGCAGATTGTGTAAAAAATCAAAAAAACTACATAAATCGAGATGAAAAAACAATAGGAATTTTTGTAAATATCCCGTTTTGCCCCACAAGATGTAAGTATTGTTCTTTCATAAGTACCGAACTTTTCCGAGTGGAAAAGCAAATAGATTTTTACGTGGAATGCGTAAAACAGGAACTTGCGGTTTCGCTTGAAATTGCAAAAAGAAAAGGGTATGCAATACGTTCCGTTTACGTCGGCGGAGGGACGCCTACGAGTATAGGCGGAGCGCGGCTGGCGGATATGTTATCTGCCTTAAAAGGCGTTGCGAGAGAGTTTACCGTGGAGGCGGGACGACCCGACGCGATAGACGAAAGCGTAATCGTCGCGCTCACTTCTCTCGGTGTGACAAGGGTAAGCGTCAATCCTCAGACGTTTTGCGACGAAACGCTTGCTCGTATCGGGAGAAAACATACGGTTGCCGATTTTTATCGTGCCTACGAAAGAATGAAAGCGACGAATTTCGATATAAACGCTGATTTGATAGCGGGTTTGCCGGGCGAGCGCGCTGAAATTTTTCTCGACAGCGTGCGTAAATGCGTTGCATTAAAACCCGACAACGTCACGATACACACGTTTAGCCTGAAAAGAGGCGCAACATTTGTTCTCGACGGAATGGAAAAGGCTGAATTCGGCTCGATAAACGACGCGGTGGAAGAAAGCCATCGTATAGTTCGTGCGGCGGGGTACGTTCCGTACTATATGTATCGGCAGAAAAATACCGCCGATAACCTTGAAAACACGGGATTTACCGTTGACGGAAAACAGTGCGTGTATAATATCGATATGATGGAAGAGGCGGCAACGATAATCGGTTCGGGCGCGGGTTCGATGACGAAACTCGTTGTCGGAGGCAGGATAGATCGCCTTGCTTCTCCGAAAGGTTTTCGAGAATATATCGAACGAATCGACGACGTATGCGCTCGCAAAAAAGAATTTTTCGGTTTATAATCGTACTCGGTTGTTTTTTTTACGAGATTAACGCGCTTCGGCGCGTTTTTCTTTTCATCGTTTGCGTTTGCGCTTACTTTTGCGATAACGCTTGCGAACCGTCGTGCTTGAACCGTCGGAATACGTTGGAAAATAATTCCCTTAAGCGAAGATTTACGGCTGTTTTTGCTATTGATTTTTCATTTAGTTTATGTTATAGTATTTATATATTATTAACCGCCAGTCAATCGGGAGTCCTGATATGAAAAGAAAAAGTATCGTTTTTGTTTGTTTTGCTTTGTTGGTAATAGTCGCGCTTTTTGCGTTTACGGCTTGTTCTGAAAACGGCGGAACGGGTAAGGACGAGAAGAAAATAGTTTCCCTTACGGCGGAAGTTCCCGAAACCGATTTCGTGATAGGGCAAATAGATTATTCGAAAATTCCTTTAATCGTAAAATATAATAACGGTGAAACGAAGACCGTTTTTCTTACCGAAAATATGATTGACCCTTCGGACAGGGCAAAACTTCTTGACGGTGCGCAACCCGGGACGAGGCAAATTAGGGTTGCTTACGAAGGTTTTTCCACCAAAATCGACCTAAAACTCGTCCTGCCGAAGACGTCTTATTATACGATTACTCTCGTAGGCGGATACGTATCCGCGGTTAACGGCACGAAAATAGTTTCTCCCGTGATACCCGAAGACGGGGGCAGTTTTTCCGAGTCTTATGCGGCAGGAACCATACTTACTCTTACCTGGAAAACCGTTTCGGGCAAGCATTTCGAGCGTTGGACAGTGGATAACGTAGAAATCGATGGCGAAAGCATAATAAACGTTACCGTAAACGCAAACGTCGAATATCGCGCGTACTCTTCGTCCGTAGTCAATACGGTTTCTTTCGTCGTAGGTTTTGACGACTTGGCGGTAAAACCCAAAACGACAAACGTCTTAAACGAGCGCGACATAGAAACTCTCGCGAAAGACGGATACGTTTTTCTCGGTTGGACGACGGACCCGATAAACGAAACCGACGCCCGTTCGGGATACGAGAAAAATCGCGTGACGTTTCCGTACGTAGTAACGCGCGACGCTACGCTTTACGGGGTTTGGACGCCGATAGGTATAGTCTATACCGAAATTGCGGACGGATACGCGGTTTCCGCGTTCAACGGAAACGTATCCGAACTCGTTATACCGAATACGTATAACGGAAGACCCGTTACGACAATTTATTCAGGCGCGTTCACGTTGCCGAAAAGCGAAGCAATCACGAAAATAACATTGCCTTCGTCGTTGCAAAGGGTGGAAGAGGGCGCGTTTGCCGACTGTCGGCGACTTAAAGAGATTCTCGTTGCGGACGGGTCGGAGCGTTTTGTGTCCGAGAACGGCGTTTTGTACGAGAAAGGAAAGAAAACGTTATGTTCTTATCCTGCGGCAAAGGTTGCGGCGACGTACGTTATTCCAGACGAAACTTCGGACATCGCGTCAAAAGCGTTTTTCGACGCAGCCGTCGGCGGAATTCGGCTCGGTGCGAACGTTAAACGTATAGGAAACCTTGCATTTGACGGGGCGACCGTTTCTTACGTTGATTTCTACGATGTAAACCCGAGCGAATTAAATATCGCTGAATATTTGTTTAACCGTAACGTATCGCAAATTTGCGTTGCGGAAAGCAAAAAAAGCATTTTTGAAAGCAATTCGGCAGACTTTATAAGATATGCGAACAAAATCGTTACCGACAGAAACGAGTTGTCCGAAATAGGTTCGTATTCGACAATCGAACCCGACGGAAAGAAAGCGGAAACCGTTTATCGCGTAATCAAAAACGATAATTTCGAGATACAAGAGGAAACGGCGGAAATTATAACGACGAGCAGGGACGTAATGAATTACACTTTGCAAATTTATACGCAAGGAGAAAAGCATTATACGATAACGTCATTGGGACCGTCTGCTTTTGCAAGATGCGTCGATTTATCCGTATTCCGTATACCGAGCGGGAGCAAACTCGAAAGAATATGCGACGGGGCGTTCGACGATACTCCGTGGATAGAAACGCTTACTTCGGACGCGATTATAGCAAACGACGTTTACTATAAATATCTCGGCGGAGCGGAAATCGTAAAATTCGGTTCGCTCAGAATAGACAAAATAGCGGAAGGCGCGTTTTCGGGCAAGACGGAATTAAAATACCTGGACATAACAGACAACGCGTCGCTTAAAGTTATTGCTGCGTACGCTTTTTACGAATGTACGAATTTTCGCGGGTTTAAGTGTAAAAGAAATCAAAACGGAAACGGACTTTATCTTAAAAGCGAAGTAGAAAAAATAGGAGCGTATGCTTTTTACGGAACGTCAATCACGGGAATAACGGTTCAACCCGAAGACCAAACGACCACTCACGAATGGAAATCGATAGGCGGATACGCGTTCGGAAATTGCGATTTGCTGTCGTTCGTTCAAATGCCGGTGGCGATTGAAGATATCGCGTATACCGCGTTTATCGGATGTACCGCGCTTGAAAAGTTTGAACTTATAGGCGATAGGAATAGAGTTCGTACGGAAGAAAATAAAAACAGAACGGTTCGATTCGAAGTCCACGACGGTGTCTTATATGAGCAAAAAGGCGACGAATACGTTCTTTATTGTTATCCTGCAGGAAGAATAGAAGGGGAATTCGACCCGTCGCTAACTACTGAAAAAATTTACGCTACGTCTATAGAAAAAGACGAAACCAAATATATCGGAAACAATGGAAAAACAAAAGTCGGAGCGATACACTTTAACGAGCAAAGAATAGATTTATATCTTACGATAACGGTAGACGACTATTCCAAACTTCAAAGCGGAGACGTCGGAGAAGGTATTGTGATGTACGGGGAGCGTCCGTTAAGCGAAACCACGGAAATAATAAACGGCGTAGCGAACGGAGAAAAACTTTTTAGCATAATCGACGGCAACGACGAAATACTTTTGCTATACGACGAAGTCTCGAAAAAATATTACTATTATAATACGTTGAGAGTAACTGAATTCGCGCCGCATGCTCTTTACGACGCAAATATCGGCGCGCTCGTCGTGCCGGAAACCGTCGTGAAAATTCCATCGACCGCAATAGACGTAAAAGGTTTGTCCTACGTTCTTTTCAAAGGTAATCCGACAGAAAATTACAAAGATATATTTACGGGAGCGGAACCGTCCTACGTCGTTATTCCGGAGCAAATCATGGTCGGCACGAACAGAAAAAAGTTTTATAACGATAGCGAGGTGCAGGCGGCGAAAGACAGGACTACGGTTCCTTATAGATTTTTCTACGCATACGGGGAAGATTACGACAGAACCGTTCTTTACGGTCTAAGCACGGAAAACGCCACCGTATCGGTCGTGAGAACGTCGCGTACCGCCGTCGCGATTACCGTACCCGAAGAAATCTACGTTTATAAATATTCCGACGGGTCCGTTGCGGACTTTACAGAAAGCGGAAAAAAACGCGTTTTGGCGTACGCTTTCTTCGGCGGCAAATTAAAAGAAGTATATTTAAGAAAAATAGACGAAATATGCAACAATGCGTTTACCGAAGCGTACGAAATGACGAAACTCGACCTTAACGGAGATTTTATATCAAAACTCGGAAATAACGTTTTCGGCAGCAAGTTCGGGAACGGTTTGTTCGTTTACGACTATAAAAACGGCGCGGAATTGTACGCGTCCGTCGAGAATTGGCAAAAAGGAATGTCTTTCTTTACCTACGGGGCGAACGGCGACAAAAAAGCAGCGAAATATTTGATAAGCGACCCCAAGGGTCCGTTTGCGGTAATACAGTACTTAAACGGCGAACAAAACGTTTTCGTCGAATTGCAATACGATACGATAACTGCGGAAGAAGTTGCGACTATACGCGCAAATATAGGCAAAAAAGGCTATGAAATCACTTATTTCATAAGGGCGGACAGTGGAGAAAATATTCTGGCGTCGAGTAATTATTCGGTGGAATACAACCAAATTTTGACTTGTATGTTTACGCCGAAGGAATACGTCGTATATATTTACGCGTCCGAAACCGTGGTTTTCGATGAAAATTTTAAGTTCGTTTCCAAAAACGAAACGGGTTTGGTTAAGTACGAAACGAAAGCGGTTTACGGAGAGAATTATTCGTTTGAACCCGTTAAAAACGGCGCAGGAAAATATTCTTTCCTTAAATTCTATTCAAACGACGAGATTATAAGTGCAAGCGGCGTATGGAATTATGAATTCGACAACGAAGCGGAACTTCTCGTAATAGTCGGATATAAATTGGTTCTCTACGACAAAAATCTCACATTCGGCGAAAAGATCGTATTCGCGGGTAAGTCGTTTAGTTTAGACGTTCCCAACCCGAAAGAAGGGGAAAAGTTTGTCGGTTGGGCGTTAAAAACGGACGATACCCAAACGTTAATAACCGATAATAAAGGCAAGTCTTTGCAAGAATGGCAAGAAACGGGTTCTGACGAATATACGGTTTGCGCGGTTTACGAAAAGGAGTCACAATGAAAAAAATATTTAGAATAATATCGATTTTGTTTATTATTGCGACGATTACGGTCATTGCCACGGCGTGTTCGTTCGGAGGAGAAAACGGCGGAGCAGAAGACGTCGATAAACCCGAGAAAAAAGTTATTTCCGTTTCGGTAGATACGAACACCATTCCGATTAATGCGTATTCGGGAGATGTCAAACTATCGCAAATCACGCTTAAAGTAATGTACGACGAATTGGATCAAAACGGCGATAACGTCGTCGAGGACGTTCCGCTTGCCGAAGAATATCTCGGAGCGGGAAGCGTATCGAAACTAAAACTTAAAGGAATACAGAAAATTGACGTCGTTTATAAGGACTGCAAGTGCAGTTTTAGCATATATTTACTCGATCCCGACGACGTAAACGTATGGCTTACGGTAGAGGGCGGTTATCCTATAAGCGTAGACGGGATTAAATTATCCGTAAACAACGATGAAGATACGTATAGCGGCGCGTTCCCGAAAGGTTCGACTGTTGTGTTGAATTGGAAAAAAGTCGAAGGTAAGGTTTTTTCGTATTGGACCAGCGACGGCAAGATAATAGATAACCAAACGACGACCACCGTCGTTATGGACGGCGACAAAAAATACAAAGCGTTTTGCGATGATTTTACTTATTCTGTAAATTTCGTTACGTTTAACCCGAACGTGAACGTTCCGCAATATAAAGCGAAAGTGCTTAATTCGTCAACCGACGTTAAAGCCGAAATGGAAATGGAAGATTACGTTTTTATGGGTTGGACGGAGAGAGAACTCACGAGAGAAGAGGCGACTTCGGGACAAATTACCGACGGCTTTGTCGAATTTCCGTATGAAATTAAGAAAGACGCTACTTTTTACGCCGTTTGGACGCCTACCGGTTTTGCTTATACGAGTATATCGATTCAATATGCCGGAAAAAAACGCGACGGAAAAGCCATCGTTGCGTACGAGGGCGCGCTTACCGAACTAACCATACCCTCGCAGAGCGACGGACAAGAAGTAATTGCCATAACGAAAGACGCGTTTGCCGGTGCGAACGCAAAAAAACTTACGAAAATAACCATTCCGTCAAGTATTATATCCATCGAAGAAGGCGCGTTTACGAACTGCTCGTCTTTACAGTCGTTCAATGTAGACGCGGCGTCGCAAGTGTTTTCACACGAACGCGGCGTTCTGTATATGAATCAACGTTCGGTTTTGCTTGCGTATCCGGCAGGAAGAGTAGCGGCGACGTATTCGCTCGAAGCACAGGTTACGGAAATAAGCGATTATGCTTTTTTTAACGCGGTTTTAGGTAGTATTTCAATGCAGTCTGCGGTCACTTCCATAGGAAGTCACGCTTTCGACAGCGCGCACATCGACCACGTAGATTTCACGAAACTCAAAGCAAGCGACCTTAAAAAAGTAGGGAATGACTTGTTTTCAGAACAAATTTCGTCGGTTTACGTTGCATACGACGAAGAAAACGCCTATAAGTCGCTGTTTTCTTCACTTTCAGATAAAATCGTAACCGATGCCGGCGACGTAAATAATATTTATTCCGACGAAACCCCCGACGGCGCGGTTATGCTTTTCCGTTTGATTAACGGTAAATATTTTGACGTAAAAGACAGAACGGCAGAAATAATCGGGTTTACACGCACCACGAACGGAGTCATTATTCCCGATAAAATGGAAATAAGCGGAGTCGAACGTCTTGTTACCTCCATAGCGGAATACGCTTTCAAGGACTGTATTTTGCTCGAAAAAGTAACGTTACCCACGGGGCTTGAAAGAATATGCGACCACGCGTTCGACGATACGCCCTGGATAATAAAACCCGAAAACACGGCGATTATCGCCAACGATACGCTTTATAAATACATAGGAGAGAAAACGGACGAAGGCAAGACGAAAGGAACCTACGTCCTCGAATCCAACGTAAAGAGGATAGCGGAAGGCGCGTTTAACGGCAATAGATTTATCAAATCGGTGGATATATCCGAGAATGCCGTACTCGAACGAATTGACGCTTTTGCGTTTGACGGTTGCGTCAATCTTCGCGGATTTACTTCCGACGGGTCGGAAATACTGTTTATCAAAAATCCGCTTAGAAAAATCGACGAATACGCGTTTAGAGGCACGGCGATAAAAGGGATAGAAACGCAAAACGCTTCGCAAAATCAAAACGGTACGTTCGTCACACTCGGCGATTTTGCATTTGCCGATTGCGTTTATCTTGAAAAGGCGGATATTAAATCGAACGCATTGACGGAAATAGGTACGCGTACGTTTAGCGGCTGCTACGCACTCAACGCGATTAACGTGTCGAACGACGGTAACGTGTATAATTCTTTTGACGGGATATTGTATAAAATAGTAGAAAACGCGGAAAATGTCAAAAAATATACGCTTTTCCGCTATCCGTCGGCAAAAATGCTCGGCGTGTTTAACCCGAGCAAAGTCGATGCAACGGAAATTGCAGTGACGGGACTTGGAGAGTTTTGTTTGCAGTACGCAAACATCGGCGCACTCGAACTCGAAGAAAGCGTTGCGTTTACGAACGCTAATTCCGTAGTCGTTCCTTCGCTTACTTTCGTTAAATTCAACGCGAAAACAACGTTGAACGACGCATTGTATGAACGAATACTCGGTTCGTCCGACCCGGAAAAAATCGTTTTTGCGAAAGAACTCAAAGTCGATTATATAAACGCGTTTTTCAAGTTTGACGCAGAACTTATAAATAAAAAAGCAACGACGGATTCTCCATACGTTTTTGAGATTACGGACGGGCTTTTGATAGCGGAAAGAACCGATTACAGCGCGATAAAAGTCGTCGGAGCAGACAGAAGTTCGGACGCGAAAGAATTGATGGTTCCCGTATCCGTTACGTTAAGACACGGAACAAACGGCGATAAGACCTATGAAACAAAAACAATCGGTAGTTATGCGTTTTTCGGCTATAACTTGGAAAAACTTATAGTAAACACCGTGGACGAGTTCGAGAGTAACGCATTAAGCGGAGCGTTCGGGCTAAAAAATCTCGTTATGGAAACACTCATAAAAATTTCCGAAACCGAAGAAGTTATTCCCAAGATAGACGAAACGAGTTTCGGCGCGGACTTCGAAGAGAAACTCACGATATTCGTAAACAGCGACCCCGAAAAACCTAACGGATATTTCGATAGTTGGAAAGGAATTATCAAGACGTTTACTTATAAAAACGAACGAAACATAGAGAAAACGGCGGCGAAAAACGTTATTTACGAACAGCCTTTCTGCGTGCTTACCTATTACGATAAAGATGAAAGGAGCCATACTGCATTGATTTGTCGCGGCGTAGTGACGAAAGATGACTTGAATTCGCTTAACGATAAACGCGACGGATATTCGGTCGGCGGTTGGGTATCGGTCAGCGAAAAAGGAGAGCCCGTTGACTTTTCCGCTATGGGTGAGAACGGTTATGCGATAGAAAGCAATATGGTTATTCGTTGCGAATGGGTAGCGGACGAGTACGTCGTATATTTTGTGGTAACCGAAGATATAACGCTTAATTTCGGGGAAAGGCAACCCGAACAAACGGAAGAACCGAACAAATATAAATACGTACTTAAATTTGGCGAAAAATACGATTTTTCGATAATAGATGCAAACCAAAACGTGTATAACTTTGAAAAATGGCAAACCGAAGACGGAATGACGAAAGTTGACATCAAAGGCGAATGGAGCACGGTACCGAAAACGGGTGCAACCATTGTTCTCGTTCCTTATCGAACGGAAAAAGAATATAGAATTATTTACGATAAATCGGTTGTCGTAACGGAAAACGGCAATGTAGTTTATGATAAAATCGTTTATTACGGAAAACCGTATAAACTAGGCGTACCGTACAAAGAAGGTTACGAATTCGTAGAATGGCAAATGCGTACCGAGAGCGGAGAATATCTAGCGCTTACCGACGCGAACGGAACAGGGCTTATAGAGTGGAGAATTGCCTCGTCCGAAGGCGTTATCGTCTATCCGAAATGGAAAGCAAAACAAATTGCCGTTACGTTGTATTTGACCGCGCATACGGAACAGGAACCGAACAAAAAGCAGTTTTATTCGACTAAATATGCGACATTCGGTTCGTCAAATTATGGTTTTGAACTATCGATAAACGATATTCCGCAAGAATATCGAGCAAAGTACGTTGATTTAATCGAGTTTTTTGCGGGGTGGTCGGACCAAAACGGCTTAATTTACACCGACGCCAAAGGCGCGGCGATAAGAGAATGGGATAAGCCGAACGACGTCGAAATGTACGCCGTTTGGCCGCAGTTTGTCAAAAATTACAAAGATTTAAGCGATGCTATCAAAAAAGACGACAAAGTTTCGATAGTTCTCGTGGACGACGTCGTTATGGACGGTACGATGCGTTTAGACGAATATAACGGAGTGTTTAACGGCAATAATCATACCGTTACGATTAATGCGACCAAAGAAGACAACGGGATGTTTAGCGTAAACAACGGCACGATAAAAAACACAAAATTTGTCTTGACGGTCGATTTCGATGTTTCGATAACGAATACGGAAACTTATTTTGGCGGAATATGCGGAGTGAATAACGGGCGAATAGAGAACGTAACCGCGGAAATTACTTCGGGTGTGAGAGTAGGCGAATTTGAAGGTAAGTTGTTCATAGGCGGACTTGTCGGAATTAACAAAGGCTTTCTGCATGTAAACGAGTATAAAGTAAACAAGTTTGACGTTGCCATTATCGAAGGTTCGGGAAAAACGTATTTAGGGAGCGTAGTCGGAGCAAACGCATCTACGGTCAACGTGGACGTAGACATTTTCGAGTTTAAGGTAAGTTATGGCGGTAAGCATTTTGTCGGGCAAACCGACACGATAGGCAGCGTAGCCGGTGTAAACGCGCTTACGGACGAAAACGGAGCGGAAAAGAAAGGTACTTTTAGCGGAAGATGCAGTTTAACAGGCGTGATTTACGACGAAGAGTACGAAATATACGAAATCGCGTCCGACAAGGCAAAAGCGGCTTATGCTGACGGAAGATGGGAAACGTCGTACGGAGAATTTTATTATTATGAAGATAATAGAATTCGCGCCGCGAGCGAAGTGTATTCGGACAACGCGACTTATTATGGCAAGAGCATGACGAACAAGGATGTATTCCTTGACGGAAGTCGAAGATTCGGAGCAAATCACGGCGGAAACAACTCCGAGTTCAGTTTCGTTGCGATTGAAAAATAAAAAACTAGTCACCATATTAATGTTTATATAATATAATACTTTTTTGTTATATATAAAAATGGACTAACTTTTATTAAAGTGATATAATTAAACGAATTCATAAGAGGAGCAAAAAAATGGTAGAAAGAATTAAGCAAATTCTCGACGCGTTCGGTAAAAAAATAACGGACGTAAACGACCTTGGCGAACTTGGGAGTTTGAGAATTAGGTATCTCGGCAAAAACGGCGAAGTAACCGAACTTATGAAAGGTTTGAAAAGTTGTTCTGCCGATGAAAGACCTTTAATAGGTAAGAGAATAAACGAGGTAAGACAAAGAATAGAAAAGTCTATTGCCGATGCTGAAAAAGCCCTCAGAGAAAAAGCGAAGGCAAAAAAACTTGCCGAAGAGGAAATAGACGTAACGCTCAGTCTTGCTCACGATGAAACCATCGGCGCGTTACATCCGTTGACAATTACGAGAAATATGATGATAGACGCGTTTGTCGGAATGGGGTTCGAAGTAAAAGAAGGACCCGAAGTGGAACTCGATTATTATAATTTTCAATTACTTAATATTCCTAAAGACCATCCGTCGAGAGATATGCAAGATACGTTCTATATTACGGACAAAATCCTATTAAGAACGCAAACTTCTGCGGTTCAGGCAAGGACGATGCTAGGGCAAAAACCGCCTATCAGAATAATTTGTCCCGGTAAGGTGTATCGCGCCGACGACGACGCGACTCATTCGCCTATGTTCCAACAAATGGAAGGGCTTGTTATCGAAGAAAAAGAAAAGGTTACTCTCGGCGACCTTAAAGGTTGTCTTGACGCTTTTGCGCGCAAATTTTTCGGAGAAGATTCCAAAATTCGTTTAAGACCGTCGTATTTTCCGTTTACCGAACCGAGCGTCGAAATGGACGTAAGTTGTTTTATGTGTAAAGGGAAAGGGTGCAGACTTTGTAAAGGAACGGGTTGGATAGAAGTACTCGGAGCGGGAATCGTGAATCCTGTCGTTCTCGACAACTGCGGCATCGATTCCGCTAAATACAGCGGATATGCTTTCGGTATCGGTATCGAACGTTGCGCTATGCTTAAATTCGGTATTCCGGACATAAGAATATTGTTTGAAAACGACGTGCGTTTTCTTAAACAATATAAATAAAGGAGGCAGAAGATGAAAGTTCCTTTCAGTTGGATAAAAGAATTTGTAGACATAGACGTTTCCGCACAAGAACTCGGTGATAAACTCGTTTCCGCGGGTTTCGAGATAGAAGAATACATTAACCTTAGAGATACCGTGCAGAACGTCGTTGTCGGACTTGTGGAAGACATCAGAAAACACGAAGACAGCAACCATCTTAACGTTTGCAAGATAAACGTGGGAAATGAAATCCTGCAAATAGTTACGGGAGCGCAAAACGTTAAAAAGGGAGATAAAGTACCGGTTGCTCTTGACGGTGCGGTTCTGCCCGACGGAAAACATATAAAAACAGGAGAATTAAGGGGCGTTTTGAGTCAGGGTATGCTTTGTTCGGGCGGAGAACTCGGTTTGATAGACGACGATTACGTAGGCGCGGAAGTAAACGGTATACTCATACTCAAACCCGAAGAAAAAATCGGCGCGGACATAAACGATGTTATCGGAAACGACGAAATCGTCCTTGACGTGGCGATTACCGCAAACAGACCGGATTGCAACAGTATTCTCGGGGTAGCGAGAGAAGTAGCGGCGGTTATGAACAAACCGCTTAGAATGCCCGATATATCTTATACCGAAAACAACGAAGACATATCGAATTACGTTACCGTAGAAAACGAAAATTATGAACTTTGCCCGAGATACATGGCGAAAGCGGTAATAAACGTGGTAGAAAAACAATCCCCGAAAATAATTCGTGACAGACTAAAAGCAGTGGGAATTCGGCCTATAAACAATTTAGTGGACGTAACGAATTACGTGCTTACCGAGATAGGGCAACCTATGCACGCGTTTGACTTAGATAACCTGTCGGGAAAGAAAATAGTCGTGAGAAACGCGCGTAAAGGTGAAAAAATAGTTGCTCTCGACGGTAAAGAATATGCGCTTGCGCCGTCGCATCTTGCTATTTGCGACGCAGAAAAACCGATAGCGGTCGCAGGAATTATGGGCGGCGAATATTCGTCTATTTGTCCGACGACGCACACGGTTATCCTTGAAAGCGCTCGTTTTGCGAGAGATAACGTAAGACACACGGCAAGAGAAATCAATTTACACTCGGATTCGTCCGCTAGGTTTGAAAAAGGCATTGATTTTTACTCGCAAGAACTCGGACTTAAACGCGCGCTTGCATTGTTTACGAAATACGGTTGGGGGACGGTTGTCGGCGGAACGATCGATAAACGCAATGACATAACTCCCGAAAACGTATTGAAATACGATTATAACGACATAAACGCGATTATCGGTGTTAAACTTCCGAAAAAATCGATTATGGACATTCTCAACAGACTTGACATTAAGACGACTGCCGAAGGCAATATACTCACGAGTGTCGTGCCTGCTTACAGGGAAGACATATACGGAGTAAACGACCTTACCGAAGAAGTAATAAGAATATACGGGTATGACGTAGTTAAACCCAGGCTTTGCAGCAGTTGTTGCGGAGGTAAGACCGATAAACAACTCGGCACCGATAAAATCAAGGAAATACTAGTGGGGAAAGGCGCGTTTGAAACCGTTTCTTATGCGTTCGTTTCGCCTAAGGCGTTTGATTTGTTGAATCTAAACGAAGATTCCGCACTAAGACGTACCGTCGATATTCTTAATCCTATCGGCGCGGATATGAGCGTAATGCGCACGAATCTCGTTTACAGTATGCTGAAAACGATTGAAAATAATTTCAAACGCGGAAATAAAGCGGCGAGATTTTTTGAAATCGCGAACACGTATTTGCCGAAAAGTTTACCGCTTGTCGAACTGCCGGAGGAAAAAGCGAAACTTTCAATCGGATTTTATGGCAGAAACGAGAACTATTACACGCTGAAAAACGTGGTAGACGGAATATTTGAAGTTTTCGGTATCGATGCCTCTTATGAGAGAGCGAAAGAAACGTTTTTACATCCGGGACGAAGCGCTTATGTCAATGCAGAAGGACAGAAACTCGGATTTATAGGTGAAATTCACCCGGACGTTGCGGAAAAACTCGATGTAGACGGGCGGATTTACGTTGCCGAACTCGACGCGGAATTTATTGCGGAAAAGGCGGAAAAAGTAAAGGGCTTTAAGGCGTTTAGCCGTTATCAGGGTATGCAAAGGGACCTTGCTTTAATTGCTCCCGATGCCCTTCCTGCCGCAAATATAGTTTCGGTTATTAAAGAAAACGGCTCGGAAATACTGGAAAAAGTCGAAGTATTCGACGTTTACAAAGGCGGACAAATTGCAAAAGATAAAAAGAGCGTTGCGGTAAGTCTTACTTTTAGAGATTTGAACAAGACGCTTAAAGACGACGAAGTAAACGCGGATATTGCTAAAATTCTTAAAGGTTTGAGTGAAATAAACGTTGCCTTACGCTGATTCTAGAAAAACGACGTTTACTTACGTCGAAGAATCGTTTGATACTTATGAAGGAGAACCCTTAAAAAGGGATCTTCTCGACTACGACGATTACCGAGATTTTAACGTAGAAAACGCTAATTTAACCGAAGTTTTAGCGCCTGCGTCCGTCGGAACGTATAAACAAGCCGTTTACGGCGGCGCAGACGCGATTTATTTCGGGTACGGAGAATTTAATGCGCGCGCCGGGGGAGATAACTTTCAATCCATAAAAGAAGTTGTCGATTTTTGTCATTTCTATAACGTAAAAGCGTATCTCGCGCTTAATATTTGTTTTAAGAACACCGAACTTAACAAAGTTAAAGAAGTTATTATCGAAGCGGAAGAAGCGAATATCGACGCGTTTATAATATGCGATCTTGCGCTTGTACCTATCATACGTAAATATTCCAAAGCCCCGTTACATGCCAGTACGCAACTTGGCGCACATAACGCATGGGGAATAGGTTTTTTACGCGATATGTCGTTTAATCGCGCCGTTTTAAGCAGGGAAGTCACGTTTGAAGACGTTCGACACGTTACCGATTCGGAATCGCTCGAAACGGAAGTTTTTGTTCACGGCGCGCTTTGTTCATGTTTTTCGGGCGGCTGTCTTTTATCGAGTATGCTTACGGGTAATAGTGCAAATCGCGGCAAATGTAATCAATTATGCAGAAAATATTACAAGTCGTTTGTTAACGGCAAGCCTGCAAACAAAGGTTACTTGCTGAGCGCAAAAGATATTTGTCTTGACGCACACGTATCCGATTTAGTTGATATAGGGGTAAAATCGTTAAAAATAGAAGGTAGATTGAAAAGGGCTGAATATGTTGGCGGTATGTCGATGTATTATTCAGACGTAAAATTCGGAGCAGAACCGATTTTTACGAAAGACGACGTTAAAGTACTGTTTAATCGCGGCAATTTCACGCCCGGTTATTTTGAAGGTAACAGCGTTATTTACACGGGACAACCTAATCATATAGGTATTTATGCGGGAAAAGTCGTTCATTTGCTTAACGGGAATAGAGCGTACGTTGTTTCAGACGAACCATTAGGCGAGAAAAACGGATATAAGATACTCAGGAATCTCAAAGAAATCGGCGGAGCGGTGGCAACGGGAGAATACAAAAACGGCTTTTCGGTCATTAAGTCAAATGCGCCGCTTAAAATAGGCGACGTATTGCGACTCACAAACGACAACGACCTTACCGATTTTGTTGTCAATCGCAAAAAACATAAAAACGTTCCTATGCAAATACGGATTGTAGGCGGAGAAAAACCCGAAGTTTCCCTTAACATTAAAGGACATAAATATCCGTTCACTTTTGACGAATATGCGGAGTTTGCCATAAACCAACCGCTTACCGAAGACGAAATAAGAACGCTTTTTGAAAGTAGCAGGGTACGTGAAGTCAAATTTATAGTTACCGACGTACAACTGTACAATGCGTTTATGACAAAGGCGCAACTTAACAAACTTCGTCGAACTGCTCTTGACGCCGTTTGGCGGTTTTTGCTCGGTTACTACGAGAGAAGTCAAAAACTTTTTGACGATAAAGAGTTGCCGAAATACGGAGAAGAGACGGCAGGACACGTTGAAGGAGATTTTTGTGAAGTCGATACGATTGAAAAAGCGCGCGTTGCCACGAAAAAAATAAAAAATATCGTTTATAATCCGGCAGTTTATACTTTGGAGAACTGTAATGATTTTTATAACGCCATCAAGAATGAAAAAAATAAAATTTTCATAAAAATACCTATATATGTGCCAACGGGGAAAGAAGCGTTTTTTGAAGAAATCGTACCGATTTTCGACGGAATACTCGCTAACAATATTGGTGCGGTGTATCTTGCGCATAAATTCAACAAATTATTAGTTTGCGGGCAAAATCTTAACATAACTAATACAAAAAACTGGCTAATTAAGAATAGTTGCAGTTATATCGTTTCTACAGAACTCAATTATTCGGAAATAAAAAGGTTTAACAATCCGCTAATTTATGCATACGGATATTTACCGCTTATGTATTTGAATTTCTGTCCCGGAAAAGTCGCCGGGCTTGATTGCGGAGAGTGTAATTGCGATTTAAAATATACCGACGAAAAAGGCGAATATCCGATTACTACGCAAAAATTTGACGGATATTGCGAACACGTTTTGCGCAACGGAATACTTACCGACGTAGGAAACTGCTATAAAGGCGTTCGTTATTATTTTGACTTTACGATGTCGCCTTGCTCCGAGGTTAAGACCGTATTCGGTAAGTACTACGATAAAGGCGAGTATAAACCGGTCGGAAGTAATAAACTTCACTTGAAAAGGGGTGTGGAATGATTTCCGAGAAGACGATAAGAACGCTCGAGTACGAAAAAATAATGCAGAAAGTCGCTTTATTTGCGTCTAGCAGACCTGCGAAAGAAGCGATACTTTCGATGCGCCCGTTTGCCGAGCGCGAACAAGTCGAGAGAGAACTCGAAAAAACTGCCGAAGCGGATAAAATACTTTTTGAATACGCCGTTAATCCGTCGCTTAATTTCGACGATATAACGGGAGCGTTAGACAGTGCGGAAGTGCTTAGCATGCTTACTATGGGCGATTTACTTAAAATAGCAAGAGTTTTGCGTGTTTCCGCTGCGCTAAGTTCGCAAATTCAGGGTGTTCCCGACGATACGATTAAAGTTTTGAAGACGCTTGCAAAGACGATTTTTACCGATAAAAAATTATCCGACGACATAGATAAGGCTATTTTGAGCGAAAACGAGATGAGCGACAATGCGTCGCCCGAACTAAGAAGTATTCGTACGCGGATAAAGCGTATAGGCGAAAATATCAAGATTAAACTTAACAGTTACGTCACGAGTTCCGCTTATTCTAAATATATCCAAGACAATATCGTTACGGTAAGGGGCGATAGATACGTTATTCCGCTCAAAGCCGAGTATAAAGGAATGATACCCGGGCTTATTCACGACCAAAGTTCGTCCGGGGCGACGCTTTACGTGGAGCCGTTTGCCATCGTCGAAATGAATAATGATCTTAAAGAGCAACTTATCGAAGAAGAACGAGAAATCGAACGCATTTTGCGCGATTTTACGTTTAGAGTTAGCGGAGAAGTCGGGCTATTGAGGTACACGTTAGGCGTTATCGTAGAACTCGATACGATTTTTGCGAGAGCATATTACGGCAACTCGATAAAAGGGGTAAAACCTATTTTTTCAAAAGACAACGCGATAGAGATAAGAAAGGGCAGACATCCGCTTATTCCTGCGGAGAAAGTGGTAGCAAACGACGTTCGCGTCGGGCGAGAGTTCGATATGTTACTTATTACAGGACCGAACACGGGAGGTAAGACCGTTTGTCTTAAACTTATCGGAATAATCGAACTGCTCGGAATGAGCGGGATTTTCGTGCCTGCACTTTATGCCGAACTTGCTTGTCCGGACAATATTTTTTGCGACATAGGGGACGAACAAAGCATAGAACAAAACCTAAGTACGTTTTCTTCGCATATGACGAACACGGTTGCGATACTTAACGACGCGACGAAGGACAGTTTGATTTTGCTTGACGAACTCGGTGCGGGAACCGATCCGACGGAGGGTGCGGCGCTTGCGCTCGGAATAGCGGATTATATATTGAATTTAGGCGCAAAATCGGTTATTACTACACATTATAACGAGTTTAAGGAGTATGCGGTTGTTACCGACAGGGTAATGAATGCGTCTATGGATTTTAACCCGACGACATATTCTCCTACTTATAAACTTATAATAGGTACGCCCGGCGCGTCGAACGCACTGCTTATTGCCGAAAAACTCGGGTTAAAAAAAGAAATACTCGAAAAAGCGAAAGAAGGTATAAGCAATAGAAAGTTTGACTTTGAAAACGTTTTGTCCGCGCTCGAAAAGGCGCGCAGAGAAGCGGAAGTCAATTTGGAAGAGAGCGAAAAAGTCAAAGCCGACGCAGACAAAATCAAAGCGGAAGCGGAAAAAGAAAGAGACAAATTGTTTTTGCAACGGGAAAAACTTAATACCGGCGTAAAGCGCGAAACAAAGCGTTTAGTCGAAGAGGCAATGACTGAAGCAAACGAAATAATAGACAAAATGCGCGCTTTGCTCGATAATCCGACGGAATCGGACGTATTTGCGGCACGTGCGCTTAGAAAATCGCTAAAAAAATTCGTCATTGCCGAAGATAACGAGTTCAAAAATTTCGGAGAAGAAACCGACGGGGACATAGTTGTCGGCGACAGGGTTCTTGTAAAAAGTCTAAACGGCGAAGGGGAAGTTTTGGCGGTTAATCCTATTAAAGGCGAAGCGAAAGTTAAACTCGGAAAAATTACTTGCAATTCAAAACTAACCGATTTAGTCAGGTTAAAACCCGAAGAAAAAAAGCATAAAGAAACACCGACAAGCAAAAAAGTGCTTTATAACGAACAAGTATCGCCTGAGATTAACCTTATCGGGAAGACTGCGCTCGAAGGGGAACAGGCTTTACAGGAATATCTCGATAAAGCAAGTCGCGTCGGGCTTCACGAAGTACGCATAATACATGGTTACGGCGAAGGCGTTTTGAAGAATATGGTGAAAAACTATCTGAAAACGCGCAAAGAAATCGAATCGTTTCGACCTGGCGAGTACGGGGAAGGCGGCAGGGGGGTAACCGTTGCGTATTTTAAGTGATTATCGCATAGAATACACTTTTGCGCGGAATAAAACCGCATATAAATGCTTGGCTACGATTTCTTCCGTACTGCGCGTGTCGTGTATAGGGTTAATTTTTCCGTCTATATTCGTCACGGCTTTTTTCGCTTTCGGAGCGGTCGGATGTTTGATTGCGTCGATTTTGTGCGATTATGTTGCGAAAAAATGTGTATTTACATTGCGAATAGCCTGTTGCGGCGACGTTTTTTCAATAAATAAAGTTACGATTGACGGAGAGGAAAAAGAAATATTTTCGTGTTTGAACAATGAAATCGACGAATTGGAGTATCGCTGTGACGGCAAGAATTTTTACGGAGAAGATTTTTCGTCGCAAAACAAAACAAATGGTTGCGAAAATCTTGCGATAACGGCGAAAAACAGAAAAATACTTATTTCTGCGGACGCATATACTTATGCAATCGTAGCGGAGAGGAGAAAAAATGGCGATATATCTAGATAATGCAGGGACAACTAGGGTTTTGCCCGATGTAATGAATATTTACGCAAAATATCAAACGGAAAACTTTTATAATCCGTCTGCGCCATACCACCCGTCGCTTGTTTTGTCACGAGAAATTAAGGATACGCGAGAGCAAATTCTCAAAAATCTTAAAGGCAACGGAAAGTTTATTTTTACTTCAAGCGGATCAGAAAGCGACAATCTTGCGCTTTTTGGCACGAAAAAAAGCAAAAATTCGCGCATAATCGTTTCGGAAAGCGAACACCCTGCCGTATATAATGCTGCGCAAGAACTTAAACAACGCGGATACGACGTCGTATTTTGTAAAGTTGACGAAACGGGGCGAGTTATCGAAGACGAATTTGTATCCGTAATGAACGAAAACGTTTCGCTCGTGTCGATAATGCATGTCAATAATGAAACGGGTTGCGTAAACGATATAAAAAAACTTTGTGCAATCGCAAAAAAAATAAACCCGGAAGTTATTTTTCACTCGGACGGTGTACAGGCGGTAGGAAAAATTAAAGTAGATTTGAGCGATTTGAATGTAGACGCGTATACGGTTAGCGGACATAAAATTCACGGACTGAAAGGAGTTGCCGGGCTCTATATAAAGGAAGGGATAAACGTTCGCCCGTTAATTTACGGCGGCGGACAGGAATTCGGCGTACGTTCTTCAACCGAAAACGTCGGCGGCATAGTTTCGTTCGGGTACGCGGTAGAAGAAGCGATAAAACGCGAAAGAAAAAACCGAGAAACCATACTTGCTTTAAGGGACGACCTAGCGGAATTTATGTTAAAAGAGGGGTTTAAGGTAATCACGTCAATAGAGCAATCGCCGTATATTTTGTGCGCCGCAATGCCCAAAGTAAGGGGAGAAGTAATGCTGCATTCTCTTGAAAAATACGATATTTATATTGGAACCGGTAGTGCGTGTTCTAGCAAGAAAAACCATAAAAAACTTCCTTCGATGCTAAAACTTACGCCCGAATACGAAAATGGTATAATTCGGATAAGTTTCTCGTCTTTTACGGCAAAAAACGACATCGACTATTTCAAAGAATGCATTAAAAAAGAATACATTGCATTAAAAAAATATATAAATTAGAATAAAAATAGATAAATGAAAGAGGTGAATATGGAAAAAACCATACTTATTCGCATAGGTGAAATATTCTTAAAAGGAAACAATAAAGGCTTTTTTATCGCTACGCTTAAACGTAATGTTTCGCACGCGCTTAAAGGTATAGATTGTGCGGTTGTTTCGGCGCAAAACCGTATGTACGTCGAGAAGTATTCGGATGAGGACGAAAGCGAAATCATCGCAAGACTTAAATGTGTCTTCGGTATTTATAGTATAAGTCCTGCGGTTAAAGTGCGCACCGATTTGGCATTAATAAGCGAAAAATGTTCCGAACTTTTTCCGAAAGAAGGGAAATTTCGGGTTACGGTTAATCGTGCGGACAAAAGATTGCCGCTTACGTCTATGGAAATCGCGCGCGAAATAGGCGGAGATATGCTTGACCGTTCGCCGGCACTCACTGTCGATTTGTTTAAGTATGATTTTGAAGTAAACGTAGACATCCGAGAAAACGGTGTGACGTATATTTATTACGACAAAATAGTTTGTCGCGGCGGCTTGCCGGTCGGGTGCAGCGGTAACGGTATGTTATTGTTGAGCGGAGGAATCGACAGCCCGGTGGCAGGTTACACGATGGCGAAGCGCGGTCTTAAACTTTATGCCGTGCATTATCATAGTTTTCCTTATACGAGCGAACAGGCAAAGGAAAAAGTCGTCGAACTTGCGAGAGAAATTTCGTCTTTTTGCGGAGAAATAACACTGTTTGTGGTGCCTTTTACAGAAATTCAATATGCTATAAAAGAAAATTGTCCGATTGAATATATGATTACGATGATGCGGCGATTTATGATGAAAATTGCAGAGCGGCTCGCGATTAAGTCGGGTTGCGGTGCGCTTATAACGGGTGAAAGTCTCGGACAGGTCGCAAGCCAAACGATGGAGAGCATAACCGTGACAAACAGCGTCGTAAAAATGCCTGTTTTCCGTCCGCTCATTGGGTTTGATAAAGAAGATATTATCAATATTTCGCGAGATATAGGTACTTTTGAAACGAGTATTTTGCCTTTTGAGGACTGTTGTACCGTATTTTTGCCTAAAAATCCTGTCATAAGACCAAGCATAGACAAGGCTGTCGAGTACGAGCAAAACCTTGACTGCGAAAGTCTTATCGAAGACGCTTTGTCGCGAGTAGAAACTATAATTTGCAATCGCAAGAAATAATCGGCGTGTCCTTAACCATGGCGTACCCTAGCGGTTCGCCGTTAAAACGGACGAGAAGCCTATAAGAGTATACTGCGTTTTTGTTGTCGCTTTCTAGCGTAAAAACGCCGTTTTCCTTTATTAAATATTCTTGTTTAATTCCGCCGAATAAATCGTATTCTTCGAGAACGTAGTCGAACGGTTCTTGTGCGGATATTTCTATTATTCGCTCGTTTTCATTAGTTTTAACGTTAAAATACACGTTGTTTACGTCAAAATAGGGCGATTTGTTTTTAGGGCAACATTTTGCAGAAACTAAAATTTTTTCACGAAAAACGTTGGGGGTGAAGTTGTTGCATAAATATAATTCGTGGTCGTTTTCTGTCGCGAATTTATCGATTTCAACTTGAAAAACGCTGTCCGGAACGGTAAACTCTTTTTCTTTCGGGGAGGGCAAGAGAGAAAATATTTTTCTTGCCAAAAGTGTGGGATACGCTCCGCCGGTGGTCGACATTCCTGATTTTTCGGTATTTTCGACGTCGCCGTACCATACGGCAAGGGTGTTTTCCGTAGTAAAAGCGATGCTCCAAGCGTCTTTGTTGAATTCGCTGTTTTTTGCGTTTTGTGCAGTGCCGGTTTTTGCCGCTATTTCGTACGGGAATCCGTTTAATTTCGATGCAGTGCCGCTTTTTATCGCTTCGCATAAAATGTCGGTCGTTAAATATGCGACAGAATCGGACATAACTCGTGTATAACTTTCATCGTTTTTGTATAAAACATTGCCGTTTTCGTCAAGTATTTTTCTTATGAACGTGTTTTTTCGTCTTATACCGCCGTTTGCAAAACACATATACGCTTCGGTTAACTCGGGCATTGTTACGCCGTTTGTCAAGCCGCCGAGAGCAGCAGCCGTCCCGTCGCTTTCGGATAAGGGCAAACCACAGTTTTCGGCAAATTTTTTCGCTCTGTCCGCGCCGAGTTCTTCAAAAAGTTTCACCGCGACGGTATTGACAGACTTTTTTAATGCGGTTTCGGCGGTTATCCAACCGTTGTATGTGTTGCCGTAGTTTTTAGGCGAGTAGCCGTTTATATTGATTTTTTCGTCTAAAAGCGGAGAAGCAGGTGAAATTAAGCCGTATTCGAACGCCGGAGCGTACACCAGAACGGATTTAATCGTGGACGCGGGTTGCCTGCGGAATGAAAAAATATCTCTTTCGGGCGCGCCATAGTAAGCGACGATTCCGCCGTTTGAGTTGTCGCATAAAAGGGCAGAAGATTCCGCGGTTAAGCCGTATTTGTTTACTGAAGCGTAGTCTTTTGAACGGACGGAAGAAAAAAGCGCGGCTTGTTTTTCATCGGAATAATAAGTGTAAATGCGATATTTCGAGCAAATAAGTTGTTTTTCGCTTATATTTAGAATATTTGCGGCTTCGTTAAGCGCGTTGTTGTAATAAGGGACGCTTATTGTATCGTCGAATACGTTTTCGGGATACGCGTACGTCTCTTTTAAGGAATAAGTATACGTAGAGTTGTCGAGATACCCTTGTTTATTCATAAGTGCAAGCACGATATTACGCCTTTCGACTGCTTTGCTCGGATGGTTTTTCGGAGAATATTTTGACGGGTTTTTTACTATGCCTGCAAGGGTTGCGCCTTCGCTTGCAGATAATTCGGACGCGGATTTTCCGAAATAATTTTTTGCCGCGCTATCGATACCGTAAATGCCGCCGCCGAAGTATATCGCGTTAAGATACATTTCGAGTATCTGCTCTTTGGAAAAATTTCTTTCGATAAGCCTTGCAAGCCGAATTTCCTTAATTTTTCTGCGTATGGTTTTTTCGTTACTTAATTGCGTGTTTTTTGCAAGTTGCTGCGTGATGGTCGAACCTCCTTCTTTAAGGGAACCGCTTTTTAAGTCCTTGACAAACGCGCCTGCCATTCGATAATAATCGACTCCGTGATGGGTGAAAAAACGCTTGTCCTCCAAGGCGACGAAAGCATTGATTACGTTGGGGGATATATCGCAGAAAGGAACGTACCGAAACATTTTTTCGTTGGAAACGGCTTTTCCGTCTGCGTCGAACAACTCGATTGCTGCCTTTTGAGATATGAGTGCGTTTTTATCGAGTTTTGCGGAAAAATAAACAGAAAAGAACATTATTGACGATATAACTATTGCAAAAATCGGAATAATTAATAATACTTTTAATAATTTAGAATACTTTTTCTTCTTTTTTTTCATTTGAAAATAGTATGGCGCAGTATTCTTTCTTTATTACATGGCAGCGAAAAATTCGATGTAGTTAAGTAGATTTTCTTTCCGTTGTCGGTTTCGCTTGATTAATTCTTCCTTTTAATTTATAATATATAAATTATGGAAAAGAAATATTACATTTTTACTTACGGTTGCCAAATGAACGTTCATGAGTCCGAGAAGATAGCGGGACTTTTGAGAAAAGCGGGATACGAAGAATGTTCCGAGCTATGGAAATCGGATATAATCGTTTTTAATACTTGTTGCATAAGAGATACCGCCGAAAAAAAGATTTTAGGCAATATCGGCGACGTTAAGCATATTAAAAAGGAAAATCCGAATCTAATAGTCGCCGTCGTCGGTTGCATGACGCAACAAAAAGGCGTTGCGGAATCGCTTAGAAAAAAGTTTCCGTTCGTCAATATAGTTCTCGGAACGAATAATCTGGACGAATTACCGAAATGCGTCGCCGAAATAGAGAATAAAGTAGTTAAGGCGGAAATATCCGTTCCCACCGACGATAGTCCCGAAATTTGCGAAGATATGCCCGTTTTTCGTACAAGCGGAACGAATGCTTGGGTGAATATAATGTACGGGTGCAATAATTTTTGCACTTATTGTATAGTTCCGTACGTTAGGGGTAGGGAAAGAAGTCGTTCTCCCGAGTCGATTATCGCCGAAGTGAAGCAACTTTTATCCGAAGGTTATAAAGAAATAACTTTACTCGGACAAAACGTAGATTCTTACGCGTACGGCGATTACGATTTTTCTTATATTCTCGAAAACGTAGCAAATCTCGGCGGAAAATATCGTATAAGATTTATGACGTCGCATCCGAAAGATTTTAACGGAAGAGTTATCGATATTATCAAATCTTCGCCTAATATTTGCAATAATATCCATTTGCCCGTGCAATCGGGAAGCAACCGAATTTTACAGTTAATGAACAGGCGTTATACGAGAGAGCGTTATCTCGAAATAATCGACGAAATATATTCGAAAATTCCGTCCGTAGGTATAACGAGCGATATTATGGTCGGTTTTCCGACGGAAACAGACGAAGATTTTCGCGATACGTTGTCGCTTGTCAAACAAGTTCGTTACTCGAACGCGTTTACTTTTGTTTATTCGCCGAGAAACGGAACGATTGCGGCGACGATGGAACAACTTTCCGCAGACGTTAAACGCGAAAGGATAAAAGAACTCGTTGCTTTGCAAAACGCGATAAGCGCGGAAAAAAGTCTCGATTATATCGGCAGAACGGAAGAAATTCTTATCGAAGACGTCAACCCGAAAAAACGCGGTTCGGTTTGCGGCAGAACGGAGAGCGGAAGGCTCGTTACGTTCCCCGGAGAGCAGGCGGATATCGGGAAATTTGCAAACGTTAAAATTACCGCGGCAAGATCGTCCGCGCTTTTGGGGGTGTTGGAATAATGGCAAAAAAGAATGAAAACGGGCAAGAAAAAGATTATTCGCCGATGATGAAACATTATCGGGCGTTGAAAGAAAACTATCCCGATACGATTATTCTTTATCGGTTGGGCGATTTTTACGAAATGTTTTTCGACGACGCGATAAAAGCGAGCAAAATTCTTGACCTTACGCTTACGGGAAGAGAATGCGGAAAGGAAGAGCGCGCACCTATGTGCGGCGTTCCTTATCACGCAGTGGATAACTACATAGCAAGATTGCTTGCGGCAGGTGAAAAAGTCGCGATTTGCGAGCAACTTACCGCTCCCGGAGATCAAAAGGGTATGGTAAAACGCGATATTATCCGCGTTATTACTCCGGGAACGAATACTCTCGAAGAAATGCTTGACGGGAAAGTCAATCACTATCTCGTTTCCGTAGTCAAGGACAAATGCGGAACTTCGTTTGCCGCGGCTATGCTAGATATCGTTACGGGCGAATTCAAAGTAAAAAAATTCAAAGAGTGCGACCTAACGGACGTAGAAGATTTTTTATTAAACCTTACACCGAGCGAGATTATCGCCGACGACGCGCTTTGTCGCGAGGGAAAGAAGTTAAACAGCGTCATTTGCGAAAGGTTGGTTAAGTTTACACCGTTTTACGATTATAGTTTTAACTACGAATCGGCAAAAGAACGGTTGTTAAAACAATACGGAGCGTACGGACTCGAAGCACTCGGATTAAACGGCGAAGAACTTGCCGTATGCGCGCTAGGCGGACTGCTAGAATACGTTGTAAGCACGCAGAAACGTAGTTTATCGCACATTTCCGTACCGCAATTTGAAGAAGAAGCGGACGAAATGTACATAGATTTTAATACTCGTAGAAATTTGGAACTTACCGAAACGCTATCCGACGGCAAACGTAACGGCAGTCTTTTGTGGGTTATCGATAAAACGAAAACGGGAATGGGAGCGCGAAAAATTCGTACATGGTTGTTGCATCCGTTACGCAAGGTCGAAGATATAGAAAAAAGACAAAACGCGGTACAAGAACTTCTTAGAAGTCACACGATGCGCAACGGATTAGGTGCGGTTTTGGCGAAAATCAAAGACATAGAGCGGCTCGTCACGCGCATTTCGTACGGTACGATCAATCCGCGCGGTTGTTTGGCGCTCGGTACGTCCGTAAAAGAGTTACCCGTGTTAAAAAAATCGATATCTTCGTTAAAATCAACCTTTTTTACCGAACTTGACGCGCGATACTCAGACCTAACGGACGTCGTGAATATCATAGAAAAAACTATTAATCCGAACGCGCCGGCTACGACCAAAGACGGGGATTACATTCGGGGCGGTTTGAACGTCGAACTTGACGAACTGAGAAGAATTAAATACGATTCGTCGAATATAATCGCTGAATTTACAGCAAAACAACGGGAAGAAACGGGCGTAGCCGCGCTCAAAGTAGGTTACAACCGTATTTTCGGATATTACATCGAAATACCGAAATCGAAAATACCGTCGGTTTTGCCCGAAGGATATGTAAGACGACAAACGGTAGCCAACGCCGAAAGGTATGTTAACGAAGAACTTATGCGACTTGAAAAAGAAATTCTCGGAGCGAGCGAGAAATCGCTCGAACTCGAAGAACGCATTTTCGGCGAACTCAAAGAATACTTGTTTTCTAAAATCAAAGAGTTAAAAAACGACGCCGAAATAATCGCTTTGACGGACGCGATTTATTCGCTCGCGGAAGTTGCCGAGTTAAACGGATACGTTAAACCTAAGGTAACGTCTAACGGCGGAATAAACATCGTTGACGGAAGACACCCAGTAGTAGAATGTTTGCTTAAAGCAAACGAGTTTGTCGCAAACGATACCGTACTTGAAAACAACGCGCCCGTTGCTATAATTACCGGTCCGAATATGGCGGGCAAAAGCACTTACATAAGGCAAGTTGCGGTAATCGTACTTTTGGCACAGATAGGGAGTTTCGTTCCTGCCAAGAAAGCGGAAATCGGTATTACGGACAGAATATTCACTCGTGTAGGCGCGAGCGATAACCTTGTGCGCGGACAAAGTACGTTTATGGTAGAAATGCTTGAAATGGCAAATATTTTAAGCAACGCGACAAAAGACAGTTTACTTATTCTCGACGAAATAGGCAGGGGAACTTCCACTTTGGACGGAGTCAGCATAGCCTGGGCGATAGTCGAGCATATACTTCTTAAAATAAAAGCGAAAACGCTTTTTGCCACGCATTATCACGAACTGAGCGAACTTGAAAAACTTTTACCCGGAATAAAGAATTACCGTGTTTTGATACAGGAAGGCAAAAACGGTATAGTTTTTCTGTATAAAATAGCCCGTGGCGGAGCAAATCGCAGTTTCGGTATAGAAGTTGCGCAAATAGCGGGCATAAAAGAAGAAGTTATTAAGCGTGCGAAAGATATTTTGTCAACACTTTCCGAAACGCACGAGTTAAGCGGCGACTTGAAAGAAAAGATGAGTTCCGTACCGAGAGAAACTGCTGTTGCGTGTGATCAACTTAGTTTGTTCCCCGAAGACGAAACTTTTACCGAAATAAAGAGAATGCTTAAAGGCACGGATATTAATAGATGTACGCCTATCGAAGCACTTACTATTCTTTCGGATATGAAGAAATTAATTAAATGAGGTAAAACTTGGGTAGAATAAATCAATTAGATAAATCGGTTTATAACAGATTGTCCGCCGGCGAAGTGGTCGAAAACCCTGCATCGGTGGTAAAAGAACTTGCGGAAAACAGCATAGACGCAGGAGCAAAACATATTACCGTCAGTATAGAGAGCGGCGGTATCAAGTCGATTACGGTAACCGACGACGGTTGCGGAATAGAACAAGACGACCTTATGCTTGCGGTTATGCCGCACGCAACGAGCAAAATATCGTGCGCGGAAGATTTGGAAACGATAGCCACGCTGGGTTTTCGCGGCGAAGCGCTCGCGTCTATATCCGCGGTAAGTAAAACCGAATTGCGAAGCAAGTTTTTGGACGACGACATTGCGCATTACGTCAAGGTTGACGGAGGAGAAATTGTCGAGCAAGGCGATTGCGCGCTTAGCGTAGGAACGAGTATTTGTGTCGGTTCGCTCTTTTTTAATACACCTGCGAGGTTTAAGTTTTTGAAACCAGCCAAAGGCGAAGAGAATGCGGTTACCAAATTAATATACGAACTTATGCTTGCAAATCCGACCGTTTCTATTAAATACGTCGCAGACGGAAAAACCGTATGTTATACCAACGGTAGCGGTATGGATAACGTTCTTTGCGCCGTTTTCGGACAAGAAATATGCGATAATCTTGTCCCGTTTGAAATCAGCGAAAAGAATTATACTATAAACGGTTTTGTCGCCAGACCGGCGACGGCGGCGATACAAGGAAACCGAAACAAGCAGGTTTTTATTGTAAACGGTCGTGTTTTTACCGATCCGAACATACCGTCGGTTATACAAAACGCATACGGCGAGCGACTGATGAAACGAACTTTTCCGGTTGCCGTGTTAGACATAGTAATGCCTTTTGACGAAGTTGACGTAAACGTTCACCCGGGCAAAAAAGAAGTGCGTTTTGCGGAAAAAAAGTTGCTAAACGGTATGATTTATACCGCAATAAAGAAAGCAATCGAAAAAGACGAAGAAGAACGCGAAGAAGAAGTACGGTTAGGAATGTTGCTTTCACCCGAAACCAAACAGGATATTTGTCTTACGTTGCAGCGAGTAATGGAAATAGCGCATGTTCACGAAGACGAAAACGATATGATGGTAGCGGATATTTCTCAAAATAAAATAAAAGAGTTAATGAAGAAATATTCGATAAGCGAAAGCGATTTGCCCGATATAAAAAAAGAAGACAAAACGCGCCTTGCCGATATGGAGTTACCGCCGGAATTCGCCGAACTCGAAAAAGGATTTTTCAACGAAGGGGAAGAATGCGATTATTATCATTCGGCGGCAAACGTTCCCGAAGAGAAAATTCTCGAAGGCGTTGAGCCGGAAATTTACGGGCAGGTAGCGCGAAATCCGTTTTGCGGCAAGGTGGAAACAGGCAGTAAGTTTATTCCTGCATACGTTGACGAAGAGGAAGCCAAACAAGAAGAAGAAACGCTTAAAGGGGAGGTAGGTGAGTATCAACCTGCGTTTATTAGTAAGGAAGAAGAGGAGATCAGACCGCAATTTAGGGTTGTCGGGCAAATTTTCGACACTTATATTATCGTAGAAAGTTATAAAAAATTATTTTTCATCGACCAACACGCCGCACACGAGCGAATTCTCTACGATAAACTTATGGAAGAAACTACAAAACACGTCCATGCGCAAAGTTTTGCAGTGCCGTATTATATCAGATTAACGGACGACGAACTTGACATTTTCCGAACAAACGAAGAAAATTTATGGCAATTAGGGTTCGATATAAAGATAAAAGGCAACGTTTTGGAAATTAATTCCGCGCCTTGCGTACTAAAAGACATTAACCTTGACGATTTTGTGTATACGGTTATCGACCACGGAGGAGAAATACATTTTCTTAAAGATTTATTGCAAATCAAAGCAAGGATTGCGAGAATGGCGTGCCGTAGCGCAATCAAGGGCGGAATGAAACTTAGCGAAGACGAAATCGAATACGTAATGAAATACTTTTTTGAAAATAAAATGCCGTTGCAATGTCCGCACGGCAGACCTACGGTAGTCGTTTATTCTCAAACCGATGTAGAAAAGTGGTTTAAGCGCATTGTTTAGTCGGGGGTATTTATGATAGTAATAGGCGGAGCAACCGCTACGGGAAAGACCGCGCTTGCCGTCGAAGTCGCAAAACAAGTAAACGGCGAGATAATCGGCGCGGATTCGATGCAGATTTATAAAAAAATGAACGTCGGAACGGCAAAGCCGACAGAACGCGAAAAATGCGGTATAATGCACTATATGATTGATATTGTCGAACCGAACGAACCGTACAGCGTTGCCGAATATAAAAAACAAGCGACCGGAATAATCGAACGGATACGGCAAAAAGGAAAGGTCCCGATTATTGTCGGGGGAACGGGGCTTTATATCAATGCTCTGATTTTCGATTATACGCCGTTTGCTCGCAACGACGAACTCAGAAACGAACTAAAAGCCGAGTACGAAACGTGCGGCGCGGAGTATATGCATAAAAAACTATGTTCGATTGACCCGAAAGCAGGCGAAATTATACATTTTAACAACGTAAAACGCGTGCTTAGAGCGTTGGAAGTCAAATTGCTCACGGGTGAATCGGTGACCGATAAGTGTGACAAAGAGGCTGCCGTGCCTGCTTTGGTTTATGCTTTGGGAGGAGTCGAACCTAGGGAAAAACTCTATTCGAGGATAAACGAAAGAGTAGAAAAAATGTTTGAAAACGGGTTAGAAAAGGAGATAAACGACCTTTTAGCCGAGAAAGCAGTCGATTTTTCCTGTCAAAGTATGCAAGCGATAGGCTATAAAGAATTTAAGGATTATTTTGACGGAACCGCGACGATAGAAGAAGTGAAAGAAAAAATAAAGCAACATACGCGCAATTACGCCAAAAGACAAATTACTTGGTTTAAGGGTATAGAAAACGCCGTATGGTTAGGGGACGAAACCATAGAAGAAAATAAGAGCAGAATAATAGGGGATTATTATAATTATTTTTGTAAACTGTGAGAGAAAAAATGATAGAAAACGTAGAAAAATACATTGTAGAATGTGAAAAACAAGCAGAAAAAGAATTCGAGGCACTTGACGACATCGCTTTATATAATCAAAAGAAAGTACTAGATGCGTTTAGAGAACATCGTATTTCGGCGATGCATTTTAACCCGTCAACGGGTTACGGATACGACGATATAGGCAGAGATACGCTCGGTAAACTTTTTGCAAGCGTGATGAAAGCAGAGAGCGGAATAGTTTCGCCGCTTATCGCAAACGGCACACATGCGCTTACGCTCGCTTTGTTCGGTTTGTTAAGACCGGATGACGTGATGTTAAGCATAGCAGGTAAACCGTATGACACCCTTGACGAAGTTATAAAAGGTAAAAATAACGGTTCGCTTGCCGATTTCGGAATAAAATATGCGCAAACCGAACTGACTTGCGATAACGAATTCGATTACGACGAAATTGAAAAAGAGATAAAGAAACAAGACCCGAAAGTAATTTTTATACAAAGAAGCAAAGGTTATGCGTGGCGCGACGCGCTAAGTGTGGAAAAAATAGGGGAAACGATCGCAAAAATCAAATCATTCGGAACAAAAGCAATATTCGTCGTGGATAATTGCTATGGCGAATTCGTAGAAAAAAAAGAACCTACGGAAGTCGGCGCAGACGTAATAGTAGGCTCGCTTATCAAAAACCCTTGCGGCGGAATTGCGCCTACCGGCGGTTATATCTGTGGGAAATCGGATTGTATAGAACAAATCGCTTACAGGCTTACCGCACCATCACTCGGAATGGAAGTCGGTTCTTATTTAAGCGGATATATTCCGTACTATCAAGGACTTTTTCTTGCTCCGTCAGCAGTAAGAAACGCTTTGAAAGGCAGCGTGCTTGTCGGATATGCATTGCAAGCGTTTGGGTTTGAAACTATGCCTAAAACGGGCTGTATGCCTTATGATATAATCAAAAGCATAAAATTCGATACCGCCGAGCAACTCGTCGCGTTTTGCGGCGAAGTGCAAAAAATATCGCCGGTAGACAGTTATGTGACGCCGTTGCCGTGGGATATGCCCGGATACGACCATCAAGTCGTTATGGCGGCAGGCGCGTTTATCCAAGGCGCTTCCCTTGAACTTTCGGCTGACGGCGCAGTCAGAGAACCGTTCGTTGCATACCTGCAAGGCGGACTTACTTACGAACACTGTAAACTTGCAATCACCGAAATCGTGAGATACTTTAACCGTCAATTATAATTTGTCGTGAGCAATGCAACAGACGTAAAACAACTTAACCGCAAATAAACAAACGGATATAAATTTTTTTGAATGACCATAAAATTTGATTTAAGTAAATAAAATATATTCGTTACAGGCATTATGATTTATTATTTTTACCAAAGTAAAAGCATTTTTGCGACAATATAACTTGTGGAATTGTCGATTGTCGGAGGAACCTTGTCGAAGAATCCTAAGATTTTCAATACAACTTTTAAGTCGAATAATCGTTAATGACAATATGATTTTATTATGGGTTTGTTGTGTTATTATTGCGTACGTTTGAACGTAAATTTTTTGCAGAAATTAATAACTTTGACATTATTATCGTGATACGTTTGAGCATAAAATTTACGAAATTCGTTGTGAAATTTTATATATTATTTACATAAGAAATCATTGCACAATTTGATTAATAGAATAGCAACTATACCACCCAAAACCCTAAAATACAATAATTCCCTATCCCCTAGCACATATCTTTTCGCAAAACCTGTACTATTCGAAGAGATAAATAATTTAATATAAATTAACAAGTTATTTCAAATAATTCATCAGCATAAGAGTAGTAAGAAAATCAGGCTTTTCCAAACGAGGGAAAAGGTAAACACAATCATCACCAAAGACAATTTTACCGACATCAGAAGGCTGGCAATAAAACTTACAAAGCGCATTTTGCATATTAACAAAAATGCCATAAACAACACCGTTATTATCAGAATGAGCAGTGAATAACGGTTCTCGAGGAGAAAAAAATTCAGACATTTTAGATACTAAAAAATAACCGTCTGAACAGTTCAAAAAATCTTTGTAATAGCGCTTTTGCTCACGTAATTCTCGTAACATAAGAATATTATAAAAAAGAAAAGGAAATTAGTCAAGTCCCCTAGGTAATTTCTTCTTAATATTCTCAAGCTTAGCTTTGATAACTTCAAAATACTGAGGTTCGGATAAGTCGGTATTATCAAGCATATGAGATTCAGCAAATTGAGCTTTGCGCAATCGATTTTCCTTAACGACATACATGCGCTCGGTACGGTCAGAATCATAAAGTCTATCAAAATAAGACGGAGGAGGAGTAGAACCTCTACCGGGGATAAAGAGTTCATCATTCTCGTAAATTCTGTCTTTATTTCTTTCATAAAACTCACGACCGATACCAGGCTTATTAGAACAGAGCTGAAATTGATTTTCGATACCAAGCTTTTCCAACGACAAAGATCCATTACGCTTTTTTAGAACGTAACGAGAAACATAAGCAGCAGATTGCCACGACATTGAAGCAATGACAACAAAACCTTTACCCCATATACCTTCAAGGATTTTAGACGTATAAAGAACGTCACCGTTAAAATTATTTTTATATTTAACTAAATCGGGAATAGGTAAGTTAAAATAAATAACGTGATAATGAGGACGCGCAGACTTATCTCCATACTCTGCGCCGACATAAAAGCGAATGTTATGAATATTAAAGTGATATTCAAAATAACGACGAAGGCGTTTATTAAAAGCACGGAATTCATCCTTAGAAAGAGTGGGAAGAGCAGGAGAAAGAACATTGCCTTGCACATCTTTAACAGGCTGACCGAAAGGTAAATGTTCGTCATCATAAGTTAAAGTTATAAAATAAGATGAAGAGGAAGTTTGAGCCTCACAAACGAGACGGTCAGCCCACATACGAGAGTTCTGAAGACGGCATTGTATACATTGTTTACAAGGAACCTTAAAAAATTGAGATCCATAAGTTATACCATTAACAGCAACTTCAAAAGATTGAGATTTTAGATAATTCCAATTATCATAATTATAAAAATGAAGTTTATCAGAAAGGATATACTCACCTTCAACTATCTTATAATCACGTCTTACATACTTTGGACTTACACACATACAAAGAACCTCACTTTGTGTCACCCGGGAGAGTTACATCAAGAGGGTAACTCTCCCGGGCCTACTGAAAAAGGGCGCGTCTGCGGTCTCCGACCAATCAAATACATTACGAAACAAACACGCGGGCTACGTCGGAAAATCCTCGTACACGCCCTTGAACGATAAGCTATGAAGAGAAAAGGCTATGAGCCTATACCAGTTTTAACATTTTTCAAAACATCTAAAGTCGCACGAGCCTGATGTCGCTGCGCGCCAGTTCCAAACAAAGAACCGCCAACAAGAATAGCAGTCATAGCGGAATTCATAATATCAGAAAAAATCGGAGCAGACATACGAGCAGAGAGGGAAGAAGCAGAAGACGAAGAACCTGCCGAAGAGGAAGCGGACATTCCGGTCGAGCCAACAGGATTACCACCCTGAGAATAAGCAAGAATAGGATTAAGACCAGCAGCTTTCATATCCTCAACAGCGCGTTGATATTGAGTATTAGACATTTCACTATTATAATCACGAGCTTTTTGAGCTTCAGCAGCGGAAAAATCTTCCGCTGCTAAA
Source organism: uncultured Clostridia bacterium (assembly GCA_934274515.1). Classification (GTDB taxonomy): domain Bacteria; phylum Bacillota; class Clostridia; order Christensenellales; family DTU072; genus CAG-1782. The sequence goes on from CAKQTC010000003.1 coordinate 133,354, forward strand.
CGTTCTGAAAGAGAAAAATCTCTTGCTTTCTGAGCTTCAGCTGAATTCATCTCGTTACCTTCCTGAAAGATACGGTAATTCATATCGTTTGTACGTTCATTAGCAAAATAATTAGCTAAGTTAGTACCCGCACTACTCAAAGCGGATAAACCACCTAAAAGGGCCATTCCACCAACAGACATAAAAACCTCCTTAATTATGATCAAGGAGACCAGGGATAGAATATAAAGGCATAGGACGAGTATAAACCGCATCAAAGACAAAATCGCCGTAAAACTGAGAAGCCTGTTCACTTTGAACAGCAAGAGTCCGAGCTATATTGCTCTGAGGCTCTACGATCCAGGAAGGCGAAAGCGTAGGAAGAGCCGTATAAAAATCGCCATAATTCCAAATTCCAAGCCCAGACGCACCAAGAGACGGACGCATTAGACCGCTACAAATCTTAGGATCATAACGATACTCAGCATAAGCCTCTTGGTATCCGAAAACCTCATTATCCGTATCAGTTCCTTGAGCATAAATCTCGCGATTATAAATAGGCTGTTCGGAAAGATGAGCAAATTCTACCCAGTAGTAATCAGTCATCGATTTACGCGACCACATTTTATTTATACCTTGGGAATAAGAGTGTTCAGCGCGAACCATCACCATTCCAAAAAGAAAACCGTGCTCTACGAAAGACTTCGTAAAATAATAAGCGTTATCGAAAGTTTTACTATATGCACCAGTAGAGCCGAGCGCATTAACGCCCTCAGTTTGAGAAGTCTGATTTACCTGAGACATAGAAAGTTGAATGCGTTTACCGCCAAGAAACTCAGGACGAGCAAGCATATAATCGGGAGGATTAACTCCAAAATGTGCACGAATAGTTTCGATGTATCGAGAACCGCCACGAGCTGCGCGCTCAAACCAACGTTGCAAAGCAAAAGCATTACGAAGCGCGTTTATAGTAATAGCAGAATTCTCGCCAAGATTAGCGCCAAGATTCATATAAACTTTTTGATTATACGTAACCGCATCATCATATTGACCAGAAGCAAGACCGGATCCATCAGAACCAAGAGGATAATGATCACCAAGAGGTACGCCGTTATTACTACTATAAAGAAAAGGTTGAAAAAAATTACCTTGAAAAGCTGTATTCTCTATAGGAGCGTAACCGACAAGAGGAACGGAGACAGGCTCGGCAGATTTCTGAGGGGACGGCAATGCCGAAGTAAAATAATCATGAAACTTAGCAACGGGAAGAGGTGCACAGCCTAAAACACCATCAGAAACATAAGTCGAAGAAACAAAATCAGCATACGTATAACCTTCCAAATCAATAAGTCCATGACGATTTCCAACAGAAAGAGAGTCAGAACTAAAACGAATATTACAAGGCGATTGTAAATTTTCGTCACGATACCAATCATTCCATATAAGAGCATAACCGCGAAAAGGCAAAGCGTTAACAGTAAAACCACCAAGATTAACAGGCAACCCCATATAATCGGCGACAGAACCAACTCCGAAACCAATCCCACCATGATTTTGAGAAATTCCTGAAGAAAGTTGCGGAACACTATACTCAGTTGCAGAAACCCAAGGCGAAGAAGTATTCTCACCCATAAACTCTTTCCAGTGAGTCCAGACAAGGCGATTAGGAACAAAGTAAAAATGAATATCAATAAAAGCTCTATCCATTACGGGAGTAAGGGGAGTCAACGAACGGCAAAGAAAATCAACATTCATCTTGACAGTATCACCAGGCAAAATTTCCGAAACGTAAAGCGGAATGAGCTTACCCGCATCGAAAGAAGTAAGACGTTCGGCACGACGAGAAAACGTCGAACGTTTAATATCAATATCAACAGGGGAACGAGAAAAAGCATGCAACTGAGAATTATTCATTGTTACCTCCATTCTTTAATTCTTTTTGCTTTTCGACGAGAAAAGCAAGGAAATCAGCTTGAACCTTAGAAACAGCCTCAGATGTCTCAGCTTTCTCAAGAGAAGAAAGAATATCCGAGGGAACTTGCTGTTTTAACTCGTTAACGTCATCAAGATGACGAGAAATTTCAGTTATTGAAGTAGGCGCACAAGTTATATCACCATAAAAACCCTCGCGTTTATTAAGCGCGCTCAAATCGCCGTTCAGAGCACGAGCAAGAAGAGTTTCAACAGTACACTCTTCACGATGAGACTGTATCTCCATATACAAAGAATGCTTACCAGTCTCAACAAGTTCGCCATTATCATCAAAAGCAAACTCAGGAACAAAGCCGTCTCCAGTAGGAGACGGCGCAAAATCAATTTCCTCAAAAGGAGAAAAAACTTTAACTATGAGCATTGCTTTCACCTCCAAAGTCGGCCGGACAACAAAGATACTTTGGCTGAGGAAAAGCAGAAATAACACCCGTTTCCTCGTTGTATTCACCAAGAGAGAAAAACTGTAAATCGGAAAGAGGAATACCTTTCGGAAGTTCACCGTTCTGAACAGCTCGAGAAAAAGCAACGATAGCTTCTTTCTCGTTACGTTGCGGGAAAGGAGACATAAAAGAACCGACTTTAACGTCACGAATTGAACAAAGTATCATAACACACCTCCTACATACGAATTCCACCGCGCATAACTGCGCGAGGCACATTGAGCGCTTTCGTTTTAAGCGCAGTGTTCTTAAAAACCTTACGGTCAACTTTCTTAATTGTCTTTTTTCGTTTCATTGCAAGAAACCTCCTCTATCTTTTTTTGAGGCGAAGACAACACCGCCTCGATTTGACTAACCCAGAATTCCTGATCAAAAGGAATACCGTTCTGAGAACAGAACGACTGAAGATATGAAAGAACGGAAAAACGTTTTTCCGAACCAGTTTTTTTACCAACATTAGGAAATAAAGCTTCAACAGTAGAAACAAGTTCAGGCAAATTCTGAACTAATATACTGAGCTTATCAGACTTACTTTTTTTAACCTTATTTACAATACCAGCAATCGAAGAACAGGATGAAACTATAACTAAAAAAGCCATAATTAAGTATTGTAAATTCTCAAGTAAAAATGTAACAATTTCCATAAACAACAATCTCCATTTTATAACAATATCTTTTCGCAAAACCTGTATTTTGCGAAAAGATATAAAGGTGTACTCTTTACTGTTTTTGCATAAATCTTTCGTTATTTTGTATCTAAAAATTATCGTATTGTCCTAATTTTTTAATTTGACAATCTTTCAATCTTTTCTATTATTTCGACAATCTTTCGGTTTTCTCTTTATTGTGTGTATTTTAAGATTTTAGATCTATTCTTCTATTTTTATTTTTAATATATTTATCCGTTTTCTCATCCGGCGGTGTCTTTTTTCGTCTAATGAACCCGGTTTTTCGTTTTTAGCGAAACACCGTTACGTGAGGGCGATTTTTTATTTGAGATAGTTGCCATATATACCCTCCTACCCTTTTATATCCTTATTCCGAATTTCGATTTAAGCGGTTGTATCGTTCGGTTAAACGATTTTTTGTAATCCGATTATATTTTGGGTTAGGGATAGACTTTTTGTCGGTTGCGTGATACAATTACTTATAAATGGAACAATATGTCAACGAGCGCGATAAAAAATATCTAAATAAATTGCGCGAAGAAGTAATCCCTTCTTTGCCGTGTTTTTGTGAAGATTTTTTTATAGGCATATCCGCAGTCACGACTGTTCTTACTCGTTACAATTACGGAACCGACCTAATCGCCTTTTTTAATTATCTGGTTTCTCCGAGCGCGATTTTTGACGGTATGGAAGTTATCGACATATCGCTTAGTGACTTAAAACTCATCAAAAGTCGCGATATAGAGAGATTTATCGACTATATAGGCGGTTATTATACCGTTAGTGGCGAATACGTTAAAAATTCCGACAAAGCAAAAGCGCGTAAACTTAGTGCGGTCAGAAGCCTGTTTAAGTATCTTTACACGCACGAACTCATCTCTGAAAACGTTACGGCGAAGGTTGCTATGCCTAAACCGAGAGAAAAAGAAATAATCAGGTTGGAAAACGACGAAGTAAACGAAATGTTTGACCTTCTTGAAACGGAAAACGCGTTTATAAGCGAACAACAAAACGCGTACAACAATAATAACACGAAAATTCGCGATAACGCGATACTTACGCTCCTTCTTGGTACGGGTATTCGCGTGAGCGAACTTGTCGGACTTAACGTAAACGATGTTAATTTTGCAAACAAAAGTTTTATCGTAACGCGTAAAGGCGAAAAACGCTCGATACTTTATCTTAATGATGAAATTATAGAAACGCTCCAAACCTATTTGGAGTATCGCAAGGCGCAACTGCGTAAAAAGAAAATCGACCCGTCGAGCGTGGACGCTTTTTTTCTGTCGTTGCAAAATAAACGCATTACCGTGCGCGCCGTAGAACTTATGGTAAAAAAATACAGCGCCATAGTGACACCCTTAAAAAATATTTCGCCGCATAAACTAAGAAGCACCTATGGCACTGCTTTGTATCGAAAAACGAACGACATCTACGTTGTTGCGGAAGTACTCGGACATAAGGACATTAACACTACGAAAAAGCACTACGCTGCAATTAGCGAAGACATAAAAAAATCGGCAGCAGATAAAGTTAATTTTAGAAAAAAAACCGACGAAACCGATGAGTGACGGTTTTTCGTCAAATAATCCGATAATCCCCTACTATTCGACATAATTATTCTAATTTTGTCAATAAAGAATATTAAAAAACATCATTATTCATAATTCTTTTATTGACAAACCGATTATTTACGGTTATAATTTAGGTAAAATTAATTAATTCGGAGAATTAAATGGGAATGGACGAAATCGAAAACAAGAAAAAACTCGCTGATTCCGAGAACAAAAAAATGTTTCGCTCTCGTTTTGACGTGTTTGTTTTGAATGCGCTCGAAGATAACAAGGACGGCGCGAGTTACGGTTATGACGTGATTAATTATATTCAAAACAAAACGAAAGGTCATTATAAAATCAAAACTTTTTCCACTATTTATAACACCTTGAAAAGACTTGAAGAGCAAAACTACGTCGTTTCCGGCAAGGGTGACGGGGAAACTAACGGCGCGACAAGAGTTTATTATACCCTAACCCCTGAGGGCAAACAGTATCTCGACGATAACAAACAAGAATATAAATATTTGAGGACGTTGCTCGATAATCTTCTTACGGACGAAGACTTCGATTTGGATAACGAAGAAGCACCGTTTCGCGCTACCGATTTGAAACCGTTTACTAAAAGAAATCGCGGTGACGGCGGTATCGCCAACGATGACGCGTCGGAAACGGACGATTCGAACGAAAAAGTCGAAGTCGCCGCGACAACGACTTACGCACCCGACGAAGACAACGTTGACGTTGTTTCTTCCGAACACGTTGTTCCAACCGAAACGGTAATAAGCATGACACCTATTTCTACCGAAAAGGTCGCGGAAGTTAAATCCCAGCCGGTTCCTCCGACGAGAAAGAAACCAATAAGCAACGAATACAAAGTTATTTTTGAAAAACTCACTTCGCCGGTTATAAATGCCGCGCCGAAAAGAAGTACTGCGACAAAAACGGTTTCTAAGCCGAAAAGCAAACCCGCCACATCCAAATCAAGCGTTTCTGCGCCGTCGCAAACGGATAAAAAACAATCGAATAATTCCGTTGACCCTAAAATTGCCGCGTCCGCTACGTTAAACGTCGAAGAGAACAATATCGAGAAGTTCAGAAACAGTCTGCGCAGCGAAGGGTATGCTCTGAATACTTATCGCGGAACAAAATCGGTCGTTTCTACGGTGAAATACGTTTATATTAACAAACTTATGCGCGACGTGGTCGCATTGTCCGCATTATATATGATTATTACCCTGCTCGTGCTATATTTACTTCGCAGTACGTTTGAATTTACGCTTACCGCTATGCTCGTTTGTGGCAGTCTTGCCCTTGCTTGCGCTTTGGTTGTGTCATTAATTTGGTTCCGAAATCCCGAAAAACGACGTAAAGATAACGTTAATCTTAAAGTTATTAATGCGATTTGTATTGCTTTTTTTACCGTTTTCTTTATGGTTGACCTTATCGTGGCATTGCTTATCCCTAACGGCAAAGGGCTTAACTCCCCTTCCATATATGCGCCCGTGATTGTTGCGTCCACTTCAGTGTTCCTTGGAATTATGTTTACCGTGCTTTATAAATCGGAAAACTATTTTCAAAAGTAATTTAGTTTTTTAGGCTTAAAATTAGAAAACCGCTTATTTCAAGCGGTTTTTCTTTATTTTTTATTCGGTTTATTCGGAAAGTTTTTTTATCTCGGTTCTCGCAAGTTCGTCGCAACGATTGTTGTAAACATTGTCGCTATGTCCTTTGACTTTAACGAAACTAACTTTATGTTTACCTGTTTCTATGAGCAACGCCTTCCATAAATCAACGTTTTTTACCGGGTCGCCGGAAAGAGTTTTCCAATTCGTGTTTTTCCATTTGTCAATCCAACCTTTGAAAAACGGTTCAAGCGAATATGCGCTGTCACTGTAAACGGTGACCTCACAGGGTTCTTTTAACTGCAAAAGTGCGTTTATAATGGCAAAAAGTTCCATTCGGTTGTTTGTAGTGTCGGGGTATCCGCCCGAAATCTCCTTTTCAATCCCTTTATAAATCAAAATAGCCGCCCATCCTCCGGGTCCGGGATTTCCGCTACATGCGCCGTCGGTGTATATGTCTACGTGTTTCATTAAATTTTACCCATCTCTTCGCTGCGTTTTCTGCACGCTTCGATGCCTTCCTGAATTAACTCTTCCAACCCTTTTTCACGGTAAATTTTAACTGCTTCTATCGTCGTGCCGCCTTTGCTACATACTTTTTCTGTCAGCGCTTCCGCTTTTTCGTCCGACGCGTCGGCAAGCATCGCAGAGCCGATAACCGTCTGTATCGCAAGTTTTTTACTTTGTTCGTATGTCAAGCCGCCGTTCATTCCGCCTTTTATCATACCGTCTATGAACATATAAACGTACGCCGGACCGCTACCGCTTACACTAGTGACTGCGTCGAACATTTTTTCGTCTACGGAAACAACTTCTCCGCAACAACCGAGTAAACCCAATATAAAACGTTCGTTTTCGTCGCATAATTTATCGAACACCACAGCGCAAACCCCTTTTCCGATTTTACAGGGCGTGTTTGGCATAACTCTGGCAATTCCACATTTGGCATCGAGTTTTTCTCTAATCGAATTAAGATTTACGCCTGCCATGATGCTGATAATCGTATTATTTTTTCCGACGGTAAGTTCTTTTGCAAGTCCGTCAAAATGTTGTGGTTTTATCGCAATTAATATAAATTTGCACTCGTTGGCAAGAGCGTTTGCCGAGTTGAATACGGTTATTCCTTCGTTTTTCAGTTCGTTTATCTTTTCGTCGGAAACGTCAAAAACCGCGATTTCTTCTTTTTTCAGATATTGTTTATCGATGACGCAACCGAGAATGGCTTGTCCCATTACTCCTGCACCGATGATTCCGAGTTTATACGTCATTTTTTGCTCCTATTTATTTTATTTTCTTGACTAACTCTGTTTTTTAGGGTATAATATTTTCTGTTGTTTAGGGGAGTGGCTCAATGGTAGAGCAGCGGTCTCCAAAACCGCTGGTTGCGTGTTCGAATCGCGTCTCCCCTGCCAAATCGCCTTTTCCGTTGTTTACGGTGAAGGTGATTTTTTATACGGTTATTTTATTTTCAATTCTCATTTTATTTTCGTATTTTTTGAAAATAGGACGTAGTTTTCTTATGAAATCAGTGACCTGCTCGGGCGCTATTCCGATAAACTTTTCAGGTCGAGTGATTTCGTCGATTTTATCGAGAACACAACTGAAAGCGTCGTCTGATTTAATTCTCGCAATTAAATCATTGTTTTTGCCCATCATTTTGACCATTTTTCCCGCTTCCATTGAATGAACACGTATCCGTTCGTGCAGTTCTTGTCTATTTCCGCCGCATTTAACCGCTTCCATTAGAATATTTTCCGTCGCCATAAAAGGCAGTTCGTTCAAAACGTGTTTCTTGATTACTTTAGGGTAAACTACAAGCCCGTTGACGATATTATAATACAATTCTAAAATCGCGTCCGCGGATAAAAAAGCCTGTCCGATGACGATTCTTCTGTTTGCCGAGTCGTCTAAAGTGCGCTCGAACCATTGCGTTGACGAAGTAATCGCAGTATTTATGGGTAATGAGATAAGATAACGAGCAATAGAACCGAGTCTTTCGCTTCGCATCGGATTGCGTTTGTACGCCATCGCAGAACTGCCGACTTGTTTCCTTTCAAACGGTTCTTCTATTTCTTTAAGATGTTGCAATATGCGTATGTCGTTGCTAAATTTGTATCCGCTTTGTGCGAGCATGCTAAGCGAAGATAAAATGTTGTAATCGAGTTTTCGCGTGTAAGTTTGTCCCGATACGTCGAATGCAGCCTTAAAACCCATTTTAGTAACGACTTTTTTTTCAAGTTCTTTTACTTTTTTCGCGTTTCCGTTAAAAAGTTCCATAAAACTTGCCTGCGTACCCGTAGTGCCTTTTACTCCGCGGAGTTTTAGAGAATCGATAAGATACGAAAGTTGTTCAAAGTCAAGATATAAATCTTGCAACCATAGCGACGCTCTCTTCCCGACGGTGACGAGTTGCGCAGGTTGTAAATGCGTAAACCCGAGAGTAGGCATTTTTTTGTATTTTAACGCAAAATCGGACAAAACTTTCATCACGCAGACGAGTTTGTTGCGAAGAAGTTCAAGCGCGTCGCGATAAACGATGATGTCTGCATTGTCCGTAACGAAACAACTCGTCGCTCCGAGATGAATAATCGGCGCGGCTTTCGGACATTGTAGACCATAGGCATAAATGTGCGCCATTACGTCGTGACGTACTTCTTTTTCTCTCGCCGCCGCCACGTCGAAGTTGACGTCGTTGATATGCGCACGCAATTCGGCAATTTGTTCGTCGGTAATCGGCAAGCCGAGTTCTCTTTCGCTTTCGGCAAGCGCGACCCAAAGTTTACGGAACAAACTTATGCGTTTTTGCTCGGAAAACGCCTCCGACATCTCTTTTGACGCATATCTTGTAATTAGCGGATTGTTGTATACGTTGTAATCCATTTTATTATTTCTCCGTTTTCTTTGCGAAGTTGTGTTTTATCGAATGTCATTCGATTAATTAAATTCAAAAGCCACCCAAATCTCGGGTGGCTTTCGTTTTTTTACAATAAGAAGTTATTCTTCGGTTTTAAGAGAAAGATTGAAAACGTCGCCGAGAGTTACGCCGTGATTATCGGAAACGTACTCACGAGGTTCTCCGTCGTCCTCTTTGTTTTCTTTCTTCTTGAACTTTCTGTCTTCCTTTTTGCCCTTGGAAGCGTGTTCTTCTTCGGTTTCGGTAGCAACGGGTTCTTCAGGGAGAAGTTCTTTAATGCTGAGCGTAATTCTTTCTCCGTCGTACGCCATAACTTTAACTTGTACTTCATCGCCTTCTTTAAGAACTTCGCCGGCATTTTCGATCCAACCGTTCTTGATTTGGCTTACGTGTACAAGCCCGTCGATTCCGGGTTCGAGTTCTACGAACGCACCGAATTTAACGATTCTTGCAACTTTACCGTCAACTACGCTGCCGACGGGATATTTTTCCTGAGCGATTTCGTAAGGTTTCTTTTGAAGTTGTTTGTAGCCGAGACTGATTTTTCCGGTTTCTCTGTCCGCGCTAAGCACGATAAAATCGTAGGTTTTGTTGAGTTCGAGAACTTCCGCCGGATCGGTAACTCTCTTTTTGCTCCAAGAAAGGTCGGTACAGTGAACGAGTCCGTCCATATATTTAAGGTTGACAAACGCTCCGAAACTGGCAAATCTCTTAACTTTACCCGAAACGATTGCGCCTTCGTAAATACCCGACCAAAATTCGTTTTCTTTTTCCGCTTTTTCTCTTTCGAGAATAACTTTTTGACTTGCTACGATGCGTTTGTTATTGCGCGGTTTCTTCGGATTGCCTTCTTCGTCGAGTTCTTCTTTCGGGGGAAGAGCGACCAAACGAAGGGTTTTGTTGGTGTAATCGGCAAGATTTTTAACAAAACCGAGACGGATTTGCGACGCGGGAATAAAAATGCTGTAAGAACCGATTTTGCCGATAAGTCCGCCTTTAACTTCTTGCGTGGAACTAAGTGTAAATTCTTCGCCGGCAAGTATACGTTGTACGTGTTCGTCATCGAGTTTTGCCGTGTCGAATGCTTTTTTGCTAAGATTAATCGAATTATTCTTTACTCCGGGTTCTTTCGGAATGATGATACATTTGATTTCGTCGCCGACTTTGTAGTTATTAACGTCGAACGTTCCGTCGATTTCCGCTTCGTCCTTGGATATGAAACCGCTATCGTTTTTGCCGCCGCCTTCGATGGCAACGGATATTCCCGTCGGGTCAACGCTTACTACTTTCGCGGTAATGCGCATACCTTCACGGTAAGTTTTTCCGCTATATTTCTTCATTGCTTCCGCCATGGTGTGGACTTCTTCGTGATTTGCTTTTTTTTCTTCTTTCACTTCGGAAACCGCATCGGCAGCAGCGGTGACTTCTTCTACTTTGACTTCGTCTGTAGTTTTAACTTCGCTCATTATGTAAAAAACCTCCATTATCAACTCTTTCGGAGTTGACGCCCCGGATACTATTCCGAGGACTTCGTAATTATTTTCTATCTGCACCGTTTTTAAGTCGGTTACATTCTCGATAAGATATGTTTTGGCACATCTCGTTCGGCATATATCGGCTAGTTTTTGCGTGTTTGCACTCGTTTTATCTCCGATAACAAGCATTACGTCCGCCTTTTCGGCTATACTTTTTGCCTCACTTTGTCGCCATAATGTAGTATAGCAAATGCTATCGAAAAACACAACTGTTTTTTTTGAATTTACTGCTATTTTTTTAATTTTTTTTCGTATATCTTCTAATTTATCTATACTAAAAGTCGTTTGAGTAACAACAAGATAATCGCCGTTACGTTCAAAATCCGCCTCATTAGGCTCGGAAACAACCTGACAAAGCGGATAATCTTCCGTTATTCCCCTAATTTCGGCGTGATTTTTATCACCGAAAATGACAACGTTGTCCCCTTTTTCGACACTTTCTTTTACTCTGTTTTTTATTTTTTTAACAAGCGGACACGTCGCGTCGATTACGTTTGCGCCTGCTTTTTTATAATCTTTTATGCGTTTCTCGCTCGTTCCGTGCGCGCTGATGACCACGACGTCGCCCGATTTCGGCTCGTCGCTAAGTACGCTTAACCCGCGTTTTTCTAGATTTTCGACGACGTTTTTATTATGAATAAGCGGGTGATTCGAGTAAACTTTTCCGTATTTTTCGCATGCATCCGAAGCGACGGAAACCGCTTTTTCCACTCCGCCGCAAAATCCCGCGTGTTCGGCAAGAATTATCCGCATATTCTTTTAAGTACGTTTTCCGCGACTTCGTCGATAGTCATAAACGACGTGTCGATAACTGTTGCGTCGTTGCAAATAGTAAGCGGAGCAAACGCGCGATTCTTGTCCTGTTCGTCACGCGCTTCCATTTCTTTTTGTAATTCTTCTACAGTATGTTCTTCCCCTTTTGCGGCAAGTTCCGCTTGCCGACGTTTTGCGCGAACAAGGCTGTTTGCGGTAAGATAAAATTTATAATCCGCGTCCGGTAAAACGTAACTTCCTATATCCCTTCCGTCAAGAACGCAGTCGGTTTTCGACGCGATTTCACGTTGAAGTTCTACGAGTTTTATTCTTACCGCAGGAATTTTGGATACGGTACTTGCCGCCATCGATATGCGATTTTCGCGAATGAACGGAGTAACGTTGTCTCCGTTTACCGACACTTGTTGAACGCCGTTTTCTTCCCATACCGACATTTTTAATCCTTCCAGCGATTGAATTACGCCTTTTTCGTCGGACGGTTCGATACCTTTTTCGAGAACGTAATATGCTATCGCGCGATACATTGCTCCCGTGTCGAGATAAGCGATGCCGAGTTTTTTGGCAAGTAGTTTTGCTATCGTGCTTTTTCCGCTGCCGCTCGGTCCGTCAATTGCAATTTTCATTTTATTTCTCCTTATTTAGGTTTGTTTCGTCGTTAACGTGAATTCCTGCGAGATAACCCGTGGAAAATGCGATTTGTAGATTAAATCCGCCCGTTAGCGCGTCCGCGTCGATTACTTCTCCGGCAAAATACAAATTATGTATAATTTTACTTTGCATGGTCTTCGGGTTGATTTCTTTCACGTTTATCCCCCCTGCGGTGACGATTGCCGTGGAAACGTCTTCCGTTCCGCTAATGGTAAAAGTAAGTTTTTTCAGCATTCTTAACAGTTTTTTGCGTTCTTCGCGACTAATCGAATTGACAGGTTTGTCTTCGGCTATTCCGCTTAGAGCGATAACGAACGGAATTAAACTGTTCGGCAAAAGTTCGCCAAGGCTGTTTTTTAACATTTTATTCTTAAATTCGTCAAAATCGCGCAAAAGTCGTTCGTCGAGTTTTTTCTCGTCAAGAGCGGGTTTTAGGTCGATTGACAAACGTAAATCGTTAAAATTAAGTCGGTTGATTTTGCTCGAAAGCGTGAGAATTATCGGACCGCTTACGCCGTGTTCGGTAAAAAGCATTTCTCCGAATTCGGAAAAAAGTGTCGCTCCGTTTTTGGAGTCGATAATGTTCGCCGTAACGTTTTTGAGAGATAATCCTTGCAATTTAGGCAGTTTTCCGAGCGGTATTCGTTCGCCGACGGCATTGACTGCCGACGAAACGATTAAACCGCACAAAGAAGCAACCGGTTTTATTATGTCGTGTCCTGCCGATTTTGCAAATTCGTATCCGTCGCCCGTGCTTCCCGTTAGCGGATAACTGACACCGCCCGTGCAGATTACGACCTTGTCGGGGAAGTATACGCCTTTGTCGGTTTTTATGGCGGTTACCGTGCCGTTTTCAAACGTAAGCGTACTAGCGCGCTCGTTAAGTAAAATTTTTACGTTTGCTTTTTTTGCGCCGTCAGATAAGGCTTTGATGACGTCGCTGGATTTGTCGGACGAAGGGAAAACTCGGTTTCCGCGCTCGATTTTGAGGGATAAACCGAGTTTTTCAAAGAATTCCATACAATTTTTACTATCGAACGATTTAAGCGCGGCGTAAAGAAATTTTTTGTTGTTTACCACGTTTTGCATAAATTCGTCGAAGTCGGCGGTATTCGTAAGATTACATCTGCCTTTGCCCGTGATGTAAATCTTTTTGCCGATTTTCTCGTTTTTTTCGATAACGGTAACGTCCGCGCCCGAATTTGCCGCGGTTATCGCGCACATCAATCCTGCGGCGCCGCCGCCGATAACGTATACTTTCATTAAGAAATCGTGGCTAGAAGCGCTTGCGTTTCTACCGTTGCTCCTGCGTTTACGATTACCGTTACCGTTCCATCGCAAGGCGCGGCAATGTCGTTTTCCATTTTCATCGCTTCGAGTACGACTATAGGGTCGCCTTTTTTGACTTTCGTTCCGTTTTGCGCGACGATTTTGAGTACCGTTCCCGGCATCGGAGCGTAAACGGGCGTTCCGTTTGTCGGAGCGTCGGCGACGGGTTTGTCGTTTTTAACGAGGGGTAGAGGCGTAATTTGTTTTTCTGCGGTTTTTTCCGTAGGTTTAACGGGCGCAACGTAGTCGTAGTCTTCTATCTCGACGACGTATTCTTTTCCGTTTACCTTTACCGTAAGGTTGCGTTTATGTTCTTCTTCTCTCCTTTTGAAGAATTTTTCGCTCACTTGCGGGAACATACAATAACTAAGTACGTCTTCTTCTTTCGTGTAGTACTTAATCATTTCTTGTTTGTATTTTTCGTATTCGGGTGCGATTAAATCCGCAGGACGACAGGTAATACGCGGTTCGTCGCCTATACATTTTTTTACTATATCTGCGTCGGGTTCTGCCGGGAGTTTGCCGTATTCGCCTTTTAGAAGTCCTTTAACTTCTTTCGTGACCATTTTGTAACGCTCTCCCGTAACAACGTTAAGCACGGCTTGCGTACCGACGATTTGACTTGTAGGAGTAACAAGCGGCGGATACCCCATATCTTTTCTGACTCTCGGAACTTCTGCCAAAACTTCGGGATATTTATCGCTTGCGCCCTGTTCTTTAAGTTGGTTAAGAAGATTACTCATCATTCCGCCGGGGATTTGATAAATCAAAGTTTTAACGTCTACGTTGAGGACTTTCGGGTTAAGGTATCCTTCGTTTTTAAGCCTGTCCGCGACTTTGCGGAAGTGTGCGGAAATTTCGTTAAGCGTCGTTAGGTCAAGCCCCGTATCCCGTTCCGTTCCTTTAAGCGTGGCAACTAAAGATTCCGTGGCAGGTTGACTCGTGCCGTTCGCTAGCGGCGATAACGCAGTGTCAACTATATCGACGCCTGCTTCGGCGGCTTTAAGATATGTCATCGAACCCGTACCCGTCGTGTTGTGCGTATGGAGATGAACGGGAACGCCGATTTCTTTTTTTATCGCTTTAACGAGGGAATACGCGTCGTAAGGAAGGAGCAAGTTTGCCATATCCTTAATACAAATAATATCCGCGCCCATATCGACGAGTTTTTTAGACAGTTCTACGAAATAATCGAGATTGTGAACAGGGCTTGTTGTATAACTAAGCGCAGCCTCGACGGTTCCTCCGCATTCTTTTGCCGATTTTATGGCTTGTTCTAAGTTCCTTACGTCGTTAAGAGCGTCGAATATTCTTAAAATGTCGATACCGTTTTCCACGGATTTTTTTACGAATTTGTCAACGACGTCATCGGCGTAATGTTTGTAACCGAGTAGGTTTTGTCCTCTTAAAAGCATTTGAAGTTTCGTATTCGGCATTCCTTTACGCAAAGCGCGTAGTCTGTCCCACGGGTCTTCGTTTAGGAATCTCAGACACGCGTCATAGGTTGCTCCGCCCCAACATTCTACTGAATAGTATCCGACTTTGTCGAGTTTATCCAAAACAGGCAACATATCTTCGGTACGCATACGAGTAGCCGCTTGCGATTGATGTGCGTCACGCAGAATAGTTTCGGTTATATATAATTTTTTATCGCTCATTTTTAATTAACCTCCGATTATTACGCAAACATTGCGATAAGAACGCCTGCCGCAACGGCAGAACCGATTACGCCCGCTACGTTCGGTCCCATAGCGTGCATTAACAGATAATTGTTCGGGTCTTCCTTTCTGCCTACGTCTTGAGCGACGCGCGCCGCCATAGGTACCGCGCTGACCCCTGCCGCGCCGATAAGCGGATTGATTTTGCCTTTCGAGAGTTTGCAAAGCAGTTTTCCGAGAAGCACGCCGCCCGCAGTGCCGAAACTGAACGCGATAACGCCCAGTACGATAATTTCAAGCGTTTGAAGTTGTAAGAACACGGGTGCAAACGCTTTCGTGCCGACCGTTATTCCGAGGAAAATCGTTATTATATTGATAAGTTCGTTTTGCGCGGTTGCGCTCAAACGCGGAACTACACCCGATTCTTTTATAAGGTTGCCGAGCATAAGCATTCCGAGTAAAGGTAACGCCGACGGAAGAATTATACCAACGACGCCCGTAACGATTACGGGGAAGATAATCTTCTCTTTTTTGCTTACGGGGCGGAGTTGCTCCATACGGATTAAACGCTCTTTTTTAGTAGTAAGAAGTTTCATTATGGGCGGTTGTATTACAGGAACCAAAGCCATATACGAGTATGCAGCAACGGCGATTGCCGGCAAAAGGTCGCTCTGTCCCATTTTTTGCGTCAGGTATATTGCCGTAGGTCCGTCCGCTCCCCCGATAATCGCTATCGAAGACGCCGCGGCTTCGTGGAAACCGAGTAGCAACGCGCCGATAAACGTGATAAATATGCCGAGTTGCGCCGCCGCGCCGAGTAAAAGGCTTTTCGGGTTCGCGATAAGCGGTCCGAAATCGGTCATCGCGCCTATTCCTAAGAAAATAAGCGGCGGGAAAATCACCCAATCAACGCCTTTATACAAATAGTAGAACAATCCTTTTTCCGCTATTATGCTGTAAGTGTAGCAATCCGAGCCGAATGCTCCGACAGCGCCCAGCGACCCGTTCCAGTTGGTTTGCATAAAGTTTATAAGCCCGTTGAACGAGTCAGTCAAGGCTTGCGCGCTTGTATTGGAATATGGTTGACCGAAAGCAGTGCAAAGTTGTTCGAGCGTACCCGACGCTATTATTCTGCCCGCTTCGTCCGTAAAGGTGTATCCGCCTTGTCCGTAGAGGACCGAGTATGCGCCGGGAATGTTTATGATAAACATACCGAACGCAATCGCGAGAAGTAAGTTCGGTTCAAACTTTTTTGCTATCGCAAGGAAAAGAAACAGTCCTGCGATAATAAGCATAATGAGTTGTCCCCAAATTCCCAAAGAATAACCGTTCATTACGTAGTAATCCGGAACAGCCGTTTTGAACCCCGTCGAATTCCAAAGATTAACAAACCATTCGCCGATTTTCGACGCAAAAAGTTCAGTCATTTGCTTTCTCCTTTACCGAAACGATTTTAATTCGGTCGTGCGGCTTCCCGTCCGTTGCGGTGGCGGCGACATAGGATTTAACCGATTGTTCGATAACAGTCATCGTTTCGTCGTCGATGCGATTATCGCTTTTGTCGGTCGCGCCCGCCTGTTCGGTCGGAAGTGCGTCGTTTTTCGTAGGTTTCTTGCGGAAAACTTTTTCGATTTTGTCTTTGATAAAGGGATTTGATTTGTCGAGCCCTTTTAGAATTAACCGCAAAAGGTGTATCGCGCCCACAAGAAGTCCGAGCATAACGAACGTCATACCGAGTCCGATGAGCGTCGTTATACCGCCCGTAGACCATTTATCCGCGGCAGACGACCCGAGCAACGTAAAAAAATACATTCCACGCCTCCTGATTATATTTATTTAAGTATACTTTCTAAATTCCTTTTTTGCAATCCTTAGAAATCATTTTTTATAAAATAAACTTAAAAATTGTATATAGCAGCGCGTATGCGCCCGTGAGAAAGCATTTTTTTGTCGAAAAAGCCGCGACGAGTCGGTCGCGGCTTTGATTAAAGACGTTTATCGTTTTATAGGCTGTTGAGATAAGCGACTTCCTTAGGCGTAAGGTATCTGTACGCTCCGCGGCTTAGTCCGCCGAGTTTTAGGTCGCCTATTTTTACACGCTTCAAAAAAGCAACGGTTTTGCCGACGGTTTCAAACATTTTGTGTATTTCTCTGTTTTTTCCTTCATAAATCGTAATTTCCAAACGAGTAAATTTTTCGTCTTTATCGAGAACTTTGATTTTACATCTTCTTAGTTTGACTCCGTCTACGGTAACGCCGTTTCTTAAACGCGCGAGATCGCTTTCCATTATATCCCCTTCGATTTTTGCGACGTATGTTTTGGAAATTTCGTTAATCGGTTGCGTAAGTTTGTTGCTGAGCGCGCCGTCGTTTGTGAGTAGCAAAAGTCCTTCCGTGTCGTAATCGAGTCTTCCGATAGGAAAAATTCTCTTATTTTGGAAGTCGTCTAAATAATCGAATACCGTTTTTCTTCCTTTTTCGTCGTTTAACGAGCAAATACAGCCCTTCGGTTTATAAAACATAATATAGATGAGTTTCGTTACTAAACTTATTTTTTGCCCGTCTACGGTGACGGTGTCGTTTTCTTCGTCAACGTCCGTCGCAAGCGCGGTGACGAGTTTTCCGTTGATTTTTACTTTTCCGCTCGTAACGAGTTCTTCTGCAGCGCGGCGAGAACAGATTCCCGACGACGCGATATATTTGTTAATTCTCATTGTTTATCTCGCTTTTTGATTATTATTGCCGATATTTTACTATATTTTCGACTTAATATCAAGCGTTTGACAGCAATGAAAATCCTTTATCCAAAAGTGCGACGCTCTTGCCGTATGTGTCGCTTTCGTTGAGAACCGCGCAAATAAGCGTTTCGCCGTTTCGAGTAGCGGAAGAAACCAAACACCTTCCCGATTTTTTCGTATAACCTGTTTTTACACCGTTTGCTCCGACGTATAGCGATAGCATTTTGTTTTTATTTGTTAAATGTCGGCGGCTTTCGCCCATTCCTATTGTGACGCTTTTCGTCGAAACTATATCGCGAAAAACCGAATTTTTCATCGCAACGGCGGCGATTAACGCCAAATCTCGAGCCGACGTATAGTGATTTACATCGTGTAATCCGTGCGGATTCGTGAAGTGCGTATGTCGTAAATTCAGGCTTTCCGCGCGAATATTCATCATTTCGGCAAAATTTTCCACGTTATCTGCGACGTGAGTCGCGATTGCAACCGCGGCATCGTTCCCACTCCTAAGCATTAAACAAAAAAGCAGTTCCTTTATCGTGAGTTCTTCCCCTTCTTTAAGGTAAACCGAACTCCCCTCTATTCCGACAGAACGCCTGTCAATTATTACTTTTTCGTCCGATTTGCAGTTTTCCAGTGCGATTAACGCAGTCATTATTTTAGTCGTACTGGCCATTTCGAGCGGAATATCGGCATTGTCCGATAAAATTGTTTTGCCGTCGCTTAACCTGATGACCGCATAACCGCTGCCGCTTTGGGCAAAAGCAGGTTTTTTGTCGTTTTTTTGACTAAAAAACGTCATTAATTGAGCCAAAGCAAAAATAGTCACGATGGAAACGAGAAAAATTAACGCGAAAATAGTTCTAAAATTCCTTCTAAACAATCGCTCCATTTGTCGCCTCCGTCGATTTTGATAAAACGTACGTCACACTCGTCTATTACGAGAAATCCGAGCGGAGAAACGCTTGCTCCGCCGCCGCCCGCGCCTATCGGCGACGCAGTGTTTTTTATCGCGCTCTTACCTTTTTGTTCTCCTCCGCCGCTTGCAAAACCCATTACGGATTTACATATCGGTATTACCGTAAATCCGTTACCTCTTATCGGCGTGCCGATAACCGTGTCCGCAGAAAATGATTTTTTGATGTTTTCGGCTATATTGCCAAGCAATTCCGTCGTTTCCATTTTTATTTTCTCCTAAAAGTTATTGTTTGCAAAATCGAAGAAAATATCAATAATAAGTTTGTTTTTATCGACGCGCAGAATTGAATGAACAAGCGTCCGTCGTCGTTGTCGGTAATCGACACCACGCCGTCTTTTATGATTGTGTCCAATGTTTTTCCTATTGTAACCATCGACGCTCCGATAATTTTTTTTTCGACGACGGACATTTTTTTAGGACGCGTCGCGTATAGTTCAATTTTGTAGTCGATAGGTTTTTTTATGCGTATCCTTTTTAATCGTATTTTTAACGGAAAACAAGATTTTCGCTTTTTATTTATCTTTTGTTTTCTTTTCTTATTGCTCGAAAACTTGAAAAAACCTATGCTGGTATAAAAAACAAACTCTTTTTGAGAATTTGAGTAAAATAAGACAATCTTTATCTTAAAAGGAAAACAAATTAAAAATATTATGCTCAAATATGCAATAAAAAAGAATACCATATACAAACATAGTATTCTTCTTTTTATTACTAATATGTAAAATCTCTATATTTAATTTTCTGTGGCCGAGTCCACAATCACTATATCCTCGTCTTTCAAAAAATCGGGTTTTTCATCGTCTAAATCGTCATAGTATTTATCTACGTCATCGGTATTATAGAGGTCTTTATTTCTGATTTCGTAAATGTTGGAACTTGTTTGGTTATATTTATCCGACGTTTGCATCGTATTAAGAAGTTCGCCGTAGTCGGGCAGTGCGTCGAGTGATTTAAGTTGAAAACGTTTAAGAAAGTTGTCGGTGGTTCCGTAAAGGACGGGTCTGCCGAGCGTTTCTTTTCTGCCGACGGGTTGTATGAGTTCGGCGCGCATTAAGACGCCGATAGCGTAATCGCTGCTTATACCGCCCCTTATTTCTTCGATTTCTCCTCTTGTTACGGGCTGACGATATGCTATTATGGAAAGCGTTTGCAAAACCGTCGCACTTAGTTGCCGTTCCTTTATCGGTCGCAAGATGTCGGCAAGTAAGTCGCTGTATTCAGGGTTTGTTTGGAACTGATAGGTCGAGTTGAATTCGATGAGAATAATACCGTTTTTCCCGGAATATTTTTCTTTTATTTCGGTTATGGCGGTTTTTATCTCTTTTTCCGTGTAATCTGCGCCGAACGCGTCTTTGATATTTTTATAAGTTACTCCGCTTGCCGCGGCAAAAATCAGAGCCTCAATTATATTCGTCAACATCTTTTAATAAATCCCCTTCTTCGTCGGTGGTGTCTTGTTCGTTATGGACGAGATAAATATCTTCGTCAAAATGTTCTTGGGTTGCCTGCGCAATTTGTTTTCTAATAATTTCGAGTATCGCAAGAAAAATAGTGAGCAGTTCGGTTTTCGTGTAATCCGTTTCAAACAGACTGAAAAAACTTACCTTATTTTTTTTGCGTATCCTTTGCGTAATGTCTACGACCTTTTCCGTTACCGTAAACCTGTCTTTTATTATAGTTGCTACGGGCGGTGCTTTTTCCATAATTTCCGCTTTTTCCAACACTAATCGATATGCGTCGAGCAGTTTTTCAAGCGTGAGATTTTTTGCAACTAGTTTGTAATCGCTTTCGTCGTATTGCGGTTCGGGATAAAAAACGTTAATTACTTCTCTGGGTTTCAACTTTTCGGGATATTCGTCAAGAAGTTTTTTGCGAACTTCTTCGATTATCATTGCTTCCGCGTCCGAGTAGTCGTTTCCGTAGTCCATGTATGAATCGTCGTCGTCATAATAAGGCGTCACCGGCGGCGTCATTTTCGACGATTTGATTTCTATAAGTAATGCCGCGAAAATTATGTACTGCGATACGTATTCGTAATTAAGTTGTTTCAGCGTTTGTACGTAGTGAAGATATTGCGTGGTGATGTCGCTTATAAATATTTCCATCACGTCGATTTTTGCTTCTTTTACAAACTTTACCAACAAATCGATAGGTCCGTCGAAATCTTGCGTTGCGATGTGAAACTTTACGTCTTCGACCGAACTGTTTATATATCCTGCCATTTTTTATCCCCCCGTAACCAAATCAATCAATCGTATAGCAAGTCGTTGCACTTGATAGAAAACGTTGTAATCTTTTAATCCGACATAGTTAAGAACGTTGCTGACAACGATTAACGCAAGAAGCACCGTCCAGCCGTACTTAAACATAAACGCAGAAAATCCGTTTCCGCGCGGCAATAACGAGTTGACGAAGTTAAATCCGTCGAGCGGATATATCGGTAATATGTTAAAAAACGCAAGCATAATGTTAAAAATAATAAAATATGCAAGTATATTGTAAAATAAAACTCCGAGAAGTCTAACCGACGAAGCGGACGCGACGAGCGTAAGCAGGGGTGGGAAAAGCAAGAAAATAAGCAAAAGCCCGATGCCTGTCATCAATAAGTTTGCGGTTATTCCCGCAAGCGACACGAGAATGATTCCTACTTTTTGATTTTTGAAATTAGACGGGTTTACGGGAACGGGTTTTGCCCAGCCGAAACCGACGAACGTAAGTAAAACAAGCCCTATCCAATCGAAATGAACAAGAGGATTGAAAGAAAGTCTGCCGGCGTTTTTGGCTGTATCGTCGCCGCACCATAGCGCGACGTA
This sequence comes from uncultured Clostridia bacterium, assembly GCA_934274515.1. Classification (GTDB taxonomy): domain Bacteria; phylum Bacillota; class Clostridia; order Christensenellales; family DTU072; genus CAG-1782. The sequence continues at coordinate 154,999 of CAKQTC010000003.1, forward strand.
ACCATGCGCTACTTCGTGTCCGACTATTGCGAGAGTCGCGCTCACCGCGACCGCTACGATAGATATTAAAATTTCCGATATGCTACGACCCGAAGTTATCAGGGAAAGAATCATATGTTCTCCGATATATTTACTCGACAGTATGCTGTCGTTACACTTATATTATTTAGATAATATAATATCATTATTTTTTTTCTATGTCAAACGCGATAAAAGAGTATTTAATAAGTATAAAGCGGTTGTTTTAGCATAACAAACCGCTTTTATCCGATTTATTTGCCGAAAAATCTATTTCTTATCAGTTTTTTCAAATAATCGGCGAATGACAGTTTTTCGATATCGGATTTCGTTATCAGATTCGCCGTGGCAACGACGTTACCGTTACCGTCTTTTAGAGCGATTTCCCCTATCTTGCTTCCTGCCGCAAGCGGTGCTTTTAATCCGTCGTAAATAGTGACTTCCGGAGTAAATGCATTTTCGCTTTTTGGGGTAAAGCATTTCAAATCCGCATCGCAATACACTTCGACGTTCGTATTCTTTGCTTGTTTGACAGAGCCGAGTTCACAAGGTAAAACTTCGTTTTTTCTTACAAAAACCTTAGTTTCGTAGTTTGCGAACGCATATTTAATAAGTTCGGATACTTTACGAAAACGCGCTTTACTGTCGGTACCGCCTAACAATGTTGCGATAACTCTCGTATCTCCCGATTTAGCCGTTGCCGAAAGACAAAATCCCGCTTCGTTAGTAAACCCTGTTTTCCCGCCGTCACACTCGTTCATTATGCGAATTAGTTTGTTCGTATTGACGATTTCGGTTACTCTTCCGTCGGGATGCTGGTAGTTTTCCATCCAAATACGCGAATATTCGTAGTATTTGGGGTGAGATAAAACCTTACGCATCATCGTCGTTACGTCTTTTGCCGTTGAGTACTGTTCTCCGTTGCCGGGAAGACCCGTCGCATTGCAAAACAACGTGTTGTTCATACCTATTTCTTTTGCATATGCGTTCATTTTATTGACAAAACTACCTATATCGCCGCTTATCCGCTCGCCTACTGCCGTTGCCGCATCGTTCGCACTGCATACGATTATGCCCTTGAGAAGGTCGGTTACCGTATATTCTTCGCCTGCGTCGAGAAACATTTGAGAACCGCCCATTCCCGCAGCATAGTCGGATATACATATTTTCTCGTCAAGCGTAAGCCGCCCGTTGTCTATTTCGTCAAACGCTATCGCAAGCGTCATTATTTTGACCATACTCGCGATAGGATATTTTTCGTCGGCATTTTCTTCGGTTATTACCGTGCCTGTGTCGTAATCCATAAGATACACCGACCTATATTGCGGTTGTTCTGCGGCAAACGCCGTAACGCTTAAAGGTAACGAACAGCAAACCGCCGCGACAACCGCGACCAAAACGATAATTGCTTTTTTCATATTATTTTCTCCTTTTGTGTTAGTTTCTCAAATTCGGACTTTTTTATGCGCCGAGAATCAAATATGCGATAACGAGAATAACGTTTGAGTAGACAAAACACGTTGCCACGCAACCGACGAGGTAGCCGAGTAAGTATTTTTTCATCGTTCCGAAATAAGCGCGGTACGGGGTAAAATATAAAACTTTATTACACGGCCGATATTCGATAAGTTTGCACGTTTTCACGATAAATATAATGGTTGCTATATAAAAAACGCAAAAAATCGGCAATAAGATGATTAAAAAAGATAAAAATGCGGCGATAAAACTAAACGCAAAAGAAGCGAAAACGTATCTGAAAAATAAAAACGAAACGAACGTTAATAAAGGAAATCCGAGTAAAAACAAGAAATAATTTACAGAGAGTGCAAACAATACGGCAATCGGAGCGGATAGAAATAAAAGAAGAAGTAAATCGAATTTAACAAAAGAAAAATCGCCGCATTTGAGTAAAGCGAAAATACCGAGGAATTCGTGGTTTTCTATATATTTTTTTATGCCGATAAGAGCAAATAATATTCCCGCTCCGACAAAACACAATCCGACCAAAAGCGTTTTTTTGTTTTGTTTCAAAAAAGAACGAAAATAGTCGAATTGATTTTTGACGGAACGTCTGATATTATTTTTTGCCATATTCAATTATACTTCTTGAATACGGCGAATATGTCGTTTTTTGTCGAACTCGAAATTGCGCGCGTTTTGCGCTCTTTTCCATCGCGTTATTCGAGTTGAGCGTACATCCAGTCGATATACATTCCGTATCCGGTGGTTGTATCGTTCGTGAAAACGTGGGTGACCGCTCCGATAAGTTTGTTGTTTTGGACGATAGGCGAGCCGCTCATTCCTTGTAATATTCCGCCCGTGGTCGATAAAAGTTCATGGTCGGTAACACGAATAACCATACCTTTTTCGCTCGGTTTATCTTGTGAGTTTGCTTTAATTATTTCGATTTCGTAACTTTGCGGCACAACGTTTCCGATTGTTGTAATTATATACGCTTTGCCGGGCTTAACTTCGTTTTTTGTGCCGATTTCGATTTCTGGTCTGTTCAAATAATATGAATTATCGGTGATTTTGCCGAAAATTCCGCAAAACCGATTTTCGCAGATTGTGCCTATATCGCGGTCGGAAACGTTTATTTTACCTGTCAGTTCGCCTGCCGCGCTCGGTGTCGCCTTTTTGTACCCTGTTATTTCGCATCGATAAACGAACCCCTTATCGTAAATCGAAGTGTTCATAAACGAATCGGCAATCGTGTGTCCGAGCGCGCCGTATGAGCCGTCTTTTTTAGCAAAAGTCAAGGTTCCTATTCCGGCAACGTTGTCGCGTAAAGATAAACCGATTTTTCTCGACCCGTGTATCGCGTCGATTACGGGATTAACGGTTAATGCAATTCTATCTTGTCCCCTTTGTACCGTAAAAAGCATTTTTTCCGTCGAATTTTCGATAAGTTCCGACAACTGCGCTATATTATTTAACTTTGTACCGTCTACCGAAATAATCACGTCCCCTTTTTTAATTCCGGATTTTAAGGCAGGCGAAAAACTGCCTTCTTTTGCGGTGGTAACGTTTATAAATTCGTTAACGACAAGCCCGTCGCTCTTTGCGATGATTCCTATCGGCGTTCCGCCGAGATAAACGGTGTTTGTCAATGGAACGTCGTATGCGTAAGCGTTCGAGAAAGAAAAAGCGTTCCCGACGGTAAAGGCAAAAACGCACGTTAAAACCGTCAAGAAAGCAATAAAAATGATTTTTTTAAGTGATTTGGTCATATTTTCTCCTGTTTTTACGTTGTCAACGTTTAGTTTGAGACAACAAAAACGGAATATGACCCTTAACTATTGTTAAAATATGGCAGAGTTATGCGATGGGTTTCGATTTTTTATAAGCGTCGGACTGTTGTTTTAGTTCTTTCGCGCTGGACAAACCGCTGTCGCTGTTCTCTACCGCGCCCGTTAGGCGCATTATTTCCTTGTATACTTCGTTTTCGGTGAGTTCGCGCAAGAAAGTCAATGTTTTATCTCCGACGACTTTCTTTTCGATGAGGTAGTTCACATCGCCCATCGAACAAAGTTGCGGTAAGTGTGTGATTGCGATAACTTGTCGAGAGCGTGCGATATCGTATAGTTTTTCCGCAACGACTTTTGCAATAACGCCGCTTATTCCCGTGTCGATTTCATCGAAAATAAGAGTGTCAACGTCATCGGTTTCCGCAATAACGTTCTTAACGGCAAGCATAAATCGGCTCATTTCTCCGCCGCTTGCGATTTTTGCAAGTGGTTTGACCGGCTCCCCAAGGTTCGGCGACAACATAAATTCAAGGCTTTCCGCGCCGTTTTGATTGAGATTTTCAAGCACGGTGTATTCGTTAAAATCGAATTTAATCTCAAAAACGGCGTTTTTCATACCTAATTCGGTAAGGTTGTTTGTAATCGCTTTGCAAAATCTTTTTGCCGTTTTTAAGCGTTTTTCGTGAAGTTTTTTGGAAAATTCTACAAGGATTTCTTCCGCCGCACGTTTGTCTTTGTTGAGTTTATCGAATTCCTGTTCGCTGTTTGTGAGAAATTCAAGACGAATTTCCGCTTTTTCTTTGAAAGATTGCACGTCCTCGTAAGTTTTACCGTATTTCTTTTTGATAAGTCTGATTTCTTCGAGCCGTCTTTCGATTTTTTCCACGTCAATCGAAGAAATGTCCGAGCCGTTATACTTGTCGTAAATCGTATCGGCAATGTCGCTTATCTCTATTTCGGCAGAATCGAGCCTGTCGATTAAATCTGTAAGAGTATCATCGTATTGTGCCGCTGTTTTTAACGCAGAGATTGCATTTGATAAAAGCGAAACACAGCCCGTTCCGTTGTCACCCGACAACGCACCGTATGCGCCGCTTAAAGAAGAAAAGATTTTTTGCGCGTTATAAAAAAGCGAACGGTCGCGTTTTAGGTCGTCTTCTTCGCCTTGTTCCCACGACGCTTTATTTATTTCTTCGATTTGAAAAGAGAGTACTTCGATTTCTCTTTCGCGCTCTTCGGCAGACGGTAAGTGTGATAAATTATCGATAATTTTATAATAATCTGAAAGTGAATTACGATAATTTATAATAATTTGGTTGATTGTAGGGTCAAATCTATCCAAAATCTTTATATGTTCGGATACGCGCATAAGCGACTGATGTTCATTTTGAGTATGTGTATCGACAAGTAGCGATACGACTTTTCTAAGCAAGGAAAGGTTTACGATACGTCTGTTTATTCGACATTCCGAGCGGTCGGCGGTCATCGTTCTCGATACGATAACGCTATCGTCTTCTCCTTGTATATCGTATTCTGTAAGTATAGCGTTTACTTCGTCGAAGTTTTTTACGTCGGTAAAAACAACTTCGACTTTTGCGGTTGTTTCGCCGTATCTTATTAATGAACGGTCTGCCCTATCGCCTAATACGAAATTAATCGAGTCGATGATTATCGATTTTCCCGCGCCGGTTTCGCCGCTTAAAATGTTAAGTCCTTTTTTGAATTCGAGATTAAGTTCTCGAATAAGGGCGATATTTTTTACCGATAAATATGAAATCATACCAAATACCCCCTAAGCGTATCCATAATATGCGGCACGTTTTCAACGGTTTTTGCGATTATCAAAATCGTATCGTCGCCCGAAATTGTGCCGAGTATCTCGGGCATATGTAATTTGTCTAGAAAAAAAGCCGCACCGTTTGCGCTACCTTCGCTTGTTTTTATGACGATTAGGTTAACCGAACTGTCTATCGAAATTACACTTTCTTTGAAAATATTTGCTATTTTGTTTCCGATAGCAGGCGTAGGCACATCGAATGCATATTTGAATTTACGCGTTTTGCCTGCGATTTTAACTAAACCAAGTTCGTTTATATCTCTCGAAACGGTTGCTTGCGTGGTAGAAAAACCGTGATTTTTTAGTTCTTCGGTAAGTTCTTCCTGTGTGGCAATTTCTTTTTCTTCGATTATTTTTTTGATTGCTGTCTGTCTAATGATACGTTTCATTTATATTCTTTTCTTTTTCCTTTTTCTAAAATTATACATCTAAAATAGCGTTTATGCAATCGTAATGTATAATTTACTTGGTTAAATATATTAAATATTCTTGATTTTTATCGGTAAAGGGGTGTGGCGCGGGCGTCACTGATTTAACTTTATATCCTATTTTTTCCGAAAAATTACTTATTTCGCTAATTACCCTATTACGAATTTTTTCGTCGCGAACGATTCCGCTTTTCGGAATTTGCTTTTTATCGAGTTCAAACTGCGGTTTTATAAGAAATATTGCTTGTCCTCCGTCGCATAAAACGTCGAAAGCAGGTTGTAAAACGTATTTTAGACTAATAAAACTTAAATCGCCCGTAATAAAATCGATTTTGTCCCGGAAATTTTCTTTTTTTATATATCTAGCGTTCGTTCTATCGACAACGACGACTTTTTCATCGGTTTTTAGTCTGTCAGGTAAAGCACATTCGCCGATGTCGAGCGCATAAACTTTTTTTGCCCCGTTATTAAGTAATATATCGGTAAATCCGCCGTTTGCCGCGCCTAAATCTAAACACGTTTTGTTTTTTGCGTCTACGTTGAAGTCCGCGAATGCTTTTTTCAGTTTGAGCGACGCCAAACTTGCATCGTAGTTGTCGATTATTTCAATTTTATCGACGTCAGAAACGCCGGCGGCAGGTTTTTTTGTAATATTTCCGTTTACGGTGACGTTACCCATTTCAATGAGATTTTTGGCTCTTGTACGGGTTTCTACAATTTTTTTTTCTGTTAGATATAAATCAAGTCTCATTTTTTCGTTTAATTTTAATGAAGCATAACACTCTTCCTGCAAGAAGCATTACTTCTTTGGACTTTTTTATTGCTATTTTCTTAAAAAACGCTTTGCCGCCTACGGTGACAGCAGCGACGATGCCGCTCGTCATAATGTTGAACAAATATTCGTTCGGGTTGTTTGCCGCAAACATAAGAACTATTGCCGCGGAACACGCTCCGCTAATTATGCCGCACATATCGCCTATCACGTCCGCGCAAATATTTGAAACCTTTTCCGCATTTTTGACGAGTTTTACCGCTTGCTCCGCACCTTTAACTTTATTATTTTCCGCTAAATGCAACGGAGCGATGTCGCATGAGGTCGCCGCGACGCCTATCGTGTCGAAAATTATGCTCACGACGACGAGGAGCGTAAGCATTAAAAGCGACACTACAACGTTCGATTTACTCGAAAGAATTTCGGTAATGAAACTAACGAGCAACGATAAAACGAATGTGACTATGGTAATTTTAATCGTCCAAATCGTTCCGTCCGAAAGTTTATCTTTACTTCCATTCTTGTAAGATACGTTATTTTGCGCTTCGGTGCGTTTGTTTATCTTTTTTTGCAGCATAAAAATTATCGGAAACGGCAAACTCCATAATAACTAATATGCATTATTTAATCGAGTATTACTTTTTTCTTCAAAAAAGTCTTTGACTGAGTTTTTTGTTATATTCGAGCAGTTCGGTTGCGTTTTCGTGTTTCGACAACGCTTTTTCTGCGGTTTTTGTCGCACGTTCCAAAATTTTTCGCGCGTTTTCTTCTCCCGTTATGGTAACGAACGACATTTTTTCGCCTTTATCTTTATCTAACAAATCGTCTGCGGCTTGAAACGCCAGTCCGAGAGCCTTAGCGTACGTAGAAAGCGCGTTTCTCTTTGCGTAATCGAAAACAAGTGTCGTAGGAGCATTGACGGATGCGTAGATAAGCGCGCCCGTTTTCTTTAGACATATATCCGTGTAGTCGCTTTCATCGGGCGTTTCCGTCGTAAATTCTTTGGTTTGTCCGCCTATCATTCCGTTTATTCCTGCGCAAGAAGCAATTAATTTGGCTCCCGAGGCATATTCGGGATCGGTTACGATTTTATCGAATAAAATCTCGTAAGCGGCGTTAAGTAAAGCGTCGCCGGCAAGTAACGCGATTGCTTCACCGAATTTTTTATGTATGGTAGGCTTGCCTCGCCGATAATCGTCGTCGTCCATACAAGGTAAATCGTCGTGTATAAGACTGTACGTATGGATAAACTCGATAGCCGCGGCAAACGGAAAAATATCTTCAGCGGATAACCCTAAAAACTTTCCGCTGAGAAAACACAGCGTAGGTCGAACCCTTTTCCCACCGCCGAATAAAGCGTATTTTACCGCTTTAATCAGTTCAATCGGGGCATCGGAAAATTTCGATTTATAGGTCAGTTCTAGTTGTTCATCGAAAAATTCGACGAATTCTTTACTATTCATCGTCGCTCTCCGCCTGTTCGGTTTCTGTTTCCAGTTCGGTCATATCCTTGTTGAGAATATCGATTTTGCCCTTAAAAACAGACAATTCTTTCATCGCGTCTTTGGCGAGAAGAATACCTTTTGAGTACAATTCGATACTTTCTTCCATGCCGAGTTTTTCGTCGGACAGTTTGTTTACGATTTTTTCAAGTTCGTTTATCGATTTATCGTACGTCATATTCTCTCCTTTTTTGTAACTTTTGCCGTTATTTTTTCATATTGTCCGATAACTTCTATTTCCGAATTTTCGTCTATTTCAGTGAAATCGCTAATAACTTCTTTGTTGTGTAAAACACGAAAATAGCCTTTTGACAGGAGTTTAAGCGGATTTACATTTTCAAGTAAATTGATTAATTCCGTGATTTTTCGTTTTTTTGTCTCGAATAAGTTTTCCATACGAATTTTTGCGTTTTGTAACAAATATCTTATCGAAACGTATTTTTCCTTTAATAGTCCGTTCGCCGCGCTTGAAACATTGTAAATTATATCTGAAAGATTTTCTACTTCCAACCTATATTTGTCTTCGATAAGTTTCTTGATTTTTTCCATTAGTTCGATTATCTTTCCGCGCATTTCTTCGTCGCTTACTGCAACTTTTTCTGCTGCAGCGGTAGGAGTAATCGCCCTATAATCGGATACGAAATCGCAAAGCGTATAGTCTGTTTCGTGTCCTATCGCGCTTATTATAGGCGTTTTCATCGAATAAATCGTCCTAACGACGGTTTCGTCGTTAAACGGAAACAGGTCTTCGAACGAGCCGCCGCCGCGCGCGAGAATTATTACGTCGAACCCGTACGCGTCGGCATAAGTGAGCGCACAAACTACGTCGCCTACACAGTACTCTCCCTGAACTCGTACGTCGATTACGGTGACGTTTTGCTTCGAACCGTTATGCCCTATCGTATGAAAAAAATCCTGCATCGCCGCGCCTTTCGTGCTTGTAATTAAACCGATATTGACCGGATAAGGCGGTATCGTTTTTTTATGCGATTCATCGAAAATACCTTCCGCGGCAAGGTTTTGTTTTAATTCTTCGAGTTTTGCATACATTGCGCCCATTCCGAAACGCGTTATTTCATAGGCTTTTACGTTGATTTGTCCGCCTGCCTGATAGTAATCGACCGTTCCGCGAACGAGGACTTTTTCTCCGTTTGACGGAACGTAGCGCGAAGAAACGTTAAAATAAACTACTCTAATCTGTGCCTTTTCGTCTTTAAGAGTAAAATAACAGTTGTTTTTAACGAGCGAACAACCTGAAACTTCGCCAACCACGGGGACGTTGTGCAGAAGTTCTTCTGCTTCGAAAACGCGGTTAACGTAATAGTTTAATTCCGTTACGGTAATGTAATTTCTATCTGTCGGCATTTTTGTATGCATTTAAGGTGTTTTGCATAAGCATCGTAACCGTCATAGGTCCGACGCCGCCCGGAACGGGTGTAATCAACGCGCATTTATCGGCAATACCGTCAAAATCCGCATCGCCGCATAGTTTTCCGTTTACCCTGTTTATTCCCGCGTCAACGACGATTGAACCGCTTTTTATCATATCGCGCGTAAGAAAATTCGGTTTGCCAACGGCAAGTACGATTATGTCCGCTTTTTTTGTGTATTCTCGTAGATTAACCGTATGCGAATGACAAACGGTTACGGTTGCGTTTTCTTGCATAAGCAACGCCGCCACGGGTTTTCCCACGATGTTACTCCTGCCTATAACGACGGCGTTTGCTCCGTCGATGTTAACGTTGTATGCTTTTAACAGTTCGATTATGCCTTTCGGCGTGCAACTTACGAGCGCGTTACGTTCTCCTAAAAACAGTTTACCCGCTTGGTACGCGCTGAATCCGTCTATGTCTTTTTTCGGGTCGATTGCGGCAAGTATATTGTCTTTATTCAAATGTTTCGGCAGCGGTAATTGAACGAGTATGCCGTAGACGTCAATGTTTTCGTTTAGATTGCTTATAAGCGAAAGGACTTCGTTTTCGGAAACGGTTTCGTCGAGTTCGTAGTGGTAAGAGGTAATCCCCGTTTCTTTGCAGGCGTTGATTTTATTGCGTACGTAAACTTCGCTTGCCGGGTCATGCCCTATTATAATAACGGCAAGACCTATTTGTTTGCCTTGCTCCGTTATTTTTGTAATCTGTTCTTTCAGTTCCGCTCTTATCAAAGCAGAAATTTTTTTTCCGTCGATAATTACCATAAGGTTATTCGCTTAACTCCTTGTAAATTGAGGAAAGTATACCGTTTACGAAAGAATTGCTTTTTTCCGTCGAATATTTTTTAACGAGCGCAACCGCTTCGCTTATAGAAACCGAAAGCGGTATATCGTCCATATATTTCATTTCGTATATGGCAAGCAATAGCGCGCTTAAATCGGTTTTGTAGATACGGTCGATAGCAAAACTATGCGAATGTTCTTCGATGACACTCATAAGTTCGTCATATTTAGAAATAACACCGCGATAAACTTTTTCGAGGTATTCCGCGTCAGTTTCATCTATGTCCGCACAGGAAAAAATCTTAAAAGTACGAAGATTAGGTTCTTTACCGAAAATATATTCAAAAATTAATTTATACGCATAATCGCGCGCTACTTTTCTACTCATTTGTCAATTAAAAATTACGCTATTTACTATAATATTTACGTTTTTTACCGTCAAACCCGTGTTTTCGGTTACGTCGTTTATAATTTTTTCTTGCAACGCGCAAGCGACTTGCGCTACGTTGTATCCGAATACCACGTCGATATATACGTCTATCGTAATTCGGTTTTGTTCGTCAAAATACAAATTGACGTTACTCGGAGAAAAAAATCTTTTCGGTTTGGTAAGCAATACTTCGTCCGAAGATACGCCCTCGGTATGCATAACCGCGGCGTTTACAAGAGAAGTAACGATATTTGTATAATTTTCTTGATTATTCGGGGTTTTCATACGCTTAGTATATCATAGCCGCCCCGAATAATCAAGTACAATTTACGGGCTTTTCCAAAATCATCGATACGATTTATATACGTTTCGGTCAATGGAAAGTCGTTTTTCTTGCGTCATATTAACGATTATACTGTAATCTTATACGTAAGGAATAATTACTACGTCTTTTGCCGTGTATTCGGTTTCTGATACAATCGTGCTTAGAATCTGAGCCGCTTCTTCTACGGTAAGTTCGTTATCTTGTACCACGACGTTTACGTTGCCGTTGCTGATAGTAACGATACAGTCTTTGAACCCGTAGGCTTTAATAAGTCCTTCGAGCGTGGTTTCGGTTTCCATTGCGGAAGAAAGAGCGAGGTAGGATTTGTTTGCTTCCGCCATCGTCTTTTCGTCTGCGGTAGTGCTTGCCATTAAACTTTCGAGATAAAGTTTTTCTTGCGCTCGCGTGCTGTCTCTGTCCGTTCGATAAGTGCTGAAAAATGTCGGTTCGGTAGTTCCTACCGGCGAGTTATCTTTCTTGCCGATGCCTTTTACGGTAAGGAAGTAATTAAGACACGCTACCCCTGCGAGAAGTACCACCAACGATACCAACACGATAATCTTCTTTTTGTTCGCTTTCATAAAAATGCCTCCGTTTTTTGTTTTTTGCGATTTATTTTTATCATTTTGCCGAATAAACTTCGACGCTGTGATAATCGATTTTTAATGCGGTTTGTACCGCGTGACGTATTTTCCATTCGGCAAGCGGATTATCAGCCCCTGTCGCTACAACTATTACGCCTTTTATTTTTTCGTTTTCGTCGTATGAAATCATTACCTTGGTTTTGCCGATTCCGTCGATTTGTTCAAGTATATCCGCAAGTTTTTCCTCGCTTTCACTGTAAGCAACGTTTCTCGCCGTGTCGGTGGCGACAGGCTCTTTCTTGTCTTTGTCTATTTTGCCGACTACGTTTCCGTATATAAGTAAGGCTATCGCAACCGTTAAAATACATATGATTAACTTTATGTTCTTTATACCTTTGATTTTTGTCAGAATTTCTCGCATTTTGTCGCCGCTATTGTTCTGTTCCATAAACGATTATTCTGTCCTTGTCTACATCTATCACGGATACAACCGCTTCGATTATTTTTTCATTAGTAAATATATTCTCGCCGTGCTCGTTTATACCGTTTTCTTTGACCGTAATTATAACGTTTTTAATAACACCTTGTTCGCAAACGATTTTTGCCGAACACCTGACGGCAGAATTGACGTTTAACTTTCTTTCGATTGCGCGTTCGGTTTTCTCTATCAAAAACTCGTCCAATGCGCCGTAATTTGCCGTTATTGCGGTTGTCTTTTCCGTGTCGAATATGTCATCGAAACTAAAATTTTTATTAACTAGCCCGACTAGCGGCGTTAGAACAATTATAACGACGGCAAGACGCAGTATTCCTTGCACGTATTTTTTCGTTTTGCCTTCCGATAACATCATTTCCAACAAAACGAGCAACAGGCACGTTGCCGCGACGCTTATAAGATATGTTTTCATATTACCCCCCTATTACACGTCACGATAATTAACATTATTATAATTAAAAGAGAAAAAACGACGGTAATGCAAGTAATAAGAGGTAAAACCAGGCTTTTGCTCACGTTTACGAGCATATCCGATATTTTCTTTTCTCCGAACGGTTCCGCTATCGCTCCCGTGAGTTTTAGTATCAACATCGTAGCGAATATTTTCATTATCGGAATGGCAGAAAAGAGCAATAATATAACGATTCCGACAAGTCCGATTGCGTTTTTAATGACAATACAACTAGCCGTTATTATGTCAAAACCGTCTTTAAGGTATCCGCCGATAACGGGAACGTAACTAGACAACGCGTATTTTGCGCCTTTTGTCGCCAGCGAGTCCACACTTGCTCCCGTAATGCCGCTTGCCGTCGTATAAGTGATAAAAACGCCGAAAAATATGCCGATAATCCATTCTCCGCAAGATTTTGCAAATCCTGCGATTTTACCTAGTTTTATGTCGTCGCTGAGATTACCTATAACGTTGAAAACAAACGATATGAAAAATGCAGGCATAACAACGTAATTGACGATTTTCACGACGAATGAAGAGAAAATCAACACCATCGGTTGATAAACGGCGGCGGACGCACTCGCTCCTATTGCCGTAACCAGCGTCAGTAACACGGGAAAAACAGCGTCGCAAAACCTGCCGGCGTCGTTTATCATTTTCCCTGCGGAAATTACCGCGTCGCCGACCATAACTCCGACAACGGTTATTATCGTACCGTAACAGGCAAGATACACGATTTTTTTCGTGGACGCTTTTGAAAAACCCGATGTTAGGTTGGATAAAATACTCATTAAAACGACGGTAATCAGTATGATAATCGCTTGTATAAGAACTCCTTTCACGTTTCCGAAAAAAACTTTCGAGATATAAGCGAAGATATATTTGAAATCGTATTGAAAATCGTTGTTTAACACTTGTTCAACAAGCGTTTTAATCGAATAATTTTCATCGGAAAGCCCTATTTTCGCTAAAAAGTTTTCAAGTTGCGATAAATCGGTTTTATCGAGAAGTTCGTCTACGGTTTCCGTTATAGTTTCTTCCGTTTCGGCTTTTTGTTTCGTATTCTCTGCATAGGCGCATTTTGACGAAGGCACGAAAACCGATAATCCAAGCGCGAAAATCGATACAATAATTATCAAAAATGCGACTAAACGTGCTTTAATCATAATAATGCTCCTATCGTTTCGATTATGCCGTTTATAATCGGTAACGACATAGCGAAAATAGTTAATTTTCCTGCAAATTCAATTTTTTTACCTACCGACGAACAATCGCAGTCATCGCAAACGCTTGCCGCATATTCCGTTACGTACCCTATTCCGATTATTTTTAGCAACGCGGAAAATACCGTTCCGCCAAGACCTGCTTTATCGCTAAGGTTTGTAAAAATCGTAAGAGTTTCGGTGATTTTGTCGCTAAGCGTTATTAATACTGCTGCTCCTACTGCTACGAGTACAAGCGGAGCAAGTTCACTTTTGACATCTTTAATCAATTTGTAGCATATTACTCCGATAAACGCCAAACCGATTATTTTAAGCATTTTAATTGAGATAAAAGAGATTTTTTAGCGTTCCGAACAGACCGCTTACCATATCCATAACCATTACAAGCACTATGACAAGACCAGCGAGCGTGACGAGCGTAGCGATTTCTTTCTTGTCGCTTTTTTCGAGTATATTGTTTAACACGGCTGTTATTATACCTATTCCGGCTATTTTGAAAATGATGTCGATTCCCATATCCCTCTCACAAAGTCAGGATAAATATCCCGACTGCCGCTATTGGCAAAAGTTTTTTCAGCATTTTTCCTTTTACTTCGTAATCTAAAGTTGCTTTTTCTTTCTGCTTAGTTATTTCGTTTATCGTTTCCGCTAAAAATCCGCGTAAACTATCGCTGTCCATCGACCGAACTTTTTCGGTAAAGTTATGCACGACGGCAAAACGTGCGTTAAAAGTAAATCGTTTTTTCAAACTATCCGAAAATATGTATTCGTCGTATTTTGACGGAGAGTTTTTTCGGAATTTTTCGATTATTACGTCCATATCCGACTTATAATAATTTATTTCGCTTTCGCAAAATAGAACGAACTCGTGAAATCGGTCAAGAATATGTATTCTGTCCGCATAAACGGAACATAACGAATTACCGAGGAGCCACCCCGTCGCTACAAGCAACGCTCCGCCTATATACTTAACCATTTTTTCGTACGATAGAAGTTATGCGACCGGAATGCGGTTTAGAAGTGAGCATTACGAAACACTCGAATTCTTTTTTCAATTCTTCGGGTACTTTCCTAATTTCGTTTGAGTGAAAAGACGCAAGGCACTTTACGCCCGAACGGTTGATTTTTCTTACGGCGTCGAAGTCAGCGTCGGAAAAAAGTTCGTCGCACACGATTACGTCCGGCGACATACTGCGAATTATATTGCCGAAAACTTTTTCTTTAGGTATACCGCCGACTATATCGAGTCTGTCCGAACACAACAACCCGGCACGTTTTCCGCAGATTTCTCCTCTTTCGTCAATTACGACAACATCGTTTTTTTTAGCCAAAACGCTCGTAATTGCTCTTATTAACGTTGTTTTTCCGCTATATGGCGGACCGATAATCAGTGTGTTTACGAAACCGTCGCTAATTTTTAATATTTCCTCGTTAATCGGTATCGAATGAGGAATTCTTATGCAAACCGATGTAACCGACGAATAGGCAATTAGATTTTTATCGTTGATTTTTCCCGTTCCGCACAGACCTATTCTTATTGCGTTTCCGTATTCTAAAAATCCGTCGGATATTTCGTTTTCGTAAGCATAACGCGAAAATGACGTCGCAACGTCTACTATGCCGTTTATCAAATCGTTATCGGGGATAAAATCGAGAAAAAACTCTCGAAAGAAAGTTTTTACGAGTATAGGACGATGAACGCGAATACGAATTTCGGTAACGGAGTTTACATCCGTTTCTTGCTCAATCTTATCGTAAAGTTTACCGAGTAATTTTTGCATAATAAAACACCGCAAAAGTATATTATGCGGTGTTTAGTATTATTCTTATTAATTATAAGAGGAAAAAAGATTATACTCTCGACATATACATACCGGTTCTCGTATCGACGCGAATGGTTTCGCCTGCGTTGATGAACAGCGGAACTTGAATTTTGTAGCCGGTTTCGAGCGTAGCGTTTTTCGTGCCGGGTTGCGCCGTTGCGCCGGGGATTCCGGGGTCCGCTTCGATGATTTGAAGTTCTACGAAGTTTTGCGGTTCGCAACTAAAAGCGTTTCCTTTGTAGAAAGCAATATCGCATACGTCGCCTTCTTTGATAAAGTGAAGCGCGTCTTCGACGAGTTCTTTGTTTAACGGGACAAGGTCGAAGGTGTCCACGTCCATAAAGTAGTAAAGATCACCGTCGCAATAACTATAAGACATCTTCTTTCTTTCGATATGCGCGAGTTCAAACTTTTCGCTAGGGTTAAACGTTCTCTCGATAACGCCGCCGGTCATAACGTTTCTAATTTTTGCACGAACAAACGCCGCGCCTTTGCCGGGTTTAACGTGTTGAAAATCTACGATAACCTGAACGGTTGAATCGAGTTCGAAAGTAATTCCTTTTCTAAAATCGCCTGCAAGTATATAAGGCATATAATCAATCCTCCAAAGTAATTTATGTTATAACTAGATTATTATCATATTTTTCGGGCTTTTTGTCAAGTTTATTACGCCCGATTTATTGAAAATAATCATATCTTCTATTCTCACGCCGAATTTTTCGGGGAAATACAATCCGGGTTCTACCGTCACTACCATATTGTCTTCCATTATATCGTCCGAAATACGCGATGCGCGCGGTGCTTCGTGTACGTCGAGACCGACGCCGTGTCCGAGCGAGTGTATGAAGTATTCGTCAAGACTGTTTTCGGCAAAATAATTTCTCGCCATAGAGTCGAGTTCTTTTCCGGTCATTCCAGAATGTGCGATACCTATTGCCATTTCCTGTGCAGTAAGGACGTGGTTATATATTTTTTTCTGCTCTTCGTCAGGCGTTCCGAAGAACACGGTTCTGGTCATATCCGAGCAGTAATTGCGATATTTGGCTCCAAAGTCCATCGTTATCATTGTACCCGGCGTAAGACGTTTTTCCGACCTTTCGGCGTGCGGTTTGCTACCGTTTGCTCCGAAAGCGACGATGGACGTAAACGCCAAATCGTCCGCACCGTTGACGTAAAGCAGGCTTTCGAGCGTGCCGGCAAGTTCGATTTCGGATATTCCTTCTTTTATCACGTTAAGTATATCCTTAAAAGTTTTGTCGGTGATTTCTTGCGCTTTTTCGATAAGTTCTATTTCTTGCGGCGATTTTACGGAGCGAATTTTGCTTATTCTTTGGTCGACGTGATAAAATTTTTCAACGCCGTCCTCGGTAAGCAAGGAAAAAACATCGTGCGTAAGACTGCCTTCTATCCCTAAGGTTTTGATACCGCTAGTCTTGAAAAAGTCGTGAAGTTCTTTTACGTTTTTGATGGTAAAACTTTTAAGAGTTGCCGCCGCTTCTTCCAAATACCGTTCGTCGGTAAAGTAAAATTTTTCGTTGTTTGTGAATAGTGCGTAGGCGTCGGAATTTTTCATTCCGGTGAAGTAAAAAAGATTGCTCGGTGAAGCGATAAAAACCGCTTCGTTGTCGTTAATAAGTGTATTCATACTATGATTATAGTATGAAAGTCTGTCTTTGTCAATCTTTCCGCGTTTTTTACTGTTTTATGATATTTAATTTAATTTTTTGACTTTGATTTAGAAATAAGCGCAATGACAAATCCGATAAAAATAGCACCCGAAAGCCCTGCGCTTGCCGCCTTGACGCCGCCCGTAAGCGCACCGAAAAAACCGCTTTCTTTTGCGCCTTCTATCGCCCCTTTGGCAAGATTACTTCCAAACCCTAATATAGGTATCGTAGCGCCTGCTTGCGCAAAGTCCTTGACGTATTTGAATACGCCCGCCGCTTCGAGTATAACGCCGATTAAAAGGAAAGTTACGAGTATTCTCGCAGGCGTCATTTTTGTCAAATTTATTAAAATCTGTCCGATTAAACATATTCCGCCGCCTACGGCGAAAACTTTAAGATAGGTCAAAAAAATTTCCATAATCTATATCACCTCAATGCTCACCGCGTGCGCTATCGACGGTATCGATTCTCCTTGTAAACTTGAAGTTTTCGAAAGCAATGCGCCGGTAGGAACGAGCAGAACTTTTTTTAATTGTCCGTTTTTTAATTTTGAATATATATAGCCGTTAAAGACAAGTCCGCTGCAACAAGCGCCGCTCCCGCCTTGTTCGACCTTTTGCGCTTCGCGATTATATATCAGAACGCCGCAGTCTTCGTAGTTCCTGCTTAAATCCACTCCCTTATCATGTGCCATTTTCTTTAACAGCCTGCTTCCGGCATGCCCTAAATCGCCTGTAAATATCATATCGTAATAGTCAACCGTTCTGTTCGTGTCGCTTAGATGCGACATTATAGTATCTAACGCCGCCGGCGCCATTGCCGCGCCCATATTGTTTGCGTCGGTTACTCCGAAATCGACGACTTTTCCGACGGTTCCGCACGTTATGGCAATGCCGCTTTTATTTTCCCCCTCGAGCAGAGACGCAGACCCGCCCGTTACCGTCCATTGCGATAACGGCGTCCTAGGTGCACCCAGTTCGAGCGGATTCCGATATTGCCTTTCTGCCGTGGCAAAATGACTCGAAACCGAACAAATTACTCTATCCATTAATCTTGCGGAAACCATGGAAGAACCGAGTATAAGTCCTTCGGCAAAAGTCGCGCACGCATTATAAATTCCAAAATAAGGTACGTCTATTTCTCGCATCGAAAAGTTTCCGCCGATTATTTCGTCCATAAGGTCGCCGCAAAAACAACAATCAACTTCGTCTGCAGTAATTTTTGCACGGTTAAGCAACTGTTTTATCGCGTAAGTGTGAATTTTAATTTCGGCGTGTTCGTGACTTTTTTCTTTTAACAAATCGTCTTTCAACACGTTGTTAAAATACGAACTTAACGGACCTTCCCCTTCTTTGGGACCAGCGATTGTTGCCGTTTCGTTAATAAAAACGGGTTTTTCAAAGATTAAAGTTTGATTTTTCATATCAAATAAACAAATAAATTATTCCGACGATAATACTTGCCGTTATTCCGAATACGATAACTGGTCCTGCTACGGAAAACATATTTGCGCACAATCCGAGCACAATACCTTCGCGTTTGTGTTCTATCGCAGGACTAACAATCGAATTTGCAAACCCCGTAATGGGAATTATGCTCCCGGCTCCGCCGAACGAACCGATTTTGTCGTACACGCCGAATCCGGTCAATATCCCGGTGACGAGTATCATAGACATAGTCGTAAACCCTGCTACGGTTTTCTCGTCGAAAGAAGGAAAAAAATATTGATAAAGCAAGGAAAACGATTGACCGACGCAACAAATCAGACCGCCCGTTACAAACGCTTTCAACAATGTGGCAAAATGTTTGGTTTTCGGCATTTCGCGCTTAACTTCGGCAAGATATTCCTTACTTTGCTCATTATCTAGTTTCATTTTTCTGTTCCTCCGAAAACTGCTGTTGCGGACGATATATCTCTGTTTGCTCCGTGTATTCTTTTCTCATAATAAAAACGCTCCAAAGTTATTGTTTAACTCGGAGCGTGTTTTTATACAAAATATAGGGAAAATCAACTTTATATGAATTGCCAGTATTGTCGAATTAGACGAGTTCTTTTTTCATTCTTTCGAGAAGTTTTGCTTCGAGCCTGCTAATTTGAACTTGGGATACGCCTAATTCTTTTGCGATTTCGCTTTGCGTTTTATCTCGATAATAACGCAAAATTATTATTTTTTTCTCTCTTTCGTCTAATTTATCGATAATTTCACGCAAAACTAGTTTTTCTATATAATCGTCGCTACTTTCTTTACTGCAAAGTTTGTCGGCAAGCGTAAGTCCGTCTTCGTCCGTTTCGGCATAGATGGAAACCGGATATTTCGAACTGTCCATTATGAATACGACTTCCTGTTCGTCCACGTTAAGAAATGCCGCAATTTCGGATACTGACGGTTCTTTTTGTTCTTTTTGTCGGTATTCTTCGATAAATTTATTGATTTTTTGATTCTGTGCTTTTATAGAACGACTTACTTTAATGGCACCGTTATCCCGGATAAAACGCTTTATCTCCCCCGCAATCATCGGAACGGCATAAGTGGAAAATCTTACCCCGAAGTCGGGATTGAAATTGTTTAACGCTTTTACAAATCCGAGTGTGCCGAGTTGCACTAGGTCATCGTATTCTATTTGTTTGTTTTGATAACGTTTGACGATACTTTTAATTAAAGGCAGATTGTTTTGCAAAAGTGCGGTTTTTGCTCCGTCATCACCTTGTTGCGCGAGTTTTATAAGTTCGGTCGTTTCTTCAACACTCAGCATCGGTACCTGTCAAATTTTTAGTCATCGTGACAGTCGTTCCCGCACCTTTTTCGCTTACGACCGTGAGCGAATCCATAAAACTTCTCATTATGGTAAATCCCAGTCCGCTACGCTCTTCGCTTTCTTTCGTCGTGAAAAAGTCTTCCATCGCCTTCTCGACGTTGTCTATTCCTCGGCCGTAATCCGACACGGAAATCGTAAGCAATCCGTCGTTTATATGCCCTTCGATAAGTATATCGCCGTTTCCCGTGCCGCCGTAGGCATGTACCACGCAGTTCGTCACCGCTTCGCTTACAGCCGTTCTTATATCGTTGATTATGTCGATAGTCGGGTCGCACGGTACGGTAAATCCTGCGACGACGCCCCTTACGAAACATTCGTTTGTAGGAACGGCTTTAACTCGTAACGTCATATAATTTGTCATTTTTTCACCTCAATAACGGGATTATGCTATATAATCCGCTGATTTTTATTACTTTGTCTATTTGTGGATTCGGCGAGCCGATGTACATAGGAATATGTCTAGCGCGAAGTTTTTTATATCGCCCGAGTATTAAACCTATTCCCGTACTGTCCATAAAACGAAGTTTGCTCATTTCGATAATAACTTTTGACGGTGACAAACTTAAAATGCGCTCGTCTATTTGGTCGCGGATTTTGTCCGCGACGCTATGGTCGAGTTCTCCGTCGAGAATGATGTAAAGTTCGTCGCCGATTAGTTTGGTACTGACTTTCATTGCGACCTCCGTGATGATTATGATAAAATATTTATAACCGTAAAAAACAACGTAAAATAATGTTTTTTGTCGAAAAAACAAGAAAAAACCGCACTTATAATTGTGCGGAAATAATATTCGGATATGTATGGAGACAGAAAAACGACCCGAATAAATCGAGCCGTTTGGTGGAAGGAGATGGATTCGAACCATCGAAGTCGGTGACGGCAGATTTACAGTCTGCTCCCTTTAGCCACTCGGGAATCCTTCCATATAATAAAAAAAACTTAACACAATTTTGGAGCTGGCTAACGGAATCGAACCATCAACCTGCTGATTACAAATCAGCTGCTCTGCCTGTTGAGCTAAGCCAGCAGAATGGTGCCTTGGGGCGGAGTTGAACCACCGACACGGGGATTTTCAGTCCCCTGCTCTACCAGCTGAGCTACCAAGGCGAAACTGGCGATCCGAATGGGGCTCGAACCCATGACCTCTAGCGTGACAGGCTAGCGTTCTAACCAGCTGAACTACCGGACCGTATATAGAACTTAATTTATTAAGTATGTTAAGTTACAAGTTTTTTGGTGGGCCTTCACGGACTTGAACCGCGGACCAATCGGTTATGAGCCGACCGCTCTAACCAACTGAGC